>CAJUBU010000003.1:110485-167866 GCA_910585095.1 uncultured Lachnospira sp.
ATAAACAATCCTTTTTCACCCTCAATCACCTTAATGTCATGTACCACAAATTCATCATCAATAGTAACAGAGACTACGGCTCTCATTTTACCTTCTTTATCAATCTTTCTTACACGTACATCTGTAATATTCATAAGCACTGCTACTAAAAATATATATCAATATATCCTAGATGATTTGGATAAATCTCACGATTTTATCTTACTGTTTCATCATGTATGCTTTTGAAGATAACAATATCATTCTACTCACAGTTTTGATGGGTTTACCAAACACATTGTACACTCCACAGTCATAACTTCCCGACGAACCATCGGTACATACCTATAAATTCATTGCTTGATTAGATATAGGCTCTCATCTAAGTAGCTTCTCCTTTCTTAATATTCGGATTATTTTAGTATTCAATTTTGTTTTTTCGATATCTTTGATTATATTGTTCCATATATATGCATCTTTTTAATTACTGAACAACCCCCTTTTTAACTATATATAGGATTATCCTCCACAACAATCATTGGACCATTTTCACCAACATATCGACTATTTGCTTTTATTGTACTGCCACTTTCAATAATGCAGTTTTCAATATATGAGTTATCTCCTATATATGCATCATTTAAAATAATACAATTTTTTACAATACTGTTATTTCCAATATATATCTTCTTAAACAACACAGAATTTTCAACTGTACCATTCACAATACAACCACTTGAAACAAGGCTATTCTTTACATCAGAACCATGATTATATTTTGCAGGAGGCAAATCATCAACTTTTGTATAAATATCTGGATATTCTTTAAAGAAACGATTTCTTACATCTCTGTCAAGAAAATTCATATTTGTCTTATAATATGCATCAACCGTTGAGATATTGCTCCAATAGGACTCTAACTTATATCCATATATTTTCTTGATATTTTTATAACGCATCAGTATATCTCTCACAAAATCATGACGGTCTTCCTCTGCTGCCTTCTCAATCAACTCTATAAGTAACCTTCTTCGTATAATATAAACACCAGTAGATACTGTAGATAAATTGGTCTCTAACGGCTTTTCATCAATCTCTGTAATACGTCCTTCTTCTGTCATCGAAACGACTCCATATCGATTAATGTCAGAGCGGTCTTCCATCTTTTTTACAACCATTGTAATATCTGCTTTTTTCTCAATATGATATTCTAAAACTTTATTGTAATCAAGTTTATATACACCATCACCAGAAGCAATTACCACATATGGTTCATGGCTTGTCTTTAAAAAATGTAAATTCTGATACAATGAATCAGCTGTTCCTCTATACCAGTAACTACTGTCTGCTGTTATTGTTGGGGTAAATACATACAATCCCCCTTGTTTTCTACCAAAATCCCACCACTTTGACGAACTTAAATGTTCATTGAGTGAACGGGCATTATACTGTGTAATAACGGCAACTTTCTGAATCTTAGAATTTGCCATATTACTCAGTGCAAAATCAATACTTCTATAACTACCTGCAACCGGCATAGCTGCTATTGCGCGCTTATTGGTAAGCTCTTTCATCAACTTGTTATTACCGCCGGCTAATATAACTCCTATTGCTTTCATACGTTGTCACCTGCCTTAATTATTACGCCGCCACTTACAAGTGCGCCTTCTGGATAATCTTCTAATGTTGTTTCACCGGATATCGCTGTATTCTTTCCAATTTTGACATTATCTGGAATAACAGAGCATTCACCTATCGTCACAAGACCAGAATTATAAATCTTTGGCTTGTGTACATTTTCTGCTTCTTCACCAACACCAAGCTCTACATTATCACCAATGACAACTTCCTCAGCAATAATCGACTTATTGATAACTGTATTTTTTCCAATTACAGAATCCTGCATAATAATGGAATCTTTTACTACAGCACCTTCCTCAATTACAACTCCTGAACCAATAACGGAATTGTAAATTTTTCCATATATCTCACTGCCGTCTCCTATAATACTCTTTTCAATATATGCATCTGCAGCAACATACTGTGGTGGAATGGCATCGGTCTTTGTATATATCTTCCAAAACTCCTCATATAAATTGAACACAGGTATAATATCAATAAGTTCCATGTTAGCTTCCCAATACGAACTTAACGTACCTACGTCCTTCCAATAGCCATTGTACTCATATGCAAAAATTCTCTTATTATTTTCAAAGCAATATGGAATAACATGTTTACCAAAATCACACTCGTTTTGGTCTTTCAATTTTATTAATGCTTCCTTAAGAACTTTCCAGCTAAAGATATAAATGCCCATCGATGCAAGATTGCTCTTAGGATTTGCTGGCTTTTCTTCAAATTCTACAATTTTATTGTCAGAATCTGTAACAACAATACCAAATCTGCTTGCTTCCTCAATTGGTACAGGCATAGCTGCTATTGTTATATCTGCATTGTTAGCCTTATGATAGTCTAACATAATCTTATAATCCATTTTATATATATGGTCTCCTGAAAGAATCAAAACATAATCTGGATTATACTGTTCCATGTACTCAAGATTTTGATAAATCGCATTTGCTGTACCTGTGTACCACTCACTATTTGTACTCTTTTCATATGGTGGAAGAACGGTTACACCTCCAACATTGCGGTCCAAATCCCAAGGAATACCAATTCCTATATGTGTATTAAGTCTTAACGGCTGATACTGTGTAAGTACACCAACGGTATCAATACCTGAATTAATACAATTGCTCAATGGAAAATCAATAATACGATACTTTCCACCAAACGCTACTGCTGGCTTAGCAACCTTAGCAGTCAACACGCCAAGCCTGCTGCCTTGTCCTCCTGCCAATAACATGGCAATCATTTCTTTTTTAATCATGCTCTCACCTCTGATGAATAAATTTTACCTGTCATTAAGATATTATGATTATAACATATTAACAGTATTAAGTAAAAGAATTTTTCATTTTTTTTATCATTTTTTTAACAATCTATTGATGCCAAAATAATTGTGTATTTTGAACGTATAAGCTTATTTACTAAACGAATAAATTTATAAAAAAATTACACAATTAATATAGCAAAGTTCAATTGCTGTCTTGTCTTTATATATTTATTTTCCATCTTCAACATAAATGCTAAAAATAACAAAAAAGTTGAATTATTTTGTTTTGAGAGTTACTATATTTATTATACTGTGTTATGTCTTTAACTTTTTTTGTTTCATCATAACATAGAATTTACAGAAATTTATCAAAATATGATAAATGGAAACATTTTATTTTTTCAATAGGCTGAACCTCGCTAAAATTCATACAGAAATAAAATATTTGTATGGAAATTAATTTTCAAACATATGTTTATACATACTAAACTCGCAGGTTGAGCAAGAATGGAGGATTTATGTATCATATTAATTTTAACCATCCCATTCATATTCATTTTATTGGAATTGGGGGAATCAGCATGAGCGGGCTTGCACATATTCTTTTAGACAGAGGATTTATCGTTTCTGGTTCTGACATGCGTCAATCTGCACTCACAAAAGAACTTGAAAATTGCGGTGCTACCGTGTTTTACTCTCATATGCCTTCCAACATTACAAAAGATATTGACACAGTTGTCTATACCGCAGCTATATCAGATTCAAATCCTGAACTTGTCACTGCCAAAAAATTGAATTTACATATCCTTACAAGAGCGCAGCTTTTAGGACAACTTATGACCAACTATTCTACAGCTATCAATGTTGCAGGCACACATGGCAAAACAACAACAACTTCTATGATTGCTGAGATTTTAATAAACGCAGACTGTGACCCTACTATTTCTGTTGGTGGTATTCTTTCTAGTATAGGAGGAAATATCCGTGCTGGAAAATCGGATATCTTTCTTACAGAAGCTTGTGAATATACGAATAGTTTTCTTTCTTTTCACCCTACACTCAATGTTATTCTTAATGTCAAAGCTGACCACCTTGATTTTTTTAAAGATATTGATGATATTCGTCATTCTTTTCGATTATTCAACGAGCTTCTTCCAGACGATGGAACAATTGTTATCAATACAGATATTGACAACTACGCTTATTTTTATGAGGGGCTTCGCTGTGACGTTATTACTGTTGGTTCTAATCCCAAGATAAGCAAATATAGTGCAGCTAATATTGAATATAATTCAACTGGTTGTTGTTCTTATGATTTACTTATTGACAAAATAAAGGTAGACCATATTGAGCTTTGCGTGCAAGGACTGCATAATGTATATAATTCTCTAGCAGCTATTGCTGTTGGCATAAAACTTGGATTAGATATTACACAGATTAAAGAAGGATTAAAACACTTTACAGGAACCGACAGACGTTTTCAAATCAAAGGGACTTTTGATGGTGTTACTGTTGTTGACGATTATGCACATCATCCAGATGAAATTACTGCCACGTTAAACTCTGCTCTACATTATCCACATAATAAAATATGGTGCGTCTTTCAGCCGCATACCTATTCAAGGACAAAAGCACTCCTTAAAGATTTTGCAAAAGCACTCTCTGTTGCTGATGTTGTTATTCTTGCTGATATATATGCTGCAAGAGAACAAAATCATTTTGGAATTAGCTCTATAGATTTACAAGAAGAAATCAAAAAATTTAATACAACTTGTTATTATATGAATCCTTTTGATGAAATAACAAAATTTTTGAAAAAAAATTGTATCAACGGAGATTTGTTGATAACTATGGGGGCTGGGGATATTTATAAAGTAGGGGAATCCCTTATAAAATGACCTTTTTTATATCATATTTTCAATTAATATTTCTGTTATCAACATAATCCACATAAATCTTTTTAAAAATAAAAGATATATGTGGATTATTTGTGGATAACTCTCCTTTTTAAAACCCTGAATTTACCTAACTTATTCCACTTTTTTTTATTTAATCCACTTTTTCCACAATATCCACCAAGTTTTTCACAATTTTCAACTTGTTTGACTTATTTCCCTGCTATGTTATAATATGGCTACTTTAAAGTTTCATTGGTTCAACAGCAAGCTATTCATTAAATTCACAGATTATGGAAAGGCATGGTTATCTTTATGAATAAACTAAATTTAAATATTGAATTAAACAAATTATCTACCAATATTTCTAATATCTTTATTGATAAATATATGCCGTTAGCAAATGGTGAATTTGTTAAAGTTTATATCTATCTTTTTAAATGTGTAACAAATCATCAAGCCGATATATCGGTTTCTAGCCTTGCTGATGTTTTTAACCAAACAGAGACGGATATTTTACGTGCGCTTCGTTATTGGAATAAAGTTGGGGCAATTATGCTAAATACCTCAAATAATAATACAATTGACAGCATTACTTTTTGTGATTTAAAAGAAGATACAACTTGCGATATAAATAAAGAGCCTCCTATAGAATCCCATAAAAATACAGATGATAAAATCGATGAAAAAAAAGAAGCTATAAATTCAATATCACATTATTCTTGTAATAATATGGTTGATTTTGCTTCTGCTGCTGGCAATAAACTGGCTCATTTAAACATTGAAACGAGGACAGCCTACACCCCACAGCAGATGAAAAAATTTTATGCTCAAGATGATTTTAGCATGCTGCTTTATGCCGTAGGAACATATATGGGTGATTCTCTTAATCCATCCGATGCTTCTACAATCGCTTATTTTTATGATACACTTCATTTTCCTTCAGACCTGATTGAATATTTAATTGAATACTGTGTGACAAATGGGCATAAAAGTATGCACTATATTCAAAAAGTTGCTCTGGCATGGGCTGAGAATGGTATATCTTCTGTAAAACAAGCAAAAACTTATATTGATAATCACAATGAAATTACGTATGCCATTTTAGGCGCTTTTGGCATTAAAAATCGCACCATAGCCAAATGCGAATTGGATTTTATCAAAAAATGGACCAATGTCTATCATTTTTCTTCAGACTTAATTATTGAAGCCTGTAATCGAACCATGCGCAAAATACACGAACCAAGTTTTAAATATGCAGACTCTATTCTTACAAATTGGCATAATGCAAATATTAAAACACAAGATGATGTAAAACTGGATGACCAAAAATTTGAACAGACACAAGAAAATAAAAATGTAAAAAAGAAAAATACTACTATTAAAGCCATAGCAAATAATAAATTTAATAATTTTCATCAGCGCAACACCGATATTGACAGTTTAGAAAGCGCATTATTAAGCAACAACGGCTGATTTAGGAAGGAAAATTTATGTCTCTTACAAATTCCCAATATGATATGATTATGCAAATGTATGCCAATGAGCGAACTGCCAATCAAAACAAGATAGACCAACGCTATGAAGAAATTACTTGTCTTGCTCCTGAATTTAAAGAGATTGAAAGCACTGTTATCAACCTTTCAATAAAAGCAGCTTCAATGCGTATATCAGGTAATCTTTCTGATGATTATAAACAAAAAATTGCAGACTTAGACCAGCGCAAAAAGGAGATTTTAAATCAACTTCATAAACCATCCAATTATTTAAGTCCAATTTTCACCTGTCCTCTATGTAAAGATACAGGTTATATTGGACAAGATAAATGTTCCTGCTTTGTCAAAAAAGCCGTTGATTTGGTCTATTTAGATTCTAACCTTAAAAACATTACAGACAATGAAAATTTTAATACCTTTTCTTATAAATGGTATAATAAAAATACAGTTGAATCTTCAACAGGATTGACCCCTTTTGACAATATGCATCAAGTGGTATATATCTGCAAAGAGTTTGTAAACACATTTGATACATCATTTTCTAATATATTACTTTTTGGAGATACAGGAACCGGAAAGACTTTCTTAACCAACTGTATTGCAAAAGAATTACTGGATTCTTCACACAGTGTTATTTACCTAACCGCCATCGAACTTTTTAATCGTTTTGAACAGCAGGATTTTGTTAAATTCGGCGAAGATAAACATTATAATACACACTATTTATTAGATTGCGACTTATTAATTATTGACGATTTAGGCACTGAACTTGGCAATTCCTATACTAATTCCAAACTGTTTTATGTTATTAATGAACGGCTGCTTCGCCAAAAAAGCATGATTATATCAACCAATCTATCCTTATCTTCCATAAGAGAAGTTTATTCCGAAAGGATTTTTTCACGCATCTTAAGCGCTTATAAGATATTAAAGCTTTTTGGAGACGATATTCGCATATTGAAAAAAACAAAAGGATTGACTTCTAAATAATTTACTACTATATTATTTGATGAATGAATGTGGTCTTACCTTATTGACTTAAAACAATAGGCAGCTCACAATAATTACAAATTAATGATTATATACGGAGGATTTTATTATGCCACGCGATGAAAGGCACACCGAAACAATACCTTATGGAACATTAGGTATCATTCCATTAAAAAGTTGTACACAACTTGGAGAAAAAGTTGATAAATATTTGACTAAATGGAGAAACCAACGCGAACATGAAAGCGAACACACTCTAGCATTTGCTGGATATAAAAGAGACAGCTATATACTTGAAGCAAAAACTCCTCGATTTGGTTCTGGTGAGGGTAAGGGTATGATGAATGACTCTGTACGTGGCTTTGATTTATATGTAATGGTTGATGTATGCAATTACAGTCTTGAATATTCTCTCAGCGGAATTACCAATCATATGTCACCAGATGACCATTATGCTGATTTAAAGCGTGTAATTGCCGCTGCTGGAGGAAAAGCCAGAAGAATCTCTGTTATTATGCCATTTTTATATGAGAGCAGACAGCATAAACGAAGCGGCAGAGAATCACTTGACTGTGCTCTTATGCTACAAGAACTTACAAATATGGGCGTTGATAATATTGTTACTTTTGATGCGCATGACCCAAGAGTGCAAAACGCTATTCCGCTGAAAGGCTTTGAATCAGTATCTTGCACTTATCAATTTATTAAATACCTTTTATTAGGTGTTGATGACCTTCATATTGATAATGAGCATATGATGGTTATTAGTCCTGACGAGGGCGGTATGGGACGTGCTGTCTATTTTGCCAATGTTCTTGGTCTTGATATGGGTATGTTTTACAAAAGACGCGATTATGCAACCATTGTCAATGGACATAACCCAATCGTTGCACATGAATTTCTTGGTACCAATGTTGAAGGCAAAGATGTATTAATTATTGATGATATGATATCTTCTGGTGAGAGCATGATTGATGTTGCTTCCGAGTTAAAAAGACGCAAGGCAAAAAGAGTTTTCTGCGCAACAACTTTTGGATTATTTACAAATGGTCTTCAAAAATTTGATGAAGCTTACAACAATGGCATTATTGATAAAATTCTTACAACCAACCTTGTTTATCAGCCTGAAGAATTACTTAATAAACCTTGGTATATCAATGTTGATATGAGTAAATACATTGCCCTTCTCATTGATACGCTTAATCATGATTCCTCAATTAGCAACTTACTCAATCCAGTTGAACGAATACAAAAACGTGTTGCCGAATACAACAAAACACATTATGGTAAATAATTATTTTCTAATAAAATTATAAACAAGTAACAAAATAGATTGCAATCATTTGCATAACTGTAAAATAGGGCTGTCACACAAAGCTGAAAAGCTTTTTCTTAATGTGACAGCTCTATTTATAATTTTATACATTTTTTTATTGATTCCACTTTACCTATTCTATATCTATAGACACATCGATATCTCCCCCAATATTTCCATTTGGTCTATCTGTATCAACAGTCGGCGCATCCATGTCTCCTCCTAAATTTCCATTTGGCACATCAACATCCCCTCCAGTTGCTTTTGTTGCATCCATATCAGCATCTGGCTTTAAGTCATTTTCATGGCTTGGTGTTGTCTCCTCAGGATAAGACTCAGTTTCTTGCTGTGTTGTAGATTGCTCGTCATCCTCATCTATTGGAAACTGCGTTTCATCTGGAACAGTCTCATCCTCAACAGGTGTTGTATGTTCTTTATTGATTCCAGAATTTATGTTTGTATTAAAACCCATCTTAGGCAACGTTTTATGTACTTGTTCCATATATTCTTTAAATATATAAACGGTCTTATTATCACCATGAATCACTTGCGGATAATCATACCCCATCCACACAGCAAGCGTATAATATGGACTATATCCACAAAACCACATATCTTTGTTGGAATTAGTGGAACCTGTCTTTCCCGCAATGGCTACCCCTTCAATAGCCGCTTGTGAGCCTGTTCCACCTGGCTCTACAACAGACTGCAAGATATCCGTCATCATACGTGCAGCACTGACGCTATATATCATTAAATTTATTTTATTAGAATCAACCACTTCTTTTCCTGAAGCATTAACAATTTTTTCAATACAAGTTGGTTTTCGATATGTTCCATCATTGGCTAACGTGGCAAATCCACCTGCCATCTCCTCTGTTGTAACGCCATATGTAAAACCACCAAGTGCCGCTGCATTGTAATCTTTATCATACCATACCTTTTTAAACCCCATTTTCATAAGAAATCCAATACCTGCCCTTGGTGTAATTTCCTGATAAATTTTCCATGCTACTGTATTTTTAGAATATTTAACCGCTTCCCGCAACGTCATTTGTCCTGCATAAGTACCATCGGCATTGGCAGGTCCATCGGGAATAGGCTCATCTTCCACAATGGAATCTGCATTGTATCCCAACTGCAAATAAGGCGCATATACCGATATGGGCTTTATCGCACTGCCCGACTGTCTGTAGCTTTGATAGGCTCGGTTTAATGTCAATCCGCTTATATCTTGACTCCTAGAGCCAACAATCGCCACCACATTGCCTGAAAGATTGTCAATACAAGTTGCCGCCCCCTGCATTTTATAGACCCCTTCATCAGAAAGCTCTGTAAAACTTTCTAAGTTTCTGTCAATGCTTTCCTGCAACCATTCCTGTTTTTCTACATCAATTGATGTATATATGGTATATCCTCCCGCAATCAACTTTTGTTGACAATCATTATAATATTTTTCATATAAATCCTGATAATTTTTTAAATCCGTTTCATCTTCAAAATTATTGCGAAATACAAAACCCATACTTCCCATCAAAGACTCTACCGCACAGTGCCGTACATATGTAACAACTGAACTATTCACTTCATTTGCAGTGCTTGCCTCTAACACCACCTCATCATATAAAGCTGAATAATAATCCATAGAACTGATACAGCCATCTTTATACAACTCACTTAAAATAACATTTCTTCTCTCTAATGTATTGTCAAAATGTATAAAAGGATTATATTTTGTTGGACCATTCGGTATAGCTGCTATAAATGCCTGTTCCGATAAAGTAAGCTCTGAAGCGCTTTTATTAAAATATCCTTTTGCCGCTGATTCAACACCATACAGACCATTACCAAAATAAATATTATTCAAATAATATTCTAATATCTTTTCTTTAGAATATTTTTTTTCAAGACTATAAGCAGCAAACATTTCTTTGATTTTCCTCTCCCAAGTAACTTCCTGAGAAAGAAAAATATTGCGGGCAAGCTGCTGTGTTATCGTGCTTGCCCCCTGAACAATCTTATTGTTTTTACGATTTGCAAGCATTGCTCTGATAATAGCTTTATAATCAATGCCTGAATGTGTATAAAATTCTTTATCCTCCATCACAATAAAGGAATTGGCTAAGTTTGTTGGTATATCGGAATAACTAATATAATATAACTCTTTGTCATTCTTAATCTTGCACAATTCTTCGCCATTTTTATCATATACTAATGTTGTTTTAGACTGTTTAAATGTTTCTTCTGAACTAGCTTTAACAAGCTGCTCTGCCTCTTGCTTAAAATGATACACTTGAATCATTTTAGGTGTTATATAAATCGCTGCTGCCAATAACACTACTAAAAATATGATTAATAAAGTTTTTTTAATCTTTTTTTTCATATTTTTCCTCATTTCTGCGCTGCTTGCTTTTTGATATATCCAACTTCATTTGCCGCACAGTGCATATCCATTATCCTTTTATTGTGCTTTTACGAATTGAGAACAGACATTGCTGTCTTATCTGCAAAAATATATACTACTTATAATATGCCAAAAATATATTTCCTGCTTCTGTAAACATCTTTTTTGCATTGGTGTAATTTTGTGTTTCTTCTTTCCCTGTACCTACATCAATATATACGATGTTTCCTGAATCATATCCTGTTATAATAATATATCCATCATTTACCTTTGCTATTACTGGTCTTCCATCATTGACAAAACTCAATATGCTCTCTATAGAAACACTTTTCATTGAGATTGGCGTTAAACCTTCTCCTCCAAGAAAATTTTTCACGGCTTGCGTTGCAGTTTTAATCGAATTGTCATATGCTTCAATATAAGCGGATACGCCCTTAATAGAATAGCTTGATGTTCTATTTCGATTCCATATCTCTATATTATTATTATCTTTAATCATACCATAATCTTTCATACCATGATTGATTGCTGCACTTATATTGTCATACGCTTTATAATATTTTCCAGCAGTATACACATAATATTTTAATGCTGTATTAACCTTACTCTCCAGCTTCAACACTTTTTCTTTACTGAACTCTGCTGCATCCGCCTCTCGGAGAGACGCTTCTCCCACATTACCAACACCATTTGGCAGTACAAGAACAAGCTCTGATTTTCTTACATTGGTCGAAATATGGTCAAGATAAACTTCTTGTACCGCTGCATTTTCATCTTTATTTATCAACTGGTCTATCGTTGTTGGTGAGTAACTTCCATCATCATTTTTTGTCACTCTTGATAAATTAAGTCGATAATCGTCCACTTCAGCGCCACTTACATAAATGCCTTCATTTTCATATTCTTTTATAATCTCATACGAATCATTCATAATATAGATTTTATACATTGGAAATGTTACAAATCCTGCATCATCCGTATATATATCATCTTTTCTTGCCGCTCCATAAATAAAATCATCATCAATAAACCCTAGCGCTTTTAAATAATCCCCCTCCAAAGGTTTAATCAAACAATCGGTACCTTTATCAATATTAAATATACGCAGTTCTTCGCTGTCATACAACCCGCCTTTTGTACTATAGCCAATAATTCGCCCATTGTCACTCATTTGATATGTTCCATTGATAAGATTTTCAATCTCAACCATCACTTCCATACTGTTTAAATCAATAGAATACATCGTGCTTCCAATAGACAAATATAAAGAATTATCATTATTTATATAAGAAATATCTGCAGCATTTTCAACAATATTTTGATAAGGTACATTTAATGGAATATAACATAATTCTTGTACTTCGTTATCTGCAAAATTGTAGCTATATACAGAAACACCAACCTGTCCTTCATGTTCGCCTCTGTTCATATAACCATATACAATAAAGCTCACATTACCACTGTCATCAACACGAATAATTTTAATTGCATGATTTCCATAATGTTCTCTTACATTATCCGAATCATCCGATTCAAAGCTAAAAACCCTATTAATCGTATTGGTATCAAAACTATACCCCCACAATGTATTTGCATTGACAAAATACGTATGTTTATTTTGGGGATCTGCCATAAATTCCACTTCCGGCGAAGAACAGATGCCAAGATTAATCTTGCCATTGCTTATCAAATCATTTCTTCCATCAAATATTTGATTGGTTTGGCGGCTGTAACCTAAAAGATAGATTTTGTCTGTGCTTTGCCTGATTCTATAATAATCATGAACACTGTATGTGTCATAACCTTCATAATCATTTTGCGCCCCGCAAATATAATCAAGCGCCACTACCATAACTTCGCCGTCAACTTGTATAATAGATGGGATAATCTCACTTTGAAGAAATGGACTTAAATCGCCCCACCCAACATTATATAACGAACTATTAATATTGACACTGCCAAAATTTGTATTATCAGCAGAACCATTTGACTCTAAATACGAATTAATACTATTTAACTTGCTTGCATCTAATGTAGCCGCATTAAAATCTAAAACATAATCAATTCTTTTTTGCAAATCATCATTTTGTCCGCTCTCAATCGTTGTGTAATAACCAATATAACTATAATTTTCTGTCTCAATATAAATTTCTAACAAATATTTTTCTTCATCGGTCAATAAATTTTTAATATTAAGAACCGCCTCTACTGTATTATTGACTTCATCAAAAACATCAACTTTTGTATCCTCAATTAAAGAATGTTCTTTTATATCCCGCACTTTATAGGCAATATTTTTTACTTTTTCTCCATATGTATCAAATACTACTGTTAATTTTTTATTAGATGGAAGCGGTGTAAAATCTGTGTGCATAAGTGTTTCATCAATATCCGATGTATAACCATACATTCTATTAACAAACTGTCCTGACTCCATTTTAATTTTAGCAACAGGCAGTTTTGCTTCTGTCATTGTCACAGTTGCGGCAATTTCAGAATGATAATTCATCGAAAAAAAAGTTACAACAGCTACTACTAAAAATAACGCAATATAGATAAACAACTTTCCTGATACTGTATTTTTTTTCTTCACTCAATCACCATTCCTTTCAATAGTTTGCTTAATGTAAGGTTCAATCCTAATGTATGCTGTATACTTTGTACCATATCGCCAGACGTACTTTTCTTATCTCCTGTATAGACTGCTCGTATCAACAAATTCTTAGGCGTATGCTCCATATCAATAAATTCAAGAATCTGTGTCTGATAACCAGCCTCCTCCAAAAGATTTGCTCGTATCGCATCGGTAAATATAGCGGATATACGTTCCTTTAATACACCATATTTTAATACCCCCGCCAATTCTTCGGACTGAATCTGCTTATTTGCCTCATGCTGACAGCAAGGCACAGAAAGAATAACCTTTGCACCCCACTCCACTGCTTTTGCTAACGCATAATCCGTCGCCGTATCACACGCATGAAGTGTTACTACCATATCAACCTGTTCTACATCTTTATAGGAAGCAATATCGCCAACGTAAAAATTCAATTTATCATATCCATATTTATCTTTTAACTGATTGCATGTATGAATGACATCTTCCTTTAAATCCAATCCAATAATCCGAATAGGATACCCTTTTAATTCCTTTAAATAATAGTACATTGCAAATGTAAGATACGATTTTCCACAGCCAAAATCTATAATCACCTGCTCTTTATTTTTGTCCAAATGCGGCAATATATCTTCAATAAACTCCAAAAATCGATTGATTTGTTTATATTTATCATATTTTGAATTACAAATCTTTCCTTCCTTTGTCATAACGCCTAAATCAATCAAAAATTCAACGGCAGTTCCTTCTTTTAAGATATAATTCTTGCTTCGATTATGCGCCATATCTTTTTGCTGTCTTTTATTGTCCAACTTTTTATATCGAATTGTCATCTTGCCTGATTTACTTGATAAAACCTGTGCATCTTTATCCGTCATTTTAAACTGTGCCTGTTTAAAATGTTCCTTCAACATTTTTGTGATATATAATTTCACTTCCTCCTGTGTATAATTAACATGCAATACTTTATTTTCTACAAACTCCGATGCTTGATATACAATCTTTTCTTGTATTAAAACAGGTCTGATTTTTATCTTTTCTATTTTATAATCCTTTTTCTTCTTTCCGCTAATAATTAAATCAATTAAATGTTCATTGATACATTTATCGAACAGTTCTTCTAACATCATACGAATCCTCATTTCTGCGCTGCTTTTATTTGCAATCCGCTTTGCTGTTTGCTTTATTTCACATATTTCTATATGGAACCGAATAATATACAATGGTCTTATTTTTATCCGAATTATATTCTATCGAAATATTCACATTCACTTTACCCTCGCCTAATTCCACACTTTCCTTAATATCTTTATCATACGCATAAACCGTATATAATTCCTCACTCTTATGCCCTGTAACTGCTTTTGCTCCTGTTTTGTCTAACAACATTTCCGTAATACTATCTTTTTTATATTCCTCCAGTTCACCATTTAATTCTCCTTTTAAATTGATGGCTACCGTTGTATTATTCATTCCTAATTTATCCAACTCTTGTTTTATGATATCCTCATATGTAAAAATAGCATCCATCTGTCTGTTTATATTAATTCCTACATATATATACTGTTGGTCTTTATTATGCGTGATAAATTTCATAATAACATCACCTGCTTCAGACAGTTGACTTAATGTTGTTACCGTGTTATCTTCTTCATCAAACATAGTTGTTATCTCATATCGATTAATTTTAATCGCCTTTGCAATATGCTCTAATATAATCACTTTTGCATCATCTGTCAAAATCGTATCTGCATATTTGCCATAATACGACAAACTTGCACTCACTTTATCATAGGTATCATTTGAAAATGCACTCACTATTCTACCCCTGTAACCTTCATCATTCAATCCATATATTATATTACTTGCAGACACAATCCACAATAACATTAATACAAGAATTGAAACTTTAAATTTTGTCTTCCTATAAATGGGTTTTTTCTTCTGAAAATCCGATGCATTTTTGCCCCATTCTTTTATAGAAAGCACCATCATATAGGCAATATCTCTTAAATACCGATATAAAACCGATAACTAATGATTGCCAAATCTGGAAGGTTTTATTCAACTTCTTCAAGTCACAATATAAACTATTTTGTGCGGTAGCTTTACTTAATCCACTGCACCAAGTCTTGCCAGAGAACGTTTCAAAGCTAATTCTGCCCTTACCATATTGATATTGGCATCCCCGCTCTTTAACCTTCTCTCTGCTCGTATCCTTGCTTCATTTGCTCTATTGACATCAATTTCATCCGGCCATTCAGCCACTTCTGCCAATACTGTTACTTTATCTTTTAAAATCTCAACAATTCCACCATGAACAGCCGCCTTTTTTGTACCACCTTCCTCATGGATAGCCATAACACATGGTACTAAAACGGATGTCAGTGGAATATGCTCGGCATACACGCCGATTTCGCCCTCACTTGTTGCCAATTCTACCATAGACACCTCTTTTTGATAAAATTGTCTGTCCGGCGTATTTACTATTAACATAAATTTATCGGCCATGCTCATCACCTCTACTTTGTCTTGGCAAGAACATCATCGATATTTCCACAATTTAAGAAATAACTTTCTGGAATCTCATCATACTTTCCTTCAATGATTTCTTTAAAGCCTTGAATAGTCTCGTTAATAGGAACATATCTTCCCTCAAGTCCTGTAAACTGACCTGCTACGAAGAAAGGCTGTGAAAGGAATCGCTGTATCTTTCTTGCTCTTGAAACGATTAATTTATCATCTTCAGATAATTCGTCCATACCAAGAATTGCAATGATATCCTGCAATTCTTTATATTTTTGCAAAATCTCCTGCACAGCACGAGCAACATTATAATGTTCCTCACCTACAATTCTTGGGTCAAGAATCCTTGAAGTCGATTCCAATGGGTCTACTGCTGGATAAATACCCAACTCAACAATCGCTCTGGAAAGTACAGTTGTTGCATCCAAATGCGCAAATGTCGTAGCTGGAGCAGGGTCTGTCAAGTCATCAGCAGGTACGTATACAGCCTGAACCGATGTGATAGAACCATTCTTTGTCGATGTAATACGCTCCTGCAAAGCACCCATCTCTGTCTGAAGTGTTGGCTGATAACCAACGGCTGATGGCATACGTCCAAGCAAAGCAGAAACTTCTGAACCAGCCTGTGTAAATCGAAAGATGTTATCAATAAATAACAGCACATCTTTACCGCCCTCATCACGGAAATACTCTGCCATTGTAAGTCCTGTTAAACCTACTCTCATTCTAGCTCCAGGCGGTTCATTCATCTGTCCAAATACCATTGTTGTCTTTTCAATAACGCCAGATTCCTTCATTTCATAATAAAGGTCGTTACCTTCTCTTGTACGCTCTCCAACACCAGTAAATACAGAATATCCACCATGCTCTGTGGCAATATTTCGGATAAGCTCCTGAATTAAAACGGTCTTACCAACACCAGCGCCGCCAAAAAGTCCAATCTTACCACCCTTTTGATAAGGACAAAGTAAGTCAACGACCTTGATACCAGTCTCCAACATCTCCGTTGATGTTGACTGCTCTTCAAAATTAGGAGCTTTCCTATGAATAGGCATATGCTTCTGAACTTCTGGAGCAGGTTTATTATCGATAGGCTCACCTAAAACATTGAACATTCTGCCCAGTGTGTTCTCACCTACTGGAACAGATATCGGCGCGCCTGTCGCCTCAGCATCCATACCACGTACAAGTCCGTCCGTAGGTCCCATTGCTATACATCTTACCGTATCATCGCCAAGATGCTGCGCAACTTCCACTACCAAACATTCACCATTGCTGCGTGTAATATTGATAGCTGAATTAATCTCAGGCAATTGACTTTCTTGAAACTTAATATCCAAAACGGCGCCAATTATCTGAGTAATTTTACCAATATTCTTCTCTGCCATGTTTTCCTCCATATTTTATAAAATCATTATAGAACTATGCAAACTGCATATCATTATTCGATGGCATTTGCACCGGATATAATCTCTGTAAGCTCTTGTGTAATTGAGGCTTGACGCGCTCTATTAAACTTCAGAGAAAGACTTGCAATCATATCGTCTGCATTGCTTGTAGCATTATCCATAGCCTGCATACGCGCGCCATTCTCACTGGCTACTGCCTCAATTAATGCACCATAGACAAGACTTGCGATATACTTTGGAATAATCATATCTAAAGCCTCTTCCTCATTTGGCTCATAATTCATAGGCGTATCATCTGTCTGCGCGGTTTTGCCTGCCTCTTCTGGCTCAATAGGAAGAAGCTTTATAAGCTGCGGCACATGAACAACGGTATTCTTAAATGCTGTATATGCAAGATAAATTTCTCCAATCTCTCCCTCTGTAAAAGCTCTTAATACCTCGTCACAAATTTCTTTTGCATCGGTGTACAATGGCTCATTAATTACATCCGAATAATCTGCTTTCATTGCATATCCTTTTCGTTCAAGAAGTTCTCTGCCCTTTCTGCCTATCGAGTAAATACAGGCTTCTTCTTTAGCGATATCACTATTTGTAATAAGCTTTACAATATTTGAATTATAACCGCCTGCAAGACCTCTGTTTGCTGTAATCGTAATAATTGCTTTCTTATCCGATTCTCCTGCCTTCAAATATTTGTGATTGATGTTGCCCGATTTTGCAAGGATATTGCTTACGGTCTCATACATCAAATCAAAATATGGTTTTGTATTCTCTGCCTTACCTTTTGCTTTCTGCAGCTTTACAGTGGAAACGAGCTTCATGGCTTTGGTAATTTGACCAGTACTTTGAATACTGTCTCTACGTCTTTTTATGTCTCTCATTGAGGCCATAATCCATTACCTCCATTCCACCGCTCTTACTTGAATGTCTTTTTAAACTCTTCAATGGCGCTAATTAATAACTTTTCTGTATCCTCGTCAAGTACCTTTGTCTTTGCAATACTTTCTGGTATCTGTGGATACTTTGTGTCAATAAAATCAAACAATCCATCTTGGAATGCCAGAATTTTGTCAACAGGAATATCTATAACATATTTCTTTGTTACAGCATATATAATGATTACTTGATACTCAACTGGCATTGGCTTGTACTGTGGCTGCTTTAACATCTCTTTTACACGCTCGCCCTGTGCAAGCTTTTCCTTTGTATCGGCATCCAATTCAGAACCAAACTGTGCAAACGAAGCAAGTTCTCTGTACTGTGCCAAATCAACTCGAATAGGAGCAGCTATCTTTTTCATCGCTTTAATCTGTGCCGCACCTCCAACTCGCGATACAGACAAACCAGCATTAACAGCAGGTCTAAAGCCCGAATTAAACATTTCTGTCTCAAGATATATCTGTCCGTCTGTGATAGAAATAACATTTGTAGGAATATATGCCGAAACATCGCCCGCTTGTGTCTCAATAATTGGTAAAGCAGTTAATGAACCTCCGCCATATTCATCAGACATTCTTGCTGCTCTCTCAAGAAGTCTTGAATGGAGATAAAATACATCACCAGGATAAGCCTCACGTCCAGGCGGTCTTTTAAGGAGCAATGACAGTGTACGATATGCTGTCGCATGTTTACTTAAATCATCATAGACAACCAGCACATCCTTTCCTTGTTCCATCCATTCCTCACCAATTGCACAGCCTGCATATGGCGCAATATATTGTAATGGAGCAAGCTCACTGGCTGTTGAAGCAACAACAGTTGTATAACTCATCGCACCATATTCTTCTAATGTACTTACAATACTTGCAACGGTCGATGCTTTCTGACCAATAGCAACATATATACAGTTTACATTTTGACCTTTTTGGTTAATAATCGTATCAATTGCAATTGCAGTCTTACCTGTCTGACGGTCTCCGATAATTAACTCTCTTTGACCTCTTCCAATAGGAATCATGGCATCGATAGCCTTAATACCTGTCTGAAGCGGTGTATCAACGGACTTTCTTGTAATAACACCTGACGCAACTCTCTCAATCTGACGAAACTTATCTGTATTGATAGGTCCCTTGCCATCTATTGGCTGTCCTAATGCATTAACAACTCTACCAACCATAGCATCGCCAACAGGAACTTCTACAACACGCCCTGTTGTCTTTACGGTATCACCTTCATTGATGTTGCGCGAATCACCTAACAAAACGGCACCAACATTGTCCTCCTCTAGGTTGAGAATCATGCCGTACACTTCTCCCGGAAATTCGAGCAATTCACCCTGCATGGCCTTCTCCAGACCATGTATACGCGCGATACCATCTGCCACCTGAATAACTGTACCAACATCGGACACTTCAAGTTCGGTAGAATATCTTTTTATCTGCTCTTTTATCACAGAGCTGATTTCTTCCGGTCTCAAATTCATGGAGCAAACGCACCCTCTTTCTATTCAATGTATAAGCTTACACAAGCTGAATTTTCTTAAGCTGTCTTGCAAGCTCATCTAATTTTGTTTTAATACTGCTGTCTACTACTCTATCGCCAATTCTGATAACCATACCACCAATAATAGATGAATCCACATCATAATGCATCTGAAAATCTTTATACTTGGTAGTATCTAGTAATTTTGTTACTACATTTTCTTTCTGAACCTCAGTAAGAGGCGCTGCCGTTGTGACAAACGCAATGCCAATCTTTTTATATTCAAGCACTTTATCACAAAAATAATGTAGAGCATCGACTATATTTTGCTGACGGTCTTTTGATACCATAATCATAAGAAAACCGGTCAGATTTTTTGACACAAAACTGCCAAAAACATTCTCTAAAAATTTTTCTTTTTCTTCTTTATCAATTTTTGGATGATTCAATAATTTGTTTAGCTCGCTGTTATCTTCAAATGCTTTAAGAACCACTAAAACTTCGTCATACAGCGCATCAATTTTTGATTCTTCCAGTGCGAGCTCAAATAATGCATCACCATACGTTGTTGCTGCTAACTTAGCCATGTGTTCTCACCCATTTCATTTAAAGTCTGCTCAATAAGCCTCTGGCTGTCCGCTTCATTGATAGAAGCTGCGACCACCTTTGCTGCCATAAGCTGTGATACAGCAATAATCTGCTGCTTTACCTCGTCGGCGGCTTTTTGTTTCTCAAGTTCGGCTTCTGTGTTTGCTCTTGCAATAATTCTAGCAGCTTCCTGCTTTGCTTCATCGACAATCTTCTGCTCATTATGTTTTGCAACACGTCTTGCCTCGCTTAATATACTTTCTGCCTCCTGTCTCGCTGCTTTCAGCTTTTCTTCATACTCCTGCTTTAAAGCCTGTGCCTGCCTCTTATCAGCTTCTGCATTCTCTCTGTCGCTCGTTATCTTATCCTGACGCTTTTTTAACATATTTCTTACAGGATTAAATAAGATAAATGACAGCAACAAAAATAATACGAATACATTAATAGCTGTAATAGCTGCATCAAAAAGGAGCTGTGGATCCAATCCAAAAAGTCGGCCATCATCTGCGAGAGCCACAAATGTACTTCCTATGGAACCCAATTCTTTTGCCTCCTTTCTACAATCTCAATATTTTTTTAATACATCAACCAAATGGCTTTACAAACATTAAGATGATAGCTACGGCAAAACCATAAAGACCTGTTGTCTCAGCAACAGCTTGCCCAAGTAACATAGTAGATGTGATTGCAGACTTTGCGCCTGGATTACGTCCAACAGCAGAAGCACCATGACCTGCTGCAATACCCTGTCCAATACCAGGACCAACACCTGCAATCATTGCAATACCAGCACCAATTGCTGACATAGCTGAAATAAATTCCTGTCCACTAATATTCATTTTTTCATTCCTCCATTTTAAATTATTTTGCTGAATCCATATTTTGAGTAGCCCCTATTATTACATTACTACTCATCAGCAATTTTGTCGTTCACATAGACCATTGTCAACATACAAAATACGTATGCCTGAATACAACCTGAGAACAAGTCAAAATAAGCATGCAGAACTGCTGGATAAGCCACCGTAAAAGGCTTTAGCAAGTCATAAATCAAGCCCATAAGAACTGTTCCTGACATAATATTACCAAACAAACGCAATGAAAGCGACAGTGGAACGGCAAATTCTCCAATCACATTGATTGGGAACAAAAACCAAATTGGCTGAAACAGTGCTGTAAAATGCTTTCCTTTATTTTTCTTAATGCCATTAAAATGGATAAGAAAAAAGGTAATCAAGCCTAACGACAATGTTACGCCATAATCTGCTGTTGGTGGCCTTAACCCAAATAGACCAGCAATGTTGGAAATAATCAGAAACAAAAACAAGGTTGATAAGTAATTTACAAACTTGCTTGTATTCTTTCCCATAAGTCCTTCCACCATAGTCTGTAGCATCTCGACAATCAACTCGATTATATTCATAAACATTCCTGGTGTGTCTTCTGAATTGACTTTGTTCAGTTTGATTCTGGCAATAACCGCCACTATCAATATGAACACAGATACTATCAACAACGCCACATGCGTGGTATTGAGATGAAATTCATAGTCCATACCTGGAAGTTTAAACGTAAATAACGACTTAATCATAAAGCTGCTATCACATGCCACCATCGGGGCAACACTTACGCTTCCCACACTTCTCACCCTCCTTTTTAAAATATTTTGGATGAAATTCTGTTAGTAATCGGCTGCAAATATGCCGACACTTTCATAGCAAACATTCCTACTAATGCCGCCAGCAAATCACCTATCTTAAAGTAATATAATGCTGCAAAGACCAATATCATAACGGCAAGTCTGATAAAATATCCTATCAACAACACTTTCGTCGTGTTTACCTTTCCATACACCACTTCTCGAATCCGATAACTCATATGCAATGAAGCAAACCCTGCATAAAGCACGCCTGCCAAAAAACCGACAGCATAAATCATCGGGCTTGGAAAAACTAAACATATAATAATTTCCCCAAGTATGAGGTATAACATATCAATGAAAAAAATTTGTGGCAACGCCTCATTTAATGACTTTATCTTTTCTATCAATGTCTGCCTCCTGTTCTGCCCTTTCAACCTTACGCTTAATATCTTCTTCCAATTGCTTTTGACGTTTTGCCTCCTCACGCTTAATAATGCTCATCACTAAAACATAAGCATTTCTTGCGCCTGCTAGCATGCCAAGTATCATAAGCGGAATGGTAAACCATGTGTTAAACTTTCCATCAAGCCATACGCCTAATGCAACACACACAAATAAAGGTACCATAACACTTAATGCCACCTGTGATATCAAAACAATATTACGATACTCAGTCCTTTCATGGCTCATCGTTTAATCCTTCCAAATGATGTTTGTCAATATAATATCATTTTTTCTTGAAAAAGTCTATTCAATTTCATATATTTCGTTGTTAATACAGCAAAATATTATTTGTTACATATCTTGAATTTATTGCTGCTTATTGATATAATCTTAAAAACCTGCAAAATCTCAAACTTATGCAGGAAATAATGGTTTTAAATCTGCAACTTCAAATTTACAAGTATTAGAAAGGAATGGTGAATTGTATGGCAGTTTTATATCGCAAAAGACTGATACCAGATGAAATGATAGAACTAAAAGACGATAAAATATTATTCCGTGATGAGAACTATGTCCTTACAAAATGGAATACCATTCGCCCTAAAAGTGAATTTTCTCATGGAATATCCATCTATTGCATAAATGAAGGCTGGAAAATTAGCAAATTTTTTAACGCGGATAATCATTTAATATATATATATTGTGATATTATTGATACCTCTTACAATGATGTGAACGACACCTATATATTTACAGATTTATTGGCGGATGTCATTATTGAAAATTCAGGTTTTGTTCGTGTTGTTGATTTAGATGAGCTTGCTGATGCCTGTGCTTGGGGCAGTATCACAAACGATATGTTAGTTTCTGCCCTCCACAAGCTAAACGCACTCCTTGAACTGATATACAATAAACAAATACAAACATTTATTGACCGTTTAGAACAGATACAGCCCTAAACTTCAATATTTAAGGTTCTGCCTGTTTTTTGATATGGATAAAAATGAATACCTGCTGCCTTAAACATGCGCTTTGAAGCCAACACCGCCACAGTGTCTGCATATTTATCATTTTCATAGACAACTGTCTTGATGCCAGACTGAATAATCGCTTTTGCACACTCATTACATGGAAATAATGTCACATATATTTTAGCATTATCAAGGCTTCCGCCTCGATAATTTAAAATTGCATTCAATTCACCATGTGCGGTATACATATATTTAACATCCATTTCATCTCCTTCTCTTGCCCAAGGAAACTCATCATCCGAACAACCTATCGGAAACCCATTATACCCCATTGATAAAATTTTATTATCATTGCTGACAATACATGCTCCTACCTGTGTATTGGGGTCTTTTGAGCGCAGAGCGGACATTTTTGCCACGCCCATAAAATACTCATCCCATGATATGTAATCATCTCTTTTATCGCTCATTTTTCGCCTCATTCTCGCATTTCTTTACAATTTATACAGATTCCTCAAGCATGGCAATTCTTCTCTTATGTCTCTCACTCTGTGAAAATGTCGCGCCTAAAAAGGTATCAACAATACGAAGTGCTAATTCTGAACCAACCACTCTAGCGCCTATACATAATACGTTAGAATCATTATGTTCCCTTGTTACCTGTGCGCTGAAACAATCACCGCACAACGCTGCTCTTATACCCTTTACCTTGTTGGCAGCAATACTCATCCCAATACCTGTCCCACATAAAAGTATTCCAAGTTCACACTCTCCTGATAAGATAGCATCCGTTACTTTATGCGCATAGATTGGATAATCACAAGACTCTGTTGTATTGCAGCCAAAATCTTTATACACAACTCCTTTCTTATCCAAATGCTCCTTAAGCTGATTTTTTAAATCCACTGCTCCGTGGTCACATCCTATTGCTATCATTTACAACTCCTCCTTTGATTGTTCATTTATATTATTTATTATAATTGCAGCCGCTCTATTTACAAGTTCTAAAAGAATTTCAAAACATTTGTGATACTCCTCTATTCCTTTGCCATAAGGGTCACTCACTTCCACATTATCACATCCAATAAATTCATTAATGGTATATACATTAATTGCCTTATCATAATTATTATATAACTTTGTTTTCATTGATGAATCCATTACCAGCACCAATGTATTTTTACCAAAATCACTATTATCAATCTGCTTGGCATTATTGCTTGGCATTATCATTCCATGACTGGCAGCAACAGCAACAGCCTTTGGATTATAAGGTTCTGGAAAAAGCACCACCATTCCCCTAGATTCCACACTGATATCTATTCCCATAAGATTATGCTGCATAATGGTAGCTGCCATAGGACTTCTGCAAGTATTTCCAGTACATACAAATATAATTCTGTTATAATTATTCATAAATAATCCTACCATTCTATTATTGTATATCATACATATAAAATTGTATGTCCAGCAGCTTTTATTAATCGATTCATAACAGCAGCGCCTACATTATTTGTAGAAAAACTTTCAGAATAGACATAATCTATTTTTTTTTCATCAAAAAACCGCAATGCCTCAAATAAATTCCTTGCATTACTTGCCTCATCATATCTGCTGCCCATGTCAAATACAATATCTGCTTTGTACTTTGTTCTATTTTCACTACATGTCATAATGCCTACTTTCAATCCCTCTGACTGTTTGTCCCTTGTAAAATGATTGATTGCAGCTATTACATCACTATCTTTTCCATCAACAATATTTACCTTTGCTTTGGGTGCATAATGCTTATATTTCATACCTGGCGCTTTAGGCACAACGCCATTTGCAACATTTCCTTGAATTGCAGGGTCTATAAATACCTCTCCTAAAACTTGTTCAAACTGTGCCTTTGTTATATATCCTGGTCTTAATATCATAGGTTTATCAGCGCTTAAATCAATAATAGTTGATTCTACACCTATATCGACCTCATCATATTCAATAATCATATCAATAATGCCATTCATATCCTCAATAACATGTTTTGCTCTTGTCGGACTTGGACGTCCAGAAATATTTGCACTGGGCGCAGCTATAAAAATCTTTGACTTTCTAATTAGATTGGCTGCCACAAAATGACTTGGCATACGTATAGCAACCGTATCAAGCCCCCCTGTTATAGTATCTGGAACACATTGTTTTTTCTTTAATATCCTTGTCAACGGTCCTGGCCAAAAGACATCCGCAACTTTTTTTATGCGCTCATCTATACCAACAGTCAATTTTTCTAAATCTGCTATATCGGCAATATGCACAATCAATGGATTATCAGATGGTCGCCCTTTCGCGGCATATATTTTTGATGAAGCTGTTTTATCAAGCGCATTTGCTCCAAGTCCATACACCGTTTCTGTTGGAAATGCAACCAATCCTCCACTTTTTAATATCTGTGCTGCCCTCATATAAATGGCTTCATCACTATCCTTATTTTGTATTTTGGCAATGATTGTATCCATAGTCTTTATTCCTTCATCTTTGTGCTTTTTATCTACATAAAGTCAAATATCCCAAAATATACTGAACCCAAAACAACATTTGTCAATAAAGGATATTTGACTTACAAAATTATTTTTTTCTACAAAGTTAAATTTTTCACAAAGCAAAATTCTTTATCTTATATCATACAACATTTTTTAAAATTTATCAAATCTCTTTCTTTATTTTACATTCAATATTTTATCTTCTTTTAGAAAGAAGTCTCCTTTTCTAAAGTGGTGAGCATGTGTCACATTCAATTATCCCTCAAAATAATTAAGAATCCCCTTTAAAATAGCATCGGCAACTTTTCTTTGATAACTTTCATCAATTAAAAGCTTTGTTTCACTGGGATTTGAAAGAAATCCGCATTCTGCAATAATTGTAGGTGCTTTCGTATGGACTAACATATAGTATGTATTATCTGCTTTTTCAACACGATTATTGCTCTCGTCAAGATTTGCTTTAAAGGATTTCTGTACACATTCCGCCAACTTTTTCCCCTGTGCAGAATGTTTGTAATAAAAAACTTGCGCGCCTTTTGCACGACTGTCCTGAAAACTATTTTGATGTACGCTTACAACAATATCTGCATTGCTGTCCAATATAATCTGGCATCGCTTTTTCATATCCGCCACTTTTTTATTGCTGTCACCTTCACTGTATAAACCATTATCATCCGTTCTTGTCATAACCACAGTAAAATTATTTTGTTCCAACAACTCTTTTAAATATGTGCCAATAGCCAGATTAATCTCTTTTTCTTTATAGCCTTCTGCACTTGTCTTTCCTGGATCAATCCCACCATGCCCGCAATCTATCACAACAATTTTATTTTCTTTTTGTTCTGTATTTTGTGTTACAACAGTTGGTCGATTTTCACCATTCGCAGGAAGACATATAAATGTCGCAGTAAATACCACACATATCAATACTACAGACATAACCATTATTGTTACATTATCTTTCATAGTGTATCCTTTCGTGTCTAATATTCATTGATAGATAAAGATAAAAAAACTTAAAATTTTATCCTTATCTATCCATTAATATATGACACAAGGGACGCAATTATAACCACGCCCCTCAATCTGATTGTTCCTATTAATTTATTTTATTCGTGATATATATTTGCGAATTAACCGCTTCGCATAGCGTAGGTTGTGCGTAATACGGCAAAAAATTTTATCCTGTGTAAAACCTCTTGCCTTTTCTTTATTGTTTTGCAATGATAATTATTTTTTATATTATTTTTTATTTGTAACAATAATTATTTTTTATTCATTTTGCAATTCTAATAATTGGCTTATCCAATTACATGTTTCTGGTTTGATACATAATGAATTACACTCCATAGGTATGTCTTTAACAACCCTTTTAAAGTCTTTCTCAATTTTAGCCTTTGCCTTTTTATCTGCACAGAATGCTACCGCTTTAATTGGAATATCTTTTACATCACTCAATAGTTTTTTTGTCCATCCTATTTTGTATAATTGTGTAGCACACACCACAATCCTTATATTACATCGGAAAAATTCCATCAATCCAAGTTCACTGTCCATACTGCAATCAAAAAGAATCACATGATATTGGTTTAATTCCAACTGTGCTATTTTTTTAGACGTCACTTCACTGATAAAGCGTATATTTTTATAGGAAAAATCGTACATATTTCTTTCTATAGTACTTATCTCATTAATACTTGTCTCATTCCATATTTTGATATAATCTTTATTGTCATTGCACTCTACTAATGCTGTTTTAAATCCTCTAAAATTTGCACAAAAATTTGCTATCATTATCGCTAAATAAGTTGTTCCTACACCTTTTCCAGCACCGATAACACCAATTTTTAATGTTTTACAAACAGGTATATCTCTTTGTTTTCTATACTTTAAAAATTTTTTCATACCATGTCGCTTTCTGCAAAGTCATTCTATGTCTTTTTCCTTTTTTCTTTTCTAAATGCAAAATATTTTCTGCCAATTCTTCAAATAGTTCATTATTTTCATGCCAGTTATAAATACAGGGAAATCGAAAACATTTATGCTTTATATTTATTTTCTTTAGATATTTATAAAATTCTTTTCCACCAATATGATTTATAACAAGGATTGTATTTATGTCTACATTTTTCATAACATCCGTTATACAAACTCTATATCCCGCAACACCAATTAATATATTAAGTCCATCTTCAAAATATTGATTTTTAAAAATACCCATATCATGGATACAATAAGTAAATTGCGATAAATCACAAGAAACACCTTGATGATATTCAGGAACAATATGTACATTATAAACTTGGTACGTTCCATAAGCGCTGCATTTTGTAAGAAGTCCAACATTTCTATAATCGTTTCTATCGCCATGCCTTATACATACAACATTTATATTTTTCTTTGCCAGAAAAGAAGCCATACATAGACAAAAATGTGTTGTTCCTATCTTACATGCCAGCCCGCTTACATAAATATGTTTTTGTTCCCTATTGGTGCAAATTAAATCATGATTCTTATTTATAGTATTATCAATATACTTTTTTTGCGAAATATGTATTAATTCATTTTTTACTTCTGTTATGGTTTTGTAACGCTGATTTCCATTGTGTCGTATACATTGCTTAATAATAGACCCAATAGAAGTTGAATACATCTGACATACATTCTGTATATCATCTGTAATAGACTGTATATGACCACCTGTAATCATATACAATAATAAGATACCGACACTATAGATATCGGAATCAATTGTTCCACTTGAAATGTACTGTTCAGGTGCCGCAAATCCCACAGTTCCATATTCTTTGGTACATTGTTCATCAATCCGCCTTGAACTGTCAAAATCAATAATACTAACTCCACACACATCTTTATCAATCACCCCTTTTATATATTCATCTCTCACTATAATATTAGCTGGTTTTATATCAAGATGAATAATGCCTGCATGATTATGCAGATACTCTAGCACACTGCATATTTGTATGCCAAGCAGCGTTATCTGTGTTATGGATAATGTTCCTGTCTTATGGATATATTCTGTTAAAGATTTACCAGCAATATATTCTTCAATAATGCAAATACTATCAATATTAGCATCAATATCATATATTAATGGTACACCAGTGTATTTTAGACTCTTGATAAGATTGGCTTCTTTTAAAATGCGGCTGCATTGCGCAGCACTTTTATAAACGGTTTTGGCAACCCTTAATACCTGAAGCTGCTTATGTTTTACAAGCTTAACATCGGAATGTGAAGTTTTTGCCAATTGTTTTACTACCTCATACTTATCAGATAAGATTCATTGATACCTCCTTTCATATTATCAACCAGCTTAGTTATTATACTATCACAATATATTTAGAATTGCAATACTTTTTTTATGTTTTTATTAATATTATATTTTTTTATTTTAATCCTTATGGCAATACTGCTTTTTATACTTATTATAATATCTATTTTTACATTTTTAATACAAACATATGTCTGAAAAATTTTTCATTTATGTTTTTTTCATACTTCCTGTCTTTACATATCCATAAAAAATGGGTATTATATTATATTATAGTTATTGTACTTTTACTAGACAAATACCATTAGCATTTAAATATCTATAAAAAAAACAAACCGTTTGTTTCATAAAACACAAAAGTATGCAGGATTTAAGCCGCCGACATCAATCACCATTATGAAGTTCTGTGGCATGAAAGGATTATTATGAAAATTGAAAAAATAAATGATAACCAAATAAGGTGTACTTTAAATAAAAGTGACCTTACTTCACGACATTTAAAAATCAGTGAGCTTGTCTATGGCAGCGAAAATGCTAGAGAGTTATTTCGCGATATGATGCAGCAAGCCTCTTATGAGCTTGGTTTTGAAGCAGAGGACATTCCTTTGATGATTGAAGCAATACCAATAAATGCTGAATGTATCGTTCTTATAGTTACCAAAGTAGATGACCCTGAAGAATTGGACACTCGATTTTCAAGATTTTCTGACGAATCAGACAGTGATGAAGATTATGTATTTGATAATTTTTCAGACCAAATCGACTCTATGGAAGAAATACCAGAAGAAATTACACAACCTTCCGCTACTGAAGAATTGGAATCTTTAGATGGTGAAATTAAAATACCTTCTGCGGACACAGCCAATGATGTGATTAATCTTTTTAATAAAGTAAAAGATTACCTCAACAAAAGTATTGAGGAAGTTTCTGGAAATGGCGGATTTATTCCTCTTAAAGACTCGCTTAGTACAATCAATCTAAAAAATGACAGCACATCTTTGGCAGACCAAAACAAAACAACAAAATCAGTAAATCATGAACCTATTATGCGTGTTTTTAAATTTGATTCATTCGATGCCTTTTCTAATGCTGCTATGGCAGTAAAAACCATTTATGCTGATATTAATTCTCTATATAAAGACCCTGTATCAGGCATCTATTATCTTGTTTTAAGAAAGACACTGATTAATAACACGTCTTATAATAAAGCTTGCAATATTCTTTCAGAATATGGCAGCAAAGAAAATTTAAACAATAATATCGTATATTTTTATGATGAACATTTTGACTGTATTGTGAAAAATCGTGCTATTCAAACGATTTCAAATTTATAAAAATGAAGAAAAAATATACTACAAAATTATTTCTATTAAGCTTTTATGATATAATACAGGCTGTTGCAAAAAGAATTTCAAATACTATATATAATTTCATTTTACCGTTATAACTACTATATATAGTATAAAATTTCTATTTTGCAACAGACCTATTTAATGTACGAATGATTTATTTATCCAAATATCTTAACCTTATCAAGCAGCGTAGCGGATTGAAAATATCCGCTTAACTAATTATTGCTTTCCTAATTGTACATTCATACCAGCAAGATGTTTCATTAATATTACCGCATCGGTGATGTTTATATCTCCATCAACATTGACATCACTAGCCTTTTCATCTATATTTAATCCTCTTACTCCTGCAAGATACTTTTTTAACATTACCCCATCGGATACATTAATTGAACCATCTGAATTAACATCTCCATATTTAAAAACCACTGTATCTATTTTATATATTGCAATTTGTCCATTAGAAATTTCTGTAACTGCAATGTCGGTATTTTCAAGATACCAGTTACCATTCTCATTTTCTGAAATGCCATAAAGGTCAAGCTCAAAAGAAGAATGATTTGTAATTTTAGTTAAATGATTACAATTTGAAAAGGCATTACTGCGTATACGTACTACACTGCTTGGTATTTCTATACTGCTTAAACCATTACAATTTGAAAAGGCCTCAATACCTATACTTGTTACACTGTTTGGAATTTCTATGCCGCTTAAACTGCTGCAATTAAAAAATGCACTATCCTTTATACTTGTTACACTATCTGGAATTTTTATTTCACTTAAATTCTGACAGCCAGAAAATGCACCAAATCCTATACTTGTTACACTATTTGGTATCTTTGTACCTACCCCACCTCGTATTAACTCATTTGTGTCTGTCTTAATAATGGCATTACAATTTTCCCTATTATCATATATTTTATTATCTTGTGAAACTTTTATACTGTCTAAATTTCCACAGCCCAAAAATGCTCCATTGCCTATACTTGTTACACTACTTGGTATTTCTATACTGCCCAAACAAACACATCCTGAAAAAGCATAATTTCCTATACTTATCACATTATCTGAAATTTCTATATTATTTAACTTCGCACAATCCTTAAATGCTTCATTGCCTATCGTTATCACACTGTTTGGAATCACTATTCTATTCAAATTACTGCAATTACTAAAAACAGCATCCTCTATACTTGTTATGCCACTTGGAATTTTTATACTATTTAAATTGCTGCAATTTAAAAAAGCTTCTTTGCCTATACTTGTCACACCCTCAGGAAGTTCTATATCGCTTAAATTAGTACATCCTTTAAAAGCAAATTCTTCTATACTTGTTACTTTATTAGGAATTGTTATATTGTTTAAACTAGTACAATTTTCAAATGTATAACTATCTATTTCTGTTATATTATCTGGCATTTTTATATTTGTTAAACTGTTGCAATCTTTAAATATAGCACGACTCATATATGTTATACTATCTGGAAGTTCTATGCTTGTTAAACTACTGCAATTATTAAATACAAACTGAGACATTTTTTCTACGCCGTTTGGAATTTTTATACTTTTTAAACTAGTACAATAACTAAATGTTGAGTCATCTATAAATGTTATATTACTTGGAAGTTCTATATTTATTAAACTGCTGCATCTAGAAAATGCACCAGCACCTATACTTATTACACTATCTGGAAGTTCTATATCCGTTAAACTGCTACAATTAAAAAATGCATCTCCACCAATATTTATGACACTGCTTGGAATGTCCACATTCGTTAAACTGGTACAATCCTTAAATGTTTCATAATTTATATGTGTTACGCCACTTGGAATACTTATACTTTTTAAACTAGTACAACCACAAAACACTTTATAACCTATATTTACCACACTATTTGGAATGTTTATTCTGCTTAAACCTTTGAGATTATAAAACATTTCGTTTGATATTTCTGTTATACCCTTGTCAATAATACATCGAACATTTGCCCCTTCTCTTCTACATATTGTTTTTGAAATAATTTCTTTTACGTCATTTCCAAGTATTCCATTTCCACTAATTGTAAGCACATTATTTTCTAATGTAACTATAATGCCATTGTCACATGCCCACTTGCCAAAAATAATATATCCCCTATCGTCTTTAGAAACCACATCGGTTGGCGTTGCTTCTCTTAATTGATAGCCATTTGTTTCATTTTCAATATTATTTTTTACAACTTTCATATTTTCAATGTTATCCATCTCACTACTTACAACAATTTGACTATATCCCACCATTGATGACATGTTACATAATATAATTGCAATTAAAATAGAAAAAAATTTTTTTATCACACTGTACTCTTTTAACATTACTGTAAATTCTCCCTTTTTAATTTTTATTTACTATAATTTACACTTATATTATCATTTTTTTGTTGTCAATTCAAGAATACTACATTTCTTAGTTTTAGTGTTAAAACATTTAAAGATTGGTTTTTTTAATTTTAAACATTATATTTTTATAATATATATTGTAATAATACAAAAACAGAAGAACAATTTAATCCAATATCTCTGAGCTTGTAAGATATTTAACTCTCGTGGCAACTGCCAAATGAATAGGCATGCCACAAATATGCAACAAGCATGTCCGCTTGACTTGTTGTTTGCGAAAATAAACAATCGTTCTTCTGTTTTATTATTTTAATATAAACTTATCAAATCAATCAGCCCACAGAATCAAGATAATTATTTATATCTTCCATCAATGTATCACAATCAAGACCATGAACCATTGCAGCCTCCTCAATTGTCTCTCCTGCTGATGATGGACACCCTACACAGTGCATTCCTGCACTCATAAGAATAGGCACAATACCTGCATCAATCTGTATAGCTTCACCGATTGTAGTATCCTTTGTTATCTTAGCCATTTTAAAATTTACCTCCTAAATTTTTTACTTATAGTATGTCCTAACATTATAAAAACCATTAAAAATAATAAAATATAAATCCTATTTTAATCTTTTTAATATTAGTAATATACGCGCTGTTATCAAAAATGTCAAGATATCACTTGCTTTATAATTATTAAAAATTTATTTTTAATATAAAAAATAATACTAAAAATTGTCACAAAGAAAGTAACTTTTATATGTTGTTATGTATTGAATTTTGCTTTCTAATATCGTATAATCAATAAAACAAATCATAAGGAGGATTATAAAAATGGCATATGTAATTAACGATGAATGTATCAATTGTGGTGCTTGTGCTTCTGGCTGTCCAGTAGAAGCTATCAGTGAAGGTGCTTCTCATATGGAAATTAACGCAGATGCTTGCATCGATTGCGGTGCTTGTGCTGGTGTATGTCCAGTAGGCGCTCCTAATCCACAGTAGTTTTAATTAAACGAAATATAAAGTGGACAAGGATTAATTCATTACCTTTATCTACATAAAAATCACAACAGTAAATGTTGTGATTTTTTAGGAGGATATGTTAGTTGTATATAACTTTTGTTTCACTATTCTATCTTATTAATTATTTTAAGTAAATAACTATTTTTTTGAACTTTTCTTATATTTAATATTCTATAATTTCAATCTCAACCATTTCCCATTTTATTATTCAACAAATCTGCAAATCTTGTCTGTTCTGGTATCCAAGCCATTTTAACTGTTCCAATCGGACCATTTCTTTGCTTTGCAATAATAACTTCGGCAATTCCTTTAACTTCTGTGTCCTTATTATAGTAGTCATCACGATATAAAAACATTACCACATCGGCATCTTGTTCAATCGCTCCGGACTCTCTTAAATCGGACAGCATTGGTCTATGGTCTGGTCGTTGTTCCACTGCACGGCTAAGCTGTGATAAAGTGACTACGGGAACGTCAAGTTCCCTTGCCAGCGCTTTCAACGACCTTGATATATCCGATATTTGCTGTTGTCTTGAAGCTTCTTTGCCGCTTCCACTCATCAACTGAAGATAATCAATAATAACTAGTCCTAAATCATTTTCCATCTTATATTTTCTGCACTTTGAGCGAAGCTCTGCAACAGATATACTTGGCGTGTCATCAATAATCAAACGGGAGCGTGCTATACTGTCCGCTCCTTCAACCAACTTTCCCCAATCACTTGAATCCAATCGCCCTTTTCTTATCTTATCAGCTTCCACCGTAGACTCTAAACTTAACATTCGATTAACAAGCTGAACATTGGACATTTCCAACGAAAAGATTGCTGTTGTAATTCCCTGTTTAATGGAAACATTTTCTGCTACATTTAATACAAATGCTGTTTTTCCCATAGATGGTCTTGCTGCTATCAGCACAAAATCGGATGGTTGAAGTCCTGATAAATAATTATCCAAATCTTTAAAGCCTGTAGGAATTCCTGTGACTGCCCCTCTATTTTTTGCTGCCGCCTGTATTCTGTCTAATGCTTCTAACACAACCTTGTCAATTGGCGTATATACATGTTCCCCTTTATTTTTCACCAACTCAAATATCTGCTTTTCGGTATCTGCTAAAATATCTTCTGTAGGCTGAGTTCCCGCATAACATGCGTTTGCAATATTATTATTAACTTTAATAATATTCCTCAAGATTGATTTTTCTTTAACAATCAATGAATACTGACGTATATTTGCTGATGTTGGCACTGCTGCCAGCAAATCTCTAATAAATGCAACACTATAAATATCCGATGCAATATTTTTTGCTTTAAGACGCTCCTGCAATGTGACAATATCAACGGATTTGCCCTCATTATTCATCTCAACCATCGTTTGAAACATAATGCCATATTGATTATGATAAAAATCTTCAACACATAACATTTCACCTGCTGTAATAATGGCCTGCCTGTCCATAATCATAGAGCCGACAACGGATTGTTCCGCCTCAAGACTGTTGGGCATAACTCTTGTAATTGTAGCATCTTCCATTACTTTTCTTCCTCAACGACCACCTTTAATTTTGCAGTTACATCTTTATGCAGTTTACATGGAATTTCATAAGTTCCCAATGCTTTTATAGATTCTTCCAGCTTCATTTTTTTCTTGTCAATATCCAATCCAAGCTGTTTCTTTGCTTCTAATGATATCTCTTTTGACGATATAGAACCAAATACACGCCCCTCTTTGCCTGTCTTTATAGACAAACGAACAGGCTTTGCTTCCACTTTTACGGCAAACTCTTTAGCCGCCGCTAACTCAAGTTCATCTTGCCTTTGCTTTTTCGCTCTCTGAATTTTTAAATCGTTTAAATTCTTTGCATTTGCTTCCAATCCCAACTTTTTAGGCAATATATAATTGCGCGCATATCCATCACTAACCTTAACGATTTCTCCCTTTTTTCCCAATGCTTTTACATCTTCTAATAAAATTATTTCCATTTATATATCTCCTTCCTCAATCATTGTGTCTAATGTATCCTTAATCGCCTGCACAGCTTGGTCAACCGTACAATTGCGTAACTGTGCTCCCGCTATAGTCATATGACCGCCTCCGCCAAGTTTTTCCATAACAAGCTGTACATTAACCTCATCAATAGACCTTGCACTGATATAATTAATATCATTGTAGTATGTGATAACAAATGATGCTTTAATTCCTGATATATCAAGAAGCTGATTTGCTGCTTTTGCCCCTCCTATTGTTGGACTTGACAAACCAGAGCCATTAAAAACAGTAATGGCAAATGCATCATCATAAACCGTTGCTCTGCTAACTGCTCTTGCAACAGCGATATATTCTGCCATATCATTGCGCAGCATTTTTCGCACTCTTGTGACATCGGCTCCATGCCTTCTAAGAAATGCTGCCGCTTCAAATGTTCTAGGACCTGATTTATTATGAAATCCATCTGTATCAATATTAATGCCTGCATACAGTGCATCGGCCTCATACGCCTTAATTTTAACATCATCTTCAACATATTGAATCATCTCTGTTATCATTTCCGAAGCAGAGGAAGCATACGGGTCAACATACGACAATACTGCACCTTTTATGGAATCTGCTGATTGTCTATGATGGTCAAACACCACAACTGTCTTACAACTTCCCAATAAATCTGGACATTCTGTTAATACAGGTCTATTGGCGTCAACTACAATAACCACTGTGGATGAATTGACATACTCCACTGCATCCTCTCTTGTTATAAATAAATCTTCTGGATAATCGGATTTATTAACAAATCTATCCATAAATGGTTTTACACTTGTTGTAATATCATTAATTACAATATGTGCGGTCTTTTCCAGCTTCCTACAAATAACATAGATGCCCATTGCGGAACCAAATGAATCAATATCGGCTATTTTATGCCCCATAATCAATACATTATCTGTTGTCTCAAGAATTTGCCTTAACGCATGAGCTTTTACTCGTACCTTCACTCTTGTATTCTTTTCCATCTGCTGGCTCTTACCGCCAAAATACGTAATTTTATCGCCATCTTTGACAACGGCTTGGTCTCCGCCGCGCCCTAGTGCTAAATCCATTGCCGCTTTTGCAACATCATAATTTTTTGCATAATCACTTGCGCCTGTTCCTATACCAATGCTCAGTGTTATTTTCTTTTCCTCTCCAATTTTAACATTCTTAATATCTTCCAACAACGAAAACTTGTCTGCAATTAATTTCTCAAGATGTTTATATCGAAATACAACAAAATATTTATCCTTTTCCATCTTTCTTACAATAGCTGCACCTGATGAAAAATATTTATTAACCCTCTTATCCACTAATCCAATAAATAAAGAACGCCTTACATCATCTACACTCTCTAATGCTTCCTCATAATTATCTATGTAGACAAGTCCTACAACAAATCGTTCATCTTTAATTTTTTGAATATACATATTAAGGTCTGTATTATCAAATACATACAAAGCTATAAAGGAATTATTTTCCCCATCACTATGATTTAAATTGCCAAATACAATATTATTTACCACAAATCGCTGCAATTCTACTGTATAATCTCTATCATTATATTGTAATTTTACTTGAACCGTATCTTCTTGTGGAAATGTATCTACTGTAAGTTCAGGAAATATCGTATAAATATTTTTACAAAAGTCTTTTTTCTTTCCAGTAATATCCTGCATTTGTTTATTCATCCACAATACTTTGCCGCTGTCATCAAGCAGACAATATGGAACACTAAAATCATATAGTAACTGCCTTTGCACCTGTGAATAATTGGAAGAAAATTCCACTAATTCATGTAGCATACTCTGTCTAAGATAAATTACTAAAAAAGCATTTATGACAATATAAATGGATGTAAAGATAAACATTACATATCCAGCATTTATATTAACAACAAATATTCCTAAAGATAACAATACAAGCAATAATCCTGTTATAATTGGCAAAATAAATACGATTCTTAGCTTACCTGTTATCTTATATGCCTGATTCAATTTTCGCTTACTAAACATATTTTTTCCTCACTTCTTGAAGCAACAACGCTATAGAGTATCCACTTTTATGACATGCGCCAAATGCTTATGCAAACATGGCACTTAGCTTATTGCTCGCGGGAATAAAACGATATAAAGTCGTTTTTATAGTATACCATTTTTCTTAAAAACTGTAAATAACTTTGAACATTTCACAATCAACCTTTCTTTTCTTATTATCCATGCAAATTATACACTTAAAGAATATTCGTTATAGTAATAAAATCAAAATAATCATGCAGCACAGTAAGCTATAGGATATTTGACCCTCGCAGCATCCGCCAAATGCTCGTGCAAGTATAGCGCTTGGCGCATTGTCTACGGGAATAAAATTGCCTATAAGTAAAAATTGCCGGCAGATTAAATACTCTGCCGACAATACTATCTTATTTTTTCAAATATTTAGTTTTTACCAAATTTAACATCCATTCCAGCTAAATGCTTTAAAAGAAGAACAACATCTTGAATATCAACTTTATTATCTGCATTGACATCACATGCTTTTTCATTAATATTTAATCCTGTCATTTGTGCTGCACGTTTCTGTAAAAGCACTGCATCGGATGCATCAATCTTACCATCATCATTAACATCACCATAATTTACCTCTGGGTCTGGTGTTGTTCCAGATGCAAAGTGTACTGGTTTCCAACCATCAAAGAATGATTCTACTGAAACTGCCTTTGCCTCTTCCTCTGTCAAAATTTTAGCACCTTTTGCTCTTTTTGATGTATCAACTGCTTTTCCATCAGGTGTATGCAAATTGTACTCTGAATAATTTGCTTGTTCAGGTGTAACATTTGACATTGTTGCATAACCAGCTTCATGAATTAAATTAGCAGTTGCTGCTTCACAGTTATAATAAAGCACTCTTGTTCCTGCTCCCCATGGACGACCTAAATAAATTCTCTTAGAACCTTCTTTAATTCCTTGATATGTTGTATTAACAATCTTGCAGTTATTAAATAAATAACCATGTGCGCCGCCTTCTTTAGAAGCCGTAATATAACCACCATCTGCTGTCTTATCACTGTATCCATAGATACTTAATGTACAATCATCAAATACAATGTTACCATTACCACAAATAAAGTCTGTTGTACCTTCAATCAAACAATCTTTAAAATACATATGCTCTGAACCATCACCTGTATACAAAGTATCCTGACTGCTTAAAAATGAACATTGATAAAATTCCATTTTGTCAGCTCGTGGGAACATTGCACATGCTCTCTCTTTATTCTTATTAAGTTGAACATTTACATTTAAATTATTACGCAAATCCTTATTCTTGTCTTGTTGTGGATTAAGACCTACACCATCTGCAATTTCTTCTTCTGTCATATAACGGTTAAAGGATGCCTCAAACGTAATATTTTCAGCCTTAAAATCCGTTGCTGTTTCAACTAATTCAACTGTTGGACCCCAATCCTTAGAAACGGTTGTCATTTCATATTTATCAACAGCATATTTTTTATCATAAAATCCTGTACTTGGATTTACACTGTAATATGTAGCTCCTATACCATAATACCATGTTACAAGAGGTGCCTCTGTTCTATCTGTAGCAAATGTAATATTTGGTGCAGATATAATAATTTGCTCACGGTATATTGCATCATTTAACTTTAAAGTCACACGCTGTCCTTCTGTTCTTTCCATACGTGCCACATAATCAACGGCTGATTGAATCGTCTCAAATTCCTTGCCTTTACCTACTTCAATAGTTTCTTTATATGGAACTTTTGATACATCTGGCTCCATTCTGTCAAGGTAGACATCATTTGTGACAGCATCTTTCTTTACACTTACCTTATCAAATGCTGTATATCCATCTGCGGTAACAGAAGTTATATACTCACCCTCACGAAGTTCTGCTGTATAAGAATTTCCTTGTGGTGTAAAAGTATATGAATATCCTTCTTCATTCATATTTGTAAATGTAATCTCTGAAACTGGAACCGTCTTGTTATCTGATATTACAAAATTACCAGTCACCTTAGATACCGGCTTTTTCGTAGAAGTGATATTTTCTGTATGAGTGCCTTCCGCCTTATTAATAGAACCTAAAACTTCATAGTCATTTGCATTTATAAGCTTAACCGTAAAGTTTGCATCTGGTGTTATAACAGCTTCATATGTATAATTTCCGTCTGAAACCTTTGTTAATTTTGCATCAATTGGAAGCATAGTTACATCATCTGGCTCAAACTGCATACCAAAATCACCTTTTAATGCACTGTCTGGAACACCTGTTAATGTACCGCTTAGCTTAGCTGTGGCTGCTTCTACAACAGAAGCATTATATGTAGCTGTTGGCTCATTTCCTTCAAGCGTAAACTTATGTGCATCACCTGTATCATCAAGTTTAAAGCCTGGCTTAGAAACCGATGCAATATAAGCCTCACTGCCATCAACACGCTTTAATACAACGGAATATGTATTATCTTCCTTAATATCTGCTGATGTCACCTCATTTGTTTCTGTATCAAGAAAATAAACTTTATCGATACCATTTGCATTAGCATTAGCAATTGTACCTGTCACTGTCACGCGGTTAATTGGGTTATACTCTGTAAGATTAATCTTTGTAACCTTAACATCTCCATGTGAATAAATAGCAATATATTTTTGTCCGTTCACTTCCTGAATCATATCTGTAATATCAGGAATTGTAACCTTTTGTTCTTTTGTACTTGCACCGATTTGATATTGGTCCGTGTCAATGCCAACATTTGTTTTTCTGTCTAGAGCTTGATTTGCAATTTGTCCATATGTTATCATTGTAGTATCATCTTGAATTGGAAGCAATAAATATGAATTTGCACGAAACTTTAATAATGTAGGGTCAAAAGTAACATTATCCTTAGAATCTGCTGGATATAAAATTCCCGCTCCTCCTTTATCCGTATCTGGTAAAATTTCACCTTTTACAGGCATTGGTTTTCCATCATTTTTACTAAAATCCCATGTACGTGTATTCGTTGCTGTCGGCGCTGCCTTTACTATTATTTTATCGCCTGCCCCCATTGTTGCCATACCAACTATAAGGGTAGAAGCCATGACTACGGAAACAACCTTTTTCAAGCCGTTTCTTAATTTTTTTGTCATAAAAATCTCCTTTCTGCAATTTGCATTCTTACTTTTTAGTATTGTATTAATCATTTTTTATATTAAATTGAATAATCTTGCTATAAACTATAAACCTTTCGCCATTAGTATTTAACCTTTTGCGACAGTTGCCAAATATCTATGTAAGTCCATCTATTTAACTCATCGCTTATAAAAATAAATACGCCTTGTAAACTCATTCATTCCTTTTATAGAGGCAAAATTTTCTTTATTTAACATAAAATAAATTATTATACAATACTTCCCTTATTTATAATATCACTTAATTCATTAATTTAACATACAACTTATTTCACAAAAAATTCATATTATTTTGTAAATATTGCACGAAAAAAGCCAGATGTATTACTACACCTGACATTTTCAATCAAAGAATATTCGCAATCCACTTTACTGCTTAATACGTACCAAGCGGATATTCGCAATCCGCTAACGCTACTTGCTCAAACCCGCTAGCTGCTATCACAGCTTTTCAGTGGGAGCTTGTACTCCCACTGAAACAAGGAAGTCCCCCACTTATACCTACAGCATTGAAGTGGAGGACTTCCTTGATGAGGTTAAAATATTAATCTACGCTGTATGGAAGCAATGCAACATGGCGCGCTCTCTTTACTGCTACTGTAAGCGCTCTTTGATGCTTTGCACAATTTCCTGTTATTCTTCTTGGAAGAATCTTGCCTCTTTCTGAGACAAATTTCTTTAACATATTTACATCTTTATAATCCAAAACCTTGTTTGCATCTGCACAAAATGCACATACTTTTTTTCTTCTGCGCACTGGTCTTCTTCTCATCTGACCTTCTGGTCTCTCAGCTTTCTTTTCTGGCATACCATTTACCTCCTATTTTAATTGAAAGGCAGCCCCTCGTCATCTACACCGTCTGGAATATTCATAAATCCTTCACCTGCTGGCGTTGTTGGATTTGACCTTGCAGGTGTATAAGAACCATTTGCATCTGCTGTAGCTTTGCTCTCTGCAAATTCTTGGTCTTCAACTACCACATCCGTTGTGTATACTTTTTGTCCATCCCTGTTTGTATAACTGCCTGTCTGGATTCTACCTGTAATTACTACTTTTGTTCCCTGATGAAAATACTTTTCTGCAAATTCACCAGACTTTCCAAATGCAACACAACTGATAAAATCAGCTGTCTGGTCATTAGAATCATTTGTTCTGGCACGTCTTCTATCGACTGCCAATGTATATCGAACAACTGCAAGTGAACCATCTGCGCCCTGTGAATAGCGTACATCTGGTTCCCTTGTAAGCCTTCCCATTAATATTACCTTATTCATAATTGTAATCTCCTCTTCTATAAAGAGTTGTTAAGCTAAACGGGATAATTATTCTCCATCTTTAACGATTAAGAATCGAATTACATTTTCCATAATACGAAGTCTGCTTTCAACTTCTGCTGGACAAGTAACATCTGCTTCAAATTTTATGAAATTGTAGAAGCCTTCTGTTTCTGGTCTTTGACCCTTTACATGAGAAATCTCATATGCAAGCTTTTTCTTTTCGCATGTGCCTGGATCTGTAACTGTACCACCAAAGCGAGTAATTAATTCTTTAACCTGCTCGATTGTAGCATTTCTTGCTTCATCATCAACGTTTACGCTAACAACTAATGCTAATTCATATTTCTTCATTCTACATTGCACCTCCTTCTGGTCTCTGGCCCTTTCTTTTTCACAGTGAAAGAGCAAGGATAATATATACCACGAACATGTATGTTATCATAAAAAAATAATAATTACAAGCTTTTTTCAATTTTTTCTATTTTTTTTACAGAAAATTTTAATTACAAGCTTTTTTCAATTTTTTTGTATTCTTTTCTACCATTATTCTGTTTACCATCATTTCATGTCCGCAGCCGTTGCACTTCAATTTAAAATCGGCTCCCACTCGAAGAATTTGCCATTCTGCACAGCCACAAGGATGTTTCTTTTTTAATTGTACAATATCGCCTACCTCATATACAACCATCATTCACCTACATCATTTTTATTCAATATATATTATCACAACACAAGTCCCATTCCGCTTATATCTCTGCGATATTAATCGAAAAGGGACTTACTTATTGACATTAAAAAACATATTACACATTCGCAAACACATTGCCAAGCCCATCATGTATCAATAAATTTGCTCTTTTATCATAAGGGGTTGGTGTTTTATTTATTAAAACAAGTTTATTGCCGTTATAGTAATCTATCAAACCAGCTGCTGGATATACGCCAAGTGATGTACCTCCCACAATAAGAACATCTGCATCACGAATCAATCGTACTGCTTCTGATATATTATCGCTGTTTAAACCTTCCTCATACAAAACGACATCTGGCTTTACTCTGCCTCCACATTTACATGTAGGTATATTGTCGGCATTCAATATATATTGCAATCCATAAAAACAACCACATTTCTCACAATAATTTCTTAAAACGCTACCATGCAATTCTACAACATGTTTATTTCCAGCTTTTTGATGTAAACCATCAATATTTTGAGTGATTACGCCTTTTAATTTACCTCTTTTTTCAAGCTCTGACAATTTATTATGTGTTATAGAAGGCTTTGCATCTGCAAAAATCATTTTTTCACGATAAAATTTAAAAAATTCTTCAGGTTTTCTAACATAAAAAGAATGACTAAGTATTGTCTCAGGAGGATAATCATATTTTTGGTTATATAGACCATCAACACTTCTAAAATCAGGTATTCCACTTTCTGTAGATACGCCTGCTCCTCCAAAAAAAACAATATTTTCTGATTCTTCTACCCATTTTACAAAAATTTCTACTTCTTTACTCATTTACCACCACACCCAATACATAACAACCAGCTTCATCAAGCTGCTTAACTTTCACTTCTGATGACATTTCACTGTAATCTGATTGTTTCAACATCACAATTGTCTCGTCACACATAGAAGCTATTTTCCCACTATCATCCGTAAGTACAACTATCCAGTCAAAATCTTCCTTTAATTTCTTAAAAAGGACTTTAATTTTTTCTATATTAATGTCTTCATGTACTGTATAATCAGACATTCCTGTAAAAATAACCTTAAAATTATCTTTGTTTGTAAGACATATAATATCATTATAATCAAGCTCTTCTGTAAGATAATTGGCAACACCTTTTAAATCTCTTCCAACTCGATACTTTGCAATAAATATATCATCTCTTAAATCAGCATCAATAAAAATAACTTTTCCTCCTTTTGTATAAAGAGCATCTGCCAATTTAAATGCCATAGTACCCTCACCAACCACACTAATCGCAACAGACTCATCTTCTGACATATCAATAATACTGTCAGCAACGGATTCATAACTTTCTTTCTCGGATGGCTTCATCCTTGTTAATTTATCCACATTAACACTAAACACCATGTACACCACCTTTACTTTTTAATAAAGCCAATTACTCCTGCTGATGACTTTCTTTCATTTTTTGCTTTTTTTGTCTTTGTATTTTCTGCTTTCAATGTTTTTTCTGCTTTCTCAAGCTCTTTCATAGCTCTCTGTGCCTGTTCTTGTCTATATTCTTCCTCAAGTCTACGCTCTTCTTCAAGCTGTCTTTCTTTCTCAAGCTTACGTTCTTGTGCCTTACGCTCAATTTCTGCCTTGCGTTCTTCATTTTTCTTGAAAGCTTCTTCATTATTAGTAATCTGTTCTTGATTTATATTATTAAATGACTCTTTATCACTAGACACCTCATCATTCAATGTATTATTTAATGGTTTGTCCACTGTTTCATGATTCATTTCATTTTTTGTTGCATTTCTAGCAATTTCTTCGGGCTTGGCAATTTTCTTTGCTGCTTCTTCTGCCAATTTGCTTGCTGCTTCAGCTTCAGCTAATTTTTTTGCTGCCTCTTCTGCCAGCTTTCTTGCCTCTTCTACCTCAGCTAATCGTTTTGCTGCCTCTTCCTCAGCTGCCTTTCTTGCTGCCTCTGCTTCGGCTAATCTTCTTGCCTCCTCTTCGGCGGCTTTCCTTGCTGCTTCCTCTTCTGCTAGTCTTCTTGCCTCCTCTTCGGCGGCTTTCCTTGCTGCTTCCTCCTCGGCCAGCCTTCTTGCTTCTTCTTCTGCCGCTTTCTCTTCTGCTAATCTTCTTGCCTCTTCTTCTGCCAGCTTTCTTGCCTCCTCTTCGGCGGCTTTCCTTGCTGCTTCCTCCTCGGCCAGCTTTCTTGCCTCCTCTTCAGCTGCTTTCCTTGCTGCTTCCTCCTCTGCCAGCTTTCTTGCCTCCTCCTCAGCGGCTTTCTTTTCTGCTTCCTCTTCTGCCAGCTTTCTTGCCTCTTCTTCGGCTGCTTTCCTTGCTGTTTCCTCTTCTGCCAGCTTTCTTGCCTCCTCTTCGGCTGCTTTCTTTTCTGCTTCCTCCTCTGCCAGCTTTCTTGCCTCCTCCTCGGCGGCTTTCTTTGCTGTTTCCTCTTCTGCCAGCTTTCTTGCCTCCTCTTCGGCGGCTTTCTTTTCTGCCTCCTCTTTCTTTCTTCTTGCCTCCTCAGCCTTCTTTTCCTCTCTAAATATTCTTCTAGTCTCTTCTTCAGCCCTTCTTATAGCATCTTCCGTGTCCACTTTTCGTCTCGAAGGTCTGCGTTTTACTTTGTAATCATCATCGTCATCAATATCCTCTAATACATCGTCCTCCTCTTCATAATCAATATCTCCACTATAACTTGCTGCAACTTTTGGAGCTTGTGAATGAACTAATGTAGGCATAACAACAGACGAATGATGGCCATATTTTCTCTCATATTCTTTATCTTCTTCTACATCATCATCATAATCATCTTGCTTAAACGATGACCATATCAACATCAAAACCACTTCAATAAATAAACATATCGCTGAAACTATCGCTGTCAAAATAATTGTATTTCTGTAAAGGTTTGGTTTAACAACAACGTTGCTTTCATCACCATATTCTAATACCTGAATGGAACTTACCTGAATAATACTTGTCGTCTTAATAGCATTTTTTGCTATTGCATCAACATACAGCTTTGCCGTTGCTTGGTCTGGATTAGTACAAATTAGCTCTATAATATTACTATTTGGCACCACATGTACCGTTAAATAATCAGCAATATTTTCAGTTGTACCTGCTGTTTTTTGCGCTGCTGAAATAACCACATCACTTTTAAATACAATGTCAAAATCTTTGACTAAGCCGCCATCTGTTGCTCGAACAGACGATTCATTTTCTGTACCAGGCGTAACAATTATCTTAGCAGTTGATTTATACATTGGTGATATTGTGTTGCTATAATACAGATAACCGCCAATGGCACTAGCTAATGCCACTATTATCAATATCAATATACTTCTTGCAATTCTTTTCATAATGCTTATTACTCCTTTTAGCATATAACATTGTGAGTTTCACTATTTGTCAATTGTTAAATAGTTTTTCTGGATATTTACCTTCTTGGATAAGTTTTTTAATAGATTCTACCACTACAGGCTTATCTTCTTTATAAGTAACGCCAAACCACTTGTCATTTGTATGTAATACAGAAACATTTGCTTTGTTTTCCTTAATCAATTGGTCAACAACGGTTGGCAGTAAATACTCACTTTTTATGTCATCTGCTTTAAGACTACTTAAAAATTTTTCAAAGCCAGCCTCTAACTCTTTAAAAAAATTGGGTGTAAATCCCCACATATTCATTGATACATAACTATTCATATCAATTGAAATCAAGTGTCCATCCTTATCTTTTACTGCAACACCATTTACAGTTTTTACAAGTCCGCTAGTTTCATTGACGCCAACCAAATTCATATTTTTATCAACTGCACAAATCCCTCTAGTAACAGCACCATTATCACTTAATGTGTTTTTAAGCATAAAACCTGCCATACAAAATTGATACTTAACATCAGAAGAAAAATCATCAATAAGATAGTCATGAATTCGTTTAAATGCAGTTTTTCCATAATAATCATCCGCATTAATAACTAGAAATGAGTCTGTCACCACCTCTTTACATGCAAGAATTGCATGACCTGTCCCCCAAGGTTTGGTTCGTTCTGATGGCTTTGTAAATCCTTTTGGTAAATCATCTAATTCCTGAAATACATACTCAACTGGAATCACTTTTGATATTCTATCGCCAACTACTTCCTTAAATGTTTTTAACAAATCTTTTCTTGTAACAAAAACAACTTTGTTAAATCCCGCTTCTATGGCATCATAAATGGAATAATCCATAATAATTTCTCCATTTGGACCCATCGGTTCAAGCTGTTTAATTCCTCCTCCAAATCTGCTGCCCATACCTGCCGCCATAATAACTAAAGTAGTAGATTTCATATATCTCTCCCCCATCTTTTATCATTTTAATAAATTTCTTCAGGATAGTATTTCCAACTAATAGAAGTTATCTTATTTGAATTATCCATCTCAAAAAGTATTTGTGCATAATCATCATAAACAGAAACCGTTTCTTCTATATAAGGCGGTTCAAAATATGTAAATTCAACCATATAATTGGATGCACTCTCTAAATCTTGATTGCCATTAAAATTAATTATACCATATTGAACTTTATTTTTATATTTTATACTATCAAATGAATCCATTGTAAAACTGCCATATAAAAACTTTCCATATATAATCGTTCTATCTGCTGACATATAAGGATTATTCATACAATCCTCATCTCTATAATAACTATTCAAAATATCATCAAGCGTGTCTCCAACAGTTAAATTTCTTGCAAATATATCATCACTTCGCTCGCTTGAAAATGCGGTTAAAACATACACATCATCAATATTAGAAAATGTAAGTATTCTGCTATTATAATGATACACTTTTTCTTCTGGTATTCCCATCTCTTTATTCTTATCACTCAAATCTTCAATTTCTAACGGTTCGCCTAAAATATCCTGAATTTCAGATTCTGTCATAAAATATTTTAGTTCTCCTACTGTTAAATCATCCAATGAAAATTTACTTGCCGTGCTTGTACTTAATTTTTCATAAGTCTTTACAGGCACAGTTATATCTTGCGTATCCCCATCAATCACTACTTCTGCATCTCTTCCACAACCAGCAGATACCATTAAAATTCCTATAACTGCTACAAGTAGTATTTTTCGTAAAAACGATTTCATAATAATATAAATTTAACCTTTCTACAAACTAAAATTTGGGATACAATCTACAAATATTGAACCCAATATTACATTAGCTTATAAATTATACCACATTATTAAAAAAAATAAAACCTCTATTAAGAGGCTGTTGCAAAAAGAATTTTAAGTACTATATATAGTTGAATCAAATTCAATCAACTACTATATCTAGCATAAAATTTCTATTTTACAACAGCCTCTTAATCTTGCTTTGTGCATTATTGTGTCAAAACTTGTCAATTAAAATATTAATAAATTACTATTTATATAATTAATATTGAGCATTGCCTTTATGACCATGCTGATGTTTATGACCTGAACCATTCCCACAACTTGAATCACAGTCCATATCCATATTTTCACCAGAATCATTTATTGTTGTATTTTGCAACATCTCTTTTATTTCTTTCATAGAAAGATTTTTAATATCCTCTATTGTAATACTTGGATTTTCACTTTGTAATTGAAGATACAACTGATACTTTCCACAAGACAATCCCTCTGAATGAGCTGCTGTCATATTATCCCAATTACTGCAATGTATATTTTCATCAGCAATACCAGTTTCTGATAAAAGACAAGCACGCATTTTATCCGACTTACTTTCATCTTTTCCTGCGACTAATATTTCAACATTATTGCCAGATTGCAAAAAAGAAACAATTTTTTCATTCTTTAATATTTCATTTATAGCAACGATATAATTTTTATTTTTCAAACTAATCTCATCAACAATTGATTGTCCCTCACTATTATAACTTGTAACATTGATGATTTTATCAAATATATTTACTTCCAACTCTATAGAAGGATTGATATCAAAACTAATAACAGCAGCAGGCGTATTATATGTATAATATCCTGATACTCCCAATAAAGCCATAATACAACAAGCAACTGCTGTAATACATTTTACTATTTTTTTATTATTGTAATGATTTTTATAGTAATTTTTATTTTCAATCTTATCATTTTTATATATCTTATTATAAATAAATTGTTTTGTTTCTTTTTTCAGTGATTGTTCCGCATGTATCTCATTAAATGCTGCTTTTAAGTCATTTTCAATCATCTTCACTACCTCCAAGCTCGACATATAACATTTTTCTAGCCCTTGCCATTAAGGTATAAATTGTATTAACATTTTTTCCAAGTATTTTACCAATATCTACTGCTGAATATCCCTCATAATAATGTAGATATATTACATCTTTATACTTTTCTGGCAATGACAACACCGCATCTAACACTTCCTTATGTTCATCACTTATCTTTTCAGGTAACTCCACTAATTCTTGTATTGAAACTGTCCGTGTTCTAAAAAAACTTTTTAGTAAATCTTTACAGGCATTTACAGTAACCCTTATTATCCATGCTTTTTCATGTTCTGCATTTTCAAACACATCAGAAGCAAGGACATACTTCAAAAATACATTTTGAAATATGTCCTCTGTATCTGCATAATTTTTAAGATGTACCATACATATTCTCTTTATTGTGTCTGAATACATATCTATTGCTCTATTTATTTCAGATTCACTTCTCATCTCTCATCTTAAAACCATGTCCTTTCGTAACTTACAAACTTTAATTACAATTGCAAAACAACTAAATTTATTTTTAGTCTTCATGCTTTAGTTGATTTTTAGAAGCAGCTAATATTTCAATTTTTAGCGGAATATAAAACTTGTAAAATCAAAGGATATTCATAATCCGCTTCGCTACTTGCTCATAACCTCATAACTGCTATCGCAACACAAATCCCCATCTTACTTATATCTCTATAATATTAAAAGACAACTTATTTGACGAGATTAAAAATTAAAATTTTCAACTTTATAACTTAGGTTTTATACACGACAAAAGTGTTTATCTATACAAAATATAATAAAAACTATCTTCTGCAATGACCGCCATGATGACCATAATTGTAATTATTATTTTGCTGTGTATTGTTTGGATAATATTCACTATGATGATTTCCATGATGACCATAATATCCATTTCCAGTAGTATTTTGAGCAGGAGGACAAATTCCTTGTTCTATATTATCGCATATTCCATTTCCATTATTATCAACATAATTAGAACCACAATTATCTGGACAATAATATGGCTGATTTCCACCTTGTATTTCTGTATTTTGAGCAGGAGGACAAATTTGTTGTTCTATATTGTCACATATTCCATTTCCATTGTTATCAATATAATCACCACCACAATCTGGACAATAATATGGTTCTGGAGTATTTTGTGCCTCTACATCTGAAACTGCTGGAGTCACTGGGTCTGTTGAAGCGACTTCATTCTCTATACTATCATAACTTTCACTTTCATTATTATCAATACTAGTTGCTATATAATCTTCTTGATTATCTGTAGATTCTTCATTAGCTGGTGCTGCATTTTGAACGATTGGACAACTTTCTTCTTCTATGTTATCACAAATTTCATTTTCATTCTTATCAACATAATTCATATCACAATTAGGATAACATATTGGAAAATTATTTCCTTTTACAGAATTGTTTTCATTAAATTGTGTGGCTGCTAACACACAAGAAGCACCTAATGTTATAGTAGCAACTCCCGCTACAATACCCGTTAATAATTTTTTCATTGAATTTTCCTCCTTAAATTACATAATTAAAATATCTATATGTGTTTTCATTAATAATACGATTCAAAACATTAAATCCTTTCAAAATATCAAAATTTTTTTATTTCTAAAAACCTTACCTAAAAATAACTCTATTAAACAACTTCTTCATATTTTATGAAGTAAAGGGAATTCTCGAATGTATAATGCTATTCATCAAATATTGACAATATCTAACATGCATTGGCAAACCAGCATTCAAACTTGTATGAGTACATTAAAACTTTATATAAACCACCGTTATGCTAAATTTTAGATTGTCAATAATGACAATTAGAATAAAATCAACCTACATTGTTCCATTCAAGAATTTTCGGAGAAACTTATCCTTAAAATGATATGTATTTCTGTGAATAAAAATATTTTTAAAAAATTTAAAGAAGCTGATAAAATAAAGTATAAAAATTATATAGAAGCTTTATTTCATAAAAATTTTTCTATATTATACAAACATCATTTAAGGCTATGGCTATTTTCATAACATATTTTAAAATCAACTTTCACACAAATAAAATCCCCACAAACTCAGTGTTTATGGGGATTTTCTAAGAGGCGACAACCAGATTCGAACTGGTGATCAGGGTGTTGCAGACCCCCGCCAAACGCCCCTGTAAGCCAATGTTTATAGGCTTTTCAAGGAATTTTAAAGGGCTGTGACAAATTCGTGACAAACCTTTATATCTGTAAAAATATATCTTAATTCATTATCACATTTATTATAAAAGTCTAAACACGAGCTTTTACTTTCTTTACAGTAAGAATCTATTATCACTAACATACCCCGCCTTCTTAAAAAATAGCAAATATAGAACCAAAAATCAACTCACCCTATCAAAAAAGAGTTTGCAAAACTAAAACCGCAAACTCTTTTTCATAAAATACTACTGACTCATTAACCCTGATATTACATTTAAAGTTTCCTTCTTCTTTTCCATATCTGTATGATTTGCATAATGCAGCGTCACCCTGATATCCCCATGACCTACTAAAGAAGCAATCGTAGCCAAATCTCTATTCTCATCATTCACTAAAAGTGAAATAAAGGTATGTCTTAGAGAATGACTGGAAAGTGAGTTTGCACTAATATTACTTACAATCTTTTTTATTTGATTATTATAGTTATTAGGTGTCAAATACCATCCTTTTGATGTAGGCATAACCAGATTATATGTATTTTCTATCCCTTCACATCTTTTTCTTAAAATATCTAAACATTTATCAATAATACTGCCCTTTTTATAAGGAATCTTTCTTCTGCTTGAATTTGACTTTGTAGTAGATATATATGGCTTGGTTCTCTTTCCAGATGAGTCACTTTCATCAAAATTCTTAACCCATGATACGGAATGTTGAATGTTAATTATATCTTCTGTTACATGTTCCCAGTCTAATGCTCTTAACTCACCGCTTCTACACCCAATCGCCAACTGAAGAACAACTCCTGCTCCATATGGATAAATCGCATTTCCTTTTTCATCTACCCTTAATGCTTCCTCAACAAATACACTTACTTCATCAGCCGTTAATATATTGACCTTTTGATTTTCTCCATTACTTGCATGAATCAATCCATTTCTTTTGACATATAAAGCAGGATTACTCAGCATATATCCATTCTTCATTGCCTCATTAAATGCGGCTGTTAAGAAATTCTGTGCTTTCTTTACAGTAGAATCAGATAACCCCTTTTCTTCCAACTCATTAATCAAACGTTGGATATCATCTGGTTTTACCGCCTGAAGCTGTTTTCTTAATAATAATTTACCCTCTCTTGTTTCTTTAATCTGACTCTTATATGTCTGATTCATTCTGGAATAAGAACTTGCGGAAACTCGCCCGCCCTTTGTTTTGTTGCGTAACTGTTCTTTCTCAAAATCTAAAGGTTTCTTATAAGTTTCCAGCCAGTAATCCAGCCATTTCGCCACTTTCCAGTGACTACTCACTGTTCCATTTCGGATAGTATCCTCAAAAAGCTGATTAAATTTTCTTTTTACATCAGCAATACTCTCACCTACCTCGCCTACATATGTAATTGATTGTCCCTTATACATTTTTCTTGCACGATATGCACCGCTTGCCAATTTATCAACACTACAATTTACAATATTGCTCATAACAGCAAACCTCCTCTTTCATTTACTCTAAAGTTATCTCACAGTCAACATTTGAATGCAGCCACTCAAACAACTCAGATTCCAATATTAAATATTGATGTTGAATCTTAACCGCTGGTATCTGTTTATTCTTCAGCAGCTTATACACAGTGTTCTTACTTAAGCCAAGTATCGCCGCAACTTGCATTGGCTTTAAAACGTTATCTTTATCCACATCCATTACTCCTTTCATTTAAAAGATGTGAATAATAGCCCGCATCGCACAAAGCATTCAAACGAATCCAATCTCATAAACCTTTATTTTTCAGTATACAGACCATGTTCTTAACCGTAGCGATATTAACTCTCAATAGAATAAATGTGTAGTGTGTACTTCTCACAAAAATTCAATCCAATTTTTACATTTATTTTGTTGGTATTTACATATTCCTTTCATTCTCAGTAAAATATCTCAAAATTTAATATGCTTTCTTTATTACCTTTAACATCTTATACTTTCTCTTTTTTCTTACATAAACGAAAATAAATCTATCCAGATTTATTACAAATCCTTACAAAAAATACATAAAAATTAATACACAATGACAACTTTTCCATAAATCTACTCATTACTAAATCTATATTCTTTTATTTATTCTGTCTTACAAAGGCTAATATTTTTCTCAATGGCATCTTCAAGTTCCTTACTGCCAATTCCAATATATCTCTGTGTTACAGTTACGCTGGAGTGCTGGAGCAGCACTCTTACCAGTTCAATATTATAATGATTATTTACATACACATTTGTGGCAAATGCCTTGCGAAAGCTGTGTGAGCCTATCCCCTTAATTTTAAGATATTCACAGGTTGCTTTGAGATGTTTTAATACCGCCCTTTCTGTTATGGGAAACAATCTTGCTTTCGGGCTAATGCTGTTATCATAAGCATAATCACGAATAAAATTATAAACTTTCACTGGCACTGTGAAATTGCGATATTTACCAGTCTTTTGTTCATGCATATCAAGTCGATACCGACTGCCATCTCTCATAAAGGAATCCATTGTCAGATTTAAAATATCACCAACACGCAAGCCCAGATTATACTCAAGCTGCAGCACAGTCGCAATTCTTTCATTCGGCTTGTATTGTACCCCCTTATACTTAAAACCTTTTTGCATAGTTGAAATAATGTGTTTATATGTTTCCTCATCAATTGCTCTTGTTCTTTTATTCATCTTATCCACTCCAATCTAAAATACATTCATTCCAAACATATCACTTATATACACCAATATAAATCTGCAATACCTCAACATTTCCCATAGTTCCTAATTCTACACCTCGAAAGTTCCATAAAACAGCTAAAACAAATCTTAACTCCCATAATTACGCCATAGTTCCTAATACCGTACAAAAACGAACCAGACTTAACAGCCGTATTTCGCCCAAAAATTGCTTTTTGCCCTACAATGGCAGCAGTCCCGCCAAAGTCCATAAGAGCCAATGTAAGGCAATATATGCAGGCATAAAATCGATACCAGCAGCCCGTTTCCTATCAATACAAAACCGCCTTATATCTTACTTCCCACGATGCAATATCCCATCCGCTGCGTAACTCCTTGCAAGAATACCAACTATAATGTCGGTCACACATCTGTATATATATTGATTTCCCGTAGAATTACATTTCAAAACTACGATTAAGCGATTGATATTAACATGTTCCAACTCTGCTAACGCTTTTAAATGTCCCTCAATACCAAACTTATAACGCTTTCCATTTACAATATCAAGATAAGGCTGTTCCAATATCTTCATTGACACATCCATTTTAAAAAGCATAGTGACAAAATTTATAAATGTCTCTACACTTGGAAAACGATCTACACTTACTACATGCACCATATCCCCAGCACTTAACACCTGTATTAATTTTTGTAAGTTTGATACAGAAATAAAATTCGCTTGTGGTATCTTTTTACTCTTAAAATATGCAAAACTTGTCTGATTATCTTTCTCTGATATCACTGCATACATCATATTTACTACCTCCAATCTATGAAACATTATTTTTGCTGCAAAAAATATAACTGTATATGAGTCTTACAAAATGAAAGTTCCTATAATTTAGTGACATGAAATTTTAAAGTTCCAATATTGCAAAGTGACAAACTCCATCACTTTTTTCATCGAATGATTACAGCTTTTATAAAAATAGGATTTTTCAACCAATTTCAGGCAGCTTTAAAAAAGAACAATTCTTTTGTTAAATGTGAGTGCTAAAAGGTCACTGTTTATCTATAACTAAATAGTGACAAATCAAAAAATCAGGTTCCTATAACATTTTCTATTAAAAAAACTGAAATCAAAATTAGAAAAAATGGATTCAAATATTGTCAAACTCAAAACGATAAAAGATTAGATTATAACAATGGAAATGAATGTTAAATCGAATATAGTCCATATGAAATCAATTGGTATATGATACCCCTATATGATTAAGATACCGGAACACACAACAGCTTAATTTATTTATTAATACTGCTTAAAACGATTTTAGTTCAAATCAAAACAACTGTATTTAAACATTAGACCAAAAGAATTTAGAAAAGGTGCTTGAAAAACTCAAGCACCAAACTTCTATCTTCTATAATTTTATTAGTTTAAAAATATGAATTGGCTCTTACTTATTCAGTCTCTCTTGCCAATTCCTCGATTTCCTCTACTGAAAGTCCAGAACCAACTGCAATTTCTTCAAAAGATAGTTTTTTCATCTTCAAAAGTCGTTCTGCTGTCTTAATATTAGCTTCGTATCCTCCCTCAAGCCTTGCTTCGTGTCTTTCACTCTCTAAATAAGAACACATAATCTCTTCATTATCATATAATACCATCATAATATCAACAACTACCTTTTCCTTATCTTTAAATAAGTCCTACTCTCTCACCATTATATCTGTTGAAATAACTCAGCTTCTAATTCTTTTACAACTTCTAAAGGTAACTCAGCACAATCTGCTATTTCTTGTAAAGAATATTTCTTTTTAAGCAACATACGCTTTGCCATATCGATATTAGCTTTATACCTTTCATCAAGTCTTGCTTCGTGTCTTTCACTCTCCAAATAGGAACGCATAATCTCTTCGTTATCATATAATACCATCATAATATCCACGACCTCCTTCTCTCTGCTTTCAAGATATTCTCTCAAAACATTTCTATCTTTACAAATTCGGATTGCCTCTAAAATAGATTTCTGTGTTCTTCCATATAAGGCTATCTGCTCATTACATACTTTTGTAAATAGTACATACTGGTTAATAATATCTCCTTCTTTTCCATCATATATCATTTTTACCTTAACATCTAAGCAGCATTCCTTTCCACCGAAAAATTCTTTTGACAATGAAATTTCAGATGGCTTTGTTTTTCTGTCTCCTGTATAAATCACATACAACTCAGGCATTGGTATCTGTACTTTTTTGCTTTTATATAAACTCTGCTTGGTACGCTCAAAATAATTGTGGTAAGTCTGTATCAGATACATTAATGCCCTGATAATGATATTTACAGTCCATGTGGACTGTGCCTCTACAAGAATCAGCAGCCTGTTCCCAACCATAAAGCCTAAATCATTATAGATATTATCGGTCAATACATTTTCAATGGTAACATCGGTCAGCTTATCTTCTGTGACCTCTTTATCTTCTGGATGAAGTGCCTGATACAACTGTATCAAATACTTTTTATCTTGAAACAGGTTTGTGAAAACACTGTCTTTAATGGTACGCTTCATAATCGTTGTATCTTCTTTTTTCTGCTCTTTGTCTGATTTTTCCAATGTCTTCACTCTCCTATAAATAAACTCTTCCATGATTATCTTACCATGAAATGCCCTGTTTTTCAATAGATTTCTCATGGCTTATCCTTCTTTCTCTATCTTATAAAACAGCACTCATAAGAATACCCCCATGAGTGCTGTAAGTTATTTATCTTAATTCAAATAAAATTATCTTATTTTATGCTGTTTTATGTCTTTTACCAAGTACAACTATCATACCTATTGCTGACACACCTGCTAATAAATACAATAACATCATGGAATTATCACCTGTTG
>CAJUBU010000004.1:0-60346 GCA_910585095.1 uncultured Lachnospira sp.
GCACGAGCATAAAGTCAGCAAGCTGACTTGGCGAATGCCGCGAGGGTCAAATACCCCGCTGCAAAGTAGCAGGGTATTTGATTCTTTGTATAAAAAGCGGCGTAGAAATGAGGTTTAACAATGAAAGGTATTATTTTAGCAGGTGGTAGCGGCACCAGACTTTATCCGCTTACAATGGTTACAAGTAAACAATTATTGCCCGTGTATGATAAGCCTATGATTTTTTATCCGCTGTCGGTGCTTATGATGGCAGGAATAAGGGAAATACTGATTATATCAACACCACAAGATTTGCCGAATTTTGAGAAGCTTTTTGGCGATGGAAAGGATTTGGGGTTAAATCTTTCTTATAAGGTACAGCCTTCTCCTGATGGGCTTGCACAAGCATTTTTACTTGGAGAGGAATTTATTGATGGAGATTCTTGCGCAATGGTACTTGGCGATAATATTTTTTATGGCAGCGGACTTGGAAAACATTTGCGGGAAGCTGCTGCAAAAAATCATGGAGCAACTGTTTTTGGCTATTATGTCGATGACCCAGAACGATTTGGAATTGTAGAATTTGATGAAAATGGAAAAGCTATTTCAATAGAGGAAAAACCACAGAATCCAAAGTCAAATTATTGTGTTACAGGATTATATTTTTATGATAAACATGTGTGTGAGTATGCAAAGCAAATTAAACCATCTGCAAGAGGTGAGCTTGAAATAACGGATTTGAATAAAATTTATTTGGAAAAAGGAAATTTGGATGTTGTTACGCTTGGGCGTGGCTATGCGTGGCTTGACACAGGAACGATGGATGCGTTAAGCGAAGCGACAGAGTTTATCAAGGTTATTGAAAACAGACAGGGTATACAAATTTCAGCAATTGAAGAAATTGCTTATAAAAATAATTGGATTAATAAAGACCAATTGATGGAACATGCTAAAAAATATGGAAAATCGCCATATGGAGAGCATTTAAGGAAAGTTGCAGATGGTAAAATTAAATATTGATATTTTATTTATGTGAGCAAAGTGGACATGTTTGTGGCATGCTTGCCTGTCCATTTGAATGTGTTAAATTATTTTTATTATAAATAAAATGTTTATCATAAACTTAATAAATATATTAAAAATGAAAGGAGAATGATGAGGTATCATATTAAGAAAAAAATATAAAATATAGCAAATTTCAACTTTAAAATATATTGTATATTTTTAGAATGTTTAAATTTTGTTTAAAGTGATAGCCCATCTATATAAAATTTATGAAAATAGTAGTTACAGGCGGCGCAGGATTTATTGGCGGTAATTTTGTACATTATATGTTGGATAAACATCCAGAAGATGATATTATCTGTTTGGATAAGCTCACATATGCAGGAAATATGGAAACATTGACAGACATAATGGAAAATCCTCATTTTACATTTATTAAGGCGGATATTGCAGATAGAGAAGCAATATATGAACTATTTGAGGCACAAAAGCCAGATGTTATTGTAAATTTTGCGGCAGAAAGCCACGTTGACCGTTCAATTGATAATCCAAGTATTTTTTTGCAGACGAATGTAATTGGTACAGGTGTTTTGCTGGATGCCTGCAAAAAATATGGCATTCAAAGATATCATCAGGTTTCAACCGATGAGGTTTATGGTGATTTGCCACTTGATAGACCAGACTTATTTTTTACGGAGGATACGCCAATACACACATCAAGTCCGTATTCCGCATCGAAAGCTAGTGCTGATTTGTTAGTGATGGCATATCAACGAACATTTAACATTCCGACAACAATATCAAGATGTTCCAATAATTATGGTCCGTATCATTTTCCAGAAAAATTGATACCACTTATGATTGCTAATGTGTTAAATGACAAAAAAGTTCCCGTTTATGGAAAGGGAGAAAATGTGCGTGATTGGTTATACGTAGAAGATCATTGTAGCGCGATAGACCTTATTATTCGCAAAGGCAAAGTTGGTGAGATTTATAATATTGGAGGACATAATGAAAAGACGAATCTTGAAGTGGTAAAAACTGTTCTTTCAGAGCTTGGCAAAGGTGAAGATATGATTACTTATGTAACAGACCGACCAGGACATGATAGAAGATACGCCATTGACCCGACTAAGATGAAAACAGAGCTTGGCTGGTTTCCAGAGACTAAGTTTGATGATGGTATTAAAAAGACAGTGAAGTGGTATCTTGAAAATAGAGAATGGTGGGAGCATATTATTTCAGGAGATTATCAAAAGTATTATGAAAATATGTATACAGATAGAGAACATAAGTTTACATCATCTTTATAATAGTAACGATATAATAAATTCAACCTTATCAGGGAAGTTAGACTTATATATTAATATTATTAAAAATATAAAATATTATTAAAGAAAGGGATGAACGGTTGCAATAGAAATGAAAATTTTTATTTGCATTGGATTCAGTTAAAAGGATTATGAAAATTTTTGTTACAGGAGTTGCAGGGCAGTTAGGGCATGATGTTGTAAATGAGTTGGTAAAACGTGGCGTTAAAGTTATAGGAAGTGATATTGCACAATATTACAGTGGTATTAATGATGGCAGTGCAGTTACAAAAAATATTTATATTTCTCTTGATATAACAGATAAGCAAGCGGTTCATGAAGTTATTGTTGAAATAAAGCCTGATGTGGTAATACATTGTGCTGCTTGGACAGCCGTTGATTTGGCAGAAGAAGATGAAAATATAGAAAAAGTACGCAAAATTAATGCAGAAGGTGCTAAAAATATTGCAATGGCATGTAAAGAAGTAGATGCAACGATGATTTATCTTAGCACAGATTATGTATTTGATGGAGAAGGAGATAAGGCATGGCTTCCTGATTGTAAAGAGTATAAACCGCTTAATGTGTATGGACAGACAAAACTTGAGGGAGAATTAGCAGTAAGCAGTATTTTAGAGAAATATTTTATTGTTCGTATTGCTTGGGTATTTGGCTTAAATGGCAAAAATTTTATTAAGACGATGTTAAATGTGGGAAAAACCCATGATACGGTTAAAGTCGTTAACGATCAGATAGGCACGCCAACCTATACGTTGGATCTGGCGGTATTGTTGGCTGATATGGCTGTTTCCCAAAAGTATGGTTATTATCATGCAACAAATGAAGGCGGTTATATATCTTGGTATGATTTTACTTGCAAAATATATGAACTTGCAGGCTATGATACAAAAGTGATTCCTGTGACAACAGCAGAATATGGACTTTCTAAAGCAAAAAGACCTTTTAATTCAAGACTAGATAAAAGTAAATTGGTAGAAAATGGATTTAAACCGCTTCCGACATGGGAGGATGCATTAAAACGATATTTGAAAGAAATCGAATATTAAAAACGACGAATTTAAAGTGAAAGGGGAATAAAGATGGGACAAATCAAAGTGACCAATACGCCAATTGAGGGACTTTATATTATAGAGCCTACGGTTCATGGTGATGAACGTGGATATTTTGTAGAAACATATAATCAGAATGATTTTAAAGAAGCTGGTCTTGATATGGTGTTTGTACAAGATAATCAAAGTATGTCAACAAAAGGTGTTCTTCGAGGACTACATTTTCAAAAACAATTTCCACAAGGAAAGCTGGTTCGTGTGATAAAAGGAACAGTATTTGATGTTGCTGTTGATTTAAGAGGCAAAAGTAAAACCTATGGGAAATGGTTTGGGGTTGAACTCTCTGCTGAAAATAAAAAACAGTTTTATATTTCAGAGGGTTTTGCACATGGCTTTTTGGTGCTTAGTGATGAGGCTGAATTTTGTTATAAGGTGACGGATTTTTACCACCCAGGTGATGAGGGTGGTTTGGCTTGGAATGACCCAGAGATTGGCATTGAGTGGCCACAGCTTGTAGGAGAATATAATGGAAGCGCCTTAGCACAAGGGTATACATTGACAGATGGAACAAAGCTTAATCTGTCAGAAAAAGATGAAAAGTGGAGTGGAATAAAAGATACGTTTCAGTTTTAATGATATATGATTAATAATTATTTAATATTAAGGTATAATAATCTTGGCTAAAGCAAACTTTTAGTTTTTTACTATGTAAAATATTATGGCATATTATTGAGTTAAGCGGATATTCGCAATCCGCTACACTACTTGTTTAAAACACCTAGGTACTATCGCAGCTATGAGGTTAAATAAGAAAAAATTATAGTGTAAAGGCATTTTTTTAATAATTTTATATTTTATTTATAAAAAATCCTGCATTTTCTGTTGACAATAAGGAATGCAGGTGTTATTTTATGTATAGCAATATTAGCACTCCAATTAATTGAGTGCTAACAAAAGCAAAAATAGAAGAATATTGTTAAAATGTTTCTGTATCGTTTTATAACAACACAGAAATGAGGTGGCTATAATGGAACTGGATGAAAGAAAAATAAAGATTCTTAAAGCAGTTATCAAAAATTATCTTGAGACAGGGGAACCTGTTGGGTCAAGGACCATTTCTAAATATACCGACCTTAAGTTAAGTTCCGCAACAATAAGGAATGAAATGGCTGATTTGGAGGAGATGGGATATATTATACAGCCGCATACATCGGCAGGAAGGATTCCTACTGATAAAGGTTACCGATTATATGTAGATGATATGATGCATATGAAGGAGGAGGAATTAGCAACTAGGGAGCAGCAGTTATTAAAGCGTGAAGACGATGTTGCTGAGCGCGAGAAAGATACACAGTCAATGGCAGAGCTGCTTGGCAAGAAGGTTGATAAGGTTGAGGAGTTGCTGCAAAGCGTTGCAAAGGTACTGGCGAGAGATACCAATTACGCAACGATGGTAAGCGCGCCTAGAGTAAAAGGCAATAAGCTGAAGTTTATACAGCTTTCTAGTCTTGAAGATAATAAAATTCTTGCAGTGATTGTTATGGGCGGCAATGTTATTCGCAATAAAGTGATAACGGTAAGTGAGAAACTTAGCGGTGAAAACTTGTTGAAATTAAATATTTTGATTAATACAACGCTCACAGGATTGTCTTTACAAGAAATGAATCTTAGTATTGTGTCTAAGATGGAAAATCAGGCAGGAGAACATGCACAGCTTGTAAAAGAAGTGGTTGATGCGATTGTGACAGCTATTAGTAGTGAAGATAATCTTAAGATATATACAAGTGGAGCAACCAATATATTTAAGTATCCTGAGCTTAGCGATTCATCAAAGGCAAGTGAATTGATATATACACTTGAAGAAAAACAAAGTTTAACGGATTTTGTCAATATTGATAATGATGAAGAGGGAGACAGCAAAGATATTCAAGTATATATAGGAAGTGAGACTCCAGTGGAATCAATGAAGGATTGTAGTGTTGTTACTGCAACGTATGAACTTCAGGATGGTATGCGTGGAACAATAGGAATTATTGGACCAAAGCGTATGGATTATGAGAAGGTTGTCGAGAAGTTAAAAACCATTCAAAATCAATTGGATGATGTTTTTAAGAAATCATAGGAAGGAAGAATGAGACGTGTCTAAAATCAAAGGAGCTAAGATGAATCAGTCAAAGAAGAATTTTAAGAAAGATTTTTCAGAAAATGCAGATACTAATTTAGAACAAGAAGATAATAATACTGCAAATTCTGTTTATAATGAAAGCAAAGCAGATGAAAATGTCAATTTGGATGAAGCGGACGCAGATGTGGATACAACATTTGCCGAACAGGCAGACGGCGCAAGTGATGCGGACGAAGAAGTTTCGGATTCTGGAAAATGCACCAGAAAAAAGAAAGACCAAAAAGACGCTGTTATTGAAGAATTACAAGATAAAATCAAGCGTCAGATGGCAGAATTTGACAATTTCAGAAAGCGTACTGATAAAGAAAAGTCTACAATGTATGAAATGGGGGCTTCTGAGGTTATTAAGAAGCTGCTCCCAGTAGTAGACAATTTTGAGCGAGGCTTTAAATCAATTACAGATGAGGAAAAAGAAACACCATTTGCAAAAGGAATGGATATGGTTTATAAGCAGATTATGAAGATGTTTGAAGATATTGATGTAAAGCCTATTGAAGCTGTTGGTGTTGAATTTAACCCAGATGTTCACAATGCTGTTATGCACATTGATGACGATTCGGTCGGCGAGAGCATTATTGTCGAAGAATTTGAGAAGGGTTACACATATAAAGATGCAGTGATTCGCCATAGTATGGTTAAAGTGGCAAATTAAAGGGCATATAAAGATTAAAAAATGAATGGTTAAAAAGGATATTGATATTTTAGCACAATGTGCAGAAAGGATTATATTATGGGAAAAATTATAGGAATTGATTTAGGTACAACAAATTCATGCGTAGCAGTTATGGAGGGTGGTAAGCCTGTTGTTATTGCAAACACAGAAGGTCTTAGAACAACACCATCGATTGTAGCATTTACAAAGACAGGAGAAAGACTTGTAGGCGACCCTGCAAAGCGTCAGGCAGTAACCAATGCAGATAAGACGGTTTCTTCTATTAAAAGACATATGGGTTCTGATTATAGAGTGACAATTGATGATAAGAAATATTCACCACAAGAAATTTCAGCTATGATTCTTCAAAAGTTAAAAGCCGATGCAGAAAATTATCTTGGTGAAAAAGTGACAGAAGCTGTTATTACAGTGCCAGCATATTTTAATGATGCACAACGTCAGGCAACAAAGGATGCTGGTAAAATTGCAGGTCTTGATGTAAAGCGAATTATCAACGAGCCTACGGCAGCAGCATTGGCTTATGGTCTTGATAATGAAAAAGAACAAAAAATCATGGTATATGACCTTGGCGGCGGTACATTTGATGTATCCATTATTGAAATCGGCGATGGTGTTATTGAAGTTCTTGCAACAGCAGGCAACAATAAGCTTGGTGGTGATGATTTTGATAATGTTTTAACACAGTATATGTTAGAGGATTTCAAGGCTAAAGAAGGCGTAGATTTATCAAAAGATACAATGGCATTACAGCGATTGAAAGTTGCTGCTGAACAGGCTAAGAAAGAGTTGTCAAGCGCAACAACAACAACGATTAACCTTCCATATATCACAGCAACACCAGAAGGACCAAAGCATTTTGATATGACACTCACAAGAGCAAAATTTGATGAGTTGACACATGATTTAGTAGAAAAGACAGCAGAGCCAGTAAGAAATGCTTTAAGCGATGCAGGTCTTACGGCTTCAGAACTTTCAAAAGTATTGTTGGTTGGCGGTTCTACAAGAGTTCCAGCAGTACAGGATAAAGTAAAACAGCTCACAGGACATGAGCCAAGCAAAACATTAAATCCAGATGAGTGTGTGGCACTTGGCGCTTCTATTCAAGGTGGTAAACTTGCAGGCGATGCAGGTGCAGGCGAGATTCTTCTTCTTGATGTTACACCACTTTCTCTCTCTATTGAGACAAAAGGTGGTATTGCAACACGATTGATCGAAAGAAATACAACGATTCCTACAAAGAAGAGTCAAATTTTCTCTACGGCAGTAGATAATCAGACTGCTGTGGATATCAATGTTGTTCAAGGTGAAAGACAGTTTGCAAGGGATAATAAATCACTTGGACAGTTTAGACTTGATGGTATTCCACCAGCAATGAGCGGTGTTCCTCAAATAGAGGTAACATTTGATATCGATGCAAATGGTATTGTTAATGTATCGGCAAAAGATTTAGGTACAGGCAAAGAACAGCATATTACCATTACAGCAGGTTCAAATATGTCGGATGATGATATTGACAAGGCTGTCAAAGAAGCTGCTGAGTATGAAGCACAAGACAAAAAGCGCAAAGAGGCTATTGAGACCAGAAATGAAGCAGATTCAATGGTATTCCAGACACAGAAAGCGCTTAATGAAGTTGGCGATAAGTTGGATGCAAATGATAAGGCAGGAGTTGAGGCAGACCTTAACGCGTTAAAATCGCTTATTGAGAGCAGCGATGCAGAAAATATGACAGAGGCACAAGTCAATGATATTAAGGCAGCAAAAGAGAAATTGATGGAATCTGCACAGAAATTGTTTGCGAAACTTTACGAATCACAACAGGCACAGGGAACAGCTGGTGCCGGTCCAGATATGGGTTCAGGAGTAGCTCCAGATATGAATGCAGGTTCAGGTGAAACAAGCGCGCCTTATGGTGATGATGTTGTTGACGGTGATTACAAAGAAGTGTAATTGTTATGGAGTGTTTGATTTGTGTATAAATGCCACAAATGGTATGTACACAATAGTAAACTGCACAAAGGCTTTTGCCTCTGTGCAGTTTTAGCAGGTTTTATAAAGAATAAAATAAAAGTTTATAGAAAAATCCTTAAATTTTATGGAAAGGAATAAGATATGGCAGACAAGAGAGATTATTATGAAGTCTTAGGTGTCTCAAAGGATGCGGACGAAGCAGCCATAAAGAAAGCATACAGACAACTAGCTAAAAAATACCATCCTGATATTAATCCAGGAGATAAAGATGCAGAGGCGAAATTTAAAGAAGCCTCAGAGGCGTATGCTGTTCTTAGTGATGCTGAAAAGCGTCGTCAATATGACCAGTTTGGTCATGCTGCATTTGAAAATGGAGGCAGTGGCGGTTTTGATTTCAGCAATATGGGTGATATATTTGGAAGTGATATATTTGGCGACATATTTGGTGATTTGTTTGGCGGCGGAAGAAAGCGCAACAGCAATGGACCAATGAGAGGTGCAGATATCAGGGCTAGTGTTCGGATAACATTTGCTGAATCAGTGACAGGTACATCAAAAAAATTGGAAATAACCTTAAAAGACCCTTGTCCAAAATGTAATGGAACAGGCGCCAAGCCAGGAACACAGCCTGAAACGTGCAGTAAATGCGGCGGAAAAGGTCAGGTTGTATATACGCAGCAATCCTTTTTTGGCATGGTGAGAAATGTTCAAACTTGTCCAGATTGTAATGGAAAGGGAAAAGTAATTAAAGAAAAATGTCCAGAATGTTATGGAACAGGTTATATTAGCAGCAAAAAGACGATTGAGGTCAATATACCTGCTGGTATTGATGATGGTCAGTATGTGAGAATACAGGGCAAAGGCGAACCTGGTACAAATGGAGGACCTAGAGGTGATTTGCTTGTTGCGGTTATGGTTAGTTCAGACCCTCAATTTAAGAGAGATGGATATAATATATTCTCAGATGTTATTATAAGTTATCCTACGGCTGTGTTTGGCGGAGAAATTAAGGTCAAAACGATTGATGGAGAAGTGGTTTATGAAGTAAAGGCAGGGACAGCTTCAGGAACAAGGGTGCGACTGAGAGGAAAGGGAATGCCAACCGTGCGAAATAAAGAAGTTCGTGGCGACCATTACATTACATTGATTGTTGAAATTCCTACAAAATTAAACAATGAGCAAAAAGAAGCTTTGTTAGCTTATGACAAAACGCTTACAGGCGCAGAACGACATGTAAAAAAGAAGGGATTTTTCAGTAAATAAAAAAGGAACTGTTGCATTGAACTTGTGAACTGCTTTCCGTCAAGTAGACAATTGAAAAAATATAAAATATTTTCTATCTAGCAGGTGTATGCTCCCTTTTAAGCAGACAGATAAAAAAGGTCGCTTAGGAGGGAGCATTTTTATGTCTAAAAAAGCAAAAGAATTATTACTAGAAAAACTCTTTGAGCGGTAAAAAATTAAATAAATTATAATTTAAATTCAGAAAGTGTTTTTCTAAGTTCGGTTGCTGTTTCTAATAAAACCGTCATGGTTGCAGTCAATTCTTCTAAATTGGCTGTTTCTGTGTTAATTGTATCAGCAATTTCTTTTGTGACATCTGAAGTATCCTGCATAACAGAATCAATTGCTTCCATATTTTGAGAAGTTCCAGATACAATTTTTGATAGATGTGTGATATTATCTACAATTTCACGAATTTCAATATCTACTTCATTGATGCTTAATTCAATTTCATGAAAACTCTTTTTTGTTTCTTCTGCAATATCATTACCTTTGTTTAATTGTATTAATCCTTGTTGCATTTGCCCTGTCATATTTGAGGTGCGTTGTTGAACATCTAAGATAATCATTCCAATTTCTTGAGCGGAATTTTTGGAGTTATCTGCTAGTTTTTGTATTTGTTCCGCTACAACTGCAAAACCATGCCCTGCTTCACCTGCTCTTGCTGCTTCAATACTGGCGTTTAGGGATAGAAGATTAGTCTCATCCGAAATTTCAGAAATCGTATTAACAATATCATTCATTTTTTGAGTACTTGAATGAAGTTCATTGACCATCTGAGTAATTTCACTCATAATATTATTTACAGTTGTTAATTGCGTTGTGTAATCCGTTAATTTATGTGTTCCTTGACTAGCTCCATCAATGGAAGTTTTAGCACTTTTTAAAATATTTTCTGTATTTCCATGAATTTTTTTTGAAATTTCACTGATATTTGAAATATTGGATATAACCATGCGAGATTCATTATTTTGTTCTTCTATTTTTGTAAGCATATAATCGACATTTTTAGCAATATTTTCACTTCCTTTTGCAGTGTCTTCAACATTTTGTGTCACTTCGCAAAAGGAGTGTTCAATATCATTGCTAACGGCAGAAACTTTTTCCAATATATTTTTCAAACTATCACTCATAATATTAAATACATGTGCTAAATCACCAATTTCATCTTTTGAATGCAGCGTTACAGTTGCATCCGTTAAATCTTTATCAGCAATAACAGCAAGTTTTTTGCTAAGCAGACGAATCGGCTTTGCAATGACTTTATTTAATAAGATTACTAGTCCAATAGCAACAATAACAGCAAAGAAGAACATTATAAAAATGTTAATTTGCATTTTGCTGTAATTTTGGGCAATTTGATTTTGAATATCTTTAGAACGAGACATTTCAAGACCTAAAAGAGTACTGCAATTATCGGAAATATAGCCAGAAATATCATTCATCGTATAAAATTTAGAGTCCCCTGTCAGAGAAAATTTATCACCGCATAATCCTATACCTTCTCTATAGTTGTTTAAGTAATTATTTAAGAGCTTTTCAATGATAGCAACTTGGTCTGTATTTTTTGCATATGCTGTATTCGTGCCAATTTCATATTTAATATCGCTTATATATTGTATCATAGTAGCAATTTTTTCGCCTTCGCCCGATTCATTGACATTTTTATTGATAATACAATAATTTAAAATTCGTTGCGGTTGAGCGTCTGTAGTTGTTTTGATATAATCAATTTTACTAATATTAGAAAGTACTTGGTCATAACGATTTATGTAGTTATTTGAATAAAACATCAATAATAATAGAGGCATAAGCATAATGAAAATAATGATGCCAAACATGATTGTTATTTTTGCTCGAAGTGTAAATTTAAAATTATTTTTATTTTTGTCTTTCGGTTTATTTTGTTTCATATCCATACATCTCCTTTACTGTGCAAATGCACTGTGACTTTCTATGTATTGTTGAATAAGGTCTGTATCGGTTTTCTTATATGTAAAAGTTGGAATAACAATCGTTTTATCTACAGGTTTTCCCTTTGCAGCTTGTACGGCGTTAACAACCGCTTTATATCCCATGTTATAAGGAAGCTGAGTTGTGACAGCTAATAGATTGACGTCATCAGACTGCATATCCTTTGCAAGGTCCATACTCATATCCGTTCCTGTAATAAGAAGGTCGGATTTACCCTTGCTTTTTACAACATCAATACATGCAAGCAGAGAAGTTTGGTTCCAACACCAAATAATATCAATATCAGGGTGTTCCGTAAGCATTTTATTTACAGCGGTTGTAGATTCTTCAGTTGATTCCGCAAGTATCTCGCTAACTACAGTTACGCTTCCATCTTCTACAAGACTTTTGATAGAATTTTTAAATCCATCGCATCGCGCTACGCCAATCGTATAACTTTTATTGGTAATCATACCAATTTTTAATCCACTTAAATTATAGGTTCGGATATATTCGGTTAGATACGTTCCAGTATCACCACCAAGTGCGTTAGAGTCAACACAAACGGCTGCTGTAATATCCGTATCGACAACGGTATTCCATGTGACAGCAGGAATGCCAGCGGTTTCAGCCTCACGCAGCAATTCTCCTGTACGGTCTGAAGTGATAGGACAGATAACAATAGCATTTACCTTGTCTTCTATAAATTTGTGTACTTGTTGTTGTTCTTTATCAAGATTGCCGCTTGAGTCCTGTTCCACAAGAGTGACTCCTAAGTCTGCTGCTGCTGTTCTTACACCTGCCATAACTTCACCGAACCATTCGCCGTCGGTACTCATTGTGATAGAACCAATTACTATTTTATCATTTCCAGCTAGGTCATTTGATGAGGACTTTATTGGAGAGGTGTCTACATCGATATGAGGTGCCGTATTTGTTGTTGAGCATCCCATAAGAAATAATGTAGAACAAGCCAGTGTTAGGGCAGCTATTTGTTTCATTTTCATATAATTTTTCTCCTGTTTTCTTATAAAATGGGGGTATTTACCAAAAATTTGCACGAAAAAGACGCTTATATCAGCGAAAGAAACATGTTGAAATTTTAAATAATTGCCTTAAATTAACTATAAAAGATATGTAAAAATATGTCAAGGTCAATGTATATTGAAATGAAAATAATAATAGAAATATAGTTTTTCTAATAGTTTTTTTTGACCTTTAACATAATCTGTGTTATTATTGACTAAATATATAAAAGTTAAATGCTTCGTAGAAAGAATCAATCGAACTAAAAAAGCAGCATGGAGGAATAAGTAAAACTATGAATTTAACAGAAATGATGCAAAAAATAGACCATCTAAATTTATCAAAATACGAGATTATTAAGAGAGAAGAATTAAATGATATTCATTCCATTGGTTTGTTGTTAAGACACAAAAAAAGTCAGGCACGCGTTGTTGTGATTGTAAATGATGATAACAATAAAGTATTTTCTATTGGTTTTAAGACACCCCCATATAATGATACGGGATTACAGCATATTATTGAACATTCTACATTGTGCGGTTCTAGGAAATATCCTGTTAAAGACCCATTTGTTGAATTGTGCAAAGGGTCTCTTAATACATTTTTAAATGCGATGACCTTTCCAGATAAAACAGTATATCCCGTTGCAAGCTGCAACGATGCTGATTTTAGAAACATTATGGATGTATACATGGACGCTGTATTCTATCCAGATATCTATAAGAATCCCAACATTTTTAAGCAGGAAGGCTGGCATTATGAATTAGAGGATGAACGTGAGGATATATTTTATAACGGCGTTGTATATAATGAGATGAAAGGCGTGTATTCTTCTCCAGATGATATTCTTTCAAGATATACCTTTGCATCGCTGTTTCCAAATACAGCGTATCGCTTTGAGTCGGGCGGCGACCCTGAATGTATACCACAACTTACGTATGAGGAATTTTTAGATTATCATAAAAAGTATTATCATCCAGCCAACAGTTATATTTATATGTATGGTGATATGGATATTCAGGAACGATTGGACTATCTGGACAGGGAGTATCTTAGCCAGTTTGATGCACAGGCGATAAGTGTGGATTCTGCTATACAATTGCAGGAGCCATTTTGTGCGATGGCTGATTTAAGCAAGCCATTTCCAGTGACAGAAGATGAGCCACTCCATGACAACACATATTTTTCATTTAATAAAGTCATTGGAACAGCGACCGATGCAAAGCTATATCTTGCAATGCAGATTCTTGACTATGCACTTATTGTAGCTCCAGGTGCAAAATTAAAACAGACGCTTGTGGATAAAGGAGTTGGTGATGATATATACAGCAGTTTTGAAAGTTCTGTTTATCAGCCTATCTATTCCATTATAGCAAAAAATTCAGAGAGTGATAAAAAACAGTTATTTTTAAATACGATTTATGAAGTTTTGACTGATATTGTAGAAAATGGCATCGATAAGCGTATGATTGCAGCAGGAATCAATTATTATGAGTTTAAGTATCGTGAGGCGGACTATGGTCCTTATCCAAAAGGTCTAATGTATTATCTTACAATGATGGATAGCTGGTTATATGATGAGGAAAAGCCATTTATACACCTAAAAGCAAGCAAGATTTTTGAACAGCTTAAGAAAGAAAAAGATGAGGGATTATTTGAAAATTTAATTAAAACGTATCTTTTAGACAATAATCATGGCTCTGTTATTACATTATATCCAAAAAGAGGATTAGAAGAAGAAAAGAATGAAAAGCTAGAAGAACAATTAAGAGCATATAAAGATACATTGACAGATAAACAAATTGAGCAGCTTGTGAGGGACACCAAAGAATTAAAAGAATATCAAGACGAGCCGTCAAGCCAAGAAGCGCTTAAGACCATTCCTATGCTGACGCTTGAAGATATTGGCAGAGAACCAGCACCGTTGTATATTGACAAAAAGCAGATTTCAGGAATTGATGTCATTCACCATAATATGTTTACTAACAAGATTGCCTATATTATGATGGCTTTTAATTGTAAAGAAATTCCAGATGAGCTTATTCCATATATGGGATTATTGACTTCAACAATAGGATTGATGGATACGCAAAATTTTACATTTCCTGAATTATCCAATGAGATTAATATGAATAGCGGCGGAGTAAGCTCGGATGTTTCCATCTATGGAAATAAAGAAAATCACAATAAATATACCATTATGTATGAAGTAAAAGGAAAAGTTTTATATGAAAAAATCCCATTTGTGCTTGATATTATGTATGAGATGATTTATCGAACAAAGTTTAATGATTATAAGCGATTAAAAGAAATTATTGCACGTGTTAAATCCAGACTGGAAATGTCAATGACCAATTCTGGACATACTGTTGCTTTAATAAGTGGAATGGCTCAGTTTTCAGAAAAAGGCTATTATTCAGATAAAATTAGAGGATATGGGTATTATGAATTAATTGAAAAATTAAACAGAGATTTTGATGACTGCAAGGAACAAATTGTTGCTAATTTAAAAGAGTGTGTGAAACTGATATTTCACAAGGAAAATTTGATTGTAAGCATCACTGCAGACGATGATGGATTTTCTGATTTTGTAAAGCCAATGGAACAATTTGAAAAAGGGTTAAAGAAATTAAAGAGACCTTTAGCACAAAGGTTATATAAACCATGCAAAGTAAAAAAAGCATTTACATTTTCTTCTCAAGTAAATTATGTTGCGCGATGTGGCAATTTTGTCAATGCAGGATATGAGTATACAGGAGCATTGAAAGTGTTAAAGGTGATTTTTTCATATGATTATCTGTGGATAAATATTCGTGTGAAAGGTGGGGCATATGGCTGTATGAGTGCATTTGCAAGAAGCGGCGATATGTATATGGTATCATATAGGGACCCTAATATCCGAAAAACTAATGAAATTTATGAAGATGCTGCTGATTATATTAAAAAATTTAATGCCAGTGACCGAGATATGTTAAAATTTATTATTGGTACAATTGGAGATATGGATGCACCAATGAATCCATCTTCAAAAGGAGTGCGTTCTTTTAGTGCGTATATAAGCAATTATACGATTGAGGACTTTAAGAAAGAAAGAGAAGAAGTGTTGACTGCCAATGCGGAGGTTATAAGAAAGTTAGCACCTTTGATTCGAGCAGGTATATCTCAGGATTATTTATGCGTTGTGGGAAATCAGAAAGCAATCCATGATGAATCCGAATTGTTTGATAGTATTACACCATTGTTTAAATAAAGGGGATTGCTATGAATTTAGATGAAATGCTTGCAGCAAGTGGAATTACAGGGGGAGCAGCTGCCACAGACAACAATGTAAAATCAGGGTTTGTGACATTGATAGGAAGACCAAACGTAGGTAAGTCTACACTAATGAATAAGATGATTGGACAAAAAATTGCCATCACATCAAATAAGCCGCAGACAACCAGAAATCGAATACAGACTGTCTTTACCGACGAGAGAGGACAAATTGTGTTTGTCGATACGCCTGGAATCCATAAGGCGAAGAATAAACTTGGCGAATATATGGTAGGAACGGCAGTAAAAGCGATTGGAGATGTAGATGTTGTATGTTGGCTTGTCGAGCCAACGACCTTTATTGGAGAAAATGAGCAGCATATTATAAAGCGTTTAAAAGCAGTAAAGTCACCAATTATCCTTGTTATCAATAAGATTGATACAATTCAGAAGGAAGAAATCCTGCCTGTTATAGAAAAGTACAGGAAAGAAATTGATTTTGTTGAGATTGTGCCAGTATCAGCAAAAAGCGGTAAAAATGTTGATGAATTGATAGATACAATATTTAAATATTTGTCTTATGGACCCATGTTTTATGATGAAGATACGATAACAGATCAGCCAGAACGGCAGATTGTGGCGGAGTTGATTCGAGAGAAAGCACTCTATGTATTAAACGAGGAGATTCCGCATGGAATTGCTGTTGTTATTGATAGCATGAAAACAAGAAAATCCAAACAGAGTAAAAAAATAATAACCGATATTGAGGCTACCATCATATGTGAAAGGGATTCCCATAAAGGGATTATTATTGGCAAAGGCGGACAGATGTTAAAAAGGATTGGCTCCGATGCAAGGTATGAGATAGAAAGGCATCTTGATACGAAAGTCAATTTACAGCTTTGGGTGAAAGTCAAAAAAGAATGGCGAGATAGTGATTTATTAATCAAAAATTTTGGGTATGATAAGAAAAAAGATAAAGAGTAGGTGGATATATGGGCAATCTTATAGAGGTTCATGGTATGGAATTGTCCTCTATGCCTATTGGTGAATATGATAGAAGAATTGTGCTGCTGACAAAAGAGCGGGGGAAAATTTCTGCATTTGCAAGGGGAGCAAGAAGACCAAACAGTCCATTGGTGGGGGCTACAAGAGGTTTTATATTTGGAACCTTTCAGATGTATGAAGGCAGAGACTCATATATATTAAAGCAGGCAAATATTACTCATTTTTTTGAAGATGTGATAAAAAACTATAATGCCATTTGTTATGCCTGCTATTTTGCGGAACTAGCAGAGTATTACGCCAGAGAAAATCTGGATGCCACTGATATGATAAACTTGTTGTATGTCACTTTAAAAGCACTTGCAAAAGCAGTTATACCCTATTCGTTGATAAAATGTATTTATGAGTTAAAAATTATTGCAATAAATGGAGAATGTGTTGATTTATTTACATGTAAAGGATGCAGGGAAGAAAAGCATAATATAGTGGGATATGCCAAAGATTTGCAGGGTGTTTTATGTGCTGATTGCACAGCGGCGAGAATCGATTTATTACCACTATCACCATCTGCTGTTTACGCATTGCAGTATATAGTCACCTCACCAATGGATAAATTGTATACATTTAAATTAAATGATAATTGTATGAAAGAGTTATCAGAAGTGATTAGTACAATACGAAACAGTACAATTGATAGAGCGTTTAAATCGTTGGATATGATAAGTACACAGTAAAGTGTATTAAAAAATAAATGATATTTAAAGCGTTCTATTTGTGGCATAAATGATAATAAATACTCTTGTCATATGTATAAAAATGTTATAAAATCATAGAAATGTTGTAAGGCTTATTAAAATTGGCTGATAAATGGCGGTTGATTGCAGTATGAATAATATAAGCAAAATCAAATTTAGCCAATAATGACAATTTGTGTTTATGCGCTGTTTGATATGACAATAGAAATTGCTTTTGCAACAGCTTTAGCAGTTTTTTCTATTGTGCAATTCCTGCGCTACACTTTGAAATGGAGGATTTTTATGGAAAAGACAATGGAAAAAATAGTTGCGTTGGCAAAGGCGAGAGGATTTGTGTATCGAGGTTCTGAGATATATGGCGGATTAGCAAATACATGGGATTATGGTAATCTTGGTGTAGAGCTTAAAAACAATGTAAAAAAAGCATGGTGGCAAAAATTTGTTCAAGAAAGTCCTTATAATGTTGGTGTGGATTGTGCTATTTTGATGAATCCCCAGACTTGGGTTGCCTCAGGTCATCTTGGCGGCTTTTCAGACCCCTTGATGGATTGTAAAGAATGTCATGAGCGATTTCGGGCAGATAACATAATTGAGGATTGGGCAGAAGAAAATAATTATACATTAGAAGGTTCTGTCGATGGTTGGACACATGAAAAGATGGAACATTTTATTGATGAACAAAATATTTGCTGTCCAAGCTGCGGCAAACATAATTTTACCAATATCCGACAGTTTAATTTGATGTTTAAGACATTTCAGGGTGTCACAGAAGATGCAAAAAATATTGTCTATTTAAGACCAGAGACAGCACAGGGTATTTTTGTAAATTTTAAAAATGTGCAGAGGACATCAAGGAAGAAAGTGCCTTTTGGTATTGCTCAGATTGGTAAGTCTTTTAGAAATGAGATTACACCTGGTAATTTCACGTTTAGAACGAGAGAATTTGAACAGATGGAATTGGAGTTTTTCTGTAAGCCTGATACGGACCTTGAATGGTTTGCATACTGGAGACAGTATTGCATTGATTGGTTAAAGGCGCTTGGTATAAAAGATGAGGAGATGAGGGCAAGAGACCATTCTAAAGAAGAATTAAGTTTTTACTCAAAAGGAACAACCGATATTGAATTTTTATTCCCATTTGGCTGGGGTGAATTGTGGGGTATTGCAGATAGAACCGATTATGATTTGACCCAGCATCAAAATGTTTCTGGTGAAGATATGGCATATTTTGATGATGATTCTAAAGAAAAATATATCCCTTATGTTATTGAGCCTTCACTTGGTGCAGACCGCGTGACGCTTGCCTTTCTTTGTTCGGCATATGATGAGGAAGAACTTGAGGATGGAGAGATGAGAACGGTGCTTCATTTTCACCCAGCTATTGCACCTGTTAAGATTGGTGTGCTTCCTCTATCTAAAAAATTAAATGAAGGTGCCGAGAAGGTGTTTGCAGATTTAAGCAAATTATATAACTGTGAATATGATGACAGAGGCAATATCGGTAAACGATACAGAAGACAGGACGAGATTGGCACACCATTCTGTGTAACATATGATTTTGAGTCTGTGGAAGACGGTGCAGTGACAGTGCGTGACAGAGATACAATGGAGCAAGAACGAGTTAAGATTAGCGATTTAAAGGCATATTTTGAAGATAAATTTGTATTTTAGTCAAATAGTGAAAGAGGATTTTTGATATGGTATGTCCAAAGTGTGGCAGAGAGTATGAGGGAACAAAATGTCCAAATTGTGATGGACTAGATATCATAGTCAATCAAGATGATTATCTTAAGAGAAGAAGAGAATATGAGGAGAAGCAGGCTGTCCTAAAGTCTGCTTCTTCTGATAATGAAGAAAAAAATAAATCCAATGAAGCTTTAAAACCAGATGAAATTTTAGATAAAATTGTAAAAGCGGGTGGACAGGCGCGAAAAAAAATTGTTGATAAAAAGGCAGAAAAAACACAAAAAGAGAAAAAGAAAAAAAAGAAGACTGTTATTATAGGTATTGTAATTAGTATTATTGTTGTTTTGGCAGGAGCAGTGGGAACCTATATGTTGATAAATCATAAAGAGGCTATACTGTATACAATATATGATAATATTATATATCGCATATCAGAAACAGACATGCAGCAAGTTTGTAATTATGATGAAGTTCTATTTGAATCAGATAACAATTCCTTTCATATACAATCTATTCCTCAACAATTTCGCGATAGGACTATTAAAGAAAGTATGGCTTCTAGCAATGGTAAATATTATTGTGCTTTTGTATATAATCATAGTTCTAATAATTATAGCATTATTTTATGGAACAATGAGAATAGTAATATATTAGCAGAAAATAATAAAGAAAAGAAATTATTATATATAGACAATGATGGATATGTTATTTATCAAGAAACAGAAGTTATTAATGAGGAAGGTTCTGTTGGAACAACACAGCTTTATATCAGTAAAGTTGAAAGCGACCATAATATCACAACAACAATGCTTTCTGAAACAGTAAAAGATATCTATGTATATTCCGATAAAAAAGCAGTGATTTTTAATGATTTGGATGGCAAACTATATACATATGTATATGGAAAGAATCCCAAAAAACAATTGATTGCACAGGATGTGACAACCGTATATGGCGCTGTAAAAGATTGTATTCACTTGTTTTCATATAAGGCGCAGCAGGTTAATACATTAAAGGACTGCAATGGATTTATATATACTTGTAATGATTCTGTTTATTATTATCAGTTTGATTTTAATGATGGAAACTCCATTTATTTAGGAAAAAATAACGATGCAAATTTAACCTATATTATTGATAAAAATGATGTTATCATGGCTAATAAAAATACGCTGATGTGTGCAAAAATAGTAGATAAAGCTATAGATACACATACAGAAATTAAAGTTATAGACACATACACAGAAATTGCAAAATTGGGAACATTAGATAATATTATTTATGATAGCAATAGTAAAAGCGTTATTTTTGTGAATGACAATAGTTCATTGATGTATTATTGCAAGGGTAAGGTTACAAACATTTCAGATGAAGTTACAGATGGTACATTGAATTGGATTGCCAATATAAAGGGAGCATTTACTTATGTGTGTAATCAGGCTCAAATGTATTGTAAAAATGTGAAAACCAGTCCTGTAAGATTAGCAGAAGAAGAAAATATTGCGCAAAATTCAGAAGTTTTTTATCAAAAGGGCAAGCTGTATTTTATCAATATAGAGGGGAAATTATATGTTTGTAGTGGTAATGGAAACAATTGTAATATGATTGGAGATGCCAATCGAATTATTTTAGGGAAATAAAAGGTAAAATTGCATAACCATCTTATTTGGTGAATAAATATTAATATAGTTTACCTGTTTGTAAGGGTGGTTGAATGAAAGCGATAGACATTAAAAAAATAGTGGCGTTAGTTCTATGTGTGGTACAAATAGAAGTTATCATTTTAGGGCTGGCGCCATTTATACATGCAAAGGCAGAAACAGCGGAGCAAAGCAGCGGGATTAATTTAGAAAGTGAGTCGGCAATTTTGATGGAAGCTTCAACAGGTATGATTATCTATGAAAAAGATGCCGATAAAAGCCTTGCGCCAGCCAGTATAACAAAAATTATGACACTGATACTGATATTTGATGCAATTAATGATGGAAAAATTCATTTGACAGATGAAGTTACCGTTTCCGAACATGCGGCATCGATGGGCGGCAGTCAAGTATACCTTGAAGCGGGAGAGACACAAAATGTAGATACGATGATAAAGTGTATTAGTATGGCGAGTGCTAATGACGCTTGTGTGGCAATGGCAGAATTTATCAGTGGAACAGAAGAAGCATTTGTCGTACAAATGAATGAACGCGCAAAAGGATTGGAGATGAAAAATACAAACTTTGTCAATTGTTGTGGATTGGATGTCGATAATCACCATTCGTCGGCTAAAGATGTAGCCATTATGAGTAAAGAATTAATTACAAAATATCCTAAAATACATGATTATTCAACCGTTTGGATGGATACAATTATTCATAGTACAAGAAAAGGAGACAGTGAATTTGGATTAACCAATACCAATAAATTAATTAAACAGTATGAATGGGCTACGGGATTAAAAACAGGTTCGACAAGCAAGGCGGGGTGTTGTCTTTCTGCTACAGCGAAAAAAAATGGCATTGATTTGATAGCAGTAGTAATGGCAGCACCAAATTCCAAGACAAGATTTTCAGAAGCCATTAATTTGTTAAATTATGGCTTTTCCAATTGTTATATTTATACAGATGAAAATCCTATTGAATTGCAAAATGTTGAGATTAGCGGAGGTGTTAAAAATACAGTAGGGTGTGAATATCAAAAAACATTTTCTTATTTATTTATGAATAAAGTAGAAAATGATAAAATTATGAGAGAAGTCGTTTATGATACAGGGCTTGTTGCACCAATTGACAAAGGCACACAGGTTGGTCATGTGACATATAGTATTGAAGGTCAGACGTTAGGAGAAGTTCCAATTATTACAACAGAAGATATAGGTAAAGCTACATTTTGGGATATGATGAAAAAAGTTGTATTTTTTATGGTAGGTGGTGAGAAAATAGCTGAAACATAAGCAGTTGTGTATTTATACATAACAAAAGACGGATGTATTAATACATCCGTCTTTATCATATCTACAAAAGGAGATAAATATGAAATAAAAAAATTGAAAAATTTTTACTTACAAAAATGATATCACAAATATTCAAAGAAGTCAAGAATTTTAAGCGTACTTTTTAAATGATTTTAAGGTGTTCCAAAGTGATGATATTTATGTTACAATAAAATATACGACATATTTTTAGTAATATTATAGAAAAGAAAAATATGCTACAAAAACTGGTATAAAAAATAAATTAGTTTATAGGCTAAAAAAGGTTATATTTGCAAATTAAATTTATAAATGGAATAAGGATAAAGATTGGTATGGATTTGTTTGATTATATGAGAGAAAATAAAATGAAACAGGAATCTCCACTGGCTTCACGAATTAGACCCAAAACGCTTGATGAGGTTGTTGGACAGCAGCATATTATTGGCAAGGATAAATTACTTTATCGAGCAATTGCAGCAGACAAGCTTCGTTCCATTATACTTTACGGACCGCCTGGCACTGGAAAGACAACACTTGCAAAAGTGATAGCCAATACAACTAGCTCTGATTTTATGCAGATAAATGCTACGGTTGCTGGAAAAAAAGATATGGAGTCGGTTGTTGAAAAAGCAAAAGATAATTTAGGTATGTATGGTAAAAAGACGATTCTTTTTGTTGATGAAATTCATCGGTTTAACAAAGGACAACAAGATTATCTTCTTCCGTTTGTAGAGGATGGAACGGTTATATTGATTGGCGCAACAACTGAAAATCCATATTTTGAAGTCAATAGTGCTTTGATATCAAGGTCGATTATTTTTGAGTTAAAACCTCTAAATAAAGAAGATATTAAGACGATATTAAAACGTGCCGTTTATGATGAAAAATGTGGGATGGGAAGTCTTCATGCAGATATTGATGAGGAAGCTTTAGATTTTCTTGCAGACATATCCAATGGGGATGCCAGAAACGCATTAAATGCAGTAGAGTTAGGCGTATTGACAACAAAGCCTTTGGATGATGGCATCATTCATATCAATTTGTCTGTTGCACAGCAATGTGTACAGAAAAGAGCCTTAAATTATGATAAAAATGGTGACAATCATTATGACACCATATCTGCATTTATTAAGAGTATGAGAGGGTCTGACCCTGATGCCGCCGTGTATTATCTGGCAAGAATGTTATATGCTGGTGAAGATATCAAATTTATTGCGCGAAGAATTATGATATGCGCCAGTGAAGATGTGGGAAATGCTGACCCTCAAGCACTTGTAGTGGCAGTCAATGCAGCTATGGCGGTAGAACGGCTTGGAATGCCAGAGGCAAGAATTGTGTTGTCACAAGCTGCCACTTATGTTGCATGTGCGCCAAAGAGCAATGCCGCCTATATAGCAATCAATCGTGCATTGGATATTGTCCAAAATGAAAAGACCTATGGAGTACCGCCGCATTTAAGGGAGGCTGGTTATAAAGGCGCTAAAAATTTAGAGCGTGGATTAAATTATAAATATGCGCATGACTATACCAATCATTATGTAAAACAACAGTATTTACCAGATGAACTTGTGGGAACAACATTTTATGAACCAACAGATAATGGATATGAAGCGGCAATAAAGGAACATATGAATAAGATAAAAGCGGAGGCTGATTAGCAGATGAAAGAGTATCTTAAGCGTTTGGCGAAAGGGAATTTTACATATGACATACCCCAATTAGATATTGATAGAAAATTGGTTGTAAAGGCTGCCTGTAACAGTGTTACAAGGCAATCTTTTGTGTTGAAATCCAATTTGCATACGATGGGAATTATATGGTCTCAAAATGACAGAGTCATAATAAGAAATAATGTGTTTTCAGGTACAGAGTGTAAAATTGACTATGAAATTTATACAAAAGGTCTGCTGCCAAGCGATTTGATAAAGGGTACATTGGACATTATCAGCATTTCAGGAGAAAAGCAGATTCCATATGAAATACAAATTGTTGATAAAGTGTGTGAGACAAGTATTGGAACGGTTGATACAACATTTGATTTTTATAATCTTGCACATCAATCCATCGATGAGGCAATACAATTTTTTGATAGTAATGATTTTAAAAATATTTTATTAAAAGAAAATATACAATTAGTAAATATTTATGACATTTTAAAGTTGGATAGTGACCGTTCTCATGCAATGTTTGAGTTTCTTGTGGCGGCGCATAAAAAAAATCCTGTGACAATCCATATGGCGCATTGTGAGTATAAATATGAAAAGAATATACAAGTTCACATTTTAAAAGAAGATAACGTTCTTTTTCATATAACAGATTGCAGTGATAATAAGCCGTATTCCTTATGGATTAATAAAAGTGGATGGGGTTATGTAAAAATACAATTACAAACGGATGCTTGTTTTATTCAATTGTCAAATATCGAGTTAAACAGCAATGATTTTACAGGGAATCAATGTGCTTTCTCTTTTTCAGTTGATACAGACAAACTGCATGGCGGGAAAAATTTTGGCAGAATCGAATTGTTGACTTATAATCAAAAATTGACAATAGATATTATAGTACATTGTAAATCCAATTGTTCTAACATTCAAAATGCAAATTTTGAACGCAGACTTCTTATGGAGATAACTCGATTGTATGTTGATTATCGCTTAGAGAAAATGGACACCAAAAGTTGGATTACACAATATACAATGATTGTTAATAAGTTAAGAGATTTTGATGAACAGTCGATTTATTATCAATTAATGGAGATACAAGGACTTACATATCAAGACCGAATGGTTGAAGCAAAAACCCTATTAGAAGGTATTGATAAAAATGGTTATCATCAAGATGTATTATTGTTTTGTTATTACAGTTATATCCGTGCAACTATTCAAAAAGATGATGTATATACCATTAAAATGGCTTCTGTAATTCGTGATTATTATGAAAATGGCTTAGATAATTGGCGTATTTTATGGTTTCTTTTTTATATGGATAAGAATTATAGCCGAAATTTAAGTATGAAGCTTTTACGGATAAAAGAGGCTTTTAAGAATGGCTGTTTTAGCCCAATTATGTATTATGAAGCGTTGACCGTGATAAATAGCGACCCAATGTTAGTGCGTATTCTCAATGACTTTGAGATTCGTATTCTTGCATTTGGTTTAAAGCATAAGAAAATAACACAAAGGCTTGCAGATTATATCAATTATTTGATTCTCAATGAAAAGATGGTATCTGTTCAAGTTATTGATATTGTAAGACAACTTTATGAGGCGTTTAAACAGGACAATATGTTAGAGACGCTTGTTATCCATATGATTCGCAATGAAATGTGCGGTTTGGATTGTTTTGAATACTATGAAAAAGCTGTTTTAAAAGGATTGAAAATTACAAGGCTTTATGAGTTTTATATCAAGAGTATGGATAAAAGTTCTTATAAAAAACTTCCAGAAGTAGTTTTGATGTATTTTCAATATGAAGTGCATTTAAATTATGTGGACAGAGCTTATTTATATGCCAATATTTTAACGGAAAATAAAGAAGTTTGTTCTTTGTATGAAGATGAAATTAAAAATTTTGGATATGAACAGCTTTGTATGGATAGAATTGATGAAAACTTAACACTTATTTATAAATATATATGGGATATTCATTTGCTTGATAACAATACGGCGGAGAGCATGGTGAATTTAATGTTTACCTATAAAGTAAAATGTTTGGATAAAAATGTACGATATGTTATTGTAAAGCATAAAGAGTTAACCTTGATTGACAGATATCCCATTGTAGATGGCATAGCTTATATAACTATGTTTACAAAAGGTTGTGTGCTGGCTTTTGAGTGTATGGACGGCAGTATACATAAAGATACATTGGATTATGAGATTGAAAAAATATTTGAAAATACCGATTTATTACAAGCTGCATTCAATAAAGCAATAAGAAATGAATATATTGAGTTTTATAAATTTGAGACAGGCAGCAGTTTTGATATGGCGGATACCGTAAAGTATTTAGCAGGGTTAAAAGGGCTTGAAGAACATATGAGAGAAATTCTTAATTCATGGCTCATTGATTATTATTATCATAAAAAAGACCAAATGGGAATTGAAAACTCAACGGCTATTAATCGCAAAGAAATACAAAAGTATATTTTATCGAATCATTTAAAGAAAAAAGAGGCGATTCAATATATTGATATCTGTTCAAGTACAGGCATGGTTGATACAGCGTGTGATTTAATTGAAAACTATGGCATAGATGGTGTTCCTTTTGAAATATTGTATAACATTGGTAATTTTTTACTTGAAAAATTGGGAAATGTTCATGATATTTTATTATTGGATATTTGTTTTAAGAGTTTTTTAAACGGGCAGTATAATGAAAAAATGGTATCTTATCTAAATGATAATTTTAACGGAACAAGTGATGAAATGTATCATGTTTGGAAAGCATGCAATGAATTAGAAATTGATAAGACTAATATATCAGAACGAATTGTTGCACAAATGTTGTTTTGCTCTCAACAAGATGAAAAATTGACAGAAGTGTTTAATGATTATTATACAAGTTATCATGATGGAAAAAAACATGACATGACAAATGGAAGAAAACGTATTATTATAGATGCCTATATTTGCTATCAAAGTTATCTGTATTTTGTAAAACAGCATATTGTAAGACAACATTTGGAAAAAAAGACAAATACAGAGTGTGATTTAAGTGTCAATACGTTTGCATTTACAGTGATAGAAGACTATTTGATGGCAAATTATAAAATTCATGATATTTGCAAACTGGCATATCTTAAGTATATGTCGAAAAATCCCGATACTATGACTGAAACACAAAAGAATTTAGTGGAAACACTGATTGTTGAGTTATGTGAAGAAAATCAATGTTTTGATTTTTATAAAAAATTTGGAGATAGGATATGTCTTCCCTATACAATAATAAATCAAACATATGTTCAATATGTTGGAAGTCCTGATGCAAAAGTAAATATTTATTTTTATAAAAATGAAGATGAATCTGATGTTGAACATGAGATTATAACAGGGTGCTGTGGTGTTTATACAAAAGGTTTTACCTTGTTTTATGGGGAAAGAATATCTTACTATTTTACAGAAGAAACAAAAGGCGAATTGAAACGTTCAAATGAGTATCAAATAACAGGTGGCTCTGTTTTTCATAATAAGAATATCAGTAAATTTGACTATCTTAATGAGATACTTGCATGTAAAGAAAACCATGATATAACTACAATGAAAAAGAAGATGCAGACATATTGCATCAATGAATATATTGTAGACCAAGTGTTTCAAGTTTTGTAAATTACAGATTGGAGAATGATAGATGTGGAGATGAATGAAGGTCTGATTATAGGCATAGATATACAAGAACATATATCGCTAGTGGCTTATTATGATGAGAATGAGGCAAAAACAGTTACTTTAACATTTCCAAATGGAAGAAATTATAAAGAAAATCCAATAAATATAAAACATTGGTGTATAGCAACAGACGATGAACATATTGGACAGATGGAAGATATTATTCGTTTTTTTGGGAATTTAATGGAATATGTCAAAGAACAGACCAGTCGATTGAAAATAAAAATGGTATGTGTATGTGTGGAATCCTTTTCTGTAGAGTTATTGCAGTTTTTAGAGGTGTTATTTGATAAATTAGGGATTGATTCGTCTCATCGAAGTTTTATCAGCAGAGAGGAAGCATTTGCATTTTATGTATATAATCAGCGAAAAGATTTATATACATCTTGTGTTATGTTATTAGATTACAATTATAGAGGGATTGATTGTTATCTTATGAGCAATGGCAAAATAAAGAGTCAGGAAGTTATCAAAGAAAATCGATACCATTTTTATAATTATAAGATTACAAATGTTTTAAATGGTATATTAAAACTTGAAGATGTAACGGATGATATAATGGATTGGCTGAAGGATATAATAAAAAATTACGTGATATCTTCCATATTTGTCACAGGGCAAGGCTTTGATGTCAAAGAGTTTCCTCCATCATTTACTGATTTTTTATGTAAAAAAAGAAAAGTATTTGCAGGGCAAAATATTTATGTAAAAGGAGCTTGTTATTGCGGATATGAAAGTTTATATGGCGGTAGGTTCAGTCATATGATTCTTGCATGTGGTAATCGTATTACAACAGGTATTGAGTTGGATATATTAGAGCGCGGAAAACAAAAAAGGCTTCGCGTTATCAAGCCAGGTATAAATTGGTATGCGGCAAAAAGAAGTTATGATTTTATTGTCGAAGATTTGACAAGTCTTACCTTTCATTTAAAACCTTGTGATGGGAGTAATGATTATTTAACAACAATTGATATCAGTGAGATACCATACAGAAAGGGAAAGATGACAAGAATTAATGTACAGATTTCTTTTTCCTCTGAAAATGTATGTCATGTTAAAATAAGTGATAAGGGCTTTGGCGGAATTGTTAAAAGCTCTGGAAAGGTTGTATATGGGCAACTTGATATTGTGTAGGACAAAAGAGGCTTCCAATCCATTTCATATAAAAGAAATGGGTGTTCGTATTTATTCATTAGAAGAATTGTGCTATGTTATATACAATAATATATATATTATTAATGAGGATTTTTTTTCCGATGCATTTATTACATTTATTGAAGAAGAGACATTAGAAAAAGATTTAGCCGATAAATTGCGAAGCACAAAGAAAAAGGGCGGCAGTTTGGCAGAGATGGTTGCAATTGTGCTTTTATATGTCGATTATTATACAATGGAAGAAGTAGAAGCTATTAAGGAAACCATTAATACACTGAATGCACAAAATGTGCGAAAGCGTCTTAAAATTATAGGAGATAATTTGTTAAATAATACACACTATTACAGTGCAATATGGAATTATGAACGAATTATAAAATTGCCAATAGATAAGGAATTGCCAGCTCTATTTTATGCAAGTGTATATCATAATATGGGTATTGCATATGCCAAATTGTTTATGTTTTTTCAGGCAGAAAATTTCTTTAATAAAGCATATGATATAAGCCAGTATGATATTTCTAAAAAGTATGCGGTGATTGTGCGATACCTTTTAGATGAAGATGAAATTATTGAATTAGACGATGATTCCAAAGAGGAGTATATCATTAAACAACAGATAGAATCTCTTAAAGATAATGCAAGAGACAGCAGGGATTACAAAAGATTGCAGGAGTTGGAAAAAAATCAGAATTATCATAAAGATGTTTCTGATATCATTGAAAATTGGAAACAAAAATATTTGGAGAACACACAATAAACGTGTGAAAAAAGGAAGTTTACATTGATGGGATTATTCAAAAATGTTAAGGATAAATTAGTATCCGTATATGAGGGTTCAGAGGATGAATTGACAGACGATGATGATTATATTATAAAATTAGCAGCAGGTTTGTCAAAAGAAAATGAACAAGATGCATATGAAGATGAAGTGTTTGATGAGGATGAGGAAGAATATATTGAAAAAGAATCGGAAGTAGTCCATGATGTGGATATTGATAATTTTACAGCGACCGATTTTAAATATGATGATATGCTTCAATTTGTTCATGGACAGTGTGAGATTATGGAGACAGCAATTCATAATATTGATAGGATTATGGACGACTATAATGAGGTTACAGAAGAATTTGCGGATATTGAACTGTATGAAAATGCACCTGAAAATTTAAAAAACCAAGTGGCATATTATGCGGAGTATGTAGACAGCCTTACGGTTGATAGAAAAATTATAACCGATTCAGAAAAGAAATTGTCCAATAAGGCATATCAGAGAATGGATAGCTATCGAGATGAAATTCCAAAAAGCATTAAGATAATGGAACAACAAGAATCTTATTTTGAGTCGGTAAAGCGTGATTTAAATCTGCTTGAAGGCGAAAAAATGGCGCTTCGTTTAGAGGGGAAAGAGCTGAAGCAAAAACAAAAATATATTCGGAAATATTCGATTTATCTTATTATTTCTTTTGCAATCGTATATGGAATTTTTATCGTTGCAGTCGTTGCCAATAATGACAATTTTAATATGATGTTATTTTTTATCGTAACATTGCTTGGTGCTTGTGTTGCCGTTGGGATTTTTGCTTATCTTAAGATAACACAAAGGCGTGTGCTTCAGACAGAAATCAAAATTAATAAGGCAACCTCTCTTTTAAATAAGGTGAAAGTCAAGTATGTCAATTCTGCTAATGTTTTAGAATATGATTACAAACGGTATCGTGTTAATAATGTTCGGGAGCTGCAAAAAAAGTATAAATTATATTTAGAGATGAAAGAAGAACAAAAACGAGTTTTTAAGATGACAACGCATCTAAGCGAGGCGGAAGCTGATTTGATGAAAGCGCTGGAACGAGTGGGCATGTCGCATACAAATATATGGATTGGACGGGTGCGGGCTTTGTATGATAAGAAAGAAATGGTTGAAGTAAGACATCAATTAGCACGCAGAAGGCAGGAAATACGAAGCAGTATTGCACATAATGAAGAACGAATTTCCGCTGTTAAGTCTAATATTAAAATGGTTACGACAAAATATCCAGAATATATAAATAATGTGCTAGGTATACTTGAAGAATTTGAACAGCGGAATTAAATTGAAATTATGTTAAAACGGCATATTTAATTTTATATTGAATTTAGATGGACTTATGATATAATAGCCACAGCAAAGCTGTGGCATAAAAGTTTGCTGCGCAAACTTCTGACTTTCTGCTATATATTAAATTATGATATAATAACCACAGCAAAACAATGGTAGAACATGTTGTATAAGAATGGAGGAAAAATGTATGAAAGAAAGACTGGCACAGATAAGAGAAAAGGCATTAGCACAGATTAAATCAACCGATTCTCTTGATAAGTTAAATGAGGTCAGGATATCCTTTTTAGGAAAAAAAGGTGAACTTACAGAAGTTCTAAAAGGTATGAAAGATGTAGCTCCAGAGGATAGACCACAAGTTGGACAGATTGTCAATGATACAAGGGCGGCTATTGAAGAGGTACTTGAAAATGCTAAAAAAGAGATTGCGTCAAAGATGAGAGAACTCCAAATGAAGGCAGAAGTTATTGATGTTACATTGCCAGCCAAAAAGAATAATGTAGGTCATTGTCATCCCAATACATTAGCTTTAAAAGAAGTGAAAAAAATATTTATGGGTATGGGATATGAGGTTGTAGAAGGACCTGAAGTTGAGTTTGACTATTACAATTTTGAGGCTTTAAATATTCCTGCAAATCACCCTTCTAAAGATGAACAGGACACATTTTATATTAATGATAAAATTGTATTGAGAACACAAACTTCTTCCGTTCAAGTGCATGAGATGGAAAAAGGACATCTTCCAATAAGAATGATATCGCCAGGTCGTGTATTTCGTTCAGATGAAGTGGATGCAACACATTCTCCATGTTTTCATCAGGTTGAGGGATTGGTTATTGATGAAAATATTACATTTGCCGATTTAAAAGGAACGCTTGCATTGTTTGCAAAGGAACTTTTTGGACCAGATACAAAGGTAAAATTCAGACCGCATCATTTTCCTTTTACAGAGCCTAGTGCAGAGATGGATGTATCTTGTTTTAAGTGCGGCGGAACAGGATGCCGTTTTTGTAAGGGCGAAGGCTGGATAGAAATTCTTGGCTGTGGAATGGTACATCCACATGTGTTTGAGATGAGTGGAATTGATAATGATAAATATACGGGCTTTGCATTTGGAATTGGTTTGGAGAGAATTGCACTGCTTAAATATGAAATTGATGATATGAGATTGTTATATGAAAATGATATAAGATTTTTAAAACAGTTCTAATAAAATATGCGGATAAGCAAGCAGCAAAGCAGGTTGTAAATGTCCGTTTGATAATGGAAATGTTAACTTTGATAAGGAATGAGGTAATATAATGAATACATCAATAAATTGGATAAAATCAATGGTTTCAGGTTTAGAAAATGTGACAGACCAGCAATTTCGTGATGCAATGACACTTTCAGGCACAAAGGTAGAAGGATTTACAGCATTTGATAAAAATTTAGACAAGATTGTTGTAGGAGAGATTCTATCGGTGGAGCGACATCCCGATGCAGATAAATTGGTGGTTTGTCAAGTTCGTGTTGGAGAAAATGAACAGGTGCAGATAGTGACAGGCGCACCCAATATTATAGTGGGTTCTTCGGGGCAGAAAGTTCCAGTTGTGCTTGACGGCGGCAGAGTTGCTGGCGGACATGATGGAGGAGCTTTGCCAGCAGATGGTATTAAGATAAAAAAAGGAAAACTTCGCGGTGTTGAATCGTATGGGATGATGTGTTCCATTGAGGAGCTTGGCTCATCAAAAGAATTTTATCCAAATGCACCTGAAGATGGTATTTATATACTTGGCGAGGATGCTGTGGTCGGCGAGGATGCAATTGAGTATCTTGGACTTCATGATACTGTATTTGAATATGAAATTACCAATAATAGAGTGGATTGTTACAGTGTGATAGGAATTGCAAGAGAGGCAGCAGCTACATTTAGAAAGCCTTTTCATCCTCCTGTAATAAAACAGACTGGTAATTTAGAAGATGTCAACGATTATATTCAGGTTGAGATTGAAGACAAAAATTTATGTACAAGGTATACAGCAAGAGTGGTTAAAAATATTAAGCTGGCACCTTCTCCGGAATGGATGCAAAGAAGACTTGCATCTGCTGGAATAAGACCAATTAATAATTTAGTTGACATTACAAATTATGTGATGGAAGAATATGGCCAACCTATGCACGCCTATGACCTTGATAAGATTGCGGATAAAAAAATTATTGTCCGAACCGCAGCAGAAGGTGAAGAATTTACAACACTTGACGGTCAGGTAAGAAAATTAGATGCTTCAACATTGATGATATGTGACGGACAAAAGCCAGTGGGTCTTGCTGGTATTATGGGCGGCGAAAATTCCATGATTACAGATGATGTAAAGACCATGCTTTTTGAAGCGGCAACATTTGATGGAACGAATATAAGAAAGACAACAAAAAAGATTGGATTAAGAACCGATGCCTCCGGCAAATTTGAGAAGGGATTAGACCCTGAAAATGCTATTGAGGCGATGAACAGAGCATGTCAGCTTATAGAAGAACTTGGTGCAGGTGAGGTTGTCGGTGGTGTTGTTGATGTATATTCAAATAAAAAAGAAAAGAAACGAATTGTATTTGAATCCGATAAAATCAATAGCCTGCTTGGAACGAATATATCAAAACAGGACATGTTGGAATACTTTAAATATTTAGAGATAGAATATGATGAGCCTAAAAATGAGCTTATTATTCCAACATTTAGACAAGATTTACTAAGATGCGCCGATATTGCAGAAGAAGTGGCACGATTTTTTGGTTATGATAATATTCCTTCAACATTGCCAAATGGTGCAACGACGATGGGAAAAATATCGTATAAGCAAAGTATTGAGGAAATTGCTGATGAGATTGCGCAGTTCTGTGGATTTTCACAGGCAATGACTTATTCGTTTGAGAGTCCTAAAGTATTTGATAAGCTAAGAATTGCAAAGGACTCCAATTTGAGAAAGACTGTTGTTATATCTAATCCATTAGGCGAGGATTTCTCTATTATGAGGACATTGCCGATTAATGGTATGTTGACGTCTCTTGCTGTCAATTATAATAGACGCAATAAAAATGTGAAATTGTATGAACGTTCAACCGTCTATCTTCCAAAAGATTCAACGGATGAGCTTCCTACTGAAAATGTAGAGTTTACATTAGGCTTTTTTGGAGAAGGCGACTTCTTTACAATGAAAGGTGTTGTAGAAGAATTTTTAGATAGAGTAGGGGCAAGGGATAAAATACAATATGACCCCGAATCGGGCATTTCATTTTTACATCCAGGACGTCAGGCAAATGTTATTTATGATAATAGAGTGATTGGCTATCTTGGAGAGGTTCACCCAGATGTGGCAGACAACTATGGGATTGGTGAGAGAACTTATATAGCTGTTCTTCATATACCTGAAATTTGTGCTATTTCAAGTTTTGACAGAAAATATGAGGGAATTGCAAAGTTTCCAGCAGTGACAAGAGATATCAGTATGGTTGTCCCAAAAGAAATGCTGGTTGGTTCTATTGAGAAAGTAATCGAAAAATGCGGCAAAAAAATGGTGGAAAGCTATCGACTGTTTGATATTTATGAGGGAAATCAAATAAAAGAAGGCTTTAAATCGGTAGCGTATACGATTACATTCAGAGCAAATGACCGAACGCTTGAAGAAAAAGATGTCACGGCTATTATGAATAAAATTCTTTCAGAGCTTTCACAGATGGGTATTGAATTGCGTCAATAGCGAAAAAGACATTAAAGTAATTAATGGAGGAAGAATGTGAATTTACATGATTTTTATTATGATTTGCCAAAAGAATTGATTGCACAAACTCCACTGTCAGACCGCTCAAGTTCCAGATTGATGGTGTTGGATAGAAAAACAGGACAGGTAGAACATAAAGTATTTACAGATATTATAGATTATTTGCAGCCAGGTGATTGTCTTGTGTTAAATGAGACAAAGGTTTTACCAGCAAGGCTTATTGGTGAAAAGCTCGATACAAAGGCAATGATAGAAGTGCTTTTGTTAAAGCGCATCGAAAATAGGTTAAATACATGGGAAGTTCTTGTCAAGCCCGGAAAAAAAGCAAAGGTTGGAACAAGGATAAGTTTTGGTGATGGTCAGCTGATTGGGGAAGTTGTTGATATTGTTGAGGAAGGCAATCGACTTGTTCAATTTACATTTAAGGGGATTTTTGAGGAAATATTAGATTCCTTAGGGCAGATGCCATTGCCTCCATATATCACAGAAAAGCTTGAAGATAAAAATCGTTATCAGACAGTCTATGCCAAAAATGAAGGTTCTGCGGCGGCACCAACAGCAGGGCTGCATTTTACAGAGGAGCTGTTAGAGACAATTAAGAAAAAAGGTATTCATATAGCAAAAGTAACGCTTCATGTCGGACTTGGTACATTTAGACCTGTAAAGGTTGAAAATATACTAGAACATCATATGCACTCTGAATTTTTTATGATAGATGAGGAGGCAGCAAATACAATTAATACAGCAAAGCAGAGCGGACATAAGATTGTGGCAGTTGGAACAACCAGTACAAGAACGCTGGAATCAGCAGTTGATAAAGATGGATATATCAAAGCATGCAGCGGTTGGACAGATATATTTATTTATCCAGGCTATCAATTTAAAATAATTGATAATCTGATAACAAATTTTCATTTGCCAGAGTCTACACTTGTTATGTTGGTATCCGCTCTAGCAGGTAGGGAAAATGTTTTAAATGCTTATAAAAAAGCAGTGGATAAACAGTATCGGTTTTTTAGTTTTGGGGACGCGATGTTAGTGTTATAATCCCAAAATGTTACATTTGTGAAGTTTAGATATCCGAAGAAAGAAAAACTTTGGATATCTTTTTTATTATGAATATTCTTTGGCTAACTTCCTTTATGGCTTAAATAATAGCGAATTTTCGGATTGATGAAGAAGTGAACTGTTTTAATAATACAGTAACTATGTAGAATCAATCATAATATTTAAGAAATATAAAAATAAATTAAATAAGATACTAGAAAGAGATTTGTAAATTATGTTTGAAAGAGAATTGACTAAAGAACAAGAAGATAAACTTCAAAAGTTTAAGCAGAAATGGTTAGAAGAAGTTAAACAATTTATTAAAATATATAAAGATGAAAAAGTTAATGAAAATCAGTTTAATGGTCATGAAATTAGATGCAATCTTGCAAAAATAGATTTAAAGTATAAAAAATTAATAAATGAAGAGCTTGGTATGGATTTTTATGAAGATGTAGTAGAGGTAGAAAAAGGCAAGCATAAGAAGTTTTCTGCTATAGATTTAAAGGATATGACTGCTAAAGAAGCTCATGACTATATTACAGAATTTATAAAACATAGTAGAAATGTAAGTGATGATGAATGGCTTGAAATTAGTAAGTGGATTGGAGAATTTTTTAAAAGTAATCCACCATTAGAAGAAAAAAGATTATTTGGACCTCTTAGTTGTGTTGAAGTAGTTTCTATTATGTGTGATGGGATAATACGTTGGAGAAATTCTATTTGCATAAAATGTAGGAAACAAAAAGGAAATACAGAATGTCATTGTGAGATATATCCAGAAAATAAAAATCATACTGGAATACCAAATGAAATATGGGCGCATGAAGATGCACAATGCCCATACTTTGAAGAAGAATTTTAAGTACTCTCTTTTATCTAAATATTTTACTTTATTAAAACCATGTAACATAAAATAATTCTTAAAAAGTTAATAATAGAGCGGAAGACATTAATTTTTCCTAATTTAATTTTACAAATTAAAAAAGTGTTGAGAAATTAAAAAAAGAATGATAGAATTAGTTGGTATAATTATTATAAATGTGAATTTTTATGTTGAAATAGTATGATGATGAGTAGCACAGATGATTGCGGCTGCAATTGCCAAAAGGCAGCAGGTGAGGAAAGTCCGGGCTTCATAGGGCAGGGTGCCAGATAACATCTGGTGGAGGCGACTCTAAGGAAAGTGCAACAGAAATAAACTGCTAATATATTTATATTATAATTTATTTATAGTATAAATATATTGGTGATGGTGGAAAGGCAGTGTAAGAGACTACCGCAAAGCTGGCAACAGTTTTGGCTATGTAAACCCCACTCGAAGCAAGACCAAGATAAAAGCGATACGGCTGCCCGTCGTGCTTTTAGGTAGGTTGCTTGATTTTATTGGCGACAGTAAAACTAGATAGATAATCATCACACGATTGCGTGGACATAACCCGGCTTATCGTGCTGCTCATTTTTTTATAAGTTAAAGACAAGTATAATGATTCGTTTAATGGTTATATTAAACTTGCAGATAAAGCAAGAATGGGAGATTTTGTGAAAAAAGTAATATATTATGTTGATGAGTTAAATGATGAATTTGCAAACGATTCCATACAGGCAAAAGTAATTGATGAATCTTTTGAATATTTAGGTGGAACAAAAAGAAAAATAGGTCATTTATTTTGGTATAAGATAGTTGCAAGACCATTAGCATATGTGTTTTTAAAGTTGTGGTTTGGGCATAAGATTGTTGGAAAAAAGAAGCTTTTAGATGTTATTAAACATAACAATATAAGTAAAAAAGGGATTTTTTTATATGGCAATCATACCAATGGACTTGCCGATGCATTGATACCAAGTATGATAAGTTATCCTAAAGATGTCTATGTAGTTGTTCACCCAAACAATGTGTCAATGCCTATTTTGGGCGATATTACACCGAGTTTAGGTGCGATTCCTCTGCCAGATAATAGGGAGGCAGCTAGAAATTTTTTTGAAGCCTTACAGTATCATGTGGATAATAAAGATACAATAACAATTTATCCAGAAGCTCATATATGGCCATATTACACAAAGATAAGACCATTTAGAGACATGTCTTTTCGTTATCCTTTACAATATAATGCCAGTGTGTATTGTTTTACGAATGTTTATAGAAAAAGAAGATTTAGGAAAACGCCTAGAATAATAACTTTTGTTGATGGACCTTTTATAACAGACCAGCATTTAAGCAATGCTCAAAATAAGAAAGCATTGCGTGATAAAGTGTATAAAACAATGGTTAAAAGAAGCAGATACAATAATGTTGAAATGATAAAATATATAAAGAAAATTGAAAACAATAGAATTCACGACTTGAGCCATTAGCTATTTTAAAAATTAGTCGCAGCATGGCTGTTAAAAATGATAATATTTAATATAAAATAATAGTGGTGTGGATGATACACACAAAGATAAGAAGAAATTGCAGCATGGAGAAAGTTATGATAAATGTATTATTTGCCGGCAATGATAAAATTTTTGATGGAATATTGACCTGTATGTTATCCATATTAATGCGAACAAAAACGAGAGAACCCTTTACTTTTTATATATTTACGATGGATGTATCTCATATTAAAGAAGAGTATAAGGCATTGAGTATAAACGATATTGCGTTTCTTGATAAGGTGGCGAAAGAGTACAATATTGAAAATAGAGTAATCCGAAAGGATGTAATAGCTCTTTATAATGAGGAATTTGCCCATTGTCCAAATGAGATGACATACTGTTCACCTTATACTTTGTTAAGACTTTTTGCAGATAAAATGGATAATATGCCTGATAAATTGTTATATTTAGATGTAGATATTATGTTTCAAAGGGATATTCGATTGCTCTATAATACCAATATTAATGAATATGAGTATGCAGCGGCAAGAGACCATTATGGAAAATATCTTATTCATCCAAATTATATTAATGCAGGCGTTCTTTTAATCAATATGAAAATGATTAAAAAAACGCATCTATTTGAAAAGGCAAGAAAACTGTTGAGAGAAAAAAAGTTAATCTTTGCAGACCAGTCGGCTGTTTACAGAAATACTATAAAAAAGAAAATGCTGCCGCAAAAATTTAACGACCAAAAATTTTTACATAAACATACCGTTGTTAGACATTTTTCAAAAAGATTGTTTTACTTGCCATATCCTCATACCGATAATGTAAAACAGTGGCAGGTTGACAGAGTACATAAAATATTTGGTTATCATCAGTTTGATGATATTTATGAGGTTTATTATCATAAGAAACAGGAGCATAAAACATATGAACAATAATATCATTCCTATTTTTTTTGCATGTGATAGTGGATATATAAAATATACAATGGTTTCACTGCAATCGGTTATGGAGAATGCATCAAAGGATTATATATATAATATCCATATTTTAAATTCAGGAATTGAAGAAGAAAAGCAAAAAAAAGTCTTGGATATGGCAAATGATAATTTTCATATCTATTTTAATGATGTATCACAATATTTAGAGGATTTAAAAGAAAAATTACCAATACGTGATTATTATTCATGTACCACATATTATCGTTTGTTTCTTGCAAAGCTGTTTCCAGAATATGATAAGGGCGTTTATATTGATAGTGATACCATTGTTCTTGGCGATATATCCGAATTATATAATTATCCGATTGGGATTAATTATGTAGGGGCTGCGGTAGACCAAGTTATCAGTCAAACAGATTTGTTTGGCGAGTATGCAGAAAAGGTGCTTGATATTAACCGAAGGCAGTATTTTAATGCAGGTGTGCTTGTTATTAATATCAAACAATTTAGAGATGAGGATATATTAAAACAATTTACAGAATTTATTAAAATATATACTTTTGTTGTTGCGCAAGACCAAGATTATCTTAATATTTTATGTGAAGATAAAGTATACTGGATTGACCCAAAGTGGAATGCAGAAACTTATGGTGAACTTCCATGTAAAGAGGAAGACATTTGTTTGATTCATTACAATCTTGGAAAAAAGCCATGGCATTATCCAGATTGTAAGCTTGGAGACCGTTTTTGGGAGTATGCGAAGAAGTCGCCAAGTTATCAAGAAATTGTAGAAGTCCATGATAATTATTCTGATGAAGAACGAAAAAGAGATTTGCAGTCCGGAGATAATCTTGCAAATTTAGCCTTTTTAGAAATTAATAATGAGAAAAATTTTAAGAATGTCTATTTGTCGGATGACTATAAAGCTGAGGATAGAATACGTGTTCTGGACAAGATAGCAGAGCTTGAATATCAGGGCAAATTTGATGTGGATGTGGAAGATGACCCGCCTTCTAAAATATTGATGCCTGAAGAAATTGATTATTTTGACAGAAGTTTTACAAGCCGTTTTTTTTCTAAATATGCCTTTAAATTTGGCCGATGGTTTTTAAATGCAATGCTTCGCACCAATAAGATTATTATAAAAGATATTCAAGGGATTGAAAATTTCCGCAATTTGGAGTCGGGCGCCATTATTACCTGTAATCATTTTAGCCCAATGGATAGTTTTGCAATGGAGATAACATACGATGCTTCAGAACATAAAAATCGAAAATTGTACAGAGTTATTAAAGAAGGCAATTATACAAGTTTTACAGGTTTTTATGGATATTTAATGAGACATTGCAATACATTGCCGCTTAGCAGTAATACGGATACGATGAAAAAATTTATAGTGGCTATTGATGAGTTATTAAAAGATGGTAATTTTATTCTGATTTATCCTGAGCAGAGTATGTGGTGGAATTATCGCAAACCAAAACCGTTAAAGACAGGGGCCTATAAATTTGCTGCAAGAAATCATGTGCCTGTTTTACCATGTTTTATAACGATGCAAGATAGTGATGTCAAGGGAGAAGATGGATTTTATATTCAAGAGTACACGATTCACATTGAAAAGCCTATCTATCCTGCTTCGGATAAAAGCGTGCGAGAAAATGCAGAGAATATGATGGAATTAAACTATGAATGTTGGAAAAAAATATATGAGGACACCTATCAAATTCCGTTGACTTATACGTGTGGACAGGTAAATTATAAAGGTAAAATAGGATAAATATTGTAAAAAAAGCTGCTGCATAAAACAAATAATAAGATGTAGATAAAGTTTTATTTATAACATCTTGTAGGTTTTGTTTTATAAGGCAGCTTTAAAATTAAGATGTATTTTTGCCATTTTAAAGATGGCAGACAAATTGTAAAAGATAGTAAGATTCTCAATGATTATGAATATTTTTCTTCGCAATATTTACAGCGGTAAATTTGTTTTTCTTCGTCTGTAAGATAAAATACATGGTCTAGTTCTTGTTCAATCGAGGTGATGCAGCGAGGGTTGCGGCATTTGATTATATTGGTGATGGAAGATGGCAAAGATAGTGTTTTCTTTTCTACAATAATGCCATCTTTTATAAGATTAACCGTAATATTGTGGTCGATAAATCCTAGTACATCTAAATCAACAAGGTCAAGGGCGCCCTCTATTTTTATAATATCTTTTTTACCCATTTTATTGCTCTTGGCATTTTTTATAATAGCTACTTGACAGTCAAGCTTGTCTAATCCTAAATGCGTGTAAATCATCATGGATTTGCCAGCTTCAATATGGTCAAGAACAAAGCCATTATTTAATTGTCCTACATTTAACATAATAATCCTCATTTCTGCGCTGCTTTTTGTGCAAGAACCTTTAGGTTCTTTTAGTAACTTTGTGTCAAGCAACGCGCAGACACAAAGTGTTAGTTAAATTTTATTTAACTTGTGAAATAATTTATTTTTCACACTAATCTCCATTCTAAAGCGCAGCATAGGAATTGCACGGCTTTTGTGTAATAAATTTAATCTACGGATAGTCCTAAAAGTGTCATAATAAGAGCCATACGAACATAGACGCCATATTGTGCTTGCTTAAAATAAGCGGCACGTGGGTCGTTGTCTACCTCAACAGAAATTTCATTTACTCTTGGCAGAGGGTGAAGAACGTACATATCCGGTTTTGCCAGTTCCATTTTTGCCTTGTCAAGAATATAAAAGTCTTTCATTCGCAGATAATCGTCCTCATTAAAGAAACGTTCACGCTGAACACGTGTCATATATAAAATATCAAGCTCCGTCATTACATCTTCTAGTTTTTCAACTTCCTTGTAGGAAATATTGTTATCTTTGAGTGTTTCTATCATATAATCGGGAACTCTTAATTCTTTTGGAGATATCAGTATAAATTTTATATTGTTATATCGTATCAGGGAATGAATAAGAGAATGTACTGTTCTGCCAAATTTTAAATCTCCACATAACCCAATTGTAAAGTTTTCTAAAGAACCGCGCAGTTCATGTATTGTCATTAAATCGGTCAGTGTTTGAGTTGGATGCTGATGTCCTCCATCTCCAGCATTGATGACAGGGATGCTTGATTTGCTGGCAGCAACCATAGGCGCTCCTTCCTTTGGGTGTCTCATAGCACAGATATCAGCATAACATGAAATCACTCGAATAGTGTCTGAAACGCTTTCTCCTTTTGCGGCAGAACTAGAGTCAGCAGAAGAAAAACCAAGAACAGAACCACCGAGATTTATCATTGCTGATTCAAAACTCAAACGGGTTCTTGTACTTGGTTCATAAAATAATGTCGCTAATTTTTTGCCATTGCACACATGATGATATTTCGTAGGATTGATGGAAATATCATGGGCTAGAGCAAGCAAATTGGATAGCTCTTCAATACTTAGGTCTTGTGGGCTTAGTAAATGTTTCATTATTCCTCCTTATTTTTCGTTTTGCTTTTTTTGATATTGTACTATGAAAAAGTCAATTATACAATCTGAAAGTTGTATTTAATTATAACCAATTTTACCAATTGAAAATTGTTGAATAGTGCTGTATTATGTGATAGAATACATTTCAGACTGTGGAAATTTGACAGTTCAGAGAAAGAATGGAGAATATATATGAAATCAAAAGCGAAATGTGAATATATTGATATACATAGTCACATATTGTTTGGTGTAGATGATGGTTCCCCTGATTTGAATGTTAGCCTGCAGATGGTTCGGACAGCATATGAAGAAGGAATACGTCATATGGTATGTACCCCTCATTATCATCCTAGAAAGTGTACAGTTCCTTATGAAGAACTCTGGAATCGGTTTGAAATATTTTGTGCTGCTGTGTCAAAAATTTATAAAGATATGAGTTTTAGTCTTGGCAGAGAATTATTTTTTTCATCATCGGTTGTTGAATCTTTAGAAAATGGCGAAATACTATGTATGGGAAACACTAATTATGTGTTGGTTGAGTATGACCCTACGGTAGAATTTTCAAGGATTAGAAATAGTATTACAAGCATTATGCAAAGCGGTTATATACCAATTATTGCCCATGTTGAGAGATATATGTGTCTGGTTGACAATTGGGAATTGATTTATGAAACAAAAGATTTAGGTGCTGTTATACAAATGAATTCAGATACAGTGGTTGGAAATCAGGGTAGCAAAATAAAAAAGTTTGTCAAACACCTTTTAAATGATGAGCTTGTCGATGTCATAGGGACGGATGCTCACAGTAATAGTCATAGAGCGCCTAGAATGGCTGAATGCGCGGATTATCTATTTAAAAAATATGGCGATGAATATGCTTTAAGATTATTGAGAGAAAATTCAATTACTATTTTAAATGGTGAATATATTGATTAATGGAGGATGTATCAATAATGGAAAAACAGAAGAATGATGAGATAGAAATTGATTTAAGACAAGTTCTGTCTGTAGTTATAAGCAAGCTGGCTATTATTATAATTGTTGGTGTAATATTTGGATTAGCAACTTTTGTATATACAAAATTTTTTGTCAGACCAACATATGTATCACAGGCTAGTTTGTATGTATTAAATAAACAAAATGCTAATTCTGCAACAACATATAGTGATTTACAGTCTTCTACACAGTTAACACAAGACTATATGGTTCTTGTAAAAAGTCGTACAGTGCTTGAAAAAGTTATAAGTGAATTAGGAATTAATATGACTTATGGCGAATTGTATCAGATGATTACAGTTACTAATAAAACAAATACGCGTATTCTTGATATTTCAGTGGCAGGGCATGATCAATATCAAGTAAAAGAAATTGCAGATAAAGTTGCTGTGGTTTCAGGTGATTCTATTTGTTCAATTATGCAGATTGAAAAATGTGAAGTTTTTGACCATGCAGTTGTTCCAGGCGCACCATCCGCACCAAATGTTATGAGAAATGTGTTGATTGCAGGAATTATTGGTGTGATTTTAACAATAGCGATAGTTGTTGTTCGTTTTCTTCTTAATGATACGATTACAACATCAGAAGATGTTGAGCGATATTTGGGGCTTAGTACATTGGCATTGATTCCATTTTCAGATGACTTAGATGATGGTCAGGATACAGCAAGGTCAAAGAAAAAAAGAAGAAAAAAGAAAAAAAGTAGTTCTTCTTCGTCAGGAAGTCGGTCAAGTTCTAGAACAGAATTATCTTCACAGACAAAACGTGTATCAAGTACGCCATCAAAAAGCACGGTTTCAAGCCAAACAACGTCGACAGGACGAACTATTTCCAGTCAAACAACAATGGCAGGACGAACGTCGGCAGGACAAGCAACAGCAGCAGGGCGGACGGTTTCTAGTCAAGCAACAGCAGCAGGGCGAACTATTCAAAATCAAACAATCCCTGCAGGCGGTGTTAAGAAACCCATAACAAAAACACCATCACTTAATGTTTCAAGGGTTAAGGAGGATAAGTAATGTTAGCAGTTGATATTGAAAAAATGAGAAAATTGGATTATAGAACGAATGAGGCATATAAAACATTGAGAACAAATATTCAATTATGTGGTTCTGATATGAAGGTTATTATGTTTACCAGTTCTACTCCAAATGAGGGAAAGTCATCCGTTTCATTTAATCTTGCCGTTTCTTTAGCGGAATCAGGAAAAAGAGTTATTTTTGTGGATGCTGATTTAAGAAAGTCGGTTCTTGTAGGACGTTATAAGATTAATAAAAAAATCAGAGGGCTTTCTCATTATCTTTCTGGCATGTGTAATTTTTCAGAGGCTGTATGTGCAACGAATGTGGATAATTTTCATGTTATTTTTTCAGGGGTTGTTCCTCCAAATCCATCAGAGCTACTTGGCAATAAAACATTTGAAGTATTGATTATGATGCTTCGAGGCGAGTATGATTATGTAATTATTGATACGCCACCACTTGGAAATGTTACCGATGCATCGGTTGTTGCCACACAGTGCGATGCAGCGGTCTTTGTTGTATGCGCACATTCAATCAGTTATAAATTTGTACAGAGGGCAGTTGAACAGCTTAAAATGGCAGGAATTAAAATACTTGGCGTAGTGCTTAATAAAGTTGATTTATCAGGTAACAGTTATTATGGCAGATATTATGGCAATTACTATGGCAGATATTATGGTAAGTATTATGGCAATTATGGAGATGATGAATAATGAGAGAAGTTATCGATGCCTTTTTTGGGCTTCATTCAGGAAGCTATGATTTTTCAATAATATTTATATACTTAGGAGTTTTATTTGTACTATTTGTTATATGTGTTATTTTATCAAAAAAGATAGGAATATATAATAATAAATTACATGATAAGCTGGAGGTACCAAATCATAATGAAAAATAAAAATAGAAGTGTAATTGTTCTGTTTTTTGATTTGGTTTCTATAATTGTTGCATATTTAACAGCATTATATTTTAAAGATATTGATTTTAGCGATAATTATGTAGATGGGCTTATTGTCTTGTTATTAATATATATGCTTGTATATACCTCTCTTAGTTCCTTACATTCTGATATATATAGCAGAGGATATATGGATGAATATGGAGAGGTATTTCGCATTAATATGATAACATTGTTAATGTGGGCAGTTTATTTGTTTATGACAAGTAAAAGTTATTCTTATTCAAGATTAGTTTTTATTGTATATGGTATATTGAGCTTATGTACAGTATATGTTGTTCGATGTTATATAAAATTATTTACATATCTTACTATACATAATAAAAGAAATGTAAAAAGTTGTATTATTATTGCTGACGAGGCAAATGTGCTAAATATTATTAAAAATTTTATATCAACATGGGATATTAATATTGTTGGTGTGATATTGTCCGATAGTGATCAAGTAGGAGGAGAATTTTTATTTGGAAAGAAAAGATTTCCTATTATTGGTTCGTTGTCTGATGTATCAGGTTGTGTTGCCAATAAAGTAGTTGATGATGTATTTATCAGTGTTTCACAAGGCTTTAACAGTATTAATGAGGTCATATATCAGTTTGAGAGAATGGGCGTTAAAATCCATCTCAATCTTGATTTAAGTTATATTACAGTAAGAAATAAGATTATAGAACCGATGGGACCTTATAATGTTGTGACATTTGCAACAACTATGTATGGTACGGGAAGTTTAATTGTCAAGCGTGTTATGGATATTATGGGAGGGATTGTTGGATTAGTGATTACAGCGATTGCTTTTATATTTGTGGCGCCTGCAATATGGATAGAAGATAAGGGACCAGTATTTTTTTCGCAAAAGCGAGTGGGAAAAAATGGAAGAATATTTAAAATATATAAATTTCGTTCGATGTATGTTGATGCTGAGGAACGAAAACAAGAACTAATGAAAAATAATGAGATGAGCGGCGCGATGTTTAAGATGAAAGATGATCCAAGAATTACAAAAGTGGGTAAATTTATAAGAAAAACATCCATAGATGAGTTGCCGCAGTTTTTTAATATTCTTAAAGGGGATATGAGTCTTGTGGGAACAAGACCTCCTACTATTGATGAAGTAAATGTATATGAAAATTGGCATAGAAGAAGATTGAGTATTAAACCTGGACTTACGGGTTTATGGCAGGTTAGTGGAAGAAACCAGATTAATGATTTTGATGATGTTGTAAAATATGATTTGGAATATATAGATAATTGGTCTGTTTTGTTAGATATAAAATTAATTTTAAAAACCATTTTTGTGGTATTTAAAGGGACAGGTTCTTGATAAAACAAATCATGGGCAATTTTTTATCGTTTGTAAAATAAAGTTTGTTTATAGATTTGTTGGTAAATAATAAGAAAAAGTAAGGATATGTGAATATTAATAAATTATAATTTGGAGGTGCTATTACAATGAGCAAGGTAGAAATATCAGATAGTATTCGTTATATTGGTTGTGACGACCATACAATTGATTTATTTGAAAGTCAGTATAAGGTTCCTAATGGCGTTTCATATAATTCATATCTTATTATGGATGACAAAATTGCTATTATGGATACCGTTGATTCAAGAACAACAAAAGAGTGGGTTGATAAGCTTGAATCAGAGTTATCAGGAAGAAAGCCAGACTATCTTATTATTTCACATATGGAGCCAGACCATTCTTCTAATATTGGTTTGTTGGGAGAAAAGTATCCAGAGTTAAAATTTGTTGGCAATGCAAAGACATTTCAAATGTTAAAGCAATTTTTTAATATGGATATATCCAATCGAATGGTGGAAGTAAAAGAAGGAGATATCTTAACATTAGGCAAACATACTTTACAATTTATTATGGCGCCTATGATACATTGGCCAGAGGTTATGATGGAGTATGAAAAAACAGAAAAAATACTGTTTTCAGCCGATGGATTTGGTAAATTTGGTACATTGGATACAGATGAGGAATGGGCTTGTGAGGCTCGTCGTTATTATATTAATATTGTTGGAAAATATGGAGCTTCTGTGCGGGCTGTTTTAAAGAAAGCCGCTAATTTAGATATTCAAATGATTGCTCCTTTACATGGACCAATTTTAAAAGAGAACCTTGCATATTATATTGAAAAATATGATATATGGTCAAGTTATAGACCAGAAGATGAAGGTGTTACCATTGCATTTGCTTCAATACATGGAAATACAGGAATTGCCGCTAAAAAAATGGCAGAAATATTAAAATCAAGAGGACAAACGGTTTCTATTTTTGATTTATCAAGAGATGATATGTCTGAGGCGATAGAAGATGCCTTTCGATATGATAAGTTGATTATAGCATCACCAACATATGATGCTGCACTATTCCCATTTATGGAAGATTTTTTATATCATTTAAAGATTAAAAATTATCAAAATCGTAAAGTTGGTATTATTGAAAATGGAACATGGGCGCCTGTGGCAGGCAAACTTATGAAGAACTATATTGAAGAATTAAAGAATTGTGAGATAATAGAACCAATGGTTACAATCAAATCAACTATGAATCAAGAAAATGTTGAAATGATGGAAAAATTAGCAGATGCTATGTTAATTTAAAAGTATATTTTATAAGAAAGCAGCAAAGCAGATTGTAAGTAATGAATATTTATTTGATTTGAAATGTTTTTGTAAAAAAAAGCGGCTATAACATTTATGTTGTAGCCACTTTTTTAATTAGCAAGTTTAATTTATCAGCAAGTTCACAACAAATTTTGTTTTATAAACTTGTAAGAGTTGTTATGTAACTCTTTTTTTAGGAATCCTCTGAATCATCATATTCATAGTAATTGATAAATTCTTTTCGAGTATCTTTATTAAATGAATCCTTTTGCTTTTGCATATTTATTAATTCATTCAATTCTCGTTCTTCCTGCATACGTCTTTGTATATGCTGTTGATGTCTGCGATGTGCTTCTTCTTTATTATGAGCAATAAGAGCTTTTCGTCGATACCATATAAGTACAATTAATGCGGCTGAAATTGCTAGAAGCAAGACCGATATATATACAAATATCATAATGCTATTATGTATGTAATTGACAAAAAAAGTATATACATATTCAATTGAAATATAGATTCTCTGGTAAAAGCCATCAATTAATGCCCATATAGGCAGAAATGCAGTCATAAGAGAAGCTGAAATTGTAGCGTATGAAATATAACGCAAGCATTTATGAATGTACTTGTTTAACAAAAATAGAAACACAATATTTAATACAATCATAATAAATATAATAATTATTCCATATAGGATATATTTATTAAATGTATTGCCAATTCTTGCAAATTGTTTCATGTAGGGAATGGTAAGTGCATCAATATAAATTTCACATACCTTTTCAACCAATGAATCAATATTTGTTTGTTGTTCCGCTGTTAATGTATAACCTTTAGAGGAAAGAAATTGGTCAATATTTGTATATAAGCGTTGTTTTACATCAGAAGTATTGACTTCATACGATTCATTTTTTAACTGCGCCCGAAGTTTGTTAGAAGCTTGAATAGACGTTATATCCATAGTAAACACATTATCAAAAACAGAGCGGTCAACACCATAAGGAATTGCTATATTGACCGCTTCTTTGCGAATATACTCGTTCATATGAACATAAAAATCAACATTCATTGAATCCACAAAGTTATTAATATTAAATAGTCCAAAATTAAGCCCTATCAGATAACTAAACATAGTAATAAAAATTGCCAATAAGAAGGATAAAATTGTACTTATTATTTTGTTTTTTTTGCTTTTTTTCTTGGCCATAATATACCTCTTTTAGTTTCTAATTATCAACTAGTGTAGGACCAGATATTTTATCTGCATAGACAAACATTCTATGATCAACCGGTGTAAATATACCAAAAGGATAACAAGTATACATAATTAATTGTTCTTTATCTTGTTCTAAGTCAAAAATACAATTATCTTTTTGATATATTTGAATATCGGTCACATTGTAATGAAATTCTCCATAATAGGTATTAATAATGATTTCGTCACCGACTTGGGCATCTTGAAATGCACTGAAAACGGTAGTGCTGTGCCCTGCTATCAGTGTGGGTTTTCCACGACCAGGAATTTGACTTCCAGTGTACATACCAGCGCCCCTATCTAAGCAATAAGAGTCATCGCCATAGTAAAAATCACCTATCAATCCAATTCGTTCACAAGAAATACTGCCTATTACATCATGATTGTTTGGAAGTTGAATATCTGAAAAATTGATTGTATTGCTGTCGTTTTCCACAATATTGACAGGCGTTTCAATAGTCGTTCCAGCCTCTTCAAACGTAGGTTCTTTATCAAGGATAAACAAACTTGCAGCCGAAGTGACTGTTTTAATGAGTGGGTAAGCAGCAATATAAACAATTCCAATACCTATGAAAGAAAAAAATAATGGCATATAGATATATGCCATTATTTTTTTAAAGTTTTTCTTCATGTGTGATTATGCACGCTTCTTAGAAGCAACAACACCACAACCTACTAATGCAAGACCAAGTACTGAAAGAACAGCAACGGAAACATATGCATTAACGCCTGTAGGCTTAATGATATCCTCAGTCTTCTTATCTGAAGCTTTTGCAAGAGTCTCTTTTACAGCTTGTGGAGGATTAATTGCCTTACCACTGACTGTAGCTACACCTGTAGTAGCATCAACCTTAACTGGCACATCATTTTTTACAGCGATTTCATTTGCTCTAGCTGCTAATGATGTAATTTGACTAGCTGAAAGCTCATCAACAGAAGAAACAGAGTTAAGTATGCTTGTTACTTGTGAATCAGCCTTAGCTTCATTAATAGCAGCAGCAGCATTGTCATATTTAGATTCTGGCAACGCATCGATATAAGGCTGAGCTGTTGACTGATACTTTTGAGGAATCATACCTACTAACTCAGCTTTAGTAGTTGCAGCGAAGGCTGAAATTGTCATAGCTGCCATTGAAAGCACTGTAGCGCCAACAGCAACCAGTTTCTTAATAGATGTCATAATATCTACCTCCATTTATTTGTTTTGTTCACGCCTTATTTTATCATAAAATTGTAATGTGTCAATAGCTATATTTTAAAAAGTAATGTTGTATTGAAAAATAACCAATACAAATGAAATATATTAAATTTTAAAAATATAATTCTTTAAAATTTTTAAGAAAAAATAAGTAATAATAAAATAAATTTACTTAATATGAAAAATTGACGAATTATGATAACTTGACATAAACTATTGTATATCATACCATAAAGTAGTTGCAAATTCAAGAATATATCTTTATAATAAAATAGAATTATTTTGGTAGTGAAAAATAGAGGTTAAATAAATTGTTTATAAGCAGTTTAGCGTAAATAGAGTAACGCAGAAATGGAGAATAAATATGTCTAAGATTATATTAACAGGAGACAGACCAACAGGAAGACTTCATTTGGGGCATTATGTTGGTTCTTTAAAAAGAAGAGTGGAATTGCAAAATTCTGGTGAGTTTGACAAGATATTTATTATGATAGCGGATGCACAAGCGCTCACGGATAATGCAGACAATCCTGAAAAAGTTAGACAAAATATAATAGAGGTGGCATTAGATTATCTATCAGCAGGCTTGGATCCTGAGAAGTGTGATATTTTTATTCAGTCACAAATTCCACAACTTACAGAACTTACCTTTTACTATATGAATCTTGTCACCGTTTCAAGGCTTCAGAGAAATCCAACAGTGAAAAATGAAATATTAATGAGAAATTTTGAGGCAAGTATTCCTGTGGGATTTTTTACATATCCTATCAGTCAAGCTTCAGATATTACTGCTTTTAAGGCAACGACTGTGCCAGTGGGTGAAGACCAAGAGCCAATGATAGAGCAGGCAAGAGAAATTGTAAGAAAATTTAATTCGGTCTATGGCGATACACTTATAGAACCGAATATTCTTTTACCAGATAATAAAGCGTGTTTGAGACTTCCTGGAACAGACGGAAAGGCGAAGATGAGCAAATCGCTTGGAAATTGTATTTATCTTTCTGATACAGAAGAAGAAGTTAAGAAAAAAGTAATGAGTATGTATACAGATCCAGATCATATAAGAGTAGAAGACCCTGGTAAAATTGAGGGGAATTGTGTATTTATTTATTTAGATGCATTTAGTACAAAGGAGGATTTTGAGGAGTTTCTTCCAGATTATGCCAGTTTAGATGAATTAAAAGAACATTACAAGCGTGGAGGGCTTGGCGATGTGAAAGTTAAGAAATTTCTTATTCGCGTGTTAAATAGACAACTTGAGCCTATAAGACAAAAACGTCATATGTATGAAAAGGATATACCAGGTGTATATGATATTCTTCAGAAAGGCACAAAAGCGGCTTATGAGGTAGCTCAACAAACATTAGAAGAAGTAAAGGCAGCAATGAAAATCAATTATTTTGATGATAAAGAGCTGATTAAGATTCAAAGTGAAAAATATAAATCCATAGATTGATATAATTTTATCATTTAGGAAGATGCTTTATTTTGATAATATTGATTTATTATTTTAAATAATAAAATTGGATAGAATAAAGTAGAAGACTGCTGCAACATAAATTTTTTGCAGCAGCCTTTTCTTTAATATAAAGGGACAAATATATTTTAATATTCTTAAAAAAAGAAGAAAATGGTTTATGTATCAATGTTGAACTTAAATTTTAAGAATTTAATTTTAACAATACCATATTATTAGGTTTAGAAATTTTGACTTCGGGTCCATTCATTACAATTAATCCATTTTCAAAATGAACAGTGAAATCGGTTATGGAATTGGTTTCATGGTTCATTGATAACAAGTGCTTGTCATCTGGAAAAAGACATATATATTTTGGATAATCTCCACTAATTGGCAGTGATGAAAGGCTATTTAATAAGCCCGTCTCCTTGTCAATACTATAAATAGTAACCGTGTTGTCGCCTGCATTGGAACAAATTAAATTATCGCCGGAGTTTGATATAATAAGGTGAGCGGCGGCGCTATTGTTTTTGTGTCCTTTACGAACTGTGAAAATATTTTGTATCAGTTCAAATCTGCATTTATCGGCTTCTGTATTGTAAGAATAAACATTGATATAATTTTTTAATTCACATAATACATACGCAAAACGTCCATCTGGACTAAATACCATCTGGCGTGGTGCGGATTCTAGCTGAGAACGAATAATATCATAAAGCTTTAATTTTCCTCGTTTATGGTCAAATTCATATAATTTAATTTGGTCGATGCCCAAATCACATACACATAAAAGTTCTTCATCAGGAGTAAATACTGAACAACTAATATGAGGTCTAAAATTTCTATCTGCAATGCTGCCCATGCCCTTATGAAATATTTGGTCGGTTATATCGCCTAATCGACCGTCAGGTTCAATAGATATTACGGTTAATTTACCATCATGGTAACCAGAGACAATTAAAAAAGAATCGTTTTTTGTAATGGTGATATGGCAGCCACGCATTCCTTTTATGGAAGTAATATTAAGCTGTTCAAGGTTGCCATTTTCATCAATGGCATAGGTTGCAATGCCTTGGTCGCATATTGAATATAAAAATTTTCCGCTGTGGGATATTTCTACATAGGATGGATTGTCAAGTTCCATCTCACAGCGTTTAAAAATGCGCCCTTTCTCAACATCCATATCAAATATTTGGATACCGTTACTTGCTTCATGTGTATAACTGCCCACATATGCTACATACTTATCGCTCATAATCTTTTTGTCCTTTCAACTCTAATTAGTATTATTTTAATTCAAATGATACCGTTTTTCAATAGAATTAAAGGCATTTATGTGTGACTTTTTCAATACATACATCAACCAAGATGGCATCAGGTCCTATTCCACGCACGCATTTAAAGGGAATAATATATTCCAAGTCTCTGCCAAATATTCCGCATATTCGGCAGGGACCAGGTACAATTAATGCGGTAATACAACCACTGCATTCATCAAAATCAATATCAACAACACATCCAAGACTTTTACAATCACATACATTGATAACTTCTTTATTTTTTAAATCACATATTCTCATTTAATAGCGACTTTCTCAGGTGTTGTTATATTATATTCGTCAGCTCAGAAAATGTTTCATATTTCGCAAAGCACATTTTTCAAGCCGACTTACTTGAGCCTGTGAGATACCAATTTCTTCAGCGGCTTCCATCTGTGTTTTTCCATCAAAAAAACGCAGATTAATAATTTGCCGTTCTCTTGTCGATAATCGTTTCATGGCTTCTTTTAATGCGATTTTATTGACCCAACTTTCTTCACCATCTTTTTTATCTTTAATTTGGTCCATAACATAAAGTGTGTCGTTACCATCAGAATATACAGGTTCATGTAAAGAAACTGGCGTTTGAATAGCATCGAGTGCAAGGATAATATCTTCTTGTGCAATACCAATTTCAGAAGCAATTTCAGTAATAGTCGGTTCTTTTTGATTTTGTTTCGTCAGCATTTCCCTTGCGTGAATGGCTTTGTAGGCAGTATCTTTCAAAGAGCGGCTAACGCGTATTGGACTGGAAGAATCTCTTAAAAAGCGGCGGATTTCCCCAATAATCATAGGAACAGCATAGGTTGAAAACTGTACATTTTGAGAAATATCAAAATTGTTGATTGCCTTAATCATGCCAACACATCCGATTTGAAATAAGTCGTCTTTTGATTCGTCGGTCTGATTAAAACGTGATACGATACTTAATACCAAACGGAGATTTCCTTTTATAAATTTATCTTTTGCTTCCTTATCACCAGCTTTTATCCTCTTTAGCAGCTCTGTTTTTTCATCGGATTTGAGTAATGGTAGTTCTGCTGTATTGACACCACATATTTCAACTTTGTAGCCTGACACGGTGCACCTCCTGAAAGTAAGCTGTATTTGCATTGTCTTATAAAAAATGTATAGTTAAGCGGATATTCGCAATCTGCTACGCTACTTGCTCAAACCATCTAGCTACTATCGTAGCTTTTCAGTGGGAGCTTATACTCCCACTGAAACAAGCAAGTCCCCGCCCACACTTATGCCTTTGCAGCATTGAAGTGGGGGACTTCCTTGATGAGGTTAAAAAAATGTCAGCAATGCAATTCATACATTTATAATTGCCAGAAACAGGTTTATTAATACAGACAAGAATATCCAATTTCATTCTTTCCTTGTTTAACGCAAAAAATTATAGTATTATAAAATAAACACAGTAAAGCTGTGGTATAAAAGTTTGCTACGCAAACATCTGATATTACATCATGTAAAAAATCAATATGGAATAAGTATAACAAAGTTGTAGTATGAAAATTTTGCCATTGCACTATGTAAAAAAATTATGATAAAGGCATTCAAATAGAATATAAAATTTTAACCATTGAAAGGAAATTTAAATGGCACAGATATATGATTATTGGTATGAGGGCAGACAAACAACAAAGCAAGATAAATGCAGACCAGCTGTAAAGTTAGACAAAGCTAGAATTTGGCTGGATTTTAATGAATATTGCTCAGATGATAGAGAGGGTGAACTTTATTTATTTTCACAAGCCGATATTGTAAATGATTCCGAAGGAAATGATGTTGAATTATATGAGGGATTGGAAGTATCTGTATTTGATGATGACCTTGATGAATCAAATCAACCTGATGCAATCTTAGCAGAAGGTATTATTGTTAAAAATACACTTAAAAAGTATACAAATGTAAAATGGTTCATACGATTAATAAAAAATAAAGTGAATAATAAGAGTGGAAATCCATACGTATATTGGTTGTCGGATTTGTAATTTTAATAATATTGTTTAGGTATTGACCGTATACAGGCAATAAATTATAATAAAACTATACATGAAACGGAGGGTATAATTAGATGAAGTGTCCATTTTGTGGCAAAGATAATACAAAAGTTATTGATTCAAGACCAACGGATGATAGTTCAATTCGACGTAGACGCCAGTGTGAAAATTGTGGAAAGCGTTTTACGACATATGAAAAAGTTGAGACGATGCCGCTTATTGTAATAAAGAAAGATAATAACAGAGAGCCTTATGACCGAGAGAAAATTGTTGCAGGGATTGTTCGTTCTTGTCACAAAAGACCAGTATCTATCACACAGATTAATGAGATGGTTGATGAGATTGAAAATCAAATTTTTAATACAGAGGAACGAGAAATTGAAACAGCAAAAATTGGTTTAATTGTTATGGATAAATTAAAAGTGGTTGATGAAGTGGCATATGTTCGGTTTGCATCGGTTTATAGAGAATTTAAAGATGTCAATACCTTTATGGATGAAATTAAAAAAATTTTAAATTAAAAATAATGGAGTATATCACAGTTTTTCTATGTTTAAGATTTGGTATTTTGTCCGTTTGCTGTGACATATTTAACGAATAAGTTTGAAAGGTTTGAAAAAAATGTTTGAAAAGTTTTATCCTGATATATATTTAGATTCTACTTATGAAATCCAATATGAAGATTTATATAAAAAAGGATTTCGAGGGATTATATTTGATGTTGACAATACCTTAGTGGAACATGGTGCGCCTGTCAACGATAAGGCGGCAGCATTGTTTGAGTATTTGCATAAGATGGGATTTAAAACGTGCATTATATCAAACAATAAAGAATATCGAGTAAAACCGTTAGCGAAAGCCGTTGCATCAAAATATGTCAGCAATGCACACAAACCTTCCCCTAAAAATTATATTGAGGCCTGCAAGCTTATGGGGTGCAGTGCAAGCAATGTTTTTTTTGTCGGAGACCAAATATTTACAGATGTGTGGGGTGCAAACAGAGCAGGAATTATGAGTATATTGGTAAAACCCATAGCAAAACATGAGGAGATTCAAATTGTACTGAAGAGAAAAATTGAAAAAATAGTGTTATATTGTTACAGAAATAGAAAAAAGGATAAGGTTTAATATGAGGGATATAAAAGGTACGACGAGTGTTTGTGGTCTTATTGGAAATCCAGTTGCTCATTCCATATCGCCATTGATACATAACACATTAGCACAGCTTCGAGGTGATGATTTTGTCTATGTTCCATTTAAAGTAGAAGAAAATCGAGTAGAGGAGGCTGTAAAAGGCGCTTATGCGCTTAATGTGCTTGGTATGAATGTCACCGTTCCGCATAAACAGCATGTGTTACAAGCTCTTGTGGAGGTTGATTCTATTGCAGAGGCAATTGGTGCAGTTAATACATTAGTAAGAACAACGAAAGACAACATATCAGGGTATAAGGGATACAATACCGATATACTAGGACTTGAGCGGGAATTAGAAGATATTGGGTTGTCCTTAAAAGACAGAGAAGTTGTTTTGCTTGGCGCTGGCGGAGCTGCCAGAGCCATTGCATTTTTATGTGTTCAAAAGGGTGCGGCGCAGGTTGTTATTTTAAATCGTACAGTATCAAAGGCAGAATCAATTGCCAATGCGGTCAATTCGTACTTTAATCAATCGACTGTAAGGGCAATGGATATAAAAGATTATGATAAAATGGGAGTAAATGATTATATTACAATACAGACAACAAGTGTAGGACTGCATCCAAATAATGATAATGTGATTATTTGTGACGATCAATTTTATAAAAATGCGGCAGCAGGGGTTGATATTATCTATAATCCAAGTGTTACAATGTTTATGAAGTTGATGAGTAAGCAGGAAAAACCAGCTTACAATGGATTAAAAATGCTTTTATATCAGGGAATAGCGGCATATGAATTATGGATGAATTGTACTGTAACAAAAGAGATGGCAGATGAAATTTATGACAAGATGAAAAAAATTGCTTTTTAGCTTTTGGAAATGAGGATACATGAGTGAGCAAAAAAATATTATTCTGATTGGGTTTATGGGATGTGGCAAAACGACTTGTGGCAAATGGATTGCTGAAAATAAACCGTTTGATTTTATTGACACAGACCAATATATTGTGGATAAGGAAGGTCGTTCCATTAATGAAATATTTGATTGTGACGGAGAACCTTATTTTAGAAAGCTGGAAACAATGGTACTAAAGGAATTGCTTGAAAGTGAAAATACAAGACAAAAGGTGTTTTCAGTGGGAGGAGGTCTTCCGATAACAAACGAAAACAGACCGTTACTAAAACAGCTTGGATATGTTGTTTATCTTCGCACATCCATAGATGAATTAGTAAAAAGGCTAAATCAAGATACACAGAGACCACTTCTTGCAGGTGGAAATGTAAGGGATAAAATTGTTCGCCTGATGGAACAAAGAAAAGATATATATGAACAGGTAGCCGATAAAATAATTGATACAGATGGAAAGGATATAAAACATATTTATGAAGAAATTACTGGTGATAAATGGACCAAATATTAATTTTTTAGGGATTCGAGAAAAAGGCATCTATGGAAATCAAAATTATGATTCCCTTCTTTTAATGATAAAAGAAAAGGCAGAAGAATTAGAAGTAATGGTGGAGGTATTTCAGGATAATTCAGAAGGCGCCATTATTGACCGCTTACAGAGAGCTTATTATGAACAGGTGGAAGGGATTATTATTAATCCTGGCGCATATACGCATTATAGTTATGCGATACGCGACGCCTTAGCTTCTATGGAAGATATACCTAAAATTGAGGTCCATATATCCAATGTACATAAGCGTGAAGAATTTAGACATGTCTCTGTGACTGCGCCTGTGTGCAATGCTCAAATTGTTGGTTTGGGATTAAAGGGATATCTATATGCAATGGAGGCTATCTTAACTCTGTAAAAGATGTTTATAAAGGTATTGCCAAAATGTGCTGTTTATTATAAAATGTAAAAAGTTGTTGACTGTTATTGTTAAATATATAATAATTTTGTCACAATAGATTGAAAAAATAACAGAAGGTTATTGATATTTAGGAGGTACAAACAAAAATGGTAAGTGCAGGAGATTTTAAAAATGGCTTGACAATCCAGATGGATAATGGTATCTGGCAAATTATTGAGTTTCAGCATGTAAAACCGGGTAAGGGTGCTGCTTTTGTAAGAACAAAATTAAAGAATATTGTGAGCGGCGGCGTGGTTGAAAAATCTTTCAGACCAACGGAAAAATTTGATTTAGCGCATATTGAAAAGAAAGATTATCAATATTTATATTCAGATGGCGATTTATATAACTTTATGGATACAGAGACATTTGAGCAGATTGCATTAGCTTCTGAAGATGTAGGCGATGCTTTAAAATTTGTAAAAGAGAATGAGATGGTTAAACTTTGTTCTCATGCCGGAAAAGTATTTTCAATTGAGCCTCCACTTTTTGTAGAGCTTGAAATTACAGAGTCTGAACCAGGTGTTAAAGGAGATACTGCCACAGGTGCCACAAAGCCTGCAATACTTGAGACTGGTGCAAGAATTATGGTACCATTGTTTGTCAATCAAGGCGATGTGATAAAGATTGATACACGTACAGGAGAATATTTATCAAGAGTATAATTTTGTTATGAATAATAATGAAATTATGGACAAGCAGCAAAACTAATTGCAAATATTTGTATTTGTTTGATTGCAAAGGGATTTTAAAAGGACTGTTACAAAATGAGAAATTCTGTAAGATATAAGTCGTTATTTATAATACGATATTTATATCTTTATAGAACATTCATTTTGCAGCAGTCCTTTTTTAGATAGCAAAAATTAAAACCTTTTTTGCGAAGCAACTCTTTTTTTAGCGGTCTTTAAATGTTGCGCAGACCGTCTCGCAAGCATCACTTGCACACAATCCAGAAATATCAATGTGATCAGCAACACATTTCTTATCCATATTATGAACGCAGTTTGTTGCTTCACATGAGATGCTTAAAGAAAGCTTTGGAGAAGCAGCAGAGTTCTTTGGCGATGTTTGAGAAGATTCTACATAACTTCCACAACAAGTGTCATCTACTTTTGTTGCACTTGTTCCATCGACATGAATAGAGTTTAAACAGCAGCATTTTTCTTTGTTGTGTACACATGAATTTACATTACATCCTAAATTTGTCATTTTAAAAACCATGCCCTTTCCGTGACCTACAAAAATTGCAGGCACAAAATAAAACTTGTGCAATTTTCATTACACAAGTTTAGTATAAACAATATGAGAGCATAATATTCAAACAACATTAAAAGGTTTGAAAGGTAAGGGAGTGTTTATCTCCATGATAATATTTAAATAATGCTTTTGCTAATATTTTGTCTTTGGAAACATAATTTGTTGTTTCCCAATATCTGGAATCACGTGAATTATTGCGGTTATCCCCCATAACAAAATAGCTGTCCTCAGGGACGATATAGGTTAGTTCTTGCGGATTGTCCTGCATAGGTTCCCGAATATAAGGTTCATCTAATTCTTCATCGTTGACATAGACTTTGCCATGAATAATTTGAACAATGTCGCCAGGCAATCCAATAACGCGTTTTACATAATTGATAGATTCATCATCAGGATATTTAAAAATAATAATATCACCGCGTTCTGGCGATGAAAAAAGATAGGATAAACGAAAACCTATCAATCGGTCATTTTCCATAATCGTGTTTTTCATCGAACCGGTTGGTACATTAACATTAGCAATAATAAAATGATTTAATATAAAAACAAGTAAAAAAGCAACAACAATAATTTTTACATAACTAAACACTTCACGTAAAATAGGATTTTTAATATGAATGATATGAATGCCCATAATAGTATCTTCTTTCTAAATTGTTTTTAGTCACATAGTATCCCATGTAAATTTTTTTTCTTTGTCATTAAAATATTTGAACAATACTTTTGCAATTATTTTATTTTTTTTCAACATAATTTGTTGTTGTCCAATATCTGGAATCCCACGATTCATTGCGGTTATCCCCCATAACAAAATAGCTGCCCTCAGGGACGATATAGGTTAGTTCTTGCGGATTGTCCTGCATAGGTTCTAAAATATAAGGTTCATCTAATTCTTCATCGTTGACATAGACTTTGCCATGAATAATT
>CAJUBU010000004.1:60446-164533 GCA_910585095.1 uncultured Lachnospira sp.
ACATAACTAAACACTTCACGTAAAATAGGATTTTTAATATGAATGATATGAATGCTCATAATAGTATCTTCTTTCTAAATTGTTTTTAGTCACATGGTATCCCATGTGAATTTTTTTTCTTCTTCATTAAAATATTTGAATAATACTTTTGCAATTATTTTGTTTTTTTCAACATAATGCGTTGTTGTCCAATATCTGGAATCCCATGATTCATTGCGGTTATCCCCCATAACAAAATAGCAGTTTTCTGGAACATGAAATTCTAATGTCTGTGTGTTGACATTCATAGGTTCTCTGATATAAGGTTCATCAATGGCAATATCATTAATATAGACAATTCCTTTTTCAATTTTGACGGTATCGCCTGGCTCACCAATCACTCTTTTTACAAAATTTTCCTTTTCATTATCAGGATATTTGAATATAATTACATCACCACGTTTTGGATTGTCAAATATATAGGACAAGCGAAATCCGATAAGACGGTCACCAATCAAGATGGTATTTTTCATCGAACCTGTTGGAACTTGAGCATTGACAATAATAAATCGTAAAATAATAACCGATATAAAAAGAGCAATAATAAAAATTTTTACTAATCCTAAAAATTGTTGTAATAATAAAGTTTTTAAATTGCGATTTTTTGATTGTTTTATATCCTTGTTATCTTTAGAAAATAGAATATCCCATTCATCTAAGTCTTCTAACAAGGAATCATCTATAAATTCATCTGTATCTTCATCTGGGTCATCATAATAAAAAGAATCATCTTCTATATATGGTTCAATATCTTCAAATATAATGTAATCATCAATGTTATCATCAATATAAATATCGTTTGGTTCATTAGGTTCATTATAAATATCCGAATTATTGGTATCTTTTGTGTAAGAATGGTGTTGAGACATATATATTTCCTATCCAATAAAGCAAGCTCATTAAAAAATAATAAATACCACGCTGTGCGAGGTAGTTTTATACAAAACAAAATTGACACTGGGGCATTAATGTCTCAGTGCCAACCTGTATAATAATACAATATTACAATTTATTTGGCAAGTAATTCCATGATTTTGTTGCTTCTGTTAATAAAATTCGTCATTTGTTCTGGCTTTAATGGTTCATGACACAATAATGCAAGGTCGTATATCTGTTCACAGAAAAGCGTTGTATTTTCATTATCTTGATTATTAATAATATATTGAACAAGATTATTATTTGCATTTAAAATTAATGTTTGCCCTTGACTGCCAAACATTGAAGGGTCCATACCATACATATTGTACATTTTCATCATATCCTGCATTCTGCGGTCTTGTTCAGAAAGTGTTATCATAGCAGGAATAGAAGCATTTTTTAACTTAAAGACGCCAATTTTAAGGTTTTCATTATTTAAAGCTTTCTTGAATATATCCGTAAGTTTTTCGGTTACTTCTTTTAGTTCGTCCTCGCTTGCTTCTTCTTTAAAGCTGTCTGATAAATCAGCGTCAATCCTTGAAAAATGGATGCCTTCATTCTTTCCTTCCAAATGGGTAATAAATGGCTGGTCGATGTTGTGTGTTAAAATAATGGCATCGATGCCTTCTTCTTTAAACATATTGATATATTGGCTGTTTTCGGTTTCATCTGTAACATAAAAAATTGTGTTTTCATGTTTTTCTTTATTTTCTTCAAGGCACTCTTTTAATGTTAAATACTTGCCTTCAATATTTTTGAAAATAATAAAGTCATTCATTTTTTCAGCAAATTTTTCATCTTTTAGACAGCCAAATTTGATAAATGGATTGATGTCATCCCAATATTTTTCATAGTTTTCTTTGTCGGTCTTATACATTCCAGATAGTTTGTCACCGACCTTTTTCGTAATATATTCAGAAATTTTCTTGACAAAACCATCATTTTGCAGAGCGCTTCTTGAAACATTTAATGGAAGGTCAGGGCAGTCAATAACGCCTTTTAAGAGGAGTAAAAATTCTGGAATAACCTCTTTTATATTATCGGCAACGAAAACTTGGTTGTTATATAATTTAATTGTGCCTTCAATGGTTTCATATTCGGTATTAATTTTAGGAAAATATAAAATACCTTTTAGGTTAAATGGATAATCCATATTGAGATGAATCCAAAACAGTGGTTCTTTAAAATCGTTGAAAACGTTGCGATAAAAGGCTTTATATTCATCATCGCTGCATTCATTTGGATGTTTTGTCCAAAGCGGGTGAATATCATTAATGGCAACAGGTCGTTTTTCAATTTTTGCCATCTTGACAGCAGGACTTTTTTCAACACTTTCTTTTGTGCCATCTTCTTTTTCAACTTCTTCTACAACAGCTTCTTTGACAAAAGTGTCCAAAACAACATCTTTTTCAGTCACTTCTTCCTCAGGGATTTCTTCGGTAAGTTGTCCTGCATCTTCGTTGGTAAAATAAATTGGGGTAGGCATAAAAGAGCAATATTTATTAATAACTTCTTTTGCTTTATACTCATTTGCAAATTCATAGCTGTTTTCATTTAAATATAGAGTAATTTCAGTGCCATGTGTCGTTTTACTGCTATCGCTCATATCGTACTCAGTGCCGCCGTCACATTCCCAGTGTACCGCTTTGGCGCCTTCCTGATAAGAAAGGGTATCAATGGTCACTTTATCAGCAACCATAAAAGCAGAGTAGAAGCCTAAGCCAAAATGACCAATAATCTGGTCTTCATTGGTCTTATCTTTATATTTTTCAAGGAATGCTTCTGCACCAGAAAAGGCAATCTGATTAATATATTCATTGACTTCGCTTGCGGTCATACCAATACCATTGTCAATAATTTTTACTGTTTTATTGTTTGCACTTACCTTAATATCAATTTTAAATTCTAAATCATCTGGTTTTTCATATTCGCCAATCAATTCTAATTTTTTTAATTTTGTGATGGCATCACATCCATTAGAAATAAGTTCTCTGAAAAAAATATCATGGTCAGAGTACATCCATTTTTTTATAATAGGGAATATGTTTTGACTGTTAATTGACAGATTTCCATGTTCATTCGCCATGATTTAACCTCCATAAATCAAATTTTCTTAAGATGTAATTTAATACACTTTTTAAATGAAGTCAAGAAAAAATTAGCACTCAAATAACTAGAGTGCTAACAATAATAGTGCAAAGCCAGTAACCATGCAGGTTTGCAAATTTATAAAAAAATTATGAAACATATAAAAAATGATAGTTTGTAAATTATTGTTCTTCAAAAGGCAGTTCTATTTGATTGAGAAAATTTTTGATATAGTGGTCGAAACTATGTTCTAACGTCTTGTCTAAAGTAAATGTATGAAGGCAGGTTCCTGTAATAATCGTAATTCCATTTTCGTTATAACGAATATTGACAAAAAGCCGGTCGATATCATCGGAAGCAATCGTGCTGTCAATATTTGCAAGAATTTCAGTCTCAATGTTTTTGGGAATGACAAAAATAATCTTCATAGCAGTAGGAACTTTATTGCCTTTAATAATAGAGTAGCAAAACGGCTTTATCTGTGACCATAACACATATGTTTTATCACTAAGGGCTTCATATTCTTCGTCGCTGAAAAAATGGCGGTTGATTTCACCGCTTATGGTAAAAGGATTTGCCATCATAAGCGTTGCTTCAGACAGAAGAAAGTTGTCCCAAGTGTCTTTAATAAGCAAGTGAGACATAAATTGTTTAGTATCTTTTATATGTAAAGAAATCATCAAATTATTGACCTCCAAATAGATTGAGTAAGAGGATTGTAAATATCCACTTTATTTTGTTATATAATATTAAAATTATTATATAATATTAAAACTATATTTTCAAGAGATTAAAACAAGAAATACAATACTTTAGCCGAGGTGCGATAATGAAGTATTTATGTAAGATGGCGGTACAACCGAAAGGATGTGCCGCCACTTTGCAGATTTTTATAAGTTATCTTTTTGCTGGAGCGCCACCTCGCATCCCTGAGGTGACTTTGATAGTGGAGAAATCTGCACGATTAAATTTACGGACGCACAGCACAAAGAAAAAAGCGCCAATCAAAATGGTAATAGCCAGCCCCATCAGAGGCGTGATGACAAATCCGCCAATGGAGAATGCCATACCCTGTTCTACCAGTTCCTCTGTAGTCAGTGTGTGCGCCCCCAGAGCGATATAACGGAAAATCGAGGTCGTATAGGTCAGAGGATTCAAGTAGACAATGGGCAGGAGAAAAATAGGTATGATTGTGGTGGGGATATACGCACCAGAAACAAAGGTCAGAGGCATCATAATCATGGAGCTGAGGGTTTGAAAGGCGGGAGAGTTGCGGGAAACTGTTGCCAGAAACAGACCGATAGCGCTGAATGCCATAGCAGAAACTAGCATTACTGCAATCAGAAGCAGGATTTGCAGGATATCCACCCGCAATCCAAGAACAATGCCACAGGTCATGGTAACAACCCCTTGTAGTGTGGCAATGACCGCCCCCGACAGAATGTGTCCCATAGAAATTTGCGTTCGTGCAATGGGAGCAACCAAAACCTCTTTCATATAACCACTGGAAATGTCGGACAGAATATCAGAGGAATTATTGATACTAACCTGAAACACGCTCATGATAATTACACCAGAAATCAGATAATTCATGGGCGCATCAAAACTGCTCATGGAAGATTTCATGAGAAACGAAAACATCACTAGCATAAACATAGACATAAAGAGTGCTCCAAATACCCGTCCCTTACTCCTAATATAATTCAGTAAATTTCTTTGTAAAATAGCTGTAATTGGGTTCATCTTTCTCGAATCTCCTTTCCTGTAATTGCCAAGAATACTTCATTCAGTGTTCCATTTTTTACTTCAAAGTCCGTAATTGCGGTTCTGTGTGCGGATAAAATTTCCAATGCGACCGATGCTTTTTTTGTATGAAAAATCAGTTTGTTTCCATTTTTCCGATAGGAAACATTTTGTTCCTGCAATGTAGTCTCCAATGGTTGGGTCTGTGTGCAGACAACATCTACCTCCGTGCCAGTATATTGATGCTTTAAGTTCTCTGGTGTATCGTGGGCGATGATTTTGCCGTGATCCATAATAACAATTTTGGAACAGACCTCTGCCTCGTCCATATAATGGGTGGTTAGGAAGATTGTCATATTTTTCTGCTTTTGGAGTCGCTGGATATATTCCCACACATTAGCTCTGGTCTGCGGATCCAAACCAGTAGTGGGTTCGTCCAAAAATAAAACTTTGGGATCGTGTACCAATCCTCTTGCAATCTCAGCTCGTCGTTTCATACCACCAGATAGACTGCCTACCGTCGCTCGCCTCCATTCCGTAAGCTCCACCAGATCAAGAGCAAAGTTGATACGTTCTTGTACCTCGTTCTTTGGCACTTTGTAGAAGCTGCAATGGTATTTCAAGTTTTCTTCCACTGTCATTTGGGCATCGAGAGTGGAATCCTGAAAGACGATCCCTATGTCCTTCCGCACTAAACTGCGTTCTTCGCAAACATCATGTCCGTTGATTGTCAGGGTGCCTTTCGTTTTGTCAAGAATCGTACACAGTGTATTGATAGTCGTGCTTTTGCCTGCGCCGTTGGGACCGAGGAAAGCAAAAATACTGCCTTCGTCTACAGTGAAAGAAATGTCATCCACCGCTGTAAAATCCCCATACTTTTTAGAAAAATGTTCCACTTGTATAATTGGGTTCATGTTGTTACCTCCTAAAAAATGAAGTCCTATGCGAATTACTCGCATAGGACTTATCTCTATAGTAATTTATAGTGCCTCAGCTATTTTGTTATTCAATCCTGCGTTTTTACAAAGGGAATCACCTCCAAATATCGCCCAGCTCAATCAGTCTGGCTTGTATGCGAACATAGGCTTTTGCATCATCTTCCCCTAAAGCCTCCAGCATTTTTGCCACCGAATGAATCATTTCGGTTCGTCGTTTTTCAACTAAGGCTATGCCCTTTTCCGTCAGGCAGACAATGACCTGCCGACTGTCTGAAGGGTCAGGAGTTCGTGTAATCATGTCCTGTTCCTCTAAAGATTTCAGCATGGTTGCGACCCTTGCCGTGGTCAGCATAAGCGCTCTGCTCATGTCTTTGGGATACGCCCGGTTTCCATTTGTTGCCAGATAATTTAACGCGAAAAATTCGCCCCTTGCTATTTGGGACATGGTTCGCTCCATCTTGATTTGCGGCGCGGCGGCACGCATATCAATAAGTTGTATCGCCAATTCAGTGTAGTTCATGTATTTTAAATACCTTTCAAAATTACTAACTCTATTAGATATAATATCACCGATTTTTGCCTCTGTCAATAGAGTAGAAATAATTTTTAGAAAAAATCTTAATGTACAGTGTGCCATTGTAGATAAATATTTTCTTACAGGGACTTTATCATTCTCAATGTGTTTAGATTCTGTTTGAGATCATTTAATTTATGAAGTATAAAGATAAATTACCATAGACAAAAATTAGCAGAGTGATAAAATATCATCCCTGCCAATCTTAACTTACGTATAAATCAAGTCAATCTTTACAATTTCCATTGCTCTGCTGCGAATATTATTCATTTTCTATACCCATTTGAGCTGAGTCTTTTAGCTGTTCTGTTACGCCTTTCCCTCTGCTATCTGATTTACCAGACGAAAAAACATATCATCTGCCTACACTTCAATATTAGCAAGATAACTGTTTAATTTATTGCTTGTAAGCAAAGTAATGTATGTTGCTCTTTTATGCCTTTTCAAATAGCGTTTATGCCGTTGGTCCCATACGCCTATTTAAAATAAATGTCTATACCAATTTTCAATCAATACGAATCAATTTGTTAATAATATCAACAATTTTAAATAATATTATCGAAATAATACAAAGAATAATAATCGCCATAGCGATAACATCCATACAAAATATTTGACTGTTGTAGATAATAAGGTATCCCAAGCCTTGTCTTGCAGCTAAAAATTCACCAATAATTACACCGACAAGGCATAAACCAATATTGACTTTCATATTACTTATTATAGTATTTAAAGATGAAGGAAGTATCAATTTAAATAAGGTTTGTCGTTTTGTTGCGCCAAAGGTACTCATCAGTTTAAGCAATTCAGGGTCTGTTTCCATAAAACTGGTATAAATATTTAATATGGTTCCAAAGAGCGCTACAGAGATAGCCGTTACAATAATGGCTTTTGGACTGTTGCCAAGCCAGACAATAAGCATAGGTGCCAGCGCCGATTTTGGAAGGCTGTTTAGCACAACTAGGTAAGGCTCCAGCACATGAGATAAAGGCGTGTAAAGCCATAAAAGAAGAGCTACGCCAATACCTAAAATAACAATCAGTGCAAAACTGATAAAAGTCTCTCCCATAGTGATGGCAATATGTTGGAATATGCTGCCATCCGATACCATTTTTATAAAACATTTTACAATTCTTGAAGGTGAACTAAATATAAAACTATCTATCCACCCAATTCTTGCAGCAACTTCCCAAAATATAGTAATGCCAAATAATAATAATATTTGAGTACAGAGGATAAGAGAATGGTATTTATGAATTTTTTTGACGTATTTTTGTTGTGCCGCGCTGATGGCAGGAAGTTGTTTTTGTGTGTTATTTATTTTAGTATGACTGCGTTTCATGATACAATCTCCTTCCATATACGATTAAAATAATCGGAAAATTCTGGCATACTTCTGGTGGCAAACGGTGAGCGTGTTGGATTGTCAAAATGAATATCAATCGTATCTTTCACTGTTCCAGGACGAGCGCTTAATATAATGACTTTATCACCCATAGCAACAGCTTCAGCAATATCATGAGTCACTAATATAGCCGTCTTAGATTGGTCTTTTATAATGCGGTATATATCATCGCTTACTTCCAATCTTGTCTGATAATCTAGTGCTGAAAATGGTTCATCGAGAAGTAAAATATCAGGTTCCATAGCAAGCGTCCTTATCAGAGCAGCTCTTTGCCTCATACCACCTGAAAGCTGAGAGGGCTTGGAATTTTTAAAATGTTCTAATCCATAGGTTTTTAACATCGTATCAACCAATTTTATTTTTTCAGGCGTACATTGTCCACAAGTTTCCAAGCCTAATAAAACATTTTTATAGACAGAACGCCATTGAAAAAGGCTGTCTTTTTGAAGCATATAGCCAATATGAATATTGGGATTGTATTCTATGGTTCCAGAATCAGGCTCTATCAATCCAGATATAATGGATAATAGAGTGGATTTTCCACATCCTGATGGACCAACAATGGAAGTGAAACTACCAGGTTCAATATCAAAATTTATATCTTTGAGAGCTGTAGTTTCACGTTCTTTTGAATGATATGAATAATTAATATGTTTAATTGATAGAATAGGATTCATGGCAACTCTCCAGATATGAAACGATAACTATATAGTATATATATGAAAGAAATCCATAGGGTGTGATTGCAATTTAAAAACAAATATTGTACAATATTCGTCGTAATATAAAGTAGTTATTTTTCATAAAATAACGAAGGAGTAGTATGATTGATATTGATGAAATGATTGAAAATATAAAACAAAAACATGTCTATATACAGACACATAATTTTCCAGACCCTGATGCGATAGCCAGCGCTTATGGATTACAGCATCTTCTTGCGGGAAAAGGTATGAAATCAACCATTGTATATAAGGGAAAAGTAGACCATGGGAGTTCAAATGCGATGGTTCAAAAATTAAATATTCCCATTGTAGAATTTAATGATATCAAAGAACAAATGACAGAAGATGTTGAGATATTTTTGGTTGATTCTCAAAAGGGAAATGCCAATATTATTGATATGCCTGGTGATGAGGTGGTTTGTTTTGACCATCACCCTACATTTGAGGTGGTAGAGTATAAGTATTCTGATATAAGACCTAGTGTCGGTGCATGTTCTTCTATTATAGCAGAATATTTGTTTAAATATCATATTGAACTAAATGTTAATGTGGCGACAGCATTATTGTATGGCATCAAAATTGATACAGCTAATCTTACAAGGGGCGTATCTCAATTGGATTTAGATATATTTTATAAGCTGTTTGATAAGGTAGACAAGCAAATGTTGGCTGATTTGGACAACAGTGTTTTAAGTTATCAGGATTTGAAAGCGTATGTGTCAGCAATTAACAGTATTCAGACAGTTGACCGAACGACTTATGCCAACACAGGCAGAAATTGTCCAGAACCGTTAATTGCATCTATATCGGATTTTATTATGATGCTTGACACAACGGATAATACTGTTGTTTATTCGATTAAAGATGATGGCATAAAAATTTCGGTTAGAAGTACTGGCAGGATTGATGCAGGTCACATTGTCAATGCCGCTTTGCAGGGAATTGGAAGTGGAGGTGGACATGAGCATATGGCAGGCGGGTTTGTGCCATATAAAACAGCAATAGAAAAACCATATGAAAATGAAACATATATTCAAAAGATGATTGACGATATAGAAAGACGATTTGAGTTAGAGATAGGTAAAGTATGGAACAATGAAAAAGAAAAAGAGAAAGAGAAAATACAAAATTAAGAAAATATTAAGAATAATCAATACGAAACAATTAATGGCATTTTTTACAGTATTAATACTAATCATGGTTTTAATGATATTATATGGTAAATCTCATATAATAGAAATTCAATTAAACGGGGACAATGAAATAAACCTTGAATATGGTCAGGAGTATGTGGAACAAGGAGCAACAGCAACTATCCGAAATGGTTTGACAGGAAAACAGAAAGGAATTGAATTAAGAATTGATGGAACAGTCAATTCAAAGATGCTGGGAACATATGTGATTACATATTTTGCAAAAGATTCATTTTTTACATCAAAAGAAAAAAGAGTTGTTCATATAAAAGATACAACATGTCCTGTTATTGAGTTAAAATATCAAGAAGGGTATTTTGTTAAAGTGGGAGAGCATTATGAGGAAGAGGGCTTTACTGCCATCGATAATTATGATGGAGATATAACATCAAAAGTTACATCATATGAAAAAGATGGAAGTGTTTATTATACAGTGACCGATTCATCAGGTAATACAGCAGTGGCAGAGAGAAAAATTGTGTATAATGATTTGGTTCCTCCCGTTTTAACATTAAATGGCGATGAACAAGTAAGCATTTTAGCAGGGCAAGAATATAAAGATGATGGCTGTAGTGCATTTGATGAAGAAGATGGCGATTTAACAGATAAAGTCGAAATAGTAGGCATGGTAGATTACTATATACCAGGAACATATCAATTGCAATATTGCGTAAAAGACCAATATGGCAATACAGCTACAAAGGAAAGAACGGTTGTAGTAGAGCCTATTAAACAAGCTTCACAGGTAAATCCCGGTAATAAAATTGTTTATCTTACGTTTGATGACGGACCAGGACCTTATACACAAGATTTATTAAATATTTTGGAGCGATACAATGTAAAAGCTACCTTTTTTACAACAAGTGCGAAAAAGGATTATCTTGATATGATGGCTAAAGAAGCAGCAGCAGGTCATAGTGTTGCCATTCATTCAGCGACACATGATTACGCATTGATTTATTCAAGTGAACAGGCGTATTTTGAGGATTTACAGCGTCAATCCGATATGATTTTTGCAAAAACAGGAAAACGAACAAAGTTATTGCGTTTTCCTGGCGGAAGTTCTAACACAGTTAGTGAAAAATATTGTCCAGGAATTATGAATAAACTTATTCAAGGGGTTTGCGGACAGGGGTATCAATATTTTGATTGGAATGTTTCTAGTGGTGATGCGGGCGGCTGTTCTAGTGCAGAAGATGTTTTTCAAAATGTGATTACGGGGATACAATCTCATAATGTTTCGGTGGTATTGCAGCATGATATAAAGAAATTTAGCGTTGATGCAGTAGAGCGAATTATTGTGTGGGGATTGTCAAACGGTTATACATTTCTCCCGCTAGATGAAACAAGCCCGACAGTGCATCATAAAGGATACAGATAGTAAGAATTTTTTATTTACTTTTTGACAAATTATGTTACAATTTTTATAAAAGTAATAAAAGCAATATTAAAAAAATATAAAAAGAAAGAGGAATCACAGATGAATCAGACAAAAAAACCAAAGACCAGAACCGATACCCCTAAACGGTGGGGAATGGGAATTACGATGAAATTAGTGGCAGCTATTGTTGTTAGTGTTATCATTGCTGGTTCGGCACTATTGGTGGTCGTCTATGACCAGATGTCTCAGACTCTTTTGGAGAAGAGTGAAGAAATGCTGCGTACTACTACTGAAAAAACGCTTCAAGAAACGAGAGCATGGATGAATCGGACACTTACTATGTTGGAAACACAGAGAGATACTATAGAGTATGAGGATATGGATGAGCCTGAAATGGTAGAATATATTAAGCATACAGCAGGGAAAAATGATGCGTATCCTGCTGGGTTATATGTGGCATTGACAGATGGCTCATTATATCATGCCTCTTTTGAGCCAGGACCAGAGTTCAACGCTTTGGTTAAAAGCTGGTATCTGAATGGGATAGAATCGAAAGATTTTATATTGGGCGATGTGTATTTTGATGAGGACAGTCAATCTTATGTAGTGGGAGCATCTGGGGTACTGGAAGATAAAAATGGTGACGTGCGTGGTGTTGCAGCAGCAGATGTGTATCTGGATTCGATTTCGGATATCGTTAGCAATATTCAGATTGAGGATACAGGCAGTATTTTCCTTGTGGATACACGTACAGATACCATTATTGGGCATAAGGATGAGTCAGTGGTTGGAAAAAAGCTAAGTGAATTAGGCGATTTGTATAATTATGCCAATAAGCAGATACAGGCAAAAAAGATGGGGCTTAGTTTATATGGGGATATTTATATTCAGATAGCAGAGATTGAGGGAAGTAACTGGATAGCGGTATCTTATGTGTCTAAGGCGGAGGTATTATCAGAACTTTATGATTTGACACGCACGATGACAGTCGTATCAGTTATAGCAGTATTGGTGTTGACTCTTCTTGTGATTATACAGACACGCCGAATTATTGGAAGACCAGTCAAGGAGTTGAGTCAAGTGGCTACTCGGATTGCAGAGGGTGAACTAGACCAGACAATTCGTTACAAATCAAGGGATGAGTTGGGTATTCTTGCACATAATTTTAACAGAGTTACGGAAAGGCTGCGAGATTACATAAAATATATTAATGAAATATCAGATACTTTACAAGAGATTGCAAAGGGAAATCTGGCATTTGAACTTAAGAGTGAATATGCAGGCGAATTTGCGAAAATTAGAAGCTCTTTAGAGAAGATTGCCGTTGAGTTAAATATGGTAATGGGACAGCTAAAAGCATCCTCTAGGGATGTTGCTGCTGGAGCGGCACAAGTTTCTGGAAGTGCTGTAAGCTTGTCACAAGGTTCTACAGAACAGGCGGCAGAGGTGGAAGCGCTTGCTGACCATATCAGTGAAGTGTCCGAAAATGCTCAGAAGATTGCACAGGATACACAGCAGAATAGCAGTTTTTCAAAAGAAGTTAGAGAAGGACTTTTGGAAAGTAACATTAAGATGCACAACATGACAGAAGTAATCCAAAAGATTAGTGACAAATCTAATGAGATTCATAAAATTGTAAAGACTATTGATGATATTGCATTTCAGACCAATATCCTTGCTTTAAATGCAGCGGTGGAGGCTGCCAGAGCAGGAGAGGCAGGGAAAGGCTTTGCAGTAGTGGCAGGGGAAGTACGAACACTTGCAGGAAAATCGGCTGATGCGGCAAAGGAAACCACAGAACTTTTGGGAGAGACTATAAAGTCCATGAAAGAAGGAGTTAATGCGGCTGACGATACAGCACGATCCATATTAATGGTAGCAGAATTGGCAGAGAAGATGGAAAATCTGATAGATGATATTGCAGACAACACAATGCAGCAGGCTGATACAGCGGCGGAGATTAGTCATGGAATCGAACAAATTGCCATTGTGGTACAGAGTAATGTGAATACAGCAGAATCGAGTGCTGCTGCCAGTGAAGAACTGTCTGGACAGGCGGCGGCATTGAAAGAGCTAGTATCGAGGTTTCGGTTAAAGGAGTAAATACTACAATTTCATAAGGATTGATTAAAAAATAAATAAAATTTAGTTATAACTTTTTGGTATAAACTGATAAACGAATCGAGACTTCTCATAGAAGCTCGATTTTTTGATTTGCGCGCCATGGGCGCGCTCTAACGGGTGAAAGTTCCGAATACATCTAGGTAACAAGGAAGTAGGGTGTTCATCGCAAGGTGGAATCTAAAGGAATCTGTAGGCAAACCTTGGACTATAGTCAATAGAGTAGACACATTTTTGTGAATTTTTTTATTGAGAACAGAATTAAATCTGTTCCCAATAAGCGGATTCCATTTCATTTGGTGTTAAATATCCAAGTTGTTCGTGTGGTGATAGCTCGATTTGGGCTTTGCAGTTGACATTTTAGGAAGTTTCATACTATGCATCAATTGGTACACTCTTTCAACACTAATGTTAATGCTATAGTCACGATAAAGGATGTATTGAATTTTGTAAGCGCCTAGACGTTTGTTATAATCAGCATAAATGTGTAAGATGATACATTTAATGTGCTGGTTTTGACAAACACGAGGAGCAGGTCGTTTACGAAAATGCTTGTAATACGTACTTCGATTGACATTTAAAACCCTGCAGAGGGTTTGAATGTTATGTTGAAAACGAAGCGCATGGACAGCATCTAAACGTTGTTTGAGTGTGGCGTGAATATGGCAATCGCTTTTTTTAATATCAAATTTTCCTCCTCTAGCTGAGCATTACGTTTTAGAAGTTCTTTAACCTGTTTAGCAGTAAGGACATCACCATCGTCCATTTCAACAATAGAGTATAATTTTATCCATTTACTGAGTGCAGATTTTGAAACACCATATTCCTTGCAGAGTTGAGATTGAGTTTTGCCATTTTGGTGTAGAGATATGTGATAGGGTAAAGTTGTAGGTTAATTTAGGAAATCATACTAATTTCTATATAGTTAGAAATCAAAAATGTGCAAAGTCTTTTGGGTGCAAAAAATAACGATAGCCTCCATTCAAAGATTGTATCAATCTGGACACGCAATATGGCTTGCGTACCACAATTTCATACAATACACCCAAGCATGAGTTTGGGTGCAAATTTTAACGATAGGAATTTTCTTGAATTTCGTGAACCAAGAACGAAAAACCGTTATCATGAGCTTGATAGGTTATAGATCCAATCATGGAAATTAGCTTTGCCAAGTGCTTGTCTTTCTGGCATAAATATTTGATTGAATCGGTCTTTTCGTTTAAGTATATCTATATAACTCATTGTTAGTATTCTTTTTCATATAATGAATATGTAGATGAGGTGGAGTATCTGAAAATATGAAAAAATTGCAAAATAATATTGACAAGTATCACATTTTGCTATATTATGTAAATTACAAATGAAGAGAAAATCCATGATGTTGTGTAGTACGTAGCTACCCGCTACAGAACCGATCCAGCAGATATGGGATATGTGAAGGTGGGCAGAGTTTATGCCTCCTAAAATATATGATAAGTATATCCACATCTATCCATAACTGGGTCGATGTGGATTTTTTATTCATCTGAATAAAATAAAGGAGATAGAGTGTATGAGTACCTACAAAAAACTTCGTCCTCAAGTAAGGACGGCAGAGCTGGTTGGCGGGACAGGCGATGGTAAGACAGAAATTGGAACTATTCCGGCCGCTCCTGCTGCAAGAGTGATTCTGAAGGAGGGGGTTGGGAAGACAAATTCAACACTGTCAGACCACAACATGGTTTATACGACCGAATACACGGATAGGATGGTGATTGCGGTAAAGCTGAATCCCGATCCAATAACAAGGAATTACTTTTCGGAATTATTGGCCCGTGCAATGGCAAAAGTGGTAAAGGCTTCAGGAAAAATAATAGCCTATGAAGTTGGAAAGGATGAGGATGACTTTGCAGAAGCCCTTCGGGGGGAGCTTATCAAGAAAAATAATGTCAAGGCAGTTATATCCTTTCTAACGGATGAACAGAAAGAGAAGTTTATTCAAAGTCTTGTGGATTTGCATCGGAAGTACGAATTAGGGCGGAGCAGCTACAATATTTACAATACTGTAAAAAACAGTCTTACTAATATGAAGGTCAAGGAGAACAGCAAAAAGTTTCTGGCGGCAATCCAATCAGAAGTTGAAAGAAACCTCGATATGCTACAGGGGAATTTTAAGGATGATTTTTGGAGTATCTGGGAAAAGGTCAATGATGATTTGAAAGAAGTTTTTTTCAGTTACTTTAATGAGAAGGACAAATCTGAAGATGGATATTATTACAAAGAAATTTTTCTTGATGCTCCTGATGCTGAATTTATTGCAGCAATGTTTACGGCGAATGATATTCAGGGTGGACAGAAACTGTCACTTGAGGTTTTGTGTTCAGAGATTGTAATCTATTGCCCGATGAATGAGAAGATTGCTGATGCAATCCGTAAAAACCCATTGGCAAGTAAGGTGTTCCGGGATAGTTTCAATAATATTGTTTTTGGGATATTAGACACCAGAGGACTTTATCATGCAGACAATACTGAGGACGAAAACAGTGATTATTGTCTAGACTTAATTTACAAGGGTGATATTGATGCAATTATTATGGTTGTTCCGCTTTTTGGGGATTCCAATGAGAAGAAAATTGGAGAATTGTATCATGAAGTGCTGAAAGATTTCAACAAACAGATTCCAATTTTCATGATCCATAACAAACTCGATTTACTTGTGGACTCCCTGAGTAAAGAGGATTTTGACGATCCGCTTTCGACAGAACCGTTGGAGAATGTCGAATTGGACGAGGCGGCGATTTTAAATGAGATTCAGAATCGTATGGAGGAACTGAACGAGGATTTAAAGACAGCACAGGTAAAGGCAAAGAAAAGGCTTCCAATCTGTTCGATAGCATGTTATTTAAAACGTGATAAATCGTTTCCGGCAAGTTTGGTAAGCAAATATAATATTCTCAATGCCTATAAAACCATTTTGGACGATATGGCTAAGAACCTTGAAGATGATGCACAAAAGATACATATGACATTGAAGGAGGGGCAGGATGCAGAGCCAGTTGTGGATGAAGATCAGTTGCAGAAACTTCTTCGTGAGCATATTTTGGATGTGGCAACGGACAAGAAGGTGTTTACACCGGGAATGTCTGACATTGCTCTTAGTTTAGGAAAGACGCCTCATGGCAATGCGTATAATGCGTTGAGACACCGTCTAAAAGTCGGAGATGGGTATACATCCAATATCGATGAGGGCTATTTCTATAACTGCCAATCCTTCTCCGTAAACTTTACGGCTAATCTCCGTAACTTTGCATCTCCACAGTTTATGCAGACACTTGTGTATCGTGTGCTTTCGATTAGCGGTGCGAGATTTAAAACACAGGCAGATGGAGAGGAGTTTAAAAGGCTGGTAGCAGGGTATATTAATCCGAAGGAGCTGGTTACCATACTTTTATATGACCATGCAATTCAGATAGCAGAAACGAAGTCCTTCAGTTTCAAATGGAAGTTTCAGAATTTTTTACAGAACAGCTTGGACTATTTCAATCTGTCCGTAATTAAAGAGGATGAGTACAAGGATGCTTTGAAGACTATGCTCATCAATGCGGCAGAGAAGGCGATCAGCCTTAATGTATCATTCCGTTAACATTCATTAATTTGAAGGCGGCAGGCAGGTTTCGGGGGAGCCCGGATATCCTGCCAGCTGTTTTTGTGTATGGAAATCCGCCGCTTATTCTGGTAAAATATGACGTAGAGGTATTGGGTGCAAAAAATAACGATAGCCTTTCTGAAAAGTGTTAATTTTAAGGCGTTTGGGATAAATGTAAAAACGATAGCACTGGGGAAATATTTGTATCAATTTGGACACGCAATATGGTGGAGGATTGCGGCATGGTCAGTCAATACATTTATTGAAGCTAATGATTTTACGGGAAAAAGTTATTCCGTTTTGTACTTCTTCAAGTTCAGGGTTAGAAGAAAGTGATAAATTATTAAAAGAAGCAGCAGGAACGAAACTGGCTTGATGGCATAAGATTTTCTTCAGGTGTTCCCCAAAACACAGTAGTAGAATGGGTGCAAAGCTTGGAATTATAATAAAAGGTGGCGTATAAACTTAAAGTATATACATTGTAACCTATTAATTGATTCCTAATTTTGGTATATTCATGTATAATAAATTTAGATGTATATTTTTATTTTCGTGAGTAATAACTGCTAGACAATAAGCAAAGTATTTACGTAATTAATCATTAAAGTCTGGGAAAGGAAAAGCTATTTCATTCAATAGCAGGATAAGCATGTTTGATAAAGTAAAGAAAAATTTTGGCTTTGGCTGTATGCGTCTGCCAATGAAAAATGGTGAGATTGATTACAACGAATTTACAAAAATGGTGGATGTTTTTATTGAAAATGGTTTTAATTATTTTGACACAGCACATGGTTATGTAGATGGTAAAAGTGAGTCTGCTTTGCGCAAATGTTTAACCAGTCGTTATCAAAGAGGAGATTATGTTTTGACCGATAAGCTTTCAATGCATCATTTTACAAGACAAGAGGAAATTCGTCCATTATTTGAAAGTCAACTTGAGGCATGTGGCGTTGATTATTTTGATTTTTACCTTATGCACGCTCAAGATAAAAATATTTATGCCAAATACAAAAAGCTTCATGCCTATGAGACTGCTTTAGAATTAAAAAAGGAGAGAAAAATTAAGCATGTTGGTATTTCCTTTCACGATAAAGCAGAGGTGTTAAATCAAATTTTGACAGAATATCCGCAAATTGAGGTCGTACAAATTCAGTTTAATTATGTTGATTATGAGGATGCTTCTGTGGAAAGCCGTAAATGTTATGAGGTTTGTTGTAAACATGGAAAGCCTGTAATTGTAATGGAACCAGTAAAAGGCGGCAGTCTTGTTCATCTTCCGCAAAAAGCACAGCAAATTCTTGACGATTTGCATGGAGGAAGCCCTGCAAGCTATGCTATTCGTTTTGCGGCAAGCTTTGAGGGAATTATGATGGTGCTTTCAGGCATGGGCAATATGGATATGATAACCGAAAATATTGGATTTATGAAAAATTTTGTTCCTTTAAATGATAAGGAAAAAGAGGCAATTGAAAAGGTCTGTGAAATTTTTGGTTCACAAAATTTGATTCCTTGCACTGCTTGTCGTTATTGTATGGAACAGTGTCCACAAAAAATTGCTATTCCAGATTTATTTGCCTGTATGAATGCAAAAAAACAATTTCAGAATTGGAATACGGATTATTATTATAGCAATATTCATACAAAAGATGGCAGCAGGGCATCCGACTGTATTAAATGTGGAAAATGTGAACAAATTTGTCCACAGCATCTTTCTATTCGTGAATTACTTGAAGATGTTGCAAAGGAATTTGACAAGTAAGGAGTATACATATTATGGAATATAGAAAATTACCGCATGGTGATGAAAAAATTAGCGTGCTTGGTCTTGGCATGGGAGGGATTCAAAATTGTTCTGATAAAGAAATCGAGCAAGTGATTTGTAAGGCAATGGAATATGGAATTAATTTTTTTGACCTTTGCGGCGGTGGTAAAAATGTCTATGCGCCTTTTGGAAGAGCTATTCGCACAAATCGAGAAAATATTTACTTCCAAATTCATTTTGGCGCTGTCTATAATAACAAAGGAGAATATGGCTGGTCGAGAAAATTTGATGAAATTCAGCGTACTATAGAATGGGAATTGAAGACACTTGGAACAGATTATGCGGATTTTGGATTTTTACATTGTGTAGATGAAGAGGAGGATTTTGAAAAACTTTGTGAAATTGGTGTGTTTGATTATTTAAAGGATTTAAAAAAGCAGGGAGTTGTTCATCATATTGGATTTTCTTCACACACACCAAGCGTGGCTAATAAAATTATTGACAGCGGTGTAATTGATATGATGATGTTTAGTATTAATCCTGCTTATGATTTTGAACAGGGCGATACATATGGAAAGGGTAGTGTTTCAGAACGCTTTGCTTTATTTCGCCGTTGTCAGGCAGAAGGCATTGGAATTTCTGTAATGAAGCCTTTTTATGCAGGAAAGCTGTTGACAGATGCCACTTCTCCTTTTGGAAAAGCGATCAGTAAATATCAATGTCTTCAATATATTCTTGATCGACCTGGCGTGTTAACAAGTGTTCCTGGTGTTAGAAATCTCCATGATTTAGATGAACTTCTTGGATTTGTCAATGCCTCTATTGAAGAAAAAGATTATTCTATTATTGGCTCTTTTACAGCAAAGGAGCTTTCTGGAAATTGTGTCTATTGCAATCATTGTCAACCTTGTTCTGTTGGAATTGATATCGGACTTGTCAATAAATATTATGATTTGGCGAAGGTTGGTGATAAGCTGGCGCAAAATCATTATGATAAATTGTCAATTAAAGCGGATGCCTGTATTTCTTGCGGACATTGTAATCATCACTGTCCATTTGATGTAAAGCAACAGGAACGAATGAAAGAAATTAAAAAATATTTTAATGATGTCTTATAATCTTACTTTTTGTGTAATTTCTGCGTTGTACTATAAAGTAAAAAGTTATCTAATATAGCGATATCAATACAAGTAATCAGTAGGAGAAATTTATCATGGAACAGGCTATTTTTACGACATTGTGTATGATATACGATAATCAAAATCAAATTTTAGTTCAGGAAAGAATAGGCACTGCATGGGATGGTATAGCTTTTCCTGGCGGACATGTTGAACAGGGAGAATCGTTTGTAGAATCTGTTATTCGTGAAGTTTTTGAAGAAACAGGTTATCAAATCAAGAATCTGATTCTTTGTGGTGTAAAACAGTTTCAGACAAAAGATGGTGTAAGATATGTGATTTTTCTTTATAAAACTAATCAATTTACAGGCAATCTTCATAGTTCGTCAGAAGGTAATGTATTTTGGATAAAACGTCAACATATACAAGATTATGTACTTGCTACAGATATGAAAGAAATGTTGGAGTTATTTGAAAATGATAAATTGAGTGAATTTTATCGATTAAAAGATGGTTCTTATAAAATCTTGTAGATATGTAAATATTTCAAATATAAAGATAGGAGAGTTTGAAAACATATGAAAACAGATTTAATGCAAGCAATTCAAATTTTAAATGAAGGTGGTTATACTTGTGTTTTGTGTAAAAAAAATAGGATTTATACAAGTATGCAGCGTGGTATAAAAGCTTTGTTAGATTGGCAAGACAATGGATTGGATTTTAGTGGTTTTTGTGCAGCTGATAAAGTTGTTGGCAAGGCGGCAGCGTTTTTATATGTGTTGCTTGGCGTAAAAGAAGTGTATGCTTATGTAATGAGTAAAGCTGCTATTGATACGCTTATAAAAAATAATATTCAAATACGATATGAAAACGCTGTTGAAAAGATTATAAATCGCTCTGGCACGGGATTTTGCCCAATGGAGGAAGCTGTTTGGGATATCGATGCTCCAGAATTAGCAAAGCAAGCGATTAAAGATAAGTTATGTCAATTGTAAATATATTTGTGTCTGAGTGCTGTTAGGCATAAATGAAAAAGTGATTATAAAATAAGGTTGTTTTTAGTACTAATTTTGATAAAATAATGAAGGTAGGTGCAGCTGTTGTGGCAGCTAAGAGAGGAGGATTGTCTTCTATTTTTGATGAATTAAATGAATTTTTTACAATATCAGGAATGCCAGTGGTTTCAGGACAGTATTGGAATAGTATTCATGGTAGAGAAATAGAAGAAGCTAATTAGGATTTGGAAAGTTTGCAGGGAATGAGAACACTTGCAAGAAATATGACATTTTTAATGAAAGGTATTATGTTAGTGAAAGAACAATATGGTATTCCAGAAAAAGAAAAGTTTATGCCAATGAATTTTATCCAATAAAATATTTTATGAAATATAAAAAAAACGCTTTACAAAAAATATTTATACATATATAATATTGCTTGTTAGTTTGATATTTTTATGTAAAGTGCTTCATTAGCTCAGTTGGTAGAGCGCTTCACTCGTAATGAAGAGGTCATCGGTTCAAGTCCGATATGAAGCTTTCTATTCGTAATTTAAATACCCTACATCAAGCATGATTTGTTATTTGTTTGTTGTAGGGTATTTAATTTTATCAGTAAATTTTGTGTTTTAAACTGTATTTTTATATTTTATTATTGTGTTAATGGGCGTTATCTCGTATTTTTTTAATTGCAATTGTGGCAAGAATAATGGCGGTTAAAAGAAATACAATAAGTAAAATAATATCAAGGTCTGTTTGATAAAGGTTTATAAAATAGCTGTACAATTGGGATTTTTGTTCATCAGGAATGATATAGTAAGCTGTTGTTAATATAAGAGCAGCTAACAATAATAACTTGATAAACAGATATCTTTTTTTCTCTACCTCAATATTATCCCATAGTTGTATATCTAATCTTTTGGCTTCTGCGATTGCATTTTTTGTAAAAACGCTGTTGGTTATTACGACTGCAATATCGCACTTATAATAGGAACAGCCTGTATAAACTTGCTGAATGGCGTGATTTCCAACTTTTCCAGTATAATATTTGCATTGAAAAGCGTATTTCTTGCGTCCTTTTCGAGCAATAATATCAACTCCATGGTCGCCTGAAAGCGGAGTATGCTCGATATTTTTAAAATGATGTTTTTTTAGATATTTGCAACAGTAATCTTCATAATCATATCCTGTAAACATTAAAATACCTACCTTTTGTATTGATAATATATTTTATATAATAACATAAATAATGCTTTTGGGCAATAGTTTATCCAAAACAAATATTCGATTTTACAAAAAATTAAAGTGGAGTAAAAGGGGAAAGAAATATCATAATATTAATAGTAGCATTTAATATTATGATATGCTATAATAAATTTTAACAAGTACAAAAGTTTATATAAAATAAATATAAATGGGTTTGTATGTGGCAGATTAAATAAGAATGGAGGATGTACATGAAAAAATTAATAACAATTTTTTTGGCAGCAATGATAATTGTTACATTAATTGGTTGTGGTAACAAAGATTCAAATAATGGAAATCAAGGTGGACAGTCAAAATATACAGAATCTCTTGATGTGTTAAAAGAGATTGTAAAAGTTTATAAGGAAGATCAATTATTTGCAATGTATGGGGGAAATCAGGAAAATGCCGTTATGGATGCGCCAGGTAAATTTGATGTTGGCAAAACGGAAGAACTGGATGTAACACTTGGATTTCCAAAAAGTCAGACTGCTAATATTGAAGATGCCGCTTCAATGGTGCATATGATGAACGGCAATATATTTACAGGTGCAGCTTATCGTTTAAAGAGCGGTATCAATATGAACGATTTTGCAGAGGCAGTAAAGACCAATATTTTAGCGAAACAATGGATGTGTGGACAACCTGATACGTTGATTATTATCAATGTAGATGGAACATATGTTATTACAGCATATGGCGAAGCTGAAATTATGCAGATTTTCAAGACAAATGCGTTATCTGCTCTTAGCGGAGCGCAGGTTATTACAGAGACACCAATTGTATAATCAGATAAATATACTTTACCATTTAAAAAAGGGTTAGGCATAATATCGTATATAAAATAAGAATTTAAGTGGCGTGAAGTAAACTTTTAATATAAGTTACTTCACGCTATTTGATTTTTGAAAGAATGTTCTTTATCAAGTTGAAAGGATAAATAATGCCTAAAAGTTGTAGCATACAAGAACAATATAGGAGAAAGATATGCTGTTTTCAAGTATTACATTTTTATATTATTTTTTGCCACTTACAATAGCTTTCTATTTTTTGTCGCCCAAGCGTTTAAAAAATATGGTTTTGTTATTAAGCAGCCTTATATTTTACGCATGGGGAGAACCAAAGTATGTTTTTTTGATGGCGAGTTTAATTGTATTAGGGTATGGATTTGGACGACTGGTAGAAACATATAGAGGAAAAAAAACAGGGCAAGTTTTTTGTATTCTTTCTATAATGATTAGCCTTTCTTTTTTGGTATATTTTAAATATGCCGATTTTTTTATCACAAATTTTAATGCTATAACAGGACTTGGTATACCTTTATTAAAGGTGGTATTGCCAATTGGCATTAGTTTTTATACATTTCAGATGATTAGTTATATTGTTGATATATATAGAGGGGAAGAAGCACAAAAAAATATAATTAATATGGCAGCTTATATTGCCATGTTTCCACAGTTGATTGCAGGACCGATTGTTCGCTATTCCGATATAGCCAAACAATTAGAGGAAAGAAAACACTCATGGGATAGGGCGGCTGAAGGGATTAGGCGATTTGTAATCGGTTTGGCAAAAAAAGTATTGTTGGCAAATCAATTGGGAGAGCTTTGCAATGTGTTTCGTGGTTCGGATGAAAAATCGGTATTATTTTATTGGTTATATGCACTTGCTTTTGGACTCCATATTTATTTTGATTTTTCAGGTTATAGTGATATGGCGATTGGATTAGGGAAAATCTTTGGATTTCAGTTTTTAGAAAATTTTAATTATCCCTATATTTCTGCTAGTATTACAGAATTTTGGCGTCGCTGGCATATTTCATTGGGTTCATGGTTTAGGGATTATGTCTATATTCCGCTTGGCGGAAATCGCGTCAAAAAAGGCAGACAGTTTTTTAATATTTTAGTGGTGTGGATGCTTACTGGATTTTGGCATGGAGCAGCATGGAATTTCATTGTATGGGGTTTATTTTTTGCTGTATTGTTAATGATTGAAAAAGTATGGCTGTTAAAATATTTAAAAGAAAGTAAAATATTTTCTCATCTTTATGTTTTATTTTTTGCAATGATTAGTTTTATCATTTTTAATGCGCAAGATATGGGGCAGGCATTTTCAGATATCAAAGGGCTTTTTGGTATTGGAGGAGTTCCGCTTGTATCAGCACAAGCGCTTTATTATTTGTATAGTTTTTTTGTGATTATAGTTGTAGCTATGGTAGGTGCAACGCCAGCAATACAAAATATTATAAAGAAGGTTTCCTGCAAATCAGTAGGTGAAAAAATCTTAAATAGAATAGAGCCGTTTGTGCTTCTTGTATTATTGCTTGTTATAACGGCTTATTTGGTAGATGGTTCATTTAATCCGTTTCTGTATTTTCGGTTCTAGGAGGCTAAAATTATTGTGTATAAAAGACGATTATACAATTTTGTTAAAACTTAAATGATTAGCTGATTTTAAAAATTAGTTGTAACATGGGGGAAATATGAAAAAAATCACATGTATTTTATTTGCAGTGTTTTTGGCAGCAGGATTTTTACTTTGTGTATTTTTGCCAAAGGCACAATATTCCGATAGTGAGCGCAGAAAGTTGGCATCTATGCCTACATTGCAGGCACAAAATATATGGAGTGGACGTTTTATGACAGATTTTGAAACGTATGCTGTGGATACGTTTCCATTTCGTACATCATTTAGAACATTAAAAGCAGTGACGGCAAATCATGTCTTTTTTAAGAGAGATAATAATGGGATTTATGTTTCGGATGGTTTTATTTCAGCAGTGGAATATCCATTGAATGAGGATTCGTTAAATCGAGCGGTAAAACGATTTCAATATATATATGAAAAATATTTGACAAAAAATAATAAAGTGTATTTGTCTGTTATTCCTGATAAAAATTGTTTTTTAGCAAAAGATAGCAGACATCTTTCAATGGATTATAAAAAATTTGAACAACAGATGAAACAAAAAATGGATTTTGCACAATATATTTCTATTGCAGAGCTTTTAGAAAAAGATGATTATTATAAAACAGATACACATTGGCGTCAAGAACGAATTATAGATGTGGCAGAAAGACTGGCACAAAAAATGGGTACAGCACTTTCTTCGGATTATAAAATTCATACATTAACACAGGATTTTTATGGTGTGTATTATGGACAGGCAGCATTGCCGCTTGAACCAGATTCATTACAATATGTAACAGGAGATGCCATAGATACTTGTTACGTGTATGATGGGCAAAATAATAAAGAAATAACGATGTATGATATGGAAAAAGTAGCAGGGCGTGACCCTTATGAAATGTTTTTATCAGGTTCCTTATCTCTTGTTACATTAAATAATCCAAAGGCACAGGAAGATAAAAAATTAATACTATTTAGAGATTCATTTGGCTCTAGTATTGCACCTTTGTTAATTAGTGGATATTCACAGATAACATTGGTTGATATTCGATATATTCAACCTAATTATTTGGCACAATTTATTAATTTTGATAATTGTGATGTGTTGTTTTTATATAGTACGCTTGTACTCAATAATAGTGAAACATTAAAATAAAAAAATAGATTGATTCCTATAAGTGACGAGCCAAGCGGGCATGTTTGTTTGACTGCTTGGCTTTGTTGAATGATTGCATAATGAAAAGAAAAAAGGATGTTTTTTGAGAAAAATAGTTATAGGTGAATAAAATCAACATAAATTCTCAAAATAATATCAATATCAATAAATGTAATCATATGGAGGAAAGCAAAATATGGGCAAAAATGAAGATTCGGCTTCAAAAGAAGAAAAAAAAAATAATGAGATCAATGACTATGGACAGGTTGTTCTTGAAAGTAATAAAAAACATGGAAAGATTCATTTGATGACAATTATTGGGGAAATTGAAGGACATGATATATTGCCTTCAACCAGTAAAAGCACAAAATATGAACATGTATTGCCGCAGCTAGCCTCAATACAAGATGATGATGAAATTAAAGGCGTACTTGTACTTGTTAATACCGTTGGCGGTGATGTAAGTGCAGGGCTTGCGCTTGCAGAGATGTTTGCTTCTATGTCAAAGCCAGTGGTTTCACTGATATTGGGAGATTCACACAGCATTGGCGTACCGTTGGCAGTCAGTGCAGATTATTCATTTATTGCACCGACTGCTACCATGATTATTCATCCTGTAAGAATGAATGGCACTATTATTGGAGCGCCACAGACGTTTGATTATTTTAAGATGATACAAAACAGAATTGTTCAATTTATATCTACACATTCACGTATCAGCAAAGAAAAGTTGGAAAAAATGATGATTAATACGGGAATCCTTACAAAGGATTTAGGAACAATTCTTGTTGGACATGAGGCGGTCGATGAGGGATTGATTAATGCAGTGGGAGGTATTAGCGACGCATTTGCTAAATTGCAGGAATTGATTGGAGAGTAGACAGATAAAATAAATCCAGTAGGCAAGCAAAATACGAAAATATAGTTTCTGTGTTTCGCTTATCTACTGGATTTTGTTGTGTTATACTTATTTAAAATGATGAAAATATATTTAATATATATAAAAAGATAGAAAAAACAATAAAAATGTTATATAAAGTGCTATGAAAGTTGCTTAAAATACATTATAATAATCTTAAAAACTAAGATTGGCATAAAAATAGGGTATGAGGTGACATATGATAGTGGCTAAAGGAAATCCGATTGCTATGGGAAGTAGCAAAAATGGCAAGAATTACAATTTTGCATTTAGCAGTGAGGCAAAACAGATAAGTTTATTGATATATGATTTAAAATATGAATTAAAACATAAAATTATATTAGATAGCACTTATAAGACAGGCAATGTCTTTGCCTGTGTAATAAGTGGTGTATCTATGGACAAGGCTCTTTATTGTTATGAAGTGGAGGGGATTAAAATTATTGACCCCTACGCAAAGACAATTACAGGATGTAGCAAATTTGGCATTAATGATGAAGACATAGAAAAAATATATCTTAGCAGAGTGTGTTTGGATGCTTTTGATTGGGAAGGAGATGTAAAACCTCATATACCTTATGAGGACTGCATTTTTTATAAGCTTCATGTAAGAGGTTTTACAAAGAGTAGAACATCAGGGGTGAAACATAAGGGAACATTTGCAGGATTGCTTGAAAAGTTAGAATATATTAAAAAATTAGGAGTGACAACATTAGAGTTGATGCCAATATATGAGTATGATGAAGTTCATCGTTTTTCACAGCTTTATAAATCAAAAAAAGAATTATATAATCCCCCGATTATGATACCATTTGTAAATTATTGGGGATATGAGTCTGGGTTTCATTTTGCGCCAAAGGCTTCTTTTTCCTCAATAGCAGATATGCGGTCGGATTATACAATTGAGTTAAAGAATGTTATCAAAACACTTCATGCAAATCATATAGAGGTTGTTATGGAATTGTTTTTTGATAAAGAATCATCCAATTTTATTTTGGATTGTGTAAGGTATTGGGTTACACAATATCATATAGATGGTATTCATCTATATGCTTCTAACGCCACATTGGAGCTTCTTTCAAAAGACCCTATTCTTGCCGATACAAAGCTTATCACAACATATTGGAATGGTGAGCGTGGCTTGTATAAGCATATGGCAAATTATAATAATGGGTTTACACAGACTGTTCGCCAATTTTTAAAGGGTGATGAAAATCAGCTGAAGCAGTTTGCTTATGTTACAAGAAGTAATCCTGATAACAGTGCAAACATTAATTATGTAACCAATCATAATGGCTTTACAATGATGGACCTTGTGAGTTTTGATCGTAAGCATAATGAAAATAATGGTGAAAACAATCGAGATGGCGAAAATTTTAATCATAGTTGGAATTGTGGTGTAGAAGGAAAGTCACGGAAAAAACGTATTATTGAACTTCGGCAGCGGCAAATTAAAAATGCGTTTACCATGTTGCTGACATCAGCAGGGACACCTTTAATATTGGCAGGCGATGAGTTTGAAAATTCACAGGGCGGAAATAATAATCCCTATTGTATTGATGGCGAAACATCATGGTTAAATTGGAAATCGTCTAACGAAGCTTGTGACATTCAAAAATTTGTGACAAGACTTATACAATTTAGAAAAGACAATAAAATTCTTCATATGAAAAAACAATTGCTGGCAGCAGACCCGATTTCTTGTGGATATCCAGATGTATCTTATCATGGGACAAACGCATGGTATCAGGTGATGGAAAATTATAATAGGCATATAGGAATATTATATTGCTCAAAATATGCAGTTTCAGATTGCATTCAAGAGAACAACAATTTTGAATTGATATATGTCGGTTTTAATTCACATTGGGAATGGCATGATTTGGCATTGCCAAAGCTTGCAGAGGGAAATAAATGGAGTGTTGAATTTAATACAGGTACGGAAAAAATAGAAGTTATTGAAAATAAGCTTGTAAAAATTCCCCCAAGAACAACGGTTATATTAAAGACGAATACATTAAGTTTAAAAGAAAAAGGGACATCTAAGAAAAAAAAGATGGATAAGAAAAAAAGGGATAAATCAATATGAATATAGATAATATCGAGGAATTAAAGGAGAAGTTTGCAGATTTTAAACAAATGTTTTCTGCGGATAGAATTGATGAGGCAACAGCACTTATTGAAGAACTCCTTGAAAGTATAGAGAGACAATCAAGTGTTCGAAAAGCGGGAACGATAGATAACAGAGGTCATATTGATATCAGTCAAAAGCATATGCAGCCATATGTACAAAAAATGGAAACAGACCATTTAGAAGGTGATAAGGTTAATGTAGAACATGATAATTTTATTTATATCAGCCTAAATCATGTTATGGAATATTATGTATATGCTTATTATTATAAGCCTGATGTTCAAGTTTGCTGTACACAGCTTCCAATAGGGGAATATTACAGAACATATGGCGATTTAAGCGTTAAGCTGGGCAGATATAAGGCAGGCATAGCTGCTTATCAGGATGCCATTTGCTGGAATCCGGTTGATTTAGATGCAATACTTGGCTTGGCAGAATGTTATAAACATTTAAATATGATGGAACGCTATTTGATTGCAACTAAAGAATCCTATAAATTGTGTTGCACAAGGGCAACGATGGCGCGTTATTATAGAAATATGGGATATTATCATATATCAAAATATAATACACAGACAGCAAGATGTTGCTATATTTATAGTAATATTTATTATAATACAGAAAATGCTGACCGTGAATTAGAATATCTTAAAAGTGCGTTGGGTGACGATACGCCGCAGTGGTCTATTAAGGAAATGCAAAAGATGCTAGAACAATCGGATATTGAGCCAGGACCCAATCCTGATACAATAGGCGTGATTTACAGGGTGGGTGAGTTAATGATGAATGACCATGAATATAGCCTTGCAAGGGATTGTTTTTCAATTTGCTATGATATTACACAAGAAGAACTGTTATCACGCATGTTAAAGCAGCTTGATGAGCTTTTAGGAAATGGAGATTAAGGAATGGATGCAAAATATGATGGAATACTGTTTGATTTAGACGGAACACTGTGGGATGCCACAAAACCAATAAAACAGTCATGGAATGAGGTATTGTTGCGGCACAGTGAAATAAAAAGACCACCCATAACAGAAGATGAATTAGGAGAGTGTATGGGGCTTACTATGTATAAAATTGCTGAAAAACTTTTTCCTAATGAATCAGAGTATGTACAAAAAATGCTTATGGACGAGCTTTGTCATTATGAGAATGAATATTTGTCACGGCATGGAGGTATTTTGTATGATGGATTAGAAGAAGTATTAAAAAAATTACATGAAAACTTTAAATTATATATAGTAAGTAATTGTCAAGATGGATATATACAGGCATTTATAAAAGCGCATCACATGGAAAATTATTTTGATGATACAGAATGTTGGGGAAGAACAAGGACAAGCAAAGGTATAAGCAACAAGATATTGATGGAAAGAAATGGACTGAAATGTCCTGTCTATGTGGGTGATACACAAAGTGATGCACAGTCTGCAAAAGAAGCAGGCATTGATTTTATCTATGCTGCATATGGATTTGGAAAAGTAAATGATAAAGATTATATTAAAAAAATTAATAAAGTAAAAGAGTTATTGTAATTAAAAGCGTATGATGATAAAATGGTGGAAATATAAGGAAATGTTAAAAATAATTCTTATATAAATGATATATCATTATAATAATGTGTTATGACAATAATATATTATAATAAACCATAGTGAGGAGTAATGAAGATGTTTGACTTTTTAAAGCAATTTCTATTAAATCCAAGAAAAATAGGAGCGATTGCGCCAAGTGGAAAAGCGTTGGCAAAAAAGATGATACAGCCTATTCATTTTGAGAAAGCGAAATGTATTGTAGAGTATGGTCCAGGGACAGGCTCATTTACAGATGGACTCGTTGCAAATAAGGCAAAAGAGACGAAATTAATATTAATTGAACAAAATAAAGATTTTTGCAGTGAATTAAAAAAGAAATATGGCAGCACAGAAAATGTTTATATATTGCATGGCAGTGCAGCAGATGTCTGTAAATATTTGAAAAAAATGGAGATAAAGAGAGTGGATTGTGTGATATCTGGTTTGCCATTTACATCATTGCCAAAAAAAGAATCTGAGAGCATATTAGAAGCGACCAAAAAAGTTATTGGAAAAAAGGGCATTTTTATTACATTTCAATATAGTATGGTAAAGAGAAAGTTTTTTGAACAATTTTTTGATATAAGAGGAAATTTGCGTGTTATGAACAACCTACCTCCTGCGCATGTATTGGTGATGAAAAATAAAAGACAGATGCTCAATTAAAAAAATAAATCGTCCATTAAAATATTTTTATTGACATGGATAGTTGAACGTGATAGAATGACTGCAATAAAGTTAAAGTATTTTATTCCCGCGAGCAAAATGCCGCGAGGGTCAAAGACCCCGCTGCTGTGTAGCGTTGCAAGCTTGATGCTTTGTTGTTTGCAGTGGGGTCTTTGATTGACATAAGAATAGTTTATAAAACGTGCTATTCGTTGTTATTGTAAAATTAAATCATTTAAAGTCAATGAACAAAATAGTACTTCAGGCAGGTACATTACAGAGAGTCAACAATGGTGAGAGTTGGCATGGAGAGCCTTTAGGAATGGGTTTGGGAGATGCAAAGGTGAATTGACAGTAGCCTGCGACGTAGACCTCACGTTATAGAGGGTAGATATAGTTGTAGGCTATTTGGCTACATTGTATTGAAAGAGTCAAGGAAAACGGTGGCATATCCAGTTTGGGTATGCTTTTTTGTTTGCTTGTAAAGATGGGTGGCACCACGTTGTATAAACGTCCCTGACAGCATGTATATTGCTGTTGGGGACATTTTTTAATGCAAGTAGCATAGCAGATTGCGAGTATTCGTTTAACTTAAAAAATATGTTGTTCTATAAATTTATTTATAGCTGTTATAGATAACATTTTATAAAAAGAAAGGATTTTATAGATGAAAGAAATTTTAAAAGTATATAAAAAAACAGTAAGTATAGTAGAGGAGTCTGGTGTTGATATCTACGAAAATCTTGGAACAAAAAAAATTGGTTTTTTGATGGAAAGCAATGATAAAGAAAAAGGTAGTTTTACATTTATGGGTGTAGAACCTGAAGCGTTGATTCAATCAAAAAAGAATGCGCTTGTTATAACTGATAAAAATGGCGTGTCAAAAACGATAGAAGGCAATCCTATTAAGCTTTTAAAAGAATATTATGATACATTTGAAATTAAGACAGATGGAAGTACATTGGAATTTAATGGCGGTTTTGTTGGAAGTTTGGGCTATGATTTTATTCGTTATACAGAAAATTTGCCAGACAGCAATCCTGATGAGATTGGCATTGAAACCATACAACTTATGCTAACGACTAAATTTATTGCAATAGACCATATGGCAGAAACGCTCACGGCGGTTGTGCTGGAAAAAGACAATAAAGAAGGGGAAGAAGCGGCATTTAAACAGATAGAAAATTTGATTGCCAAAGCGTTAAAAAAGTGTAGAACAGATAATTATACACAAATGACATTAAACAATATGGATAAAAACGGTACAATCAATAATTCCGACAGCATAAATAGAAAGCAGCAAAAACATGATGGTGTTATTATTAAAAAGTCTGATACATTACAGCAATATTCAGAAAAAGTCAATAAAATTAAAGACTATATTGTGGAGGGACATATTTTTCAAACCGTTTTGTCACAGCGATGGACGATACAGACAAAGCGTGATGGCTTTGATTTATATAAAGAATTAAGACAGCTTAATCCATCGCCATATTTATATTATTATAATTTTGGTGAATTTGAGATAATAGGAAGTTCTCCAGAGATGATTGTCAAACAGACAGACCAGAGAGTGTATACCTGTCCAATAGCAGGAACAAGAAAACGCGGGGTGACGCCAGAAGAAGATGCACTGTTGGAAAGACAACTTTTAGCGGATGAGAAAGAACTGGCAGAACATGTGATGTTGGTAGACCTTGCAAGAAACGATATGGGAAAGATAAGCCAAATTGGTACAGTGAGCGTATCAGAATTGATGAAAATACAAAAATATTCGCATGTTATGCACATTGTCTCTTTAGTGGAAGGAAAGAGTGAAAAAGCAAAATCGCCGTTTGATATTATTTCTGCATTTTTGCCGGCAGGAACATTAAGCGGGGCGCCTAAAATCAGAGCGATGGAAATTATTGACGAGTTAGAAAGTGTAAGACGTGGTTTATATGGGGGCGCTACAGGGTATTTGTCGTTTGGAGGCAATATGAATTTTTGTATTACAATAAGAACGATGATAAAAAAAGAAGATAAAGTATATCTTCAAGCAGGGGCTGGAATTGTGGCAGATTCCATTCCAGAAAATGAATATGATGAGTGCTGTAATAAAGTGATGGCATTGGCAAAAACACTTGTGGAGGAGGAAGATTTATGATTCTTTTGATTGATAATTATGATTCATTTACGTATAATTTGTATCAATTTTTGGGTATATTTCACAATAATATTATGGTAGTGCGAAATGACTGTATCAGCATTCAAGAAATAGAACAGCTCAATCCAGATAGGATTGTTTTATCGCCAGGTCCGAAAAGTCCAAAAGAAGCAGGGATTTGTCTTGATGTAATTCGGTACTTTACAGGAAAAAAGCCAATACTTGGCATATGTCTTGGACATCAGTGTATCGGTGAGGCGTTTGGCGCGACAATTGGTCATGCAGAACATATTTTTCATGGAAAACAATCAATGATAAAACATTGTAAAACGGGTATTTTTTCAGGATTAAAAGATGAATTAAAGGTTGCAAGATATCATTCACTTGTTATTATGCCAGACAGTATTCCAGAATGTCTTTGTGTTACAGCAACAACAGAAGACGGGGGTGTTATGGCTGTAAAACATAGAGAATATCCAATTGTTGGGATGCAGTTTCACCCTGAATCCATCTATACAGAACATGGAAAGAGAATGATAGAAAATTTTATCAATGGGATTCTATGATTGAAGTGTTGTATTCCAGCATAGGTATTTGATTTTGATAAGTTTATAGTTGATTTTATCAAGTAAGTCTTTTGTATTAATATCGTATTGATATAAGAATGGTGGGGATTTGCGTTGTGATAGTAGTTAGGTGATTTAAGCAAGCAGATAAGCCGTTTGAGTTAAGCGGCACAGAAATGAGGAAATGTATGATTTTAGATGATATAGTAAAAGCAAAAAAAATCAGGCTGGAAGAACAGATAAAACATATCCGTTTGGAGGATATGAAAAAGGAAGCGCTGAAGTCTGACCGAGTATCTATAAGTTTTTATGATGCACTAAAAAAGAAAGGACTTTCTATTATTGGCGAATTTAAAAAAGCATCGCCCAGTCATGGAACGATGGCAAACAAAATTGACCTTATAAAAAGAATTGATTGCTATAATGAAGCCGTTGATGCCATATCGTGTTTGACGGAAGAAGATTATTTTCATGGCAGCGTTGATTATTTAAAACAAATAAGAACAATGACTAATTTGCCTATTATAAGAAAAGATTTTATCTTTACAGAATATCAAGTATATGAGGCAAAAGTGATAGAAGCCGATGCTATTTTGTTGATTGCAGCTATTTTAGATGATGCAACATTTAAAAAATTATATGATTTGGCGTACCAATTAGGACTTGACGTATTGTGTGAGGTACACGACGAATGGGAATTAAATCGTATGATACAGCTAGGCGTTAAAATTATAGGCATTAATAACCGCAATTTAAAGACGTTTGAGGTGACTTTAGATACAACAAAAAGGTTGGCGGCTATGGTTAAAGATACGATACTTGTATCAGAAAGCGGCGTGCTGCACGATGAGGATATAAGAATTTTAAAAGAAAGTAATATTGATGCATTGCTAATTGGAACGGCTTTGATGGAAGCCGATGATCCTAAAGCACTCGCTTTAAGATGGAAACAGATAGGGTAAGAGCGGAGGTTTAGCGTGAAAAATAAATTGTTTCACAAGTTAAATAAAATTTAACTAGCAATTTGTGTCTGCGCGTTGCTTGACACAAAGTTGTAAAAACAAAACGTTTTATTTTGTTTTTTGCGCAAGAAAGCAGCGCAGAAATGAGGTTTATTATGGGTACACAGATTAAAATATGTGGCATTACATCAATGGACGATGTAACGATTATCAATCAATATAAGCCCGATTATATAGGCTGTGTTTTATATTATCCAAAAAGTAAAAGAAATATATCACTTGATTGGGCAAAAGAGATACTTGCACAATTAGACAGCAATATCAAGAAAGTTGCGGTTGTGGTATCCCCAACAATACAGCAGATAAGGGATATAGAGACCATTGGATTTGATTATGTTCAGATACATGGCGAGTGGAATAAAGAAGTGATTTCAAACAGCGTAATTCCTATAATATGGGCAGTCAATATAAACAATGAATGGTTTGATAAGGATAATGAACAATCGTTTAACACGATGGATAAATTGGAAAGTATAGAAAAATTAAGCAAACCCTTTTATGCAAATTTAAATATTGTAATCAAGTCTGATAGAATTTATGGCGTGCTTTTTGATTCGGGAACGTCTGGAAGTGGTGAGACTTTTTCGTGGAATATTATTAGCAAGGCACGAGAAATGGCAGCAAAGGAAGGAAAAAAAGTCTTTCTTGCAGGCGGTTTAAGGGCGGAAAATGTGGCAAACGCCATTCATCTTATCGCACCAGATGTAGTTGATGTAAGTTCAGGGGTTGAATATGAAAATCAGCCTGAGCGAATTGGCAAAGATAAAAAGAGAATAGAGGATTTTATAAAAGCAGTTCAAATGGAGGGAAAAGGTTGAAAATTAAAATTTTCAACCACAAGATTTGTGTCTGCGCGCTGCTTGACACAAACTTGTAAAAACTTTTAGCTCAGCGCAGAAATGAGGAAAAAATGAGTAAGAATAGAGAAAATAAATATTTTGGCGAGTTTGGCGGACAGTACGTAGCAGAATCGCTTATGAACACATTAGAAGAATTAGAGAGGGCGTTTGATGAGGCTATTAGCGACCCTAATTTTATCAATGAGTATATGTATTACCTAAAAGAGTATGTGGGAAGAGAAACCCCATTGTATTATGCAAAGAGATTGAGTGAAAAATATGGCGCTACCATTTATCTAAAAAGGGAAGATTTAAATCATACAGGAGCGCATAAGATTAACAACGTAATAGGACAGATTTTGTTGGCAAAAAGAATGGGCAAGACCAAGATTATTGCAGAGACAGGAGCTGGACAGCATGGTGTTGCAACAGCAACAGGAGCCGCTTTGTTTAATATGGAATGTACTATTTATATGGGGACAGAAGATATTGAGCGACAAAAATTAAATGTATTCCGTATGCAGATGCTTGGCGCAACCGTTTCACCAGTAAAAACAGGAAGTGCAACATTAAAAGATGCCACTAATGAGGCGATACGAACATGGGCAGAGCGGGCGGAAGATACATTTTATGTGCTTGGTTCAGCAGTTGGGCCATATCCATATCCTAAAATTGTTAAAGAGTTTCAACGTATTATCTCAACGGAGACCAAAAGGCAGATATTAGAAAAAGAAGGAAAATTGCCTGATGCCGTTGTTGCCTGTGTGGGCGGCGGTTCTAATTCCATTGGTATGTTTGCCGATTTTATTGATGAAAAAGATGTTGATTTAATTGGCGTTGAGGCAGGCGGGCTTGGCATTGAGACTGGAAAACATGCATCGGCTATGGCTTTGGGGCAGGTTGGCGTACTGCATGGAATGAAAACATATCTATTGCAGGATGATGATGGAAATATACAACTGGCACATTCGATTTCAGCAGGGCTGGACTATCCAGGCGTTGGACCAGAACATGCTTATCTTCGCGATACAAAAAGAGCAACGTATGTGTCTATTACAGATAAGGAGTGTATGGATGCACTGATGGAATTATGCCGATTGGAAGGTATTATTCCCGCTATTGAGAGCGCACATGCAATGGCGTATGTATTTAAGATGGCACAAAATGAATATAAAGGAAAAATCATTGTAATGTGTCTTTCTGGGCGCGGCGACAAAGATGTCGATACCGTTGCAAAATATATGAATGGAGAGGAGACAAATAAATAATGAATCGAATAGACGAAAAAATGCGTGTACTAAAAGATACAGGCAAAAAGGCTTTTATTACCTATACAACAGCAGGACTGCCAGATATGGAGACAACAGAAAAAATTATGTTTGCACAAGAGGAAGCAGGGATTGATGTAATGGAAATTGGCGTTCCATTTTCAGATCCTGTGGCAGATGGGCCTGTGATTCAAGATGCATCGTATGAAGCGATTTTAAATGGCGCTACATTAGAAAAAATTTTTGAATTGATGAAAAATGTTCGCTCAAAAGGCTTAAAGACACCAGTTGTGTTTATGATGTATTATAATACCGTTTATCATTACGGGTTAGAACAATTTGTAAAACAATGTGTGGCATGTGGTGTTGACGGTGTGATTATTCCCGATTTGCCATACGAAGAACAAAGTGAATTACAGTCTTATATAGAAAAAACAAAGGATGCAACGATATTGCTGCAGTTGATATCCCCTGTTTCAAAGGATAGGATTCCAGAGCTTGTAAAAGATGCAAAAGGATTTGTCTACTGTATTTCGCAGATGGGTGTAACAGGAGGAACAGCCGATTTTCACAAGAATATAAGAGAATATCTCACCCATGTTAAAGAGGTAAGCCCCGTGCCAGTTATGATGGGATTTGGCATTAAAACGCCAAAAGATATTGAATCTGTGCGTGATATTATTGATGGTGCAATTGTTGGTTCACATTTTATAAAGTTATTGCGTTCAAGCAACTATTCAATGGATGTTGTCAAAAAATATATTAAGGAATTTAAAGAAACTATGTAATCTATCAACAAGAAAACAAGTGACAAAATAGATTGTAATACTCACTCGACTTTGTTTGCAGACACTTCATTTTGCAAAATAAAAAGAATAAATAAAAAATATGGTGTTGACTTTATAAATGTTTTGGAGTATAGTAACTTGCGTTGAAAGAATTTATAAATCTTTTATAAACGTAAGTTTTATAAATATAGGTCTTATAAATGTAAGGAACATAAGTTGACTTGCAGGGTTTAGCTGGAGTGTTTAATTTTAATTAAAGGTTAAGGTGAAGTAAGCATGGTACAATCGGTAGTTGTAGCAAACATTGATAAAGCATACAATAATCCTGTGGCAGAGTTGGTGCAGACAGCATGTAAATTTGAAAGCCATATTACGGTGCAGACAGATGGAAAATTTATCAATGCAAAAAGCTTAATGGGCATGATGGCATTTGGACTTAGAGAAGGTATGGAAATTGAAGTATCCGTAGAAGGTACAGATGAGACAGCAGCAGTAGAAGCAATACAAAAGTTTTTGTCTTGTACATAATGATAAGATACAAAGATTGTTTAAATTCAGGAGGATTAATTTAATGGAAAACAATGAAGTTGTTGATGGCGCATTGAATGTAAGTGAGGTTGTTGAAGAAAAAAAGGAAACAAAGAAGCCTGCTGCAAAAAAGACAACAGCTAAAAAGGCAACAGAAAAGAAAACTACTGGAAAAAAGTCAACGAGCAAAAAAGAGTCAACTGCAAAAAATACCAATAAAAAAGAAGCAGATATAACAAAAAAATTATTTATTGAATTTGATGGAAAACAAATTGATGAAGATTTGATTGTTCAAAAAGTTGAAGAAGAATGTAAAAATCAGAATGTGACAGTCAAAGAGTTGACATTATATTTTAAACCAGAAGATAATGCATGTTATTATGTTGTTAATGATGATATATCTGGAAAAGTTGAATTATTTTAACCTTGCGGATTGTAAATATCTGTTTGGCTATGAGGGCTTGTGCATTGCAAAGCCCTTTTTATTTGACATAAGGGTGGCTTACAAAGTTTGCCAACCGTTGTTATAATCTAAAAGAAAGGCATGGTTCTTAAAATGATTCCGTTGTGGTTATGTATTCCATTTGCTGGGTTGCTGCTTTGTATTGCAATTCTTCCTATTATTAAAGGGGAGTGGTGGGAAAAAAACAGACCATATGCAGTTTTATTTTGGTCGTTGTTATTTATTATTCCATTTGCAATAAAATATGGAGCATATACAGCATCGGAGACAGTGTTGGAGTGTATTATAAATGATTATTTAACATTTATAGTATTATTGTTTGGATTGTTTTGTGTGTCAGGCAATATCACGCTAGAGGGTGATTTAGTTGGTTCACCGCGTGTGAATACAGGAATATTGCTTATCGGTACGCTTTTATCAAGTTGTATAGGAACAACAGGTGCAAGTATGCTGCTTGTTCGTCCTATTATTAAGATGAATTCGTGGAGAAAACATAAAAATCATATTATGATATTTTTTATTTTTCTTGTATCCAATATGGGCGGTTGTCTTACGCCAATTGGTGACCCGCCTCTGTTGATGGGATTTATGAGGGGCGTTCCTTTTACATGGAGTTTGAGATTGTTTCCAATATTGCTTTTTAATATGGTGATTCTTTTAACGATATTTTATTTTTTAGATAGAAAGGCTTACAGAAAAGATATAGCAAAGGGACATAGACCAGATATCAGCAAAGCTGGAACAGAAATTAAATTTGAGGGCGGACATAATATTTTATTTATTATTATGATTGTAGTGGCTGTTGTTTTAAGCGGCGTACTTCCAACATTGCCTGCATTTCAAAATAGTGAGGGCGGCGCGCTTGGAATACATATTATAGGGGAAGTAACACTTTCCTTTGTCTCTATTATTGAGATGGTTATTATTTTGCTGGCAGCCTTTTTGTCTTTTAAGACAACAAAATCTGAAATTCGGACAAAAAATCATTTTACTTGGGGAGCGATTCAAGAAGTTGCCGTTTTATTTGTTGGCATATTTATTACAATGCAGCCAGCACTTATGATTTTAAAAGCAAATGGAGCAAGTCTTGGCATAACACAGCCTTATCAAATGTTTTGGGCAACAGGCGCGCTGTCAAGCTTTTTAGATAATACACCAACTTATTTAGTATTTCTTACAACGGCTGGAACACTTGGATTTACAAGCGGTGTTGCCACATCGGTTGGCATGATTTCAACAAAGGTGCTTACGGCTGTTTCATGTGGGGCAGTATTTATGGGAGCAGGGACATATATTGGCAATGCGCCGAATTTTATGGTAAAATCCATTTCAGATGAAAATGGTATTCGGATGCCGTCGTTTTTTGGCTATATTGTGTGGTCAGTAGGCTTTCTTGTTCCAGTATTCTTACTTGATACACTGATATTTTTCTTATAGACAGATATATGCAAAATAGAAAGGCATGGTTTTGATATGGTGAAAGATAAAAATATGAATGTTCAAAGTGAAGAGAATAACAATGAAGATAAGGCAAATTACGGCAGCTTGACAGAACTTGCCATACGAATTTATGCGTTGGATACAAAAGTGTATGAGCTTGTGGGTTCTTCACTAGGGCGTACTTTTTCAGGTGATGAGAAAAAAAGTATCAATGGACTTGTAGAGTTGATGTCAAGACATCCACAAGGATATAAGCTTAGAAGTGAAATTGCTCTTATAGGCAATATGGCAAGAACGATTAAAGACAAAGAAAAAAGAAGTATGCTGATGAGAGAATACAATGAAATTCTCCATGAGATTGAAAAGATACCATCAAGTTTTGGTTCGGTTGATATACTTGACAAAAACTTTGCGGGTATGAATCAGTTTAATAATAGCGGCAAGCGTTCAAAAGACGACCATTTAATTATTTGTATCAGTAGAACAGAGGGAAGCGCTGGTACGGATATTGGATTTGCACTGGCAGATGAATTGAGAATTAATTATTATGATGCAGAAGTTTTCGGGCAGGTTTTAGAACATATGGACCAAGAAAAGGATGCAAAATGGCAGAGCAAAAAGATTGCCCTTCACAATGCTAAAGTCAATGCAAAGGTACGAGAATTTAGCCGGTATCATGGCTTGTCAAAAAAGGATGCCATGTTTTTTAATGAGAGTGAATTGCTCTGTCAACTGGCAAAAGAACAGGATTTTATTGTTATAGGTCGATGTGCCGATGTGGTTCTTACGAATAATCATATTCCGCATATTAGCGTCTTTATCACAGCGCCATTAGGACAACGTGTTCGACGAATTATGGAACTTGAAAAAATGAGCTTTAAGGATGCCAGTAAGCGAATGGTGAAAAGAGATCATTCAAGAGAGCATTTTTATAGGTTTTATACAGGAAAACAGTGGGGAAGCGCGGCAAATTATGACTTATGTATCAATAGCGCACGTTATGGGATTGAAGAATCCGTTGAACTGATAAAAAGAATTATTCATAAAGAAAAAGAATAGATTGATAACGTTTGTGAGAATGTCTCAAGATGATAATTGTAAATATTATTCTGAGGCATTCTTTTTTATTCCTGCGAGCAACGAAGCCCAGCGGACATGCTTGCGGCATGTTTGCCTTTCTATTTGGCGACTGCCGCAAGGGTCAAATACCTGCAGCTTGTTATGGGGGTATTTGACTGTAAAAAATACTTTAATTTTACTTTGAAAAATTTGTAAATTTAGTGTATAATTGTAATTAAGAAGAATTAATAAAGCAATATGTAGAAGTACGAGAGGTTTTGTTGTCAGTTAGAAACGAGGATGAGATATGTTTGAATTACATGATAAAGTATTTTATGGAGTGATAGGGGTCTGTGAGATTGTTGATATTGGCAATCCGCCAATAAAAGGTATTGAGGGGGAATACTATTTTTTGCAGCCTGTGTTTGATGATAAAGGAATTATATATTCTCCATTAAAGAGTACAAAACAGATGATGCGAAAGATTATAACAAAACAAGAGGCAAAAAATCTTGTTGAGGCGGCGAAAAATTGTATGAAAGATGAAAGGTTTAATCAAAAAATAAATACTCCTGAGTATGATGATATTATTAAATCACAGGTTTCTTTTGATATCCTTCATTTAATACGATATTTATATATTGTTAAAGGTGAGCGAGCCAAAGATTTGAGAAAGATGAAGTCTGCGGACAGCCGTATCCTTATAATAGCACGAAAATTATTATATGGAGAGCTTTCTATTGTATTAAATCGTGATTATGATGATATATGTACAATGATGGATGAATATTTAGAGCGGTAAGCAAATAGATTGAAAATGCAGATAAGCTATATTGTCAAATATGGTTTATCTGCATTTTTTTATTTATAGAATCCTTCTGTTTTTACAAATTATGTAAAATAAACTTTTTGCTAAAAAGTAAATTTTTATGGAAAATTCTAGTATACAAGTAATTTATAAAGTAAAATGATGGCTGTATTTTAAAGATATAGGGGGGGGTAAGAGGGAAAGTGTGAAATTAAACATAAATTATAACATAAATTATGATTATCAAATCAACATACAATAAATCCGTTGTATTTGATAGTATAAAATAGTATTTAGTATGTAGATTATTTTATAATTTAAAAAGGTTGTAAGATAAGAGCTATATATTATATACAATAATACACAAATATTTTTTATGGATTGAATCATTGTATATATCTGTAAAAAATGGTGGACTATTGATGTAAAAGAGGTGATGAAGAAACGATAATCGGAAAACTGAATATTCAAGTCAGCCTAAACAGGTTCGACGGGATAGTTTTACATCAAATCGAAATCTAATAAGGAGGAAAAAAGATGGAAACATTGAGAAGACGATTTCTAGTCACCGTTAGCTTGTTTATGCTGATGGTGATTTTTCTGTTCGTTCCAACAATGACCGGTAGAGCGGAAGATGCTACACCTACAGAGCCAACAACGCCGCCGACCGAATGGACAGAACAGCCAACCGTCAATGCAACTGTTCTTGATGTTACACAAGCAAGCTGTGATATTGATTCAAAAGAAGACCTTTATGGTTTAAATGCTTGGATTAAGAATAACAGCAATACAAATCTTACTATTAATCTGAATGCAGATATTGTAGTAAATGATGGTGTAATCAATGCAGATACAGATGAGTTTGGCGTGTATTTATGGATACCAATTAATGCAGATTGTAACATTACATTCAATGGTAATGGACATACAATAAGCGGCTTGTACTTTAACGACAAAGCAAGAAGCAATGCAGGTTTTTTTGGTTCATGTGAAGGTTCAGTTAAAGTATCAAAACTTGGAATTGTTAATTCATACTTTCATGGTGGAAGTAATGTAGGTGCATTTGCAGGAACATTGAGCAGCGATTCAGAAATTTTTGAATGTTATAGCCAAAGTATTGTAAGTGCCGAAGATAACGCAGTAGGAGGTATTGTAGCGGTTCTTAATGGAAGTGCTACAATATCAAGCTGTTATAACACTGGCAATGTACCATGTGCGCCAACAAGTTATAACGCTAATGTGAAAAATAGTTGTTATGTAACAACAGGCGCTTCAGAATTAGCTACATATGCAGGTACAGGCAGCGCAGCATTGACCGATGCTGAATTTAAGAGCGGTGCAGCAGCTTATGTATTGAGTGGTGGCTTAGATACAGATGAACTTGGTGGATATGATGAGGATACAGCTTGGGGACAGAAGCTAACACCAGCTACAGATGGTAGTGGAGCAACAACCAATAAGAGTTATCCAGTATTCAGTGATGACAAGGTGTATTTTGGCAAAGCAAGCTGTACAGGACAAGAGACATATATCAATGATGTTGTCGTTGATTTCCATACAGGTGTTGTGAAACACGCAGCAACAGGAGCAACTTGTGCAGCAAACGGCAATGAAGAATACTATGAGTGTACTGATTGTAACAGTATCGTTGCATTAAATGAGAATGGTATATTTGAGGTAGTAGAAGGAAAGACAGCAGCTGACTATACAATAGCAGCAACAGGTCATGAAGGTGTTGCTAATGACACGACTGGACGATATACAAAATTCCTTTTTAACTCAAAAACGACAAAGACTGGAGATAAGATTTCTCATGTTCATGTTTATCATTTTATTTGTACAGAATGCGGTGAGGTTGTAACAGATGAAGATGGTGCAGCTATTACAGATGAAGTTGATGCAAGTGCATCAGTTATTTTAACTCAAAAGGGTGCAGCTTGTCTTGGCATTACAACGACCTATTATTGTGCAGATTGTGGTTACGAGGAGACCGTTAAGTCAGAGGCAACAGGAGAACACACAGAAGTTGTATATTGCACAGAAGGTTATCATTGGACAATGTGTTCAGCATGCAGAACGGTTACAAGTGCAAAGGCAGCACATACAATAAAGATAACTACAGAAGCTAAAGATGCAACATGTGAAGAAGATGGCTGTACAGAAGGTTCTGTGTGTGAAGTTTGTGGCAGAGTAATGAAAGTTTCACAGGTTATTGACAAATTAGGTCATAGCTGGAGTGACTGGACAACTACTAAAGAGCCAACATGTGAAGAAGCAGGTTCAAGAGAACGTTTATGCTATACTTGCGGCAAGACAGAAACAGAAGAAATTGCAGCAACAGGTCATGATGAGTATGATGTTGCTCAAGTAGACCCAACATGTACAGAAAAGGGTACAACAGCAGGTGTGAAGTGCAAAGTATGTGGTGATACTCTTTACGGCTGTGAAGAAATTCCTGCATTAGGACATCGTGAAGTAGTGGATGAAGCAGTAGCCCCAACATGTACAACACCTGGTAAGACAGCAGGAAAGCATTGTAGCGTATGTGGAGAAGTCACAGAGGCTCAGAAAGTTGTAGAGGCAACAGGACATCAACATACAGAAGTGTTACCAGCAGTAGCCCCAGATTGTAAGACTGGAACAACTGGTTTGACAGCAGGCGAAAAATGTACAGATTGTGGAACTATTATAACCCCACAGGAAGTTGTTGCAGCAGAGCATAAACCTGAAACATTGGGACCAAAAGATGCAACATGTACAGAGGACGGCTACAGCATATTAGTACAGTGTTCAGTATGTGGAACTGAGATAAGAAAGGTAGTAATACCAGCAACAGGACATACTATGGAAGATGTTGAAGCAGTAGAAGCAACATGTACAACAGCAGGTAATATAGCACATAAGAAATGTAGTGTATGTGGTGCGCTTCAAGATGCAGAAGGAAATGCTTTAACAGCAGAAGATGTTGTAGTAGAAGCAACAGGACATACTATGGAAGATGTTGAAGCAGTAGCACCAACATGTACAACAGCAGGTAACATAGCACATAAGAAATGTAGCGTATGTGGTCTGCTTCAAGATGCGGAAGGAAATGTTTTAACAGCAGAAGATGTTGTAGTAGAAGTAATAGCACATACTATGGAAGATGTTGAAGCAGTAGAAGCAACATGTACAACAGCAGGTAATATAGCACATAAGAAATGTAGTGTATGTGGTACGCTCCAAGATGCAGATGGAAATGAACTTACAGCAGAAGGTATTGTAGTAAAAGCAACAGGTCATACTTGGGCATATAAAGCAGCAGTAGAAGCAACATGTACAACAGCAGGAAACAGAGATTATCTCTACTGTTCAGTATGTAAAGCTTTCCAAGATGAAAATGATACACCAGATAATGTTGTAATAGCAGCTTTAGGTCATGCTTGGGAAGATGTTGCAGCATTAGCGCCAACATGTACAACAGATGGACATATAGCATATCAGCATTGTCCAAGATGTAATGCAGATTCTTTGACAGAAGACGAGCGTAAAATTGAAGCAGCTCATACAAATATAGTAGAAGATGCAGCAGTAGAAGCAACATGTACAACACCAGGTAAGACAGCAGGAAGTCATTGTGCAGATTGTGGAACAGTTATAGAGGCACAACAAGATACAGAATTAGCTGAGCATGCTTGGGAAGATGTTGCAGAGAAAGCAGCAACATGTACAGAAGCGGGTAATATAGCGCATAAGAAATGTGCTAATTGTGATGCACTTCAAAGTACAGAAGGAGCTGAGTTAAAAGCTGAAGACATTGTAGTAAAAGCATTAGGTCATAGTTTTGTTGTAGACAATGCAGATATGGGCTGGGCTTATGATGAAACGAATGGAATTACATCAAAAGTAGTTATTCCTTGTGAACATGAAGGCTGTACAGAAACAGTTGATAAGGCTAGTGTTGTAGTAACCTTTGCAAAAGGTGCAGATGGCAAATCATTAGTAGCAACAGGTAAAGTTACTTATCTTGGTAAACAAACAACAAAGGAGTCAACATTTAATGTAACAGAAAAAGCAACTCAGACAAATGAAGGTCTTAATGTTGAGTATACCTTTGAACAGGTTGTTGAAGAAGGTCAAGAGGGAATAAGCTTTACAAAAACAAGCACTGCAACAGGTGTTGTTTCTGAAACAAGCAATACAATTACTTATACAGCAGAAATCACAGTAAATGGTGTAACCTTTACGACAACACGTGTATTTGATATGAATAATATCAATTATTCATGGTCAAAGGCAGGAGATGGATATGAGCTTATTGCAGTTATAAATGGCAAGGAAGAAAATGATGGTACATTGCGATTAGTTATACAAAGCACGAAGACAGAAGAACGTAATGATGATGGTGTTCTTGTTAAGACAATTTATACAGCTAAGGTTCAGGTTGGCGATTATGTAATTGCTACAAAGATTAAAGAAGTTGCGGAAGATATTATATATACAGTAACAGTTCAAGGTGGTACATTGTCAGATGGTACTACATCACAGAAAGTATCTTATGGAACTTTGGTTACACTAACGCATGACGAGATTACAGTTGGATATTTTGGCGGTTGGTATGTTGATGGTGTATTAGTTAGTCAAAGTGATACTTATTCATTCTATGTGAAAAAAGATGTTACTGTGGAAGCTAGAACTTCTACTGCAGAATTAGAAAAAAAAGCAGTTTTAACCATCAGCGCAACAGACAGAGAAGCTGTTGAAGGCACAGATAAGGAAAAATTTGCAATTGTTTATACGTGGGAAATTCCAGAAGGCTGTACTTTTGTTGAGGCAGGTTATAAGAGAATTATAACAACGGATGCTGAGAACGAAAATAAAGATATTTATAAAGCACTTACAGGAACAAATACAAGCTCTAGTTATACTGTTTCAACTGTAAAGAATTCTCTCACAACAAAGGCAGGTTCATGTACTGCTAACTTGACATTAAGTGCTAAAACAAAGACAAATAATATATATGCAGTTGCATATGTAACTTATATTGATGCAAATGGTGATTCACATACAGTTTATAGTGAAAATCTTATAGCAAGTATGGCTACAAAGTAATATTCATTAGTTTTATAATGAATTTATTTGAGCTATAAAATTTGGAGGTGTAATTGTGAAAAAAAGTTATGAAGAGCCATTGATTGAGGTTGTTCAATTTAGTATTCAAGATGTTATAACAGTATCAACTGGAGATACTGAAACAGACGAAGACCTTTAATCATATGTCTACATCAGCCCTGTATACTGTTAAAAGCAGTATGCAGGGCTGAGTTTTTGTATATAAGCGGATTTCATTCCAACAGTGGAGTTATTGCTTTGTCTATTTACTAGGTGTAAATTGGAAAATATAGTATAGATATATTTATAAATAAAAAATATAATGTTTCATAAAAGAAATAGACAAAAAGGAGGAATTTTGATAAAATAATAAAAAATTAGGTGAGAGGAATACCAATGAGAAATATGATAGATAATAAAAGATTAGAAATAATAAAAAATTTTAAACCAATTCATGACATATTTTTTGAAGTCTTGGCAGACGATGCTGCTTTTTGTCAAGAAATATTAAGAGTTATTTTAGAAGACAATAAACTGATAGTCCATGATGTGAAAGTGCAAAAAGATGTAAGGAATTTAATAGGGCGTTCTGTAAGGGTAGATGTTTTATGTACATTAGGTGATGGGACTCTTTGTAATATTGAAGTACAAAGGGCAAATAATGATAATCATTTTAAACGAATCCGATATAATGCAGCCTGTATAACGGCTAGTGAAGCAGAGGTTGGAAGTCGATTTGAAAATGTACCTAATGTAATTATTGTTTATATATCTGAATTTGATATATTAAAAGCAGGAAAAACTATATATCATATTGACAAAGTGGTAAGAGAGACAGGAAAAATATTAGATGATGGTATGAAAACAGTATGCGTCAATACAAAAGTAAATGATGGAAGCTTGATAGCTCAGCTTATGCAGTTATTTATCAAAACAGAAGTAAATGAACCAAAGTTTCCAGTATTTACAAATAGAATGAATTATATTAAAAACTCAGAAGGAGGACAAAGACAGATGAGTGAATTGATGGAATTATATTTTAAAGAAGAATTGGAAGCGAGCAGGGAAGAAGGCAGGGAAGAAGGCAGGGCAGAAGGCAGGGCAGAAGGCAGGGAAGAAGGCAGGGAAAAAGGCAGGGAAGAAGGCAGGGCAGAAAGCAAAGCAGAAATAATACAAGAAATGTTAAAAGATAATATGTCGATAGATAAAATTGCTCAATATACAGATATGGATATAAAATATATTTTAAAGATACAAAGTAATATGTTAGAAAAAGGACAATTATAGATAGTTACAACAAAAAATGTAAAAAAACACTTGCATTTTATATTTTAATATGATAATATAACTAAGTACTTGGTTGTGGCTAATTGGTCAAGCGGTTAAGACGCCGCCCTCTCACGGCGGAAACAGGGGTTCGATTCCCCTATTAGCTATTGCAATGCAATATGTATCTTGAAAGAGTGGACAGAGATGTCCACTCTTTCGTTTGCATAAGAAAATAACGTTTGCACTGCTGCGTTTTTATTATATAAAAGCAGTGCAGAATAGAGGGATTATGAATAGAAGTGAAAAATATGAAGCAAAGACTTCAGAGTTGATTTTGCCGCTTATTGACAAAAATCATTTTGAGCTGGTTGATGTTGAATTTGTAAAAGAAGGCAGTGATTGGTACCTTCGCGTTTATATTGATAAAGAAGGGGGAATTACAGTTGATGACTGTGAGCTTATAAGCAGGGCTTTTAATGAAATTCTTGATAAAGAAAATTATATTGATGAACCCTATATTTTTGAAGTTAGTTCGCCAGGACTAACAAGACCGTTAAAAAAAGAAAAAGATTATGAGCGAAGTATAGGCAAGCTGATTGATATTAAAGTTTTTAAACCTGTGGATAATTGTAAGGAATTTACGGGCATACTTAGGGCATATAATAATAATACTGTGACCATCGAGGTCGATGGTAAAGAAATTTGCTTTGACAGAAAAAATCTGGCACTGATTCGGTTGGCATTTTGTTAATGAACTAAATTTATAAATATGATATACGGAGGTAAGTGATGAATAAGGAATTAATATTAGCATTAGAAGCGCTTGAAAAGGAGAATGGAATCAGCAAGGAGATTATGCTTGATACAATTGAAAAATCCTTGAGAGATGAATTTAAAAACCAGTTTAATACAAATGATAATTGTGAGGTTTCACTTGACCGAATAACTGGTGATTTTCATATCTATGCTAATAGAACAGTTGTAGATACTTTAACCCCAATTGACGAGATAGAAGAAAACAGAAACAAAAATAAAAGAGAGCCTGAAAAACTTGTCTATGGTAAAGAAATTATCCTTTCAGAAGCACGAAAAATAAAGCCTAATTGTGAAATTGGCGATGTGCTGAAAGTGGAAATTAAATCGGAGGAGTTTTCAAGGAGAGCAGCAAAGGCGGCAAAAGGTACAATTGTTCAGAAAATTCGAGAAGAAGAAAAAAATGCAATTTACAATGAATATCATTCAAAAGAACATGAAATTATTACAGGAATTGTACAAAGAATTGATGAAAATGGAAATATTCTTGTTGATATAGGAAGAACACAGACAACACTTAAGAAAAATGACTGTGTAAAGGGAGAAGTATATCATAGAGGAGACCGAATTAAGCTTTTTGTTTTGGAAGTTTCTAATAAAGAAAAAAATTCAGATAAGCCGCAAGAAAATAAAGGTGATAAAGAGAAAGCAGGCAGGCTTGTCATAAGAGTATCAAGAAAAACACCATATCTTGTCAAGCGGTTATTTGAGACAGAAGTGTCGGAAATTAAAGATGGTATTGTAAAGATTGTCAATATTGCAAGAGAGGAAGGTTCAAGAACAAAAATTGCCGTCAAGGCAGATGACCCGAATATAGACCCTGTTGGAGCCTGTGTTGGTATTAATGGTTCACGTGTAAGGGCAATTGTAAACGAGCTGGGAAATGAACAGATTGATATTATAGAATGGGATGAAAACCCTGCTCAATATATTGTGAATGCACTTAGTCCAGCAAAGGTGGTTTCGATTTCTGCCTATGAAGATGAAAATAACAAAAAGGCAACTGTTGTTGTTTCAGACCAGCAGTTATCACTTGCCATTGGCAAGGCAGGGCAAAATGTAAGACTGGCAGCAAAGCTTACAGGGTATGGAATTGATATTAAGAGCGAATCCGATGTAGAAGAAGCCATTGACAACTCAGAGGAAAGCGATGCAGCAGATATAGAAATGGATGAAATGTTTTCATTTACTGAACAAGAGTAAAAGTTGATTGTTCTAATAAAAGACTGGAGTGATAATTTTGGGTGAGATAAAAAAGAAACCTCAAAGACAATGTGTTGGATGCCGTCAAATGAAGGATAAAAAAAGTCTGATACGAATAATTAAGTCTGATGAAGGAATGATGATTGATGTGACAGGCAAGAAAAATGGCAGGGGAGCTTATGTATGTCCTAATAGGGAATGTATTGAAAAGGCTATTAAGACAAAAGGGCTTGACAGGTCATTTGGTCAGTCCATAGATAAAAATGTTTATGAGAGTTTAATAAGGAGTTTTGAAGAAATTGAATCAAGATAAAATGTTATCTATGTTAGGTCTTGCTCAAAAGGCAGGAAAGGTAGCAAGCGGTGAATTTTCAACAGAAAAAGCCATTAAAAGTGGTAAAGCATCGATTGTGATAGTAGCGGATGATTCTTCTGATAACACAAAAAAGATGTTTAAAAATATGTGTGATTATTATAAAGTTCCAGTTTATTATTACAGTGATAAAGAGACATTAGGACACGCAATAGGAAAACAATTTAGAGCATCATTAGCAGTTATAGACGAAGGTTTTGGAAAACAGATACGAAAGCATATAGGAATTGGTTTGGAATAATACAAAAAAGTAGGATGAATACTTTTTATTATTCAGAAAAGAGGTAGATGGCGAGTATGAGAGTACACGAATTAGCAAAGGAATTAGGCATAGCTGCCAAAGAAGTTTCAAAAATTTTGGATACCGAAGAAAAGAAATATAAAACAATGAGCGGTTTAAACGAGGAAGAAATTAATAAAGTCCGTAAATTATTTAATAAAACCGATAATAGTGCGGCAAAAGTTGAAAATAATGGTATAAAAGCCGATATAAATAAGGAAAAGACTTCTATTCCAAAGACAACATCGGCAAATAGAAAAGAAGTGAAAAAAACAGATGGAGCGCAACAAGCTCCTAAGACAGAGGTGAAAAAAACGGAAGAGAAAAAGAATATTGATAAAAAGGCGGAAGAAAAGAAACAACAGCATGTTTCACAGTTATATTTTCCACAAAATAGTTCAAAAGGTGGACGTGAAAAAAATCAAAACAGCGATAAAAACCGCTCGAATGACCGCAGTCAAAATAATGACAAGAATCGTTTTAACGATAAAAACCGCTCGAATGATCGCAGTCAAAATAATGAGCGACGTCAGAATCGTGGAAATGATAATAATTTTAATCGCAGTAGCGAGCGTAACAATGAGCATAATGCTAATAACACCAATAGAGAAAATGGTCAAAATGGCGGCTACAACAATATGAGAGGAAACCGCAATAATAAAAACGGTTATCAGAACGATAGAAATAACAATCAAAACAATAATCAAAATTATCGCAATGGTGACAAAAAAAATAATTATAGAAATAATCATAATGACAACAATAATAACGGCAGTAATAACAGCAATGGTTATCGTAATAATGACCGACGCACCAATAATAGCAATGATAAATTTAACAATAATCGCAATGAACGCGGCAATAATTTTAATCAAGGCGGATTTAAAAATGACCGCAACAATCAGGGCAGAAGAAATGACCGACGCGATGATAGGAGAGAGTCTGTAAAAGATGATTTTGTATTTGAGTCAAAGCCCGATTCAAGGCGTTCTGATTGGAATAAAGACAAGAAAAATGATCGTAAAAAGGATTTGGAAGTTAAAGAAAATCTTAAATTTGCAAGTGGTCAAACGAAAAAGCCTGTCAAAAAAGAAGAAAAGGAAGAAGATACCATTAAGCAGCTTGTTCTTCCAGATACGCTTACAATCAAAGAATTGGCTGATAAGATGAAAATTCAGCCTTCTACTGTGGTAAAGAAATTGTTTTTACAGGGTAAGGTTGTAACAATCAATCAGGAGATTGACTATGATGTAGCAGAGGAGATAGCATTAGAATTTAATTGTATCTGTGAACATGAAGTAAAGGTTGATGTGATTGCAGAATTATTAAAAGAAGATGAAGACCCAAAAGAATCGCTTATGTCAAGACCTCCTGTTGTGTGTGTTATGGGGCATGTTGACCATGGCAAGACTTCCCTTTTGGATGCGATAAGACAGACGCATGTAACCGACAAAGAATTTGGTGGAATTACTCAAAAAATTGGCGCTTATACAGTTGATATTGATGGTCAGTCTATTACATTTCTTGATACACCAGGACATGAAGCATTTACAGCGATGAGAATGAGAGGCGCTCAAGCGACGGATATTGCCATTCTTGTTGTTGCAGCCGATGACGGCGTGATGCCGCAGACCATTGAGGCTATCAATCATGCTAAAGCAGCAGGTGTTGAAATTATTGTTGCAGTTAATAAAATTGATAAGCCAAATGCCAATATTGAAAAAGTAAAGAAAGAACTTACAGCATATGAGCTGATAGCGGAAGATTGGGGCGGCACAACAACATTTTGTCCTGTGTCTGCACATACAAAAGAAGGCATTGATGAGCTTCTTGAGATGATTTTGCTCACAGCGGAAGTCAATGAATTAAAGGCAAATCCAAACCGCAAGGCAAGAGGTATTGTTATTGAAGCGGAGCTTGACAGGGGCAGAGGTCCGGTTGCAACGATTCTTGTACAAAAGGGAACGTTAAAAGTAGGCGATAATGTTGCTGCTGGAAGCAGCTACGGAAAAATCAGAGCGATGATTGACGATAAGGGCAGACGTGTAAAGGAAGCAGGACCGTCAACGCCTGTGGAGATACTGGGGTTAAATGATGTGCCAAATGCCGGTGAGATTATTATGGCGATGGACAGCGATAAAGAGGCAAGAAATGTTGCAGAGACCTTTATCAGTGAAGGAAAGAAAAAACTCCTTGATGATACAAAGCATAAAGTTTCATTAGACGATATTTTTGAGCAGATTCAGGCTGGCAATGTAAAAGAGTTGGGCATTATTATTAAAGCTGATGTTCAAGGTTCGGTTGAGGCTGTTAAACAAAGTCTTGTAAAACTTTCTAATGAAGAAGTTGTTGTGAAAGTGATACATGGAGGCGTTGGAAATATTAATGAATCGGACGTTGTACTTGCATCGGCTTCCAATGCAATTATTATTGGCTTTAATGTCAAACCAGATAATCAGGCAAGGATTGTTGCAGAACGTGAAAAGGTTGATTTAAGGTTGTATACCGTTATATATAATGCCATTGAGGATGTGGATTCTGCACTTAAAGGCATGTTAGAGCCAATTTATGAGGAAAAGGTTATTGGAACGGTTGAAGTTCGTCAAATATTTAAAGCTTCTAGTATTGGCAATATTGCAGGTTGTCTTGTCACAGAGGGCAGAATAACAAAAGATTCTAAAGTTCGCGTTTCAAGAGAAGGCAAGCAGATGGTCGATGCGCCAGTTGCAACGCTGAGACACTTTAAAGATGATGTCAAAGAAGTGAAAGCAGGTACAGAGTGCGGTATCGTTATTGAGGGCTTTAATGACGTTGCAGAGGGCGATGTGATGGAAGCTTATATTATGGTAGAAGTACCGCGTTAATAAAAAGTGATTGTCGAATGGGAAAGGCATGGTTAATAAATAATGAGAAAGAATAGTGTTAAAAATACTAGGATTAATGGGGAAGTATTAAAGGAACTGAGTAACATTATTCGTGGAGAGTTAAAAGACCCACGAGTTGGTCTTATGACATCAGTAGTTTCTGTTGAGGTGGCTCCAGACCTTAAGACGTGCAAGGCATATATTAGTGTTTTGGGTGATGAGGAGGTGCAAAAAGATACCATAGCGGGACTAAAGAGTGCAGAGGGCTTTATTAGAAGGCAGCTTGCCAAAAATTTGAATCTAAGAAATACGCCAGAGATTAAGTTTATATTAGACCAATCGATAGAATATGGTGTCAATATGTCGCATTTAATTGATGAAGTGATAGAAAAAGATGATAAAGGTCATAAAGCATTTATAAAAGAGGATGAGGAAATACATGAAACTAACTGATTTGTTGGAAAATAAAAAATGTATTGGAATAACAGGACATATTCGACCCGATGGCGACTGTATAGGTTCTACGTTGGGACTTTATAATTATCTTACAGAAAATATGCCGTCGGTCGATGTATTCCTGTTTTTACAAGAGGTTGGTGAGGAGTTTAAATTTCTTTGTAATGTAGACAAAATACAACATCAGCCGCTTGATTTAAAGTTTGATATTTTTTTTGTTCTTGATTGTAGTTCTATTGACAGGATAGAACCATTTGAAACATGTTTTATCAATGCCAAAAAGACTGTGTGCATCGACCACCATATAAGCAATTTGAATTATGCAGATGTTTGTATTGTGGAGGAGAATGCAAGTTCAACATGTGAAGTGCTTTATAAGCTCTTGGATGAAGAAAAGGTGTCGAAAGCAGTTGCAGAATGTATTTATACAGGAATTATCCATGATACGGGCGTGTTTAAATATAGTTGTACTTCTGCTTTGACAATGCAGATAGCTGGCAAGCTTATGGATAAAGGCATTGATTATCCGCAAATTATAGATGAAAGTTTTTATAAAAAGACATATATTCAAAATCAGATACTTGGAAGAGCATTGTTAGAAAGTGTTATGTTCTACAATGGAAAATGTATTTTTTCGGCAATATCACAGGAAGTTCTTGACTTTTACGGCGTTACAGGAAAAGAATTGGGTGGTATTGTCGAGCAGCTACGGCTGACAGAAGGCGTTGACGTTGCTATATTTATGTATCAGACAGGGGAAAATGAATATAAAGTTAGTCTGCGTTCCAAAAAAGATATTGATGTTGCGCAGATAGCAGTGTATTTTGGAGGAGGCGGTCATGTTAGGGCTGCCGGATTTACAGGTGTAGGAAAAGTACATCACATTATCAATGCAATTGGAGAATTGATTGAAAAACAAAATAAATGGGGTTCATAACACATGGATGGTGTAATTAATGTATATAAGGAGCATGGATATACATCTCACGATGTGGTTGCTAAATTGAGGGGTATTTTACATATGAAAAAAATCGGTCATACAGGTACACTTGACCCCGATGCGGTCGGCGTACTGCCTGTATGTCTTGGAAAGGCAACAAAGCTGTGCGATTTACTTACGGATTGGACAAAAACATATGAGGCGGTGTTGCTTCTTGGGAGAGTCACAGACACACAAGATATCAGCGGGAAAATAATAAAAGAGCATAAAGTTGATGTCAATGAGTGTCAAATTATGGAAGCAGTGACTTCGTTTATTGGGGATTACGAGCAAATACCGCCTATGTACTCGGCAATCAAACATAATGGCAAAAAGCTTTATGAGCTTGCAAGGGCAGGCATAGAAATAGAACGTAAGCCAAGAACAGTACACATTGATTCCATAAAAATCAATGAAATTCATATTTTAGATGAAGAAAAAACAGTACGGATAACCGTCTCTTGTTCTAAAGGTACCTATATAAGAACATTGTGTCACGATATTGGCAGTAAACTTGGCTGTGGGGCATGTATGATTAAATTGGTGCGAACAAGAGTTGGTCAATTTATGATGGACGACAGTTTGACGCTAAATCAGATATCAGCACTGATGATAAAAGGAGAACTGGAAAGCAATATTTATCCTATATGGGAGCTGTTTCATTATCCAAAGCTAGTTGTGCCAAAAGAGTTGGAAAGGTTATTGTATAATGGCAATAGTTTTCAATTGGACGGGGAATATGCTGGCAAATATAATGTTTTTGATGCACAGGATAGATTTGTAGGAATTTATGAGTATGTAGAAGGAAGATTTGTTGTTATAAAAATGTTTTATAATGGCGATGAAGAAATGAGGTGACGCAAATGAAGTATATTCATAGTGTTGAAGATTTTACACTGGAAAATAATTCAGCTGTGACACTGGGGAAGTTTGATGGCGTACATTTAGGTCATCAAAAATTGATATCCATTGTAAAAGAAAAGGCACAGCAATTGGGTCTGCTTGCCGTTACATTTACATTTGACAGTATACCGCTCAGTATATGCCCACAGAAAAATCAGCATTTTATCAGTACAAATAGCGAGCGCCGAAAGTTTCTTGAAGATATAGGAATTGATGTTGAGATTGAGTATCCGTTTACAGAACATTTTATGAATACAGAGCCAGAAGATTTTATTAAACATATTATTGTGGATAAGCTTCGTGCAAAAGTTGTTGTTGTTGGACCCGATTTCTGCTTTGGCAAGGGACGTGCTGGCAATGTGGATTTGCTTCGTGTACGGGGCAAAAAATATGGGTATGAGACGATTGTTGTAAAAAAAGAGCGTTTTCAAGACCGTGATATAAGTAGTACATATGTTCGAGAAGAGCTTAGCTTAGGGCATATGGAGACTGCCAATGTGTTGCTTGGCAGACCTTACTGCGTGACTGGCGTGGTATGTCCTGGCAAACAATTTGGCAGACAGATGAATATTCCTACCATGAATATCTATCCACCAATCAGTAAATTGCTGCCGCCAAAAGGCGTTTATGTCTCTGTGACAACGATTGATAAAGAAAGTTTTTATGGTGTGACGAATATTGGAACAAAACCGACAGTAAGCGATGATTTTATGGTGAATGTTGAAACGAATTTGTTTGATTATTCAGACGATGCTTATGGCAAAAATATTGAGGTGCAGTTGATACATTTTATTCGTCCAGAGATGAAATTTGCATCGGTTGACGCCTTAAAAAAACAGATGGAAAAGGATGCACAATTTGCAAAAAGTATGTTTATGTTATAAAATTTTTTAACAGAGTACTTGTGTATTATTTAATGATATGATATACTTGTCATGTATTTGAGCCGCCGCTCAGTTCTAGGACACTCCGACCTAAAACTTAGTGGCAGGTGTTTATAATAAGGAGGATTTAAGATGATATCGAAAGAAAAAAAATCGGAAATTATTGCCGCTTACAGCAGAAAACCTGGTGACACTGGTTCTCCAGAGGTTCAGATTGCTATTCTTTCAGAGAGAATTAACGAGTTGACAGAGCATTTAAAGGTCAACAAAAAAGACCATCATTCAAGAAGAGGACTTTTAAAGATGGTTGGTAAAAGAAGAGCTTTACTTGAGTATCTTAAAAAGAACGATATTGAAGGTTACAGAAACCTTATTGCTCGTTTAGGTATTAGAAAGTAATATTTATGGCGGAGTTTATACTCCGCCTTGTTTCACTTTATAGGAAATATATTTGCAATGTAATTGGAGGATTAATTAATATGTATAAGCAATATACAATGGAACTAGCGGGCAGAATTTTGAGAGTTGATATTGGCAGGGTATGCGCTCAAGCCAATGGCGCGGCGCTTTTGCATTATGGAGATACAGTTGTTCTCTCAACAGCAACAGCTTCTAAAGAGCCAAGAGAAGGAATTGATTTTTTTCCTTTGAGCGTTGAGTATGAAGAAAAAATGTATGCCGTTGGAAAGATACCAGGCGGATTTAATAAAAGAGAAGGCAAGGCAAGTGAAAATGCGATTCTTACGTCGCGTGTTATCGACAGACCAATGCGACCTTTATTTCCAAAAGATTACCGTAATGATGTAACACTAAACAATATGGTTATGTCGGTCGATACAGAATGTAGACCAGAACTTGTCGCAATGATTGGCGCAGCTTTGGCAACAAGCATTTCCGATATTCCTTTTGACGGACCATGTGCAACAACACAGATTGGTATGGTAAAGGGAGAGTTTATTATCAATCCATCGCAGACACAGTGGCAGGAAGGCTCTCTTCAGTTAACCGTAGCTTCCACAAAGCAAAAGGTGATTATGATTGAGGCAGGCGCTGATGAAATTCCTGAGGACAAGATGTTAGAAGCTATTTATTTAGCACACGATGTTAATCAAACGGTCATTGAATTTATTGAAAAGATTGTAGCTGAAGTAGGCAAAGAAAAACATGCTTATGTAAGCTGTGCAGTGCCAAATGAAATGTTTGAGGCAATCAAGGAAATTGTGACGCCTCAGGAGATGGAAGTAGCTGTATTTACAGATGATAAACAGACCAGAGAGAAAAATATCGATGCTATTCTTGAAAAGCTAAGGGAAGCGTTTGCGGAAAATGAAGAGTGGCTTGCTGTTCTTGATGAGGCTGTCTATCAGTATCAAAAGAAAACTGTGAGAAAGATGATTCTCAAAGACCACAAGAGACCAGATGGACGCGATATTACACAAATCCGAACCCTTGCCGCTGAAGTGGATATTATACCTCGAGTTCATGGTTCAGCTATGTTTACTAGAGGACAAACTCAGATATGTGATGTTGTTACATTAGCGCCGTTATCAGAGGCGCAAAAAGTAGATGGATTGGATGATAATATAACGGAAAAGCGTTATATTCATCATTATAATTTCCCTTCTTATTCGGTTGGAGAGACAAAGCCATCAAGAGGACCGGGACGTAGAGAAATTGGACATGGCGCGCTTGCAGAGAAGGCGTTGATGCCTGTGCTTCCTTCAACAGAGGATTTTCCATATGCGATACGTGCCGTATCAGAGACCTTTGAATCCAATGGTTCAACCTCAATGGCTTCAACATGTGCATCGTGTATGGCGCTGATGGCAGCAGGTGTGCCAATAAAGAGAATGGTGGCAGGTATTTCTTGCGGACTTGTCACTGGTGAAACCGATGACGATTATATTGTCCTTACGGATATTCAAGGGTTAGAGGATTTCTTTGGAGATATGGATTTTAAGGTGACTGGTACAACAGAAGGTATTACAGCAATTCAGATGGATATTAAAATTCATGGATTGACAAGACCAATTGTAGAGGAAGCCATCGCAAGAACAAGACAGGCGAGAATGTTTATTATGGACACCTGTATGAAACCTGCTATAGACAAGCCTCGCAGCAGTGTTGGGCAGTATGCTCCGAAGATTATTCAGACAACCATTGACCCAGCAAAGATAGGCGATGTTGTTGGACAGCGTGGTAAGGTTATCAATGCCATTATTGAAGAATGTGATGTAAAAATTGATATAACTGATGATGGATTTGTGTCAATATGTGGATTAGAACAGGCTGGAATGGATAAAGCCATGAAGTATATTAAAACCATAGTAAACGATTTTGAAGAAGGTCAAATTTATGAGGGCAAAGTCGTTAGTATTCGCGAGTTTGGAGCATTTATAGAATTTGCGCCAGGAAAAGAAGGAATGGTTCATATTTCTAAAGTTGCCAAAGAACGAATCGACCATGTTGAAGATATCCTTACATTAGGTGATAAAGTGCGCTGTAAGTGTATGGGAAAAGATAAGATGGGCAGAATTAGTTTTTCCATTAAAGATTGTTAAGATAGGTAATTTTCATCCTTTCCTGATAAGATTAAAACGTTTTATTGTAGGGTTTGTGTCTGTGCGCTGCTTGACATAAACGAGTAAGAATGTTTGTTCTTTGCACAAAAAGCGGCGCAGAAATGAGGTAAAAATGATAGATAATAATTGTGCTTATTGCGTAGAAGGTGATTTAGTTGCTAAATTTGGTATTAAAATATGTGAGCTGCCTACATCAAAGGTGTATCTTTTTAAAGAACAAAGTCATCCTGGAAGATGTATTGTTGCACATAAGAAGCATGTGGGAGATATGAATGAACTCACAGCACAGGAGAGGGCAGCTTATTTTGAAGATGTTGCAAAAGTGGCAAGAGCAATTATGGCGGCATTTAAGCCTAATAAAGTAAATTATGGCGCTTATGGTGATACAGGTCATCATCTGCATTTTCATCTCTGTCCTAAGTATAAGGATGAATATGAGTGGGGTGGTGTATTTCTTATGAATCCAGATAAAACATATCTTTCAGATAAAGAATATAAAGAAATGATTGAAAAAATCAAAGCTAATCTTTAAGGTTGCTGTAAAATAATACAGTGCTTTAAGGCTGTTGCAAAATAATACAGTGTGGAGGATTTATGTCAGGACATTCAAAATTTGCTAATATAGCACATAAAAAGGCAGCAAATGATGCTGCTAAAGGAAAGATATTTACAAGACTTGGTAAGGAAATTATGGTTGCTGTCAAAGAGGGTGGTTCCGATGTTAATAATAACAGCAAATTAAGACAGGTGGTAGCAAAAGCAAAAGCTTCCAATATGCCAAATGACACCATTGAGAGAGCTATTAAAAAGGCTGCCAGCACCGATATGTCAAATTATGAGTCTGTTACATACGAAGGTTATGGACCAAACGGTATCGCAATTATTGTAGAAGCACTCACGGATAATAGAAACAGAGCGGCTTCCAATATTAGAAACGCATTTACTAAAGGTGGTGGAAATGTTGGTACACCAGGTTGTGTGTCTTTTATGTTTGACAATAAAGGACAGATAATCATTTCTAAAGAAGACTGTGATAAAGATGCTGATGAATTGATGATGCTTTCTCTGGATGCAGGCGCTGATGATTTTAATGAAGAAGACGATTGTTATGAAGTGTTGACTTCACCAGATGATTTCACAACAGTTCATGATGCGCTGTCAAAAGAAAATGTGACAATGGTTTCAGCAGAAGTGACAATGATACCTCAAACATATGTTGCACTTACATCAGATGAGGATATTAAGAAGATGAATCGAATTTTATCGTTGCTTGATGATGAAGATGATGTTCAAAATGTATATCATAATTGGGATGAGCCAAATGAGTAACAAAAAGTGGATTTTAACTAATAAGAAAAGTTAAGTTACAGCAGTAAAGAGAAAAGTTTGCAGACGGGGGATATGATAAGTGACGTTTACAGAAGCACAAGCAGGGGATAATCTTATTATACAGATTGTATTTGGAAAACAAAATATAGATTTGCCATCAAAAATTGTTAGTGTTAGAAAAGAAAGTTTGATTGTGGATATTATTTACCTTAATAAAAAGATGTTAAATCTTGAAAATGAACATATCCGGATGAATCTTATGCTTATCAGGGAAGGTAAAGTTCCAATTGTATGGAAAAATGTTACTTGTAAGATTATCAAAGAAAATGAACAAGCATTTTATCAGATAACAGCACACAGTGAAGGCTATGAAAATAATCGTAGAGAGGCGTTTCGTTTATTTCTTGGCAATGATGGAGTGGCACAGGTAGGAATCAATAAAAAAGCGTTGGAAGTTATCGTAAGAGATGTCAGTGAAAATGGCTTTTCATTTCTTACATCAATCGATGTGAAAATGGCTGTTGGTGAGCCAGTTCGACTGGTATTTGTGGATTTGGATATTACATTTAGCTTGATGGGAATTGTTGTGCGTAAAGTGAATGTAAATGAAAAAGAAGTCTTATATGGCTGTAAACTTAGTGTCAGAAATAATAAATTGCTGAAATATATTAATAGTAAGCAAAGAAAAGAAATATCTGCCGTTAAAAAACCGAAAACTCCTTTGATGGGTACAAAGGCTTCTAAGATGAAAAAGCAAAAGGATTCTAAGAAAAATCGATATGAGATTACCGCTGAAATGAGAGATTTATTGATAAAGGCATTTAATCAAGAGGACGATATAAAATAACAGTGGTAATAAAGATATAAAATAACAGAAAAAATAAGCAGCACAAAAACATATAAGCAGTTTTTATAAAAAAATAAAAAACCGTTTACAAAAATTCACATGTTGGAAGGAGAGTGTAATTGTGGACGATTTAGGCAAAAATATTGAAAAATTAAGCAAAGCGAAAAAAGAAAAGATGTTTTCTGAAACATATCAACTAGGTAAGCCTTGCAAATCTTGTGGTAGTACGATGAAGTATATTTTTGGCGAAATGTTTGAATGTCCTACTTGTGGAAGAAAAGAGGCTACTGATTTTGGAAAAGTTAAGGATTATCTTGATACACATGGACCAACTCCAGCGGCAATTATTTCCGATAAAACAGGTGTTGATTTAGGTGTTATTGAAACATTGTTAAAACAGGGAAGAGTTGAAATTCCAGATGGTTCAGGCATATATATAAAGTGTGAAAAATGTGGTACAGATATAAGGTATGGAAGATATTGTCCTGATTGTATTAAAAAGTTGTCAAATGATTTGAATAAAGCGATGTGGAATCCAAATGTGGGAGAAAAGCCGACGATTAAGTCGGAAATGACTGGTAGAATGCACATTCAAAGTAAAATAGAGCGCAAAAAAGGAAATAAAAAGAGTTGAGGATATTTGCTCTCTTAGATAGGCAAGCAGCGTAGGGGATTGCGAATATCTGCTTAACAATAAAAGAGGCTGTTGTAAAATAGAAATTTTATGCTATATATAGTTATAATGGTAAAATAAAACTATATATAGTGTTTGAAATTCTTTTTGCAACAGCCTCTTTATTATGGATCGTGAATTTATTGAACAAAAATATAAAACATTTATTATTTTATTATATGTTTATTTTACAAATCAAATCCAAAATAACGAACAGCATTGTTATAAGAAATACCTTCAACAATTTTCTTTAAAGCTTTCTCATCTGCTGGATATTCTCCATTTTCTACCCATCCGCCAATAAGGTCACACATAATTCTTCTGAAATATTCATGTCTGGTGTAAGATAAAAAGCTTCTTGAATCGGTGAGCATTCCAATAAAGTTACCAAGAAGACTTAAATTAGCTAAACTTGTCATCTGATTAGTCATGCCAACTTTATGGTCGTTAAACCACCAAGCAGAGCCTTGCTGAATCTTGCCAATTGCTTTTGAGTCTTGGAAACAGCCAATAACCGTACCAATAGCAGCATTGACAGATGGATTCAGAGAGTAAATAATTGTTTTTGGAAGCTCATCTGTACTGCTGAGCGCATTAAGGAATTGTGCCATTTCGGCTGAACAGTCAAAGGTATTGATACAGTCATATCCAGTATCTGGTCCTAATTGGTTGTATCTTAAAACATTGTTGTCACGAATCGTTCCATAGTGAAGCTGCATTACCCAGTTGAGGCGATTGTATTCTTTGCCCACAAATACCATAAATGCTGTTTTAAATTTATTCATCTCATCAACCGTAAGAGTTTCACCGTTAAATCTCTTAGCAAAGATGGTTTCAATTTCTTCATCGGTGTAAGGCTTGTACATAACATACTCAAGAGCATGGTCTGAAACGGAACAACCCATAGAAGCAAAGAAATCCATTCTATTTTTTAGGGCTTCTTTTAATGTAGTAAATGAATTGACGGTAACACCGCTTACTTCAGATAATTTTTTTATGTAGTCAAGGTATTCTGGTTTTTCAATGTTCATCGCTTTGTCTGGTCTCCAAGCAGGGAGAACTTGTACGTCAAAAGATGAATCTTCGGCAATGATTTTGTGCCACTCAAGAGAATCAACAGGGTCGTCTGTAGTACATATTAATGTCACATTAGACTGTTTAATAAGATTTCTTACAGACATGCCATCCTCAGCAAGTTTAGCGTTGCAGATATTCCAAACTTCCTCAGCGGTGTCGCCGTTAAGAATGCCATTGTAACCAAAGTATCGCTGTAACTCTAAGTGACTCCAATGATACAATGGATTGCCGATAGCCATCTCAAGTGTTTCAGCCCATTTTTGGAATTTTTCTCGGTCGCTTGCATCACCTGTAATGAACTTTTCATCAACACCGTTTGTTCTCATCTGACGCCATTTGTAATGGTCGCCGCCAAGCCATACCTGTGTGATGTTATCAAACTTTCTATCCTCTGCAATCTCTTTTGGATTAATATGGCAGTGATAGTCAAGAATTGGCATTTTTGCCGCATAATCATGAAATAAATGTTGAGCAGTTGGTGTGGAAAGTAAAAAATTGTTGTCCATAAATTGTTTCATGGTAATTCCTCCTAAAAAATGTTTGTGTGAGATTTTTTTCACACGTATCTTGATAATTCGATTATACAATGGTATTATAGTAAAAACAAGTGCGATTTCATTTATGGTTGGTAATTTATAACAGTTTAGCCATATACAAATCACTGTACAATTTGAACGTGGAAGCTCGCTAGAGGGCAGATTGTGCTATTTGCTACTTGTATTTTGTGCCATTTACTGGTAAAAATAAATAAAAGGAGAGTATCAATGCAAAGATTAAACAAAAGTATTACTCATGCAGTTGACAGACCTGTAAAGGTTATGCAGTTTGGTGAAGGCAATTTTCTTAGAGCATTTGTGGATTATATTTTTGATGTCACAAATGAAAAAACGGATTTCAATGGTGGCGTGGTTATTGTAAAACCGATTGAGTTTGGCACATTAGAGCGATTCCATGACCAAGAATGTCAATATACGCTTCAGTTAAGAGGTTTTGAAAATGGACAGCCTAAGGAAATTACACGCCAGATTACATCGGTAGTCGATGCGGTTGCTGCAATTGAGGATTACGATAAATTTATGGAGTACGGAACATCAGAGACACTTCGATTTATCGTTTCTAATACTACGGAGGCTGGTATTGTTTACGATGAGACAGACGATTTTAACGCATGTCCTCCAAAAACATATCCAGGCAAATTGACAAAGCTTTTATATGAGCGATATAAAAAGTTTGATGGCGCTGCTGATAAGGGACTTATCATATTGCCATGTGAGTTGATTGCAGATAATGGTATTGAATTAAAGAAATGTATTATGAAGTTTATTGAGCTTTGGAAGCTTGAAGATGGCTTTAAGAATTGGGTGAATGACAACTGTTCATTCTGTCCAACGCTTGTTGACAGAATTGTTCCAGGTTATCCAAGAGATGAAGCGGATAAGCTCTGTGAGGAGTGGGGATATGAAGACCAGCTTATCGACCGAGCAGAGACATTTGGACTTTGGGTTGTGGAAAGTGATTCAAACCTTCCATTAGAACAGCTTGAAAAAGAGCTTCCATTTAAGGAAGCAGGGTTAAATGTGGTATTTACAAAAGACCATCACCCATATAAAGAAAGAAAAGTTCGCATTTTAAATGGTTCCCATACATCATTTGTATTGGCTTCTTATCTTGCTGGCAATGATATTGTTGAGCAGTCTATGAAGGATGCAACGATTAGAAAGTATATGGAAGAGACTTTATTTGACGAGGTTATTCCAACACTTTCACTTTCTAAAGAAGATTGTGACGCATTTGCAAAGTCTGTTATTGATAGATTTTTAAATCCATTTGTAAAGCATCAGCTTCTTGATATTTCGCTTAATTCGGTTTCTAAGTGGGAAGCAAGATGTATGCCATCCTTTCTTGGCTATGTAAAGAAGTTTAACAAACTGCCAAAGTATCTTACATTTTCAATGGCAGCGTTGATGAGCTTTTATACATCACAGACAGAAGTCGAATTTAATGGCGGTATCTGTCTGCAAGGTAGTCGCAATGGTGAAAACACATATAATATTCGTGATGATAAAGCTGTTCTTGACTTCTTCAAAGAAAATTCAGGCAAGTCGCCAGCAGAGTTTACACATGCTTATCTGAGCAATACAAGTTTCTTTGGTGGTGAGGATTTATCGGCGATTGACGGTCTTGAAGAAGCTATTACTGGATACATAACAGATATCAGACAAAGAGGTATGAGAGCGGTTGTTGATGACCTTGTAAACGCATAATACCAGACAGTACAAACGACATAAATATATAAATAGTTATGGGGCTGTCGCATTAAGATTAAATATATAAGGTGTAGTGTCCTATTTGGGAAAAATATCTTGTAGTTATTTTGCTTAGTGTGACAGCCTTATATTGCATAGAATATTATTGAGAGTATGAAAGGAGTCAAAATGCAGGATTTTATTAAAATCAATAAAGATGATAATGTTGCTGTTGCACTAAAGCCAATAGCGAAAGGAACATCTGTTGACGTAGCAGGAACAGCAGTGACAACGATTGAAGATATCCCACAGGGACATAAATTTGCCATTAAACCAGTAAAAAAAGGTGATGCGGTTATCAAGTATGGCTTTAGAATAGGCTATGCACAAGAAGATGTTGAAGTTGGTGGCTGGATACACACACACAATTTAAAAACAGCTTTGGGAGAATTGCTGGAATACACCTATAATCCAGAGGGGCATAAAGATGTGGAAGCCACAGAAGAAGCCTTTTTTGATGGATATATGCGTGAGAATGGCACAGTTGGTATACGTAATGAAGTGTGGATTATTCCAACAGTTGGCTGTGTCAATTCGATTGCAAGAGCAATTGAAACTACAGCCAGAATGTCAAAACCAGAAGGTGTGGATGAGGTTGTTGCATTTACGCATCCATATGGCTGTTCACAGACAACACAAGACCAAGAAAACACAAGAGTTGTTCTTGCAGATTTAATCAATCACCCGAATGCAGGAGCAGTGCTTGTGTTGGGATTAGGCTGTGAAAATAGCCGTATTGAGGTATTAAAGGATTATATTGGTGAAGTAAATCCAGACAGAGTAAAGTTTTTGCAGGTTCAAGATGTGGAAAATGAACAGGAAAAAGCTGCTGAATTGATGAAAGAATTAATGAATTATGCCGCTACATTTAAGAGAGAAAAGGTTAGCGCAAAAGAGTTGATTATTGGCATGAAGTGCGGCGGTTCAGACGGTTTGTCTGGCATCACAGCAAATCCAACGGTTGGCTTATTCTCCGATATGTTGGTATCAAAAGGTGGTACAACCATTCTTACAGAAGTTCCAGAAATGTTTGGCGCAGAGACGATTCTTATGGATAGATGCGCCGATAAAGAACTGTTTGATAAGACGGTTCATTTAATTAACGATTTTAAAGAATATTTTATTAAAAATGGTCAGGAGATATATGAAAACCCATCACCAGGTAATAAAGACGGCGGTATTACAACGTTGGAAGATAAGTCTTTAGGCTGTACACAAAAGTCGGGTTCTTCTCTTGTAAGAGGCGTTATGGCGTATGGTGAGAAGGTTCAGACAAAGGGATTAAATCTTTTAAGTGCGCCTGGAAATGATTTGGTTGCCTCGACAGCCTGTGCAGCGGCAGGTGCACAGATGGTACTGTTTACGACAGGACGCGGCACACCGTTTGCTTCACCAGTGCCAACGGTAAAGATTGCAACGAATTCAAGACTGGCAGGTAATAAAGGAAACTGGATTGATTTTAATGCTGGAAGAATTGTGACCGACGATTTGTCGTTAGAGGATGCAGCAAAAGAGCTGTTTCAGTTAGTGCTTGATGTGGCTTCAGGTAAAAAGGTGAAAGCAGAAATTGCAGGCTTCCATGATTTTGCTATTTTTAAACAGGGTGTAACACTTTAAGAAAATCCTGTAATATTTGACAGCAGTTCAGTAAAATAGTTACAAAGTTTGAAGTTGAGACTTTGTTGTTATTGACAAAATTTGGGGCGGAATCTATAATAAAACTATCAATCATAAGTTAAAGGAGAGGTTTTAATGAACAAAGTTGTTGAAGAACTTGGTAAAATTGGTATCGTTCCAGTTATAGCACTTGATGATGCAAAAGATGCTGAGCCATTGGCAAAAGCGCTTATTGATGGAGGTCTTCCATGTGCGGAGGTGACTTTTAGGACGGCAGCAGCACAAGAATCTATCAAGATTATGGCAGATAAGTTTCCTGAGTTAATTGTCGGTGCTGGTACAGTGCTTACACCAGAACAGGCAGACAGGGCCATGGAAGCTGGTGCAAAGTTTATCGTTAGTCCAGGTCTGAATCCAAAGGTTGTAAAACATTGCATGGACAAGGGGTATCCAATTGTTCCAGGCACAAGTAATCCTTCTGATGTTGAAGTCGCTATTGAGTTGGGACTTGATGTTGTTAAATTTTTCCCTGCCGAGGCAGCAGGTGGTCTAAATATGATTAAGTCGATGGCAGCTCCTTATACATCGATGAAATTTATGCCAACAGGTGGTATCAATGCAGGCAATTTAAAGTCCTATCTTGATTTTGGCAAGATTGTATGTTGTGGTGGTTCATGGATGGTAAAAAAAGACATGGTTGCTGCTGGTGATTTTGCAGGTATTGAAAAACTTACTCGTGAGGCAGTTGACACCATGCTTGGCTTTGAAGTAAGACATGTCGGTGTCAATATGGAGAGCGGTGAGGCAGCAGAGGAGTTGGCAGACACGCTTCAAAAGATGTTTAGTTTTGAAAAGAAAGTAGGTAATAGTTCAGTATTTGCAGGAACAGGTTTTGAGCTTATGAAAAAGCCAGGACGTGGTGCCAATGGACATATTGCCATTGCAACGAATTATATTGAGAGAGCTGTTTATCATCTTGAAAAGAGAGGTTTTGAATTTGAGCAAGAATCAGCTGTTATCAAAGAAGGCAAGTTGAAAGCCATTTATTTTAAGGGTGAGTTTGGCGGATTTGCTATGCACTTAGTGCAAAAGTAAATCATAATCAGTATAGTTATTTGTGGGACAACCACAGTAGGATAACGTTTAATATTGTTTAAGTCCTATAAGGACAAATATTAAAATAATTAGAATATTAAGAAAGGGGAAGCTGCTATCAAGTATATTTTATATATTTTTAGCAGCAAACAAGTAACAAATGGCAAAAGTAGTAACTATGGGTGAGATTATGTTAAGATTATCTACACCAAATAATGAAAAGTTTATCCAAGCAGATGAGTTTGATATTAATTATGGTGGTGGAGAGGCTAATGTTGCAGTTTCTCTTGCAAATTATGGTCATGATGCAGAGTTTGTCACAGCTGTTCCAGATAATGAAATTGGTGAATGTGCAGTTGCAGCATTGAGAAAGTACAATGTAAAGACAGACAATATTGCAAGATGTGGCGAGAGACTTGGTATCTATTATCTTGAGACAGGCGCTTCTATGAGACCTTCAAAGGTCGTTTATGACAGAGCTCATTCATCAATTTCTACAGCAACAGCTGCTGACTTTGATTTTGACAAGATTTTTGAAGGCGCTGATTGGTTCCATTTTACAGGTATCACTCCAGCCGTTTCCGATGCAGCAGCAGAATTGACAGAAGAAGCACTTAAGGCTGCTAAGGCACATGGTGTAAAAGTTTCTGTTGACTTAAACTTCCGTAAAAAACTTTGGTCTTCAGAGAAGGCTCAAAAGGTTATGAAAAACCTTATGAAGTATGTAGACGTATGTATCGGTAATGAAGAAGATGCAGAGCTTGTACTTGGATATAAGCCTGGCAACACCGATGTAACAAGTGGTGAGCTTGAACTTGCAGGATATAAGTCAATTTTTGAACAGATGGTTGCTGATTACAATTTTGAATATTGTATTTCATCACTTCGTGTTAGCCATTCCGCTTCAGACAATGGTTGGTCTGCATGTATCTACTCAAGAGATACAAAGGAATTTTATCATTCAAAAGAATATTCAATTCACCCAATTGTGGACCGTGTTGGCGGTGGTGATTCATTTGCAGGTGGTACAATCTGTGGATTTGTAGATGGAAAGAATTTCAAGGATGCACTTGAGTTTGGCGTGGCTGCTTCAGCGCTGAAGCATACGATTCCTGGTGACTTCAACCTTGTTTCACGCAAGGAAGTAGAAGCACTTGCAGGTGGCGATGGTTCAGGAAGAGTACAAAGATAAGACATAACAATAATAATATGTAAGTTGATGGGGCTGTTGCAAAATGGATTTCAATACCAGATATAATAGATATTATATTAATTCTATCTATATAGGGTACGAATTTTTTGCGATGGTCTCATTTTTTAAGAAAATTTTTCAAACAAAAAGCTAATTTTATCTGTTGACCTTGCCGATATGGATATTAGGGTGTATAATAGATACAAGTGTTTATGCAAATTAACCTAAATTAGCATGAAAGTATACATATTTGAAAGGCAGGATTGCTATGGAAAAGATTAAACAGGTGAAAAAATTAAGAAAAGGGTGGAAGATATTTGGGGCAGCTTTGTTATCCATTGTATTGCTAGGCAGTGCAACATTGTTTGCAACAGCAAGTTCTACGGTTCGGATTGAGTTGTCTCAAAAAGATATTCAAATTGACCCAACACAAGATATGCCTCTTACAGCTACCTTGTCTGGTAATGATGAGAATACAGCAGACCAGCTTCCGGTAAATAATTGGGTGACGTGGACATCAAGTAATGAGGATGTTGTGGAAGTGATTGGCGCTACGGGTTTAAATCCTACATTGCGTGGTTTCAATGCTGGTAAGAGTATTATTCGAGGCGATTATACAACAAAGAAGTACGATGAATTTGGCAATCTCGTTCCGGGTAGTGAATCCGTTATTGCTACGGCAAGTGTTGTGGCTTATGTACCGCTCACGATTCAAGACAGTTCATCGGATAATATTGCAATTGATGCATACCATGCACATGCGATGGATACAACCATTGGATTTTATTCTAATGCTTCCAACGGTAATATTGGTATTAAGTCGAACAATGGTGTTGGCGCTAATGCGCAGGGGTTTCTTACCAATAATGGTATTGTTGAAGTTCAAAATGTTGCAGGTTCTAATATTATTAGCTTGAAGGTTGTAGGTGGAGGTAAGACAGACCTCACTGTACTTACGTTAGATAATGTTGATGAGAAAATAGAGCAGCTTATAAAAAGATATACGGTTATCGGTGAGATAAAGTATGATACGAGTGGAAGTACAGAAAGCGGTTCTTTTATTACATTGCCACAGCCTTATAATGGAACACAAAATGCCTTTTTGTTTAATGATAAGGATTTTGAGACATTAGCACCTTCTATTATTCCGTCTAATATTCAGTATCCAGATAAAGCTGGCGTGCGATATAGGTCAACGGATAATGGAATTTGCCGATACAGCAATGGTACAGCTTCACCAATAAAAGCAGGTGTTGTTACGTTGACAGCAGGCGTTGAGGCATCGTATGCAGGTGGTGTTGTTCAAAATATTACAGAAGACAGTGTCAATGTTATTATTCCATTTAAGAAGCTTGGCAATCAAGTGACGGATATGAATGTTGGCGACCAGCTACAGTTACAGACTTCTGGTGACCCTCGTCAAGTTCGTTGGTCTACAGAAGATAACACCATTCTTGATGTTGATAACAATGGTCTTGTCACAGCAAAAAAAGCAGGTAAAGCAAAGGTTGTGGCAACACATTATGAAGATAATCCATTGTTTACAGAGTTGGGATATTCAAATCAGTTAGTATATGAAATTACAGTAATTGACGACTTTGGTGTCAGCGCTCAAAAAGTTACTGTAAATATGAAAGAAACGGTTGATATCAGTGCATTGGTAACAGAGGAAGACCTTGAAAAGAATCCAATTACATTTACAGTAGAAAATCAGGCAAATGAAGATGGAACAATTCCAACGGGTACTGTTATTAGCGTTGTGCAAGAAGGAAAAGTATTTCATGTGACAGGTGTTAAATCGGGTGTTGCTAGAATTACTATCAGTCAAAATGTCAATGGTGTTATTAAATCTGATTATTGTACGGTTTATGTAACAACACCTGTAACGGATATGTATATTAATCCGGGACATCTCCAGATTGATAGAGGCAGCAGCGAGACGGTTCAATTGATATTTGACCCAGCAGACCCTACGAATCGAAATGTTTTGTGGGGAACATCAAATCCTGATGTTGTTACCGTTGAAGGTGACAGTTATACGGCAACCGTAACGGGTGTAAAGGGCGGTTCTGCTATTATTAATGTTATATCAGAAGATGGTTTAAAGACGGCTACATGTGAGGTATATGTAAGAGAGCCTGTTACAGGAATTGTATTGAATGAAACGAATGTACATTCTTCTATGGCGGTTGGAAGATTCCAGCTTGTTGCTACAATTAGCCCAGCCGGTGAAGGCGTCAATAGAAATGTAATATGGTCATCATCGGATGAATCGGTATTAAAGGTTGATGAGACTGGTCTTGTTACTTTTGTAAAGCCAGGGTATGGAACAATTATATGTAAGACAGAAGATGGAGCCTATATTGCAACATGTAACTTCTTTATTAGTATACCAGTTACAGAGATTAAATTGGATTATACAGATGAGATTATGTCCATTGGTGATAAGTTAAGAATTACAGCAGAGGTTCTTCCAGTTGAGGCATCGAATAAAAATGTCTATTGGGAATCATCGAATACCAATGTCTGTATGGTCGATTCAAATGGACTTGTTGAGGCTGTAGGAAATGGTCATTGTACCATTCTTTGTAAATCGGCTGACGGCGGATATACGGCGATGTGTAATATCTATGTTAAACAGCCGGTGACACAGGTAATTCTTAATACTAGTGAGGCGACGGTTAGAAAAGGTCAAGTATTTTGGCTGAATGCTACATGTTTGCCAGAAAATGCAGATAATAAGATTATTGAATGGTCTTCAAGAGATGAAGAAGTGTGTACAGTTGACAAAGATGGAAAAGTAACAGCTGTTGGTACAGGAACAACCTCGATTATTGCTTTAAATCCAGATTCTGGATTGACGGCATTTTGTGTTGTAACTGTATTGCAGCCTGTATCAGGAATCACATTAAATTCTACATATCAGGAGATGTGGGTTGGCTCCAAATATGCGATTATTGCAACCGTAGAGCCAATTGATGCGGTTAATAAAAACGTTACATATATGTCGAGCGACCCAGATGTAGCTTCTGTTGATGAATATGGTGTTGTTACAGCTTTAAAGGGCGGTACCACGATTATTGAAGTTATAACAGAAGAAGCACATTTAATTGCAACTTGTACGATTGTTGTAAAGGAATATGTGTCGAGTTTAGAACTTAGTGAACACAATAAGTTTATGAATATTGGTTCTTCAGGAACTCTTACAGTTGCTGTTGGAAGCAGTACAGCGACGAATAAAAATGTCATATGGTCATCATCGGATAATGGTATTTGTTCGGTTGACCAAGAAGGTAATTTGATTGCGAATTTTCCAGGTACAGCAATTATCACAGCAACGGCGGCAGACGGAAGTGGATTGTCTGATACTTGTATTGTAAGGGTTGTTAATCCAGTGACAGGTATTCGAGTAGAGCCAGATACAGTCCGACTGTTAGTGGGTGATTCTTATATCGTTAATGCTGTTATTACACCAGAAGATGCATCTGTAAAAGAAGTGGACTGGACTTCATCAAATGAAGCGGTTGCAGTTGTTGACGAGGCAGGAGAAATCTTTGCAGTTGGTGTTGGTAAGTGTAAGGTAACAGCAACATCGAAAGATGGAAATGAAATCAAAGGAAACTGTTGGGTATATGTTACACCAGTAATTGATATTACATCTGTAAAGATTAATTCAAGTGAAATCTGGATGCTGACAGGAAAATCAAGACAGTTGAGTGTTCGAGTAAGACCAGCAGTCAATACCGATTCATATGAATGGTATTCAACAGATACAGGTATTGTGACAGTTGATAATCATGGTGTGATTGCAACAGTGGGACCAGGTACAGCAGAAGTTGTTGTAGAGAGCAATGCAGGCGGTGCATTATCGACCTGTAAAGTACATTCACTGGGCATGAGCCGTTCAAGTATACGATTAGAACAATATGATTCTTATTGGCTTGATGTGTTAGGTGCGGAAGATAATGATAGAATTGTATGGAGAAGCAACAATCCTCGTGTTGCAACAGTTACACAGTCTGGTCAGGTTATCGGCAGAATGGCAGGAACAACTACAATTACTGCATTTACACATAATAAGACATTGTCTTGTACGGTTACAGTTACTACAGTTAAGAAATATAATTAATTATTTTTAAATTATTAATATAGGCAAAAGTGATAAGTGCTTGAGTCTGTAAAATAAAAAACGGATACTTGCTTATAAAAGCAAATATCCGTTTTTTTGTGGTTTATTTTTTGTTATATATAAGTGATACAAATTATAATATTTGTTTCACTTTATGTGATTTTTATTGTTGAAGTATAAGATTATTGATATAATAAGATTATTATAATCGTATTAAGGTTGAGGATAAAAATGAGAAAAGCATTAAAAATTATGGGAATTATTTTATTGGTAGTTATAGTAATCGTAACCTTATTGATTTTTTTAATTATTAGAATTTTTACAGCTCCTATGGTTCCAAGTGATTACATAAAAACAGTTCATACTGGCGGTAAAATTGAATCGAAATATTTGGCAATGGGAAATTATAAAGTTCAATATATTGAGGCAGAAGCATTTGGAGATTTAAAAAAATTTGAAATTTATTATCCAAAAGGATTAGAAGAAAGTAATAAACGATATCCTGTTGTAGTTTTTGTAAATGGTACAGGAGTTTATGGCAGTAGATATAAAGCTTTATTTGAGCATTTAGCTTCATGGGGATTTATTGTTATTGGAAATGAAGACCCTAGCACATGGTCAGGTGCTTCGGCAGACAAAACATTAAATTATATAATTGATGAAAATAATAATGCAAACGGTATTTTTTATAATAAACTTGATTTGGATAATATCGGTATATCAGGACATTCGCAAGGTGGTGTTGGCGTGTTTAATGCTATTACGATAAATGAACATAGTTCTCTTTATAAAACGGCTGTTGCACTTTCTCCTACATATGATGAATCTGCAATTGCGCTAAATATGCCATATGATTTGACAAAAATAAATATACCTACCATGATGATTGCTGGAACGAGTGGTGATTTTGAGACGCAGATGGTTATTCCTCTGGAAGCAATGCAGAGAATGTATACAAATATAAATGCTCCTAAAGTTATGATGCGAAAGACAGGCTGTGAACATGGGCAGACACTATATGAGGCAGATGGATATGTAACTGCTTGGTTTATGTGGCAGTTGCAAAGAGATGAAGAAGCAAAAAAAGCGTTTTGTGGAGACAATGCAGAAATTTATAATAATAAATTATATCAAGATATTAGAGCAAATATATAAAAAAGAATAGATTTATAAGGATATGATTTTATAACCGAGAAACGAGTAAGAAAATTATTGTTTCTCAGTTTTTGCCTGTTTTAGGAAAAATATGGAAAACCAAAACATGTTTTGACAATAATATAACAATATGCTATTATAAAATAGCTTATATAATCATATTAAAGAGGTGGCTGTAGTGGAAGAAAAGGATAATGTAGATATAGACGAAGAAATGGCTAAATCACTACAACGTCTTGTAGAAGAAGAAACAAATGTTGCCAAGGCTTCTGTCGGCAATAATTTAGAAGACCACAATACACAGTACAATGAGTTTGGCAATACAACAGAGATAGATATTAATTTAGGAGCTACTCGTTTTATTGATACGGATTCAATTAATGCTAAAGTTATATCAGCAGTACATAATGATACTATAAATAATAATAGTACAAATAGTAATAGTATAAATAGTAATAACATTACAAACAATAATAGTGCAAATGGCAATATCATAAATACAAATAGAGAAAATAATAATTATAAAAAAAATGATAATGTTATTATAAATAATAAACAAAATCCACATCAGGATATTCATGAACATACGTCAGAATTACACCATGCAAAAAATAATGATAATCATACAATAGGATTAAGCAAGCGTAATAAGATTATCATTGCATCAATAGGCGGTGTTGCTGCAGTTGTATTGATAATTGGTATTATTATTGCAGTTGTCATACATAATAATCAAAAGAGTAGTTATCATTATAATTATGAGATGGGTATGACTTTATATAAAGAAAACAATTATATGGATGCCATCAAACATTTTGAAATTGCTTTTGATTCTACGGAGGGTAAGAAAAATCTTGATATGATGTATGCTTTGTCAGAAGCATATAAAAATACAGGAAATATAGATAAGGCTGTTGAAATATTAGAAACAGCTTTAGCATACAATAAATTAAATGAAAGAACATTGTCATCACTTCTTAAATTGTGTTATGATAATAAAAAGGGTGAAAAAATTAACAAAATTATAGAGGAATATAAGGACTCTAAGGTAAAAGATATATTGAGTGAATATATCGTAGAAATTCCTACAACATCGGAAAAGCCGGGAGATTTTGATGAGGCGGTTGAATTGATGCTTCTTGCACAAGATGACTGTACCATTTATTATACAGTGGATGGAAGTACGCCAACCAATAATAGTATTCGATTTACCGATTCCATTAAAATTGAAAAAGATACAGTGACAGTGAAAGCAATTGCTGTTAATGAGATTGGTGTAAAGTCCGAAGTGGGAGAATTTAAATTTACAATTGATTTAAAGGCACCTGAAGCACCTGTTTTAGATATAGAAGATACCAATATTGAGTTGGGAACAAAGATTAAAATTAAAAACCTTTTAGAAGGGGATAAGGCATATTATACAATAGATGGAACAACGCCATCAACCTATTCTTTGTCATATAATGATGGTATTGAATTGGAAGAAGGAAGATATGTATTATCTGTTATAGTGATTAACAAACATAATCTGTCAAGTACAGTGACAAGAAAGAATATAACGGTCAAAGATAAGACGGAGTATACATATAATGAAGCGTTAAATTTTTTAAAAAAGCGTATGCAGGAGCTTAATATTATTGAAAGTAATGGTAAGTTTTCGGTTAGTGGGGAGACAGCAGACTTTGTGTATCAGACTAAAAAAGAAATTAGCGGTATACAGATGTACTATATAAGACTTGATAAAAAGAGTACAAGTGGCTCAAAAGTAGAGGGATATTACGGTGTTGGAGTAAGCAATGGGCAGTGTTATAAAGTGACAGATTCCGAAGGCTTGCTATCAGCCGTTGTATATTAATTATTTCATTAATATGAAAGGGGTATAGTAAATGTACAAGATTTTAAAATCTGAGAAATTAGCTGATAAGATTTATCTAATGGATGTGGAAGCGCCTAGAGTAGCAAGACACTGTCAGCCAGGACAGTTCATCATTGTTAAGATGGACGAAAAGGGAGAGAGGATTCCTCTTACAATTTGTGATTATGACCGAGAAAAAGGCATTGTGACAATTGTATTTCAGATTGTAGGTGTATCTACGGCAAGAATGGCTGAATTAAAGACAGGAGATGCATTTTCAGACTTTGTTGGTCCTTTAGGCTGTGCTTCTGAGCTTATCTCAGAGAGTGTTGAGGAACTCAAGAAAAAAAGTATTGTGTTTGTTGCAGGCGGCGTTGGTACTGCTCCCGTATATCCACAGGTAAAGTGGCTACATGAACAGGGCATTGACGTTGATGTTATTGTTGGTGCAAAGACAAAGGATATGCTTATCCTTGAGGAAGAAATGCGTAAAGTGGCAGGCAATTTGTATGTTACTACAGATGATGGAAGTTATGTGCGCAAAGGTATGGGTACTGATGTATTAAAAGATCTTGTCAACAATGAGGGCAAGAAATATGATTTGTGTATTGCGATTGGACCATTGATTATGATGAAATTTGTTTCATTGCTTACAAAAGAGCTAGGGATTCCTACGGTTGTCAGCATGAATCCTATTATGGTTGATGGGACTGGAATGTGTGGTGCTTGTAGACTTCAAGTTGGAGATGAAATTAAATTTGCATGTGTAGATGGCCCAGAGTTTGATGGACATAAAGTTGATTTTGACCAAGCAATGAAGCGTCAGCAGATGTATAAGACCGAAGAAGGAAGAGCAATGCTGAAACTCACGGAAGGTGATACACATCATGGCGGTTGCGGCAATTGCAATTAAAATAGGAGGATAGTACATAAAATGGATGTTTTAAAGAAAGTTCCAGTCAGAGAGCAAGCTCCTGACGTAAGAAATAAAAATTTTGAAGAAGTTTGTCTAGGATATAATATGGAAGAAGCACAGGAAGAAGCCGCTAGATGCATTAATTGCAAAAATGCACAATGTATTCTTGGCTGTCCTGTTGCTATTGATATTCCTGCATTTATTCATCAAGTAAAAGAGGGCGATATTGAAGAAGCTTATAAGATTATAAGCCAGTCTTCAGCATTGCCTGCTGTCTGTGGGCGTGTCTGTCCTCAGGAGAGCCAGTGTGAAGGAAAATGTATACGAGGGTTCAAGGGTGAGCCTATCTCTATTGGCAAGCTTGAGCGATTTGTAGCTGATTATGCAAGAGAACATGAGTTAAAGCCAGAAGTAACCGCAGAAAAGAAGGGCAAAAAAGTGGCTGTTATCGGTTCTGGTCCTTCAGGTCTTACATGTGCTGGTGATTTGGCAAAGATGGGATATGATGTTACTATTTTTGAGGCACTGCATGAGGCAGGCGGCGTTTTGGTATATGGTATTCCAGAATTTCGTCTTCCTAAAAAGACTGTTGTATCTAGTGAAATCGAAAATGTGAAAAGTCTTGGCGTTAAGATTGAGACAAACGTTGTTATTGGTAAGTCTATGACTATTGACCATCTTCTTGAAGAAGAAGGCTTTGATGCCGTATTTATTGGTTCTGGCGCAGGATTGCCAAAATTTATGGGTATTCCAGGTGAAAATGCTAATGGTGTATTTTCTGCCAATGAATACCTTACAAGAAGCAATTTGATGAAGGCGTTTGATGATGAATACGATACGCCAATTACAAGATGTAAAAAGGTTGCTGTTGTCGGTGGCGGCAATGTGGCAATGGATGCTGCAAGAACGGCTTTAAGACTTGGTGCAGAAGTTCATATTGTATATAGAAGAAGCGAGGCAGAGCTTCCAGCCAGAGTGGAGGAAGTGCATCATGCAAAGGAGGAGGGAATTATTTTTGACCTTCTTACCAATCCTTTAGAAATTCTTACAGACGATAACGGCTGGGTTAAGGGGATGAAATGTATTCGTATGGAGCTTGGCGAGCCAGATGCTTCAGGAAGAAGACGCCCTGTTGAAATTGCAGGTTCAGAGTTTGTAATCGAGTTGGATGCTGTTATTATGTCGCTTGGAACATCACCAAATCCACTTATCAGCTCAACAACAAAAGGACTGGACATTAATAAATGGAAGTGTATTGTTGCAGAGGAATCAAACGGTAAAACAACAAAGGAAGCTGTGTATGCAGGCGGTGATGCCGTTACAGGAGCAGCTACGGTTATTCTTGCTATGGGAGCTGGTAAATCCGCTGCAAAGGGTATTGATGAATTTTTAAGTGCAAATTAAAACATTTCGATTAGCAAATAGTAAAGCAGGTTATAAATATCTGCTTGACTATTATATAAAGATGAATTATAATATATGAAGTTTTAATATAATATATAAAATTTTACTATGATATATAAAAAAGGGTATGTTATAAAATTGCTGTAAGTGGCAGTTTTACAGCATACTCTTTTTTATTATAGTATATAGTGGATTATTGCGGCGGTGCTGTTAATTTTATAATTTCCTGTGGGGTTTCTTTCATTCCTTGACGCAGCCATTCATCAACCCAGCCATAAATACTGCCAGCAACGAGAGACTTTGAATAGCGTTCCACATTATTTGACGATTCATCTATTTTACATGCGCAGCGCAGATTGTCATAAATTAAATTAGACAAGCCTTGATTGTGTAACAGTAAATAAAAATCTTTATATTTATAATAGTGGTTCAGCAGACTTTCAGAAAAATATTCCATTTTTCCATGTTCTTCAAAATCCTTTCCCCATTCTTCAATAAGTACAACGAGATGTTTCTCTAATACATCCTGTTTGCTTTTGAAATTTCTATAAAAAGAAACCCTGCCAACGCCTGCTACTTTTACTAAATCGGTAATAGTAATGTCATGGAACGGTTTTATTTTCATTTGTTTTATTAGCGCGTCGGTAATACATTCTTTGATAAACATATTTAATTCTTGTTTTTTATTCATCGTTATTTACTGCAAAATCCGATTTCATTGTGCAGTTTACTCCTTTCTTTATATGATACAATTCATGCCTTTTGTTTCTTAACACTCAAGTTCTATTGATTCATTAAAGATAATATGATACATTTGTTTCACTTGATATGATACACGTGTTTCTCATAAATAGCAAGTATTTTTAATTGTAGGATTTGTGTCTGTGCGTTGTTTGCCACAAATCTATAAGAAATTTTTATTGTTTATTTAAAAGCAGCGCAGAAATGAGGATAAATATGGATTACATCATTGAAACAAATGAACTCTATAAACATTATGGAGATAAAATTGCAGTTAATAAAATGTCACTGCATATAAAAAAAGGAGATATTTATGGATTGATTGGCAAAAATGGTGCAGGTAAGACAAGTTTGATGAAATTATTGCTTGGTCTTACATCACCAAATTCAGGGCAGATTCGATTGTTTGATAACGAAAATCTGAATAAGGGCAGGCAAAAAATTGGTTCTCTAATCGAAGCGCCTGCTTTGTATAAAAACGAAACTGCTTTTGAAAATATGAGACGATTTTCAATTTTAGCTGGTTCAAATCGCAATCAAGAAATCAACCATATTTTGCAGTTAGTAGGGTTAGGAAATACTGGAAAGAAAAAGTGTGGTTCTTTTTCACTTGGAATGAGGCAGCGATTGGGTATTGCCATTGCTTTACTTGGCAATCCAGAATTATTAATTTTGGATGAGCCGATTAATGGATTAGACCCTGCTGGAATTAAAGAAATTCGAGATATAATTGTCCAATTAAATAAGCAGGGTGTAACCTTTTTAATATCAAGCCATTTGCTGGATGAGCTTGGAAAAATTGCCACCAATTATGGAATTGTGAATAATGGGCAATTGATTGAAGAAATTACAGCACAGGAATTACAAAAAAAATGTAAAAGTTCTTTAGTTATTGAAACAAATGATACAAAAAAAGCAGAGATGATTTTAAGAAAAGCAGACCCATCTATGCAAATAGAATGTGTAGAACAACGCGTTATAATTTCATCAACAGTGACCGATTCTTCAGAATTAAATTGTATTTTAGTTCATGCAGGTATTCGTGTATATGAAATAAAAAATGAAAGTATTGGTTTTGAGGACTTTTTTATTGAAAGGATAGGAAAATAAATTTGAGTTTTGTGTTGCCCATCGCGTAAACACTATGAAATTGAAATGGAGGATTCATATGAAAAATCTTTTAAAATTAGAATTTAGAAAATTAAGAAAACAAAAAAGTTTTTATATTTGTACTATCGTTATGGTTGTTTTATTATTTTTGTCAGCAATGACTTCAAAAGCATTGTGTGATGCTAGTTCAGAATTTGCAGCACAATATAACGGTTCGGGAATAACTGCCATGATTGGTGCCATATCTAATTGTTCTTTTCTTTTAATTGCAGGAATTTTTGTTGCATTATTTGTATGTGATGATTATGAGCAGCAAATTATCAAAAATATTTATTCAAGAGGTTATTCGCGTTCTCAAGTATATGGTTCAAAATTTATTTCTAGTTTTGTTGCGACCACTATTATGTTTGTTATTGTTGTCTTGAGTGCATTTTTATTTGGAACAATATATTTTGGATTAGGGGAGAGCGAGGGAACAAATATTTTTAGTATTCTTGCGGTACAATATTTAAACTGTATGGCAAATATTAGCTTGTATTTTGCAATAAGCTGTGTCCTTCGCAAAACAGGTTCTTCTGTTGCGGGTGTTTTTGTTGCTCCGTTACTTGTCAATATGGTTTTAGGATTGGCAGATTCCTTTTTAAAGTTAGAAAAAGTAACACTTGCAAGTATATGGGTTTCTTCTTTTATAAATGACCTTTCTGTTTTAACGATAGAGCATAATCGTTTTATGATTGCTCTTTTGATGTCTTTCATCTATATTCCATTATTTGTAGCAGCAGGCTTGTATTTTCATAAAAAGATGGAATTATAGAATATGACTTATAGAGACAAGTGAATTATTACAGCATTTGCCAGCTAGCTGTCACATAAAGAAAATCACATACAAAATATTGTAAAATATAAAGAAATATAAAGTAATATTTTGTATATTTAATCTTTTATGTGACAGCCTTTTCATTTTTATATGTAAAAATAAAGACAGTAAAATTATTATTTGTATAAAATTTGTATATATTCATCGGCAATTGATTGGATAATATCCTCATTTAAGTCAGGGTATTGTTCTTTGATAGCAGCAACGATAATATTGTTTCTGTCAAAATATTTCATTTCTTCAGACATGCCATCACCATCAAAAGAAGTGTCAATATATTCTTTTGTAAGATTGTCTTTTAACCATAATGAAACTTCATTATTTATTTTTTGTTCGGATTCAATCTGTGATTTTGCCTTAGAAGCACTTTTATATGTAATATAGCCAATGGCAAGAAAAGCTATAAAAAGCCCACTTAATACAATACAGATAAGGATTCCAGAAGCAGTTTTAATAGAAAAGAAGTGTAAAACATCCACAATATTAAGAATTATTACAATTAAACCAGCAATACCACATACAAAAAATGTGATGGAAGAGGACAGGTTGTCCTGATATTTGGCGGATGAGGTTTGGTAGTTATTTCCTGTGGTTAAGTCATGGATAATAGTTTCTTCTTTTTCTAAGTCTTTTGTATTTTCTGATTGATTTGTATCATTCATAAAAACCCTCATTTCTACGCTATTTTTAATAAAACAATAAATATTATGCTTTGCGTATCATTTTTATATTGAAATAATATTGTGTCAGGCAACGAACAGACACAATTAACATTATAAACGATGAATGTGAAAAAGGAAAGTAAATATTATTTGAAAACGAATGAATTTAGTTGTCATTTGTTTTTGTATCATTTTAGAAAAGTTATTTTAAGCTTTTGTTAAATATTGAATTTGTCTATACTTTTTTTTATAAATAGTGTTATACTATGAAAATAATGTTTTTAAACTTGTAAGTTAAACAAGAATGGAGAATTAGAATGAAATATGATAAGATAATTATAGGGGCTGGTCTTTATGGATTATATTCAGCTGTACATTGTGGAGAAAGAGGAGAGCATATTCAAGTGTTAGAATGTGATTCAACTCCCTTTTGTAGGGCAACATATATTAATCAAGCAAGAGTTCATCAGGGGTATCATTATCCACGTTCGATATCTACAGCTATGAAATCAGCAGGATATTTTTCTCGTTTTAATAAAGATTATGGATTTTGTATTAATAGGGAATTTGATAAAATATATGCAACATCTACAGAATATTCATGGACTAATGGGGAACAATTTAAAAGATTTTGTAAAGATGCAAATATTCCATGTAAAGAACTTTTGCCAGAAAAATTCTTTAAGAATAAGATGTGTGATGGTGCTTTTTTAACTAGAGAATATACTTATGATGCAATGATTTTAAAAGATTATTTATTAGATAAAATTAGTAGACTAAGTAATGTAGAAATAAAATATAATTTTCAAATACAAGAAATTCATAAATTACAAGATATTTATGAAATTGTTTCTAAGGATGGTAATATATATAGTACCCCTTTTATCCTAAATGCAACATATGCTTCAACAAATCAGATTCTTGATATATTGGGGTATGAAAAATTTAAAATTAAGTATGAATTATGTGAAATTATATTATGTAATGTGAATGATATTTTAAAGCAATATGGAATTACTGTGATGGATGGTCCTTTTTTTTCTATTATGCCTTTCGGAAAAACAGGATATCATTCCCTTACTTCGGTGACATTTACACCACATACAACAAGCTATAATGCGTTGCCACAGTTTGAATGTCAGAAAAAAAGTAATGGGTATTGTAGTGAGAATTTTTTGGGAAATTGTAATAATTGTGTGGCAAAGCCAGAAAGTGCATTTTCATATATGTGTAATTTGGCTAGAAAATATTTGAAAGATGAATATCAGTTTCAATATAATCAATCTCTTTTTTCTATGAAACCAATTTTAATGAGTTCAGAAATTAATGATTCAAGACCAACTGTGATTAAAAAATATTCATTTAAACCAACATTAGTTGGAGTATTGTCAGGAAAAATTAATACAGTATATGATTTAGATGAGGTGTTAGATGATGAAAAATAAAGAAAAAAATTTTGTATCTGTTATTATATATGTTCATAATGCAGAAGAACAAGTAGAGAGATTTATAAAAATGATTATAAATTTATTTGAAAATAATTTTGAAATGTTTGAGATAATTTGTGTTAATGATGCTTGTTCTGATAGAAGTATGGAGATAATAAAAAAAGTAGCAGAGAATACAGTAAAAACAACTATGTCTATTTTGAATATGAGTTATTTTCATGGAGTTGAAATGGCAATGAATGCAGGAATAGATTTGTCTATTGGAGATTTTGTCTTTGAATTTGATAATACTCGATTGGATTTTTTAGGAGAGGATATCATGCTTGTATATCGTAAATGCTTAGAAGGATTTGATATAGTAAGTGCTTCACCAGATAAAAAAAATAGGATATCATCAAAACTCTTTTATAAAATATATGAAAAATATTCTAATGGGAATTATAAGATGACAACAGAGAGCTTTCGTATTTTAAGTCGAAGAGTTATTAACAGGATAATGAATATGAATAAAACTGTTCCATATCGAAAAGCAATATATGCAAATTGTGGATTGAAAACAGCTCATATAAAATATAAAATTCAAAAAATTATATCTTATGACAAAGATAAGGAAGAAAAATTATATAGAAAAAGTTTAGCTGTGGATACTCTTATTTTATTTACGGATGTTGGATATCGTTTTGCAAAGACAATGACCATTATTATGATGTTATTAGCAATATTTATGATAAGTTATTCAATTATAATATATTTTGTAAGTACTCCAGTTGCAGGTTGGACAACTATAATTTTATTTTTATCAATTGGTTTTTTTGGAGTGTTTGGAGTACTAACTATTATTATAAAATATTTGCAAGTAATCGTAGATTTAGTATTTAAGCGAAAACATTATAGCTTTGAAAGTATTGAAAAATTAACAAAATAAAAAGGATATGAATATGAATGCTTTAGTAGGATATACAGGATTTGTTGGAAGCAATATTTATGCAAAAGGAAAATTTGAGTATGTTTTTAATTCAAAAAATATTGACAAAGCATATGGTTTAAGACCAGATTTATTAATATATGCAGGCTTGAGAGCTGAGAAATATTTGGCAAATATTTCACCAGAACAAGATATGGAATTGATTTATCAAGCAGAAAAAAATATAAATAAAATTAATCCTAAAAAATTAGTTTTGATTTCAACAGTTGATGTATTAAAACAATCAGTAGGTATGGATGAATCAGTTGTAGTTGATACAGATGGCTTGCATGCTTATGGCTTAAATAGATATTGGTTGGAATGTCGTGTGAGAGAAAATTATCCACAAGCAGTAATTATTAGATTGCCGGGATTGTTTGGTATTAATATTAAAAAAAATTTTATTTATGATTATATTAATATAATTCCTTCTATGTTAAAAGAAGATAAATTTATGGAATTATTATCTAAAAATGGTAATTTAAAACAATTTTATAGCTTACAAAAGAGTGGATTTTATAAATGTAAAGTTTTAAATCAAAGGGAAAAAAGATACTTAAAACAAATTTTTCAATCCATTGGTTTTTCAGCAATTTATTTTACAGATAGTAGAAATAGTTATCAATTTTATCCATTAGAACGGTTATGGGATGATATTCAAATTTGTCTATCTAATGGAATATCTTTGTGGCATTGTGCTACAGAACCGATAAATGTAAGTGAACTGTATGAATTTCTTGAAAAGAAAAAATTTGTTAATGAAATAGTACAAATACCAATACATTATGATTTTAGAACAAAGTATGCAAGTTTATTTGAAGGAAAGAATGGTTATATTTTAAATAAATTGCAAATAATGAATTCTATTGCTGAATTTGTAAAAAATAGTTTGTCATCTTAGTAAAAGGAAAGGTAATTAAAATGAAAAAGTCAATATCAAATATAGCATGGAAGCAGGAAAATGATGAGAAAATGTATCAATTATTACACGATATGGGATATGAAGGTATTGAGATAGCTCCAACAAGAATTTTTCAGGAAAAACCTTATGAAAGATTAGCCGATGCTAGGCAATGGAAAAAAGAAATAACTCAAAAATATGGATTGAAAATTTCTTCTATGCAGTCTATTTGGCATGGAAGAAAGGAAAATTTATTTAATTCTGTAACAGAATATAATAGTTTAATTAAGTACACAAAAAAGGCAATTGATTTTGCCTCAGTAATGGAATGTAACAATTTGGTGTTTGGATGCCCTAAAAATCGTTCTGTGGGAGAAGGTAAAAGCAGTAAAAGTGCGATTTCTTTTTTTAAGGAAATAGGAGATTATGCATATTTAAAAAAAACTATAATTGGAATGGAAGCCAATCCACCAATTTATAATACAAATTATATTAATACAACACAGGAAGCATTAAACTTAATTGAACAGGTAAGTTCTAAAGGATTTAAATTAAATCTTGATCTGGGTACTATGATTCACAATAATGAGTCTATTGAGATACTATTTGGTAATATTGATAAAATTAATCATATACATATCAGTGAACCTAATTTGAGAATAATAAAAAAAAGAAAAATTCATCAAGATTTAGTTCCTCTATTACAAGATTATTATAGAGGATTTGTATCAATTGAAATGAGTGTGCAACATGATATGGATTCTATAAGAAAAGTAATGTTGTATATAAAGGAGGTATTTTCATGATATATGAAAGACAAACAGGAGTACCTAGATTTGAGGCAAATGAATATGAACAAAAAACAAAAGACTATGTGGTTTTAATTCCTATAATCAATGAAGGAAATAGAATTCATAAAGAACTTTTAAGAGCCTTAAAGTATAATGTTAAAGAATATGCTGATTTAGTTATTTGTGATGGAGACTCTATAGATGGTTGTACTTCAAAAAATAAATTAAAACAGTTAGGTGTTAATACATTGCTTGTTAAAAAGGATATAGGAAAACAAGGTGCACAGCTTCGTATGGGATTTTGGTGGGCTTTACAACGTAAATACAAGGGAATTATTACTATTGATGGAAATAATAAAGATAGTATTGAAGATGTACCAAAATTTATAAAAAAATTAGAACAAGGTTATGATTTTATACAAGGTTCACGATTTATTAAAGGTGGAAGGGCAATTAATACACCATTTATTCGAAAGATATCAGTGAAAGTAATTCATGCACCAATTATTTCTTTAACAGCTCACAAAAGATTTACTGATACAACAAATGCGTATCGTGCATATTCTGTTAAATACTTGCTTGATGAGAGAGTACAACCTTTAAGAGATATTTTTATGACATATGAATTATTGGCATATTTGTCGGTTCGGGCTTCTCAAATTGGAATGAAAGTTTGTGAAATTCCTGTTACAAGAGCTTATCCGAGAAAAAGAAAAATACCAACAAAAATTAGTTTTTTTAAGGGTAATAGTGAATTAATGATGATATTATTAAAAAATATGTTTGGAATTTATAAACCAAAACAGGAGAAAAAATGTTAAATTCAATAAAAAAAAATCAAAAAGGAATTTTATTGATGTTATTATCAGCTATTTGTGTATGTGTAGGGCAATTGCTTTGGAAAGTGTCGTCAACACTAGGTTTTAAATGGTTGTTAATAGGTTTTCTATTTTATGGAATAGGTGCATTGATTATGATTATAGCTTATCGCTATGGTAAATTGTCTGTATTGCAACCAATACTTAGCATAAATTATGTTTTAAGTATAATATTAGCAAAAATTGTTTTGAAAGAAGAAATTACAATTTTAAAGTGTATTGGTATATTATTTATTGTAGTTGGTGTGATTTTAATTGCTGGAGGTGATGAAGGTTGAGGTATTATATATTTATTATTTTTATGACTTTTATAGGTTCTATTGCTTCTCTTTTTTTAAAAAAAGCCTCAGATTTAGATGGCATTGTTACAATAATAAAAGATAAGAATATATATATAGGATGTGGATTATATATTATTTCTGCTGTAATTAATATTTATGTATTACATTATTTGCCTTATTCTGTTGTTTTACCTTTAACTGCTTTAACTTATGTATGGACAATTATATTGTCATATATATTGCTGAAAGAGGATATATTTTTAAAAAAGATAATAGGTGTATGTTTTATTTTAGCAGGAGTAGTTATGATTTCTGTATAATATTGAAAATTTAAAAATAATATATATGAAGTAATCAAAAATATAGAGGAGATTTTAAATAGTGTCATATTTTGTGAATAAGATAAAGAATAATAGGTATATTATAGGAATTATAAAACTTGTATTGTCTGTATGTGTATTAATAGTTATAGGACAAGCATTATTGATTAATGGATTAGATCCTTTTTATAATTATAAAGATTATAATTATCAGAATGATTTTTCTGAAAAAGAATCAGAAATATTGACATATGAGAAAAATATATCTCAAACTTTTCTTGCAAAAGGCAATATTTTACATAGTATTTATGTTTATTTTGGAAATATAACAGGAGAAGAAATTGATGTTATTATTTCAAATCAATCAGGAAATGTAGTTGTTAAAGATGTAATTAGAACTTCTGAATATGTTAATTATACATGGAATAAAATTGAACTAAATAGTATTAAGCTTAAAAAGGGTGAAACATATACTATTTCTTTTTTATGTGAGAGTGGATTATCTGCATTATATTATAGTCAAGGTACAGCTCCTATTATTTTTGGAAATTGTTATAATAATGAAAATATATTGAATGGAAATCTTGTTATTGGATTTCAATTTATATATAGATATTTTACAAAGGGAAGTATTTTTGAACTAATATTAAAAGTTGTTTTTTTACTTTTTATGAGTAGTATTCTTTGTTATACAGTTTGTAAAATTGAAGATATTTTAAAAATATTTAAGAATATTCCCCAAAAAAGAGGATTTTCTTTATCATTATATTTTTCTGTTTCATTAGTTCTTTTATATAATCCTTTGGATGCAATTAGGAATGATGTGACAGAATTCAGTCGTGTAATAGGATCAGGATTAGCCGCAAATGTTGATGTATTAAGAAGAATTAATAATTTTAAATATTGGTTTATTTTTTTTGCAATAGCATTTGTTTTATTTTATCTATTTTTTAACTATTTTTTATATATTCAAAAAAGTGATGAAGCCAAAAAAGTAGAATCATTTATAAATCATTTTATGATTTTGGCAAATTGTAATCTTATCTTACGTTGTATTACATATTTTAATGATAAAAAAGTAATGTCATATATTTACTATTTTTCGGATTATGTAATTATGCTTGTTTCTATTGTTATAATTGTTTATATAGTATTGAATCTAGATAGATATATTTCTTCCGATGATTTTGCAAAACTAATGCTAATGGGAGCTTCATTAAGTTATCCTATAGCTATTTTTGTTGCATTAGAATGGGGGAATGGAAGAGTTGTGCTTGGTATAATGGCGATTATGATAATGCTAACTTTTATATTGTGTAAAATAGGGAAAGCTTTTATGTTGAAAAACTCTTTTAAATCAATTTTGTCAGCAGGAGTAATGATATTACCGTTACTTCCTTTTATGACATCAGTATATATTGAGCTAATACATGTATTAAACCAATATAGTATATTTGTGGCTAATCCTGCTAAATATTATAAAATTGCAGTTATGTTAGTGTTATTAATAGTAATTGTAATAGCAATTTTTACAATAAGAAAAAGTTATAAATTTATTAAATGGAAAAAATGGTCATTTCCTTGGTTTATTATAGGAATAACATGTCTTTCGATTCAAATTCCAATTTCCTCAATATATAAACCAGATTTATTTGAAAGTGCTAATTATAGTATATTAGTTACTGATTTTCTAAATTATGGAACAATTCCAATTGTAGAACATTATGGTGGACATATGATGACATCAGTTTGGGAAGGTATTATATATGGTTTAATTAATAATGATTATTTAGGTGCAGCAGTATCTCCTTATTCTGCATTACTAACACCAATATTAGCAGTATTATTTTATTATTTAGTTAGTAAGATTTGGAATGAAAATATGGCATTATTTATTGTACTATTTTTTCCATTTTATGAATTTTGGTCATATTTTGGGTTAGGAATGTTAATATGTTTAGCAGCAATGTCTTATGTAAGGAAAAATTCTTATTTTCGTGCAATTATATTGTGGGCAGTGTTTATTTGGTGTACAATATATAGATTAGATTTAGGATTTGCATTTGGATTATCAGTAATTATTTCTTTGGCTATTTATATAATTATTGAAAAGAATTGGAGAGCAATTAAAGAATTAGGATTAACTTTAATTGGTTGGGGAATTATTTGTGGATTGATATGGTTTATAATATGTTTTGCTAAAGATATAAATCCTGTAAATAGATTAATTGAGTTTTTAATGATTAGTCTATCAAATCAAAATTGGGCGTATGAAGGAATAGGTAATACAGAAAACACTTTATTTAGTTGGTCATATATTATAATTCCTTTTTTAATGGTAATTTGTTTACTTTATACTGTTTTTTCAAAGAAAATGAAAGAAAAATTAGGGAAAGAAAAATGGATATTATTAATGATATTTGGTTGGTCATATTTTGAAAATTTTTCAAGAGGATTAGTTAGACATTCTATAGTAGAATTGTATACTTCTGTTGTTTTATGGTGTGCATATATTTTTTTGGCAGTGTTTTTAAGTTATTATAAAAATAATAAAAAATTATTCTTACCTGTGTTTATGGGTTTTATTCTTTGTAATACTTTATTTATTCAAGATAATAATTATACTGCGGTGTCTATAGCTGATAATGCAGTATCAGCACCAGAGTCCATTATTGAAAGTTGGAGTTTAGATAGATTTTCTAAGGAAGAAAATGATTGGGCAAGATTATTACAAGATAAATTTACTGCAGATGGTGATACCATTCCTAATTTTATGACTTATTGGGAACAAATTCAATGCAATCAAGAAGTAGTGGAGAGGGTTAAAATTGAAGAAAATTTGAAAAATTATATAGAGGAATATGAAGATATTTTAAAAATATTATTAGATAATGATGAAACTTTTATAGATTTTATTAATAAAACATTTATCTACTCTATTATTGGTAAAAAAAATCCAGCTTATGTATCTCAATCCCCATTGCAACTTTCAGGAGAATTTACACAAAAGGAGTTTATAAAGCAAATAGAAGGGGTACCAATAATATTAATGCCAATTGATAGTGATAATAATGGTTTTTCAAATTCATTAGATGGAATTACAAATGTATATAGAAATTATAAGGTTGCTGAGTACATATATCAAAATTATGTTCCACTTTGTAAATATAAATCAGATTATGCAGTTTGGTGCATTAAAGAGAGATATAATGAATATAAAGAAAAATTATCTGATAAAATAAAAAGTTTTGATTATTTAGAAAGATTAAAAATGTCAGATAAAATAGGATTTGAAAATGTAGCTTTAAGAAATGAAGATGATGGTTCTATAACATTATCCTATACAGGGCAAGATCCAATAGTTGCAGAATTACAGAATGTTTTTGATCTTTCTGCATATTTTGGAAAGAATATGAAATTAACAATTGAATATGCGACAGATATACCTGGAATAATGCAATTATTTTATACAACAGATTTAGGAGAAGATTATACAGGAGATAAAGTTTTTTCCGTTAATATTGAAAATAATGGAATTGCAGAGTTTGTGGTCCCTATTTCACAATATTCAAGGCTACGTTTAGATATTCCAGAAAAAAGTATAGTAAATATTAAGTCATTGACAATAAGTTCCATTGTAGAATATATCGATTATGGTTATGATGGTCCAATGGTCAATATTGATAGAAATGGAAATGTAATATATCATTATATAAGTGCTTTTCATAATTATAGCATTAGTCAACTTCCAAGGATTTGGGCAGAAAGTGATAAGAAAAATTCAAATAATAACAAAGTGGTTACAGAACTTTTTAACAAAAATGGGATATATGTATTTCCTCTTGAAAATTTTATTTCAGGAAAAAATGGTAATTATTTAAAAATATCTGCAATATATGATGGCATTGATACAGGTAAATTGTATGATAATGATGATGAACAAGCAGATGTTACAGTTATTCTTGGATATTATAATGATAATCAGTTTATCGAGAAATGTAGATATAATATGAATTTCAAAGAAGGTAAGCATGATTATTTGTTACGTTGTAGTACAGATTACTATTGGTATCTTAGGAAAATTAATGCAGTAAAAATACAAACAGATGTTATTCTTCACAATGTTGAAATGCAGATTTTAGAAGGGGATTAAATGATGTAGTGTTATATTAAAAATGAGGGCATATATATGAATAAAGCGTATAGAATTTTAATTGTTGCAGGTGGGTATCTTGATTGTGAATGGGCAGAACAATGGTTAAAAAAAATGGATATATCTTACTGTATTGCAGCAGACAGAGGTCTTATGTATGTAGATAAATTAGGAATTAAGGTTCATTGCATACTTGGAGATTATGATTCAGTGGATAAAAAAGCATTAGATAAATATAAAAATAAGGATAGTCATGATTCACAACAGGACTCTTTGTCAAAGAATATGAATATTCTTACATTTCCAACAGAAAAAGATTACACAGATACACATCTTGCTATTAAAAAAGCAATCCATGTAATAAAAGAAAGAAAAGAGGGTTTTTTTGAAATTTATATTTTAGGCGCAATTGGCACACGTCTTGACCATACAATGACTAATATTTATTGTATGAATGAGGCGTATGAGGCGGGAATAGATTGTTATATGGTTGATAAATACAATAAAATATATATTTGTGATAAAGAACGACAAATTTTAAAAAAAGAACAGCATGGTTCGTTTGTCTCTATTGTGCCAGTGACCGAAGCTGTTATTTTAACATTGAAAGGAATGAAATATAATCTCAATCATTTTTATTTAAAACAGGGTGTTAGTATATGTCAAAGTAATGAGATAGCCAAAGAGGCAGCGCAAATCATTGTTGAAAAAGGAAAAATTATTGTATACGAAACAAGAGATTAAAATATGAAATGTTTTATAATTATGACTGGACAGGTGTAAGTATTTCAGAATTTATTGATATATTAAATAAATATTTAGTATGGTATAATGAAAAGAGAATTAAAATATCACTTGCAAATATAAGTCCTAGAGAATACCAACAAAAACTTGAATTGATTGTTTGATCGGTTCAAGCTTTTGTCTGCCCCCTTGTCCCATAACAGATCCAATAAATTGAAAGCATTATTTCATATTCAGTTGGATTCGAATTGATTTGTCTTTAACAGGATATATTTTTTCTGTTGGTAATTGTTTATCGCTTAATTTTCCATTTTTTCTTTGTTGGTTTAATTTTTGCACAAGTGGGGTTAAATCTTCTATTTTGCAGATACTGGTATCTAAAAAGTCTCTCAGAGTACTCCCTTTTAATCCAATTTGAATTGCCGCACGATTGATAGCATTTCCGTTGATATTTCTATCAGGGTCCCATTGGCAATACACAGTCGTTTCATCAAAAGCCTTTTCCCATTGTGAACCAGTGTAATTTGTAGAATCGGGCGAGGTTAAAACGGCTTTTTTTAGTAGCTCATTAAATTTTGTCTGATATATGTCCAATGCTAAGATACATTCTTGATTTTTTTTGGTTCCCCAATTGGAGCGATACATCATCCAAAGAAAGGATGGTTTTATCCAAGTCATACGATTAATGTTAAAGTTTTCACCAAATGTTTGAAGTGCAATCGCTTCTTTGGCAATAATGGAATTGTATGCTTGATAAACTCGGATACATTGTCTGTCATATTGCGCAAATACTTCTTTTATATATTCCATATCCATTCCTCATTTCTATGCGAACTTTTGTTTCATAAGTTTGTGTCAAGCAGGGTACAGACACAAATTTTATTGGATTTCTTTATTTTCCATTTATCCACCACTTATTTAATGCCTTTATTTTATCATAGATATTGATTGAACTCAACTTATTTTACTAAAGTATCAATACGGCAAAGAATTTATTTTTTTAAAGAAGAATCCTATTTATACGAAAATATTATCAAATCTTTTCCTTTATTCTTGTATTTTGTGACAATTTATTATAAAATAAATAATAATATGCAGTGATTTTTTGCTGCTATAATTTACCAGGAGGTCTAGGATATGAGTAACACAACATCTGTGTCAGCAAGAATGAGGATTGAAGCTATTCTTGACGACAACAGTTTTGTTGAAATTGGTGCTGGTGTAAAAGCAAGAGCTACCAATTTTAACATTGCAGAAAAAGCGGCTCCATCAGATGGTGTCATTACCGGTTATGGAGTTATCAATGGCAGTCTTGTATACATATATAGTCAGGATGCCACTATTATGAATGGTACAATCGGTGAGATGCATGCAAAAAAGATAGCAGGTATCTACGATATGGCTATGAAGATGGGAGCGCCTGTATTAGGTCTGATTGATTGTGCAGGAATAAGGCTTCAGGAGGCCACAGATGCTTTGGACGGATTTGGCAAGATTTATAAGATGATGTCTGATGCTTCTGGTGTCATTCCACAGATAACAGCCGTTTATGGAAATTGTGGAGGTGGACTTGCAGTGCTTGCAGGTTTGTCTGATTTTACATTTATGGAAGAAAAAAATGCAAAATTTTTTGTAAATAGTCCAAATGCACTGGAGGGCAATTATACAGAAAAGCTTGATACATCAAGCGCTGTATTTCAAGCAGAATCAGGCGTTGTTGATTTTGTTGGAGATGAGGAGACCATTGCAAATGGTATCAGACAGCTTGTTTCAATCCTTCCAGCAAATAATAATACAGACAATAGTACAGATACACAAGATGACTTAAATCGAGTTTGTCCTGATATGGCGGCAGAGATTGCTGATCCAGCATTGGCACTTGCTGATATTTCCGATGATAATTTATTTATTGAAGTAAAGGCGGCCTATGCGAAAGAGATGGTTACAGGATTTATTCAAATTGATGGTATGACTGTTGGAGCTGTTGCAAACAGAACTGCATTGTTTGATGATGAAGGCAGTAAAGCGACAGAGTTTGATGCCGTTATCTCAACAGATGGTGCATATAAAGCGGCTGATTTTGTAACATTTTGCAATGCGTTTGCGATTCCAGTTGTGACGTTTACCAATGTAAAAGGGTTTGAAGCAACAGTGCGAAGTGAGAGAACGATTGCAAAGGCACTTGCTAAACTTACATATGCGTTTGCAAATGCAGATGTTCCAAAAGTAAATATTATAACAGGTGAAGCTTATGGCAGTGCTTATGTCTCAATGAATTCAAAGTCTATTGGCGCAGATATGACTTATGCGTGGAGCAATGCAAGCATAGGAATGATGGATGCCTCATTGGCAGCTAAGATTATGTATGCAGATGAATTGGCTGCATCAAAAGATGTGTCTGCAACAATTTCGCAAAAGGCTTCAGAATATGCTGCTTTGCAGACAGGCGTTGAGTCGGCAGCCGCAAGAGGTTATGTTGATGCTATTATTGAACCTGAAGATACAAGAAAATATATTGCAGCAGCTCTTGAGATGCTTTATTTTAAGAGAGAATTGCGTATAGAAAAAAAGCATGGCACAGTTTAATAGTAGGAGATAGACAATATGAAAAATAAGAGTATTAAGAAATTCTTATTGTTGCTTTGCACGATTGTCTGTGCGTTTTCATTGACAGCTTGTTCAGACCAGATTTCTTCAAGTAAAACAAAGGAATCTGTAAAAGAGAGCAATCTGAGTATCGTTTCAGATAATATTACTGCATGGGCAGTAGGTGTTATCAGCTATCTTAACGATGCCTCTGATGATGAAATCAAAGCAGATGCAGAAAGTGCCAGAGGATTAGGAGATATTGATGGCAATCGTTATATTGTTAATATGTCTGGCATGAATGTTGCAACAGTAGAATTTTATAATGGATGGGTGAAAACCCGTGAGGATTTAGGAAGATTAGTTTCTATAGATAATGCAAAAGTAGAAATCAGCAAAGAAACAGGTACTTTGTGTACAATCGTGATTAATGCTACATATGAAAAAAGAAAATGTGATTTTGAGTTAGTGATTGACGAGGAATATAGCCTTTCAAGTGCAGCGATTAATCCAACCTATACAACAGGCGAGAAGATGCAAAAAGCTGCTTTAAATACTTTAATTGGTATTTCAACAGTCTTTATTGTATTGATATTTATTTCGTTTATTATTTATCTTCTCAAATTTGTTAATGTTATTGGAAAGAAAGAAGATAAAACACAAGAACCAACGAAAGAGAACAGCACAAATACGGCAACGAATCCAGTTATTTTGGAGGAGGAGAGCGAAGAAGATGATTTGGAATTGATTGCTGTTATTGCAGCAGCAATTGCAGAGGCAGAAGGCACTTCGCCTGAAGGTCTTGTTGTGCGTTCTATCCGAAGAAGATAGTCTTTTCAATGGAGTATAAAGGATATAAGGATTAAATATGAAAAGATTAAATAAATTTTAAACATTTAAAGAAAGGGGAGTCTACTAAAAATATGTTAAAATGTATTATAATATATTTTTAGCAGCAGGATAATCGATATGAAAAACTATACAATTACTGTTAATGGTAATGTTTATGATGTTACTGTAGAAGAGGGACAGACAGGTGGAGCCGTTGCAAGCGCTCCAGCAGCAAAAAAAGCAGCGCCAAAGGCAGCTCCTAAAGCAGTAGCGCAGGCAGGTGCGCAAGGTGCCGTTAAGGTTGCAGCGCCAATGCAGGGCAAGATTCTTAAAGTTGCAGTAGCACCTGGTTCTGCCGTTAAGAAAGGCGATGTATTGCTGATTCTTGAGGCGATGAAGATGGAAAATGAGATTAGCGCACCACAAGATGGTACAATAGCAACTATTGAATGTGCAGTTGGTGATTCAGTGGAAACAGGTAAAGTTTTAGTTTCTATGAACTAACATTTGCCGTGAAAGAATTAAATGTTCGTTGATAACTGGAGGTTAAAAGATGAGTTATATTATAACAACATTGGGAAACCTTGTTCAGCAATCCGCCTTTTTTGGACTTACATGGGGCAATTTTTTAATGATTGGTGTTGCATTGTTTTTCTTGTTTTTGGCGATTAAAAAAGGATACGAACCTCTGCTTTTAGTACCTATTTCATTTGGTATGCTGCTTGTTAATATGTATCCAGATATTATGTTGACGATTGAAGACTCAAATAGTGGAGTAGGTGGATTATTACATTATTTCTATCTGTTAGATGAATGGAGTATATTACCATCACTTATTTTCTTGGGTGTTGGAGCCATGACTGATTTTGGTCCGTTGATTGCCAATCCAAAGAGTTTTCTTTTGGGCGCTGCCGCTCAGTTTGGTATATTTGCTGCTTATATTTTGGCAATCTTTATGGGATTTCCTGATAAAGCAGCTGCAGCAATTTCTATTATTGGTGGTGCCGATGGTCCTACATCGATTTTCCTTGCTGGAAAGCTTGGTCAAACAAAATATATGGGACCAATTGCGGTTGCGGCATATTCCTATATGTCACTTGTTCCAATTATTCAGCCGCCAATTATGAAGCTTCTTACAACAGATAAGGAACGAAAAATTAAAATGGAACAGTTAAGACCTGTTTCTAAGCTTGAAAAGATTTTGTTCCCTATTATTGTTACAGTGGTTGTTGTATTGATATTGCCAACAACAGCTCCACTTGTAGGTATGCTTATGCTTGGTAATTTATTTAAGGAAAGCGGCGTTGTAAAACAGCTTACAGAAACTGCTTCTAATGCACTGATGTATATTGTTGTTATTATACTTGGTACATCGGTTGGCGCTACAACAAGTGCAGAGGCATTCTTGAATTGGGATACATTAAAGATTGTTGCACTTGGATTGGTTGCATTTGCTTTTGGTACAGCAGCTGGCGTCTTGTTTGGAAAGTTAATGTGCAAGGTTACGAATGGCAAGGTAAATCCGCTGATTGGTTCAGCAGGTGTGTCAGCGGTGCCAATGGCGGCACGTGTATCTCAGAAAGTTGGTCAGGAAGCAGACCCTTCAAACTTCTTGCTGATGCATGCAATGGGTCCAAACGTTGCAGGCGTTATTGGTACGGCGGTTGCCGCAGGTACATTTATGGCGATGTTTGGAGTCATGTAATAATTAAAGTCTAGGAAAGGAAAAGCTATTTAGATGAAAAATAAATCATCAAACATATATTGTTATAGTAATATATGTTTTTTAGTAGCAGGAGATTAAAATGGCAGAACAGGTTAAAAAACCATTAAAGATAACGGAAACGGTATTAAGAGATGCACATCAGTCACTTATTGCTACAAGAATGACAACCGAGCAGATGTTGCCAATTATTGATAAGATGGATAAAGTTGGCTATCATTCCGTAGAATGTTGGGGTGGTGCAACATTTGATGCCTCTCTTCGTTTCTTAAAGGAAGACCCATGGGAGCGACTTAGAAAATTAAAAGATGGTTTTAAAAACACAAAGCTTCAAATGCTTTTTAGAGGTCAAAATATTTTAGGATACAATCATTATTCGGATGATGTTGTTGAATATTTTGTACAGAAATCCATTGCAAATGGTATTGATATTATCCGTATTTTTGACTGTTTTAACGATTTAAGAAATTTAAAAACAGCTGTCAGTGCAGCCAAGAAAGAAAAAGGTCACGCTCAGATTGCGCTTTCTTATACATTGGGTGATGCTTATACATTGAACTATTGGAAAGAAACAGCAAAGAAAATTGAAGATATGGGCGCTGATTCAATCTGTATAAAGGATATGGCAGGTCTTTTGGTTCCTTATAAGGCAACAGAGCTTGTACAGGCATTAAAGGATGGTTCATCTCTCCCTATTCAGATGCATACACATTATACATCAGGTGTGGCTTCAATGACATATTTAAAGGCTGTTGAGGCAGGAGCCGACGTGATTGATACAGCAATGTCACCATTCTCAATGGGAACATCACAGCCAGCGACAGAAGTTATGGTAGAAACATTTAAGGGTACTTGTTATGATACAGGTCTTGACCAGAATCTTTTGGCTGAAATTGCCAATTACTTCCAGCCAATGCGTGAGGAGGCTCTAAAGAGTGGTCTTATGAATACAAAGGTGCTTGGCGTTAATATCAAGACACTTCTTTACCAAGTTCCAGGCGGTATGCTTTCTAATCTTGTTTCACAGTTAAAAGAAGCAGGTGCTGAAGATAAGTATCAAGCAGTGCTTGAGGAGATTCCAAGAGTGCGTAAAGATTATGGCGAGCCACCACTTGTTACACCTTCATCACAAATTGTTGGTACGCAGGCTGTATTAAATGTATTACAGGGTGAGCGATATAAGATGATTACAAAAGAGTCAAAGAAGGTTCTTGCCGGCGAATTTGGTCAGACTGTAAAGCCATTTAACAAGGAAGTGCAGAAAAAGGCGATTGGTGATACCAAGCCAATTACCTGCCGTCCAGCCGATAATATCAAGCCACAGCTTGAAAACTTTAAGAAAGACCCAATTGTTCAGCAATATGCAAAACAAGAAGAAGATGTACTTTCTTATGCATTGTTCCCAGCAGTAGCAACAGAATTTTTTAAATACAGAGAAGCACAGACAACAAAGGTTGACCCAAAGGTGGCTGACACACAAAATAAGGCATATCCAGTGTAAAATAGTATAAATAATATGGATATAGCAGTATAAGTGAAATAAATAAATTATTAATAAATAAAATAAGATATATGATTATGGGCTGTCAAGTAAAAATGATAGCCCTTCATTTATATGATAAAGTTTATGTATAAATAGTAAAGAGGATTGCAAATATTTATTTGACATTTTTTTATAGAATATGAGATTATAATTTGCAACTACTAAAGTAGACAGGAAAAATCAGTTTTTAAATATGCGTTGCGGGCAGCAGATAAACATTTTATAATCAAATATATAAATGGGAGTTTGCGGAGGGAAAGTATGATACTTGAAACAGAACGATTGTATTTTAGGGAGATGAATCAAGCAGATTTCAATTCTTTGTGTGAAATTTTACAGGATGAAGATACAATGTATGCGTATGAGGGTGCTTTCAACGATAATGAAGTACAAGAATGGCTTGACAGACAGATTTCTCGTTATCAAAAATGGAATTTTGGTTTATGGGCAGTAATATTGAAAGAGACAGATACAATGATTGGTCAGTGCGGGCTTACAATGCAGGCATGGAAAGATATGGAAGTGTTGGAGATAGGCTATCTTTTCAACCGGTTATATTGGCATAAAGGTTATGCAACAGAAGCAGCGAAAGCATGTAAAAAATATGCTTTTGAAGTTTTAAAGGCAGATGAAGTTTGTTCTATCATTAGAGATATAAATATTGCATCTCAAAATGTGGCTATTAGAAATGATATGACAATAATAGATACTTGGACAAAACATTATCGAGGTGTAGATATGCCACATTATCGCTATGTCACACGGCATTAATAATTCTAGTTTATAGAATAGTTAAGAAAATTAAAATTAGTAAATATAAATTATTATAGAGCAGAAAGGGAAATTATGTATAATGAATTAACAAAAAGCGACATTAAAAAAATGGAAGAAGAGATAGAGTATAGAATCCATGTTGTAAGAAAAGAGGCATTGGAAGATGTAAAGACAGCTAGGGCGCATGGAGATTTAAGTGAAAATTTTGAATATCATGCTGCAAAAAGAGAAAAAAATAGAAATGAAAGCAGAATAAGATATCTGCAAAAAATGATAAAAACAGCAACAGTTATATCGGATGACTCAGCAGCGGATGAAGTGGGGATTAACAATACAGTGAATTTATATTTTGAAGATGATGACTGTATAGAAACTTATAAAATTGTTACAACGATAAGGAGCGATTCTCTTGAAGGTTATGTCAGTATTGAGTCTCCATTAGGCAAGGCAGTGCTTGGGCATAAAGTTGGCGATAGGGTGCTTGTTGAGGTTAATTCCAATGTGAATTATTATGTACAAATTAAGTCTATTGTCAATTCGGATGATTCAGAAGATAAAATTCAGTCCTATTAGTTCACTTGAACAGAAAGGAATAGATATGTTGGCAATTTTAATGATTGAGATGGAATGGTATAAAAAAGATCGCACGCCGACTGGAGCAGTGTTACGACAGCAATATTATATGCCAAAAAAAATTGATAAGCATGTAAATCTTTCTGGAACAGGCATTTTTTATAAACGTTGTTGTTATTGTCAAAATGGAGAAAATATTTCTTCAAATGAAGATATTACAGAAGTGTTGATTTATAAAAAACATAAAAGAGAAGCATTTACAGGTTCTGATGAAAAACAGATGCGTTTAGCGATGTTAGGTTCAAAAAGAAGAAAAAAAGAACAAGGATTTTTTTATACGATTGATCAGTTAAATATTCCTTGTCTTGCAATAAATGAAGAAGGCAAAAATAGCTATCGTATAAAATGGTATGATAATATGCAGGGAAAGCCTAGACGCAAAGGTGGAAATGAAGATTTTGGAAAAAAGGGAACACAATTTGCAGGGCAGCCTAATGTATTAAATGAAACAGCGTTTATTTTAGAGGAAGGGCAGTCTGGTTTATTAAAATATAATTACCGCCATACCTATTATCAGGGACAGTGGTATAAATGTTACTATGTTTATATGGTAAATGAAAATAAATTAACATATGATATTTTTTTAAGAAATTATGATTATGAGTATAATCAATTAGCGGATTTATTTTAATCTCATCAAGGAAGTATCTAGGTGATTTAAGCAAGCAGCGTGGTGGATTGCGAATATCCGCTTAACAAGTGAACGTATTATTTATTTTTTTATTGATATTTTTTATTGACATATTTTTATATAGTGATATAATATACTCAAACATATGAATGATTGTTCATATGTGCAATTATATTAAACAGGGTATTCATAAAGTGATATAAAAGTTTTGTGCTACTATAAAAGATAATTTTTTTTACTTAGCTTCATTAGACCAGTGGCAGTGGTGAAAAGGATTACAGTTATTCAATTAGCTGTAAATCGTTTACAAAACATAATATTTCATAAGGATAACTTGCAAAATAATATTAAATAGTTGATTAAAGTATATTTTTAGTAAGAATGGAGGATTATTATGAAAAAGACGTATAAGATTGAAGTGGATTGTGCGAATTGTGCAAATAAGATGGAGGAAGCAGCAAAGAAGACGCCAGGCGTTCAAGATGCGATAGTTAATTTTATGACATTAAAAATGTCTGTTGAATTTGAAGAAGGCGCTGATATCAAAGCTGTTATGAAACAAGTTGTTAAAAATTGTAAAGTCGTAGAAGATGATTGTGAGATTTATTTATGAGTAAAAAACAAAAAAAAGCACTTATTCGCATTATTTGTTCAACGATATTAATTATTGTATTATCCTTTCTTCCAATAAAAGGGTATGTGCGGTTTGGATTATTTATGATACCCTATTTAATTATTGGATATGACATATTAAAGAAAGCAATCAAAGGAATTTTAAAAAGACAAGTATTCGATGAAAATTTTTTGATGGCAGTTGCGACAGTTGGCGCTATTATTTTGGGGGACTATACCGAAGGCGTTGCCGTTATGTTATTTTATCAAATTGGAGAGCTTTTTCAAAGTTATGCTGTTGGTAAAAGCAGAAAAAATATCAGTGAATTAATGGATATAAGACCAGATTATGCCAATGTTGAAGTAGATGGAAAACTGGAAAAGGTAGATCCTGATGAGGTGGAGAAAGGTTCTGTTATTGTTGTAAAACCAGGCGAGAAACTTCCTATTGATGGTATTGTAGTTGACGGGAATGCTACGTTAAATACAAGTGCGCTTACTGGAGAAAGTATGCCAAGAGAAGTAACCGTAGGTGATGAGGTTATTAGCGGCTGTATTAATATGAATGGGGTGTTAAAGGTTCAAACGACAAGAGAATTTGGTGAGTCAACGGTTTCAAAGATACTTGACCTTGTGGAGAACGCAAGTTCTAAAAAGTCTAAATCGGAAAATTTTATTACGAAATTTGCACGAGTATACACACCAGCAGTCTGTTATGCATCGTTGGCGCTTGCTGTTTTGCCGCCATTGTTTTCAATGCTGATATTAAAAGCCGATGTAAATTGGCAAGTATGGATATATAGAGCATTGACATTTTTGGTTATAAGCTGTCCTTGTGCGCTTGTTATTAGTATTCCTCTTAGCTTTTTTGCAGGAATCGGAGGAGCGAGCAAAAAGGGTATACTTGTAAAAGGTTCAAATTATTTAGAGATTCTTGCCGATACGAAATATGTTGTGTTTGATAAAACAGGAACAATGACGCAGGGGGTATTTGAAGTAAGTGGAATCCATCATAATCATATAGCTGATGAAAAGTTATTAGAATATGCAGCTTTAGCAGAAAGTTATTCATCCCATCCGATTAGTCTTAGTATAAAGCGTGCTTATGGAAAAGATATTGACCCTGATAGAGTAAGTAATATAGAAGAAATAAGCGGGCATGGTGTTGTGGCAACGGTTGATGGTATAAAAGTGGCAGCAGGAAATGCTAAATTGATGAATCAGCTTGGAATAGAATGTATGAATTGTCATCATATAGGCACAGTTATTCATATGGCTGTTGATGGAATGTATGAAGGTCATATTTTAATATCCGATGTATTAAAGCCAACAGCAAAAGAAGCGGTGAAAAAGTTAAAGAAAACAGGTGTTGCAAAAACAGTAATGCTTACAGGTGATGCAAAAGCTGTGGCAGATAAGATAGCAAAAGAATTGCAAATTGAAGAAGTTTATTCAGAATTGCTGCCAGCAGATAAGGTTGTAAAGGTGGAGGAACTTCTTTCACAAAAACGAAATAAAGAAAAGCTTGCATTTGTCGGTGATGGAATAAACGATGCACCCGTGTTGTCCCGCGCAGATATTGGTATTGCAATGGGAGCGTTGGGTTCCGATGCGGCGATAGAAGCAGCCGATATTGTATTGATGGATGATGACCCTGTAAAAATTGCAACAGCAATCCAGATTTCTAAAAAATGTTTAAGAATCGTATATGAAAATATTTATTTTGCAATAGGGATAAAATTATTTTGTTTGTTGCTTGGTGCAATAGGCATAGCGAATATGTGGGCGGCAATTTTTGCCGATGTAGGTGTGATGGTGATTGCAGTTTTAAATGCCATTCGAGTATTGTATGTTCGTGATAATTAGGTTATGTGGAATTTGTATCTGTATCATGGTCGTTCTATGACCTTGAACAAAAACTTATCTACAAGGCT
>CAJUBU010000005.1:0-47499 GCA_910585095.1 uncultured Lachnospira sp.
GATGACAGTTAAGACACGTTGGTGTCTTTTTTTAATGCAAAAATAGATTGCTGTAGAGCAGAAAGGAGTGTCTATGGAAACGATTATTTCAAGTGTGATTGCAGCAGCAGTGACATTACTTGTCTGTGTTATCAATAATAGTCAGCAGGCAGCAAGAACAAGGAATTTATTAGATTACAAGTTAGAACAGCTTACAAAGAGAGTCGATAAACACAACAATGTTATAGAGCGTACATATGAGCTTGAAAAACGCACAGATATACAAGAGGAACAAATAAGGGTAGCAAACCATAGAATTGCAGATTTGGAGGAGCATGAGCATGAACGAATTAAAGAATAATACAAAAAGTTGGATAAAAGCGGCAGGAATTAGAGCAGTCAAGACGGTTGCACAGACAGCTGTCGCTACGATTGGAACATCAGCAGTAATAAGTAGTGTCGATTGGGGAATGGTTGTTTCTGCCTCTGTATTGGCAGGGTTTTTGTCTATATTGACAAGTATTGCAGGCTTGCCAGAGGTTAAGGAATAATAATTTATGAAATGCAAAAAGAAATTTATTGTAATTAACAAAAATAAATTATTAGGAGGTATAAATTTATGTTAGTAGAAATTATTGGAAAAAGAAACGAGGAAATTTTAACGACAACCACAAAACAGATTGCAGAAAACTTTAAAAAAGACCATAAAGAAGTGATTTATGCAATCGAAGGAAGAATCGCAGAAACAGAAAGAGCGGGAGGAAAAGAAAGTAAAAACAAAGGAATTATTCCTATGCTAATGGAAGGTGGGAATCCCCACGTTGAAAATTACTTTATAGAATCAAGTTATATTGGAGAAAACGGCAGAAAATACAAACAATATTTTGTCACTAGAGATGGTTTTTCCCTATTGGTTATGGGATTTAGTGGAGAAGAAGCGCTGAAGTGGAAATTGAAATACATTGAAGCATTCAATGCAATGGAAAGAGAACTAAAACGCATTTATACAGAACGTCAACAATGGCAGATTGAGCGTGATAAGGGCGTGGTTATTCGCCATATTTTAACAGATACAATTAAAATGAAAATTGCAGATAGTCCACATAAAAGGTTTGCTTATCCGAATTACACCAATTTGATTTATCGTACTTTGTTTGGAAAGACAGCAAAAGAACTTGAACAGGAGTACAGCGTAAAGCCAAAAGAGAATTTAAGGGATTATTTCATTGGTAGTGATTTGGAAAAAGTGCAAAGTGCAGAAATGCTTATTTCAAGCCTTATAAATTGTGGTTGGGGATATGGTGAGATAAAGGAATTTATAACTAATCAAGCCCAAAAGTTGATAGCAGTAGAATAAGCAATATGATATGTCAAAATGAAGAAATATAAAAATAATAATAAAGAAAAGTGAGGGTATATATTTATGAGTAATAGTAATTTAGTTGATGTGGTTATAGAATCACCAAATTGTAATAGTCCAAGAAATAATCAAATTAAAAAGATTACCATTCATCATATGGCAGCAGTATGGACAGTAGAGCGTTGTGGAGAGTGCTTTGCAGATTCTAGTAGGCAAGCTTCATCCAATTATGGTATTGATAGTGATGGAAGAGTTGGTCTTTATGTAAGTGAAGAAAACAGAGCATGGACATCAGGTAATGCTGAAAATGATAACCAAGCAGTAACCATTGAAGTATCCAATTGTGAAACAGGTGGAGATTGGGCAGTATCCGACAAGGCATATGCTAAGTTGATTGATTTATGTGTGGATATTTGTCAAAGAAATGGTATTGAAAGACTGAATTATACAGGTGACACTTCAGGAAATCTTACGATACATAAAATGTTTCAGGCTACGGCTTGTCCTGGACCATATCTTGAAGCCAGAATGCTAGATATAGCAAATCAAGTAAATAAAAGGCTTGGAGTAGAAATTGATGAAGAAGTACCTGAAAATGATGTTTATATTAAATCAGACAATGTGGCGCTAGAAATAAATAATATTAAAACAGATAACATTGATGTTGAATATCAGGTGCAGTTAAAGGAAGATGGTAGATGGCTTTCAGTTGTAAGAAATCTTACCGATTATGCAGGAATAGTTGGTAAGGAAATGATTGGTATTGCAATTAAAGTATCAAAAGGATATGCTACATACAGAGTACATGATGTTGATGGTTGGCATGGATTGATTGATACAAGAAATACCAATATTAACGATTTTCAAAATGGTTATGCAGGTAATAACAAGCCAATAGACGCATTGGAAGTATATTATTATACACCTGAAGATATTGTTCAAGAGAGTGGCTATAAAAAAGCAGTTTACCATGTATCACCAGTAAATGGAGAATATTTTGACTGGCAGCATGATAATGAAACAAGTAATAATCAAGATGGCTATGCAGGTGTATTTGGTATGCCAATTGATAGAGTGCAGATTGTGATTGAATAAAAGTTATAGAAAAGAGTTGAAACTCTTATTTAACAATGGTAGAATAATTTAAGGTTCTACCAAGATGGTAGGCGGTTAGCCCTCTTCGGAGGGACTGTGACCCTCCGTTTACATAGAAACTCGAAAGAGAATCTAGGAAAGGAGGGCGTGTGTTATGTTGACTATAGAAGGTTTGATAGCGGTACTAGCATTATGTGGTACTTGCTTTGGAATTGGATATACAATAGGATTTCATCATGGAAAAACACAGAAATAGCCGCCCTGTCTGATAAATTGAGCGGCTGTTTCTAAGCTGACTATATCGGGCTAACCGTCTATCGGTAGTTCCCAAAGGGTGTCTGTTACCAGCAGATACCCTTTTTTCTATTGATATTGTAACATATGCAATTTTTATTTGCAATATTCTTTTTTCAGAATCATTGAATGATGATAATTTATATTTTCAACTATCTTTGTGAATGTAGAACTTTTTATTTACTCTATCACTCCCTAATTAATATAAAATTATTAGGGAGTGATTTTGTATATATACCAATTTTTAACATAAGAAATATTATAACTCAGGTCTCCATACCAAAAATATAAAAACATATGGATACCTTATGAAAAAATGCAATAGAGTCTTTCTTAATTAAATTTATATTTTTATTTAAAAAGTATGAAAAAAACTGGTGATATATCGAAATAAATACTAAAATTATGTATTATAAATAATTAATAAAAAGAAGTAGTCTTACTATTGTTTTCTTTAATTAAAAGGTAGTATAACATATATAAACATGTAAATCAATAAAAAGTTAAAGTAATAAAATATTAGAAAAGTATTAGTAATTGTATAGTTTTTTGTTAGTTATCTTTTCATAATATTTTACCTTTATTTTTTATGTTGTTTTATCTCCAGCATTTTTTTGCCGGAGGCTTATTACTTTATACACCATACATTACATAACCTTTCAATCCTGCATTTCTAATTTTTCCGTAAAAATCACATTTTCCAGTGTATCGCGCATTGTATTTTCCATTTCTTTCCAATTTGTAATTTGTGAAATGTCATAAATAAATTTGATTTTTGCTTCTGGAAAAATCTCTTTTATTGCTTTTCTAATTTCTTTTTTATTCATAGTTTTTTCTCCTTGTTTTCTTTTTTACTATGTTTATATTATAATCTAAAATTAGAATAATATCAACATTTTTTATTCAAAAATTAGAATACTTCTTGAGTTGACTTTTTACCGATGGAATGTTATTCTATCGGTATAAAATATGAGAGGAGCAAAGAAAGTTGATTAAATATAAAATAGATGTATTTAAAGAATTAAAAAAGCATGGATATAATCAAACAAGGATACAAAAAGAAAAACTTTTACCAGCGCAGACGGCACAGAATATAAAAGCTGGAAAGAGTATAACGCTTGAAACATTAAATAAAATATGTATTATGTGTAAACTACAACCTGGTGATATTATAGAAGTGATACCAACGAATGAGGAAATTATAAAATATTATTAGAAAATCACTTGACATTATTCTAAAATTAGAATATACTATAATTAGTCTAAGAGATAAGAGACTAATAACCAGCAAGGTGGAGGACAAGCAAAACCTCAATGGAGAAAGGAGAAAAAATGAGCCAAGAAATGACATTAGAAGAACAAAAGCAAATGGCGATTGACAACTACGTTAATCTAATGAGAATTAAGGCAGATGAGAAAGCCGAGAACAAAGAGCTTGACAGACAATTAAAAATAGCAAAATTGAAATTATCAACTTTTGCTATTGACTTATCAGAAATCGAAACGATGTTTTAAGATTTAAGGGATAACAGAAAGGGCGGGCTTGTCACCGCCCTAACTGCAAAAATTATTATAAAATATAATTATAAATTAGTCAAATAAAAGTAGCTTTTTATTTAATGTTTTTACTAATTCCTATCTACCTGTTGGATAATGTGAGTAAAGATGTGATGTAGACATTAATTAGTCCTCCTTAGAAATAAGTATAAAATCTTTGAAAAACAAAAGGAAACTTGTTATAATAAACTTGTGTTTTAACCTTGTTTCCTTTGTTTAACAGAGGTAACATTACCGCTTGCTATTATTAATAGTGAGCGGTTATTTTAAATTGTTGATTTTTTCTTTAATGACATCTTTTGCAAGGAACATATCCCATAGATGTTACTTCATCATAAGTGCCTGTGTATTCGCTGTAATTTGCGTCTTTGATTTTCTTTACTTCTGAACAACTTGGAACATGAAATTTTTTAGTTGAAGTATTTAAAACATAAGTAAATACATTAGCAGATGTAGTAGCAGTTACATAAGGTTCTGTATCATCGTTATTATTTTCATTGGCTTCAGCATTGTTATTAGAATCATTTTCGTTGTTTTCTTCATTAATAGTTGGTTCAGGTTCTGTTGTTTCTTCTTCAGTAGTAGTTGGTTCTTGAGTTTGTGATGTTGTTTCAGGTTGAGTTTCTTTTATAGTAATAGGTTCTGATGGTCTATTATTTGCTTGTACATTTTCAATTTTGGGGTATAATTGTTCATCTGAAAATACATGCTTAAGAGAAACTGTTGAAACAATACCATCTTTTAAAGTAACATTATAGTTTTTACCAGAAGAATACATAGAAAAAGTACCATCATTATTTTTAAAAACATAATTAATAAGGTCAGATACACCACAGTTATCAACAAGCACAAGGAAAATCTCGTCTGCCTGTTCTGGAGTTACATTACAATCAGCACGAATATTATTAACAGACTTTTCATAAAAATTGTATTTTTCAGATAGTTCAGTTGATTTTGAAGTAGTTGTATTAACAAAAACTCCACAAGCATTTAAAATAATAATAAACCAAAATGAAAATGTAACTGTTAATATAATTTTTAATTGATTCGTAAAATTGTTTTGAACAGTAAAATTTTTTCGATTAGCCCATATAAAGATAATTCCTGCTGGTGGTAAAAATATCAATAATAACCATAATAATAAATTATTACTATTGTTATTTTTTGAATTTTTTGTAGAATGTGGTTGTTGATTATTATCTTCTGTTTGTGGTTTAGGAATATGTCGTAAAATATGAACAGTTGGTAATTTATCAGCAACTAATTTATAATATTTTTCAAAATCTTTTTGTGGTTCATCTCCTTTTATGATGATAAATTCAGAAAATTCAACTAGTTTCTGTTGAGTATTTAATAATAGTTCAGAATATTTTTCTGTTTCATCAATAGCAGTGCTGTTAGAAAGTTGCTCATAATAATTTATGGTAAGTTCTTTTAATTCTAATAAAATAGGCAAGGTTACTTTTTTAAGTTCGGTTATTGTTTTTTTATCAGATGAAGCAAGTTGTTGCCAATGTTTTAATTGGTCGTCTGTAATGTATTTTGGGTTATTAGGATTTAGCTTGAAATCAACATAACTGTATACAAAATATATACCAATTAAAGCAACAATAATTCCAACAAGTACAGAAGCAGAAGAAATTAAGAAAGCCAGCACAAGAATAGCTATGCCAAAAATAAAATAGGCAGTAATAGGCTTGTCTTCAAGAACAACTGTTGCTTTAGGTTGTTCTTTTTTTGATAGTTGTTCATTATTTTTTAATCCCATCGTAAATACTCCTTTAATTTATTCGTGGTTATTAAAATAGTATAAAAGTTGCTCGTCTTTGTTAAGGTTAGTTAAATTATCTATCGTATTACCACCTTGTTTGATATATGTACCTTTTGAATATATATCAAAGTAATATCCTGTATCATGTGTAATTAGAGAAATACCTGATGTAGAAACATATACACAAGTACCAAAACTATATTTTGAAAAATCGTCATTTATACTGTTTTCACCTTTGGCATATCTATAAGTGATTGTAAGATATGCACCACTTTCTTTTTTATATTTTTGAGCAGTGCAACCTTCTGTAAATGCTATTTGAAATGTTCGATAACCATTATATTTTTCTACAGAATATGGTAATTCTGTATTTTGTATATATTCGAGAGCTTCCAAATAAGACATTGAAGAATCAAAATTTAAATATAATTGTTGAAGTTCATCAAGTTCTAGCTGGGATAACGAAGTATATTTGTTAGATGTAATATTTTCATCAAATTTAGTTTTAATTTCATTAGAAATAGTAGGTTTAGTTTCTTTTGTTATATTATTTGTATTTTGTTCTTTTGTAGATACATTATTTGCAACACTTTGTTGATTGGTAGTATTATTGTTATTTCCAGAAGCAAGAACAATAATAAACCAAAGAGAAAATACAATACTTAATATAATTTTTGTCTTTTGAGTAAAATCTTTTTTTGTAACCCACATATAAACAATGCCTATTGGTGGCAGAAATATAAGTAATCCCCATAGTAACCATTTTTTGTCTTTACTTTTGTTCATAAATAAAATTCCTTTCTTAAGGAGTATATATTTTTTATAAATAAATATTTTAATATATATTTACGTAATTTTGAACTTATTTATATAGAACAAGAGTTGTATATCCTTCCATATCATCACTTAAGAAGCCTTTACCTTGATTTTTTATAGTATTTATTTTGACATCTACAATTTCATAACCATCACCTTGCATAGAAGATAATATTTCATCTAATTGCGTTGTATATTTATCTTCACAACAAAAAAATTCATTAATAAGTTTACTAAAACTATTAAACATAATAATATGTATATTTCCATCTTTTGGCTTTAGATATTTTTTGGCATCTAAATAAACAGATTTTGCCATATTTTGTTGTCCTTTGGTAAATAATCCCATGTTCAATCTCCTTTAATTTCTGCGTTTTTTCTATTTGTATCTTTTGTACTTTTCTTTTCCCCTTTCAGGCTTATTATACAATCGTTATATACAGTTTGCAAGAAAACATATACTTATGTTTTAAATGATTTTCAAATTACAGTATTATTAATGAATTTTGATAAAAAATGTTATTTATAAAACTAAAAAAATGATTTTAGTAAATTTTTGTTTGCTATATCTCACGTAATAATTGAGTGGGAGGTAAGATTATGAAAATATTAACATGGCAGGCAAGAAATAATAAAAATATAACTTTAGTGAAGTTATCAAGTAAGACTGGAATAAGTAAAAGCACTTTAAATAATATAGAAAATGGTAGAGTGTTTCCAACAATATTACAGTTGGAATCTATTGCAAAAGCATTAGATGTAAAAATAAGTGACCTTTATGATAGCGAATATAAATAATTTCCAATATATTGGAAATCGTAGCAACGGTTGTTACATTTTATCAAATCATGCGATATAATATTTTTCTACAAGGGAAGGTTTTAAATATACAATGAAAGAAGAAATTATTAAATTAATACATAGGATAGAAAATGAAAAGTATTTGAAGTACATATATTTTTTATTAAAAACATTTCTTGAAATTTAGTAATAAACTGTTCTTTGCTTAGTTTAGCAGAGAGCAGTTTATTTATATTTAATTTTCTTTTTTGTTGTAATAATTTTTATCATATAATTGTTTTAGTTTACGTTCTAAAAGTTCCCATTCTTCAACATTTAGATTTGCAAGCATTGAAATAAATCTATTTTTGAATGAGTCCTCCTCTTCATCTAATAATTGTTTTGTAAGTCGAGTAATTTCTGTATAACGATTTGCTGGCAAAAACATTTCCCCTGTTCCATTCCGCAACCATTCTTCATTTACATTAAATTCTCGGCATATAAGCGTAACTGCAGCGTCACTAGGATTACTTTTTCCTACTTCATAAGTTGCAATTGTACTTCTACTAACATTTAAACGATTAGCAAATTCTTGTTGTGTAATATGTAGAAATTTTCTTAATTTTATTAAGCGTTCATTCAAAATTTACACCACCTTCCTTTAGTAATTATAAAATAACAAAAGTTGTAAGTCAATAAAAAAAGTTGAAAATCAACAAAATATTGTTGACAAAAGACGGTATAAGACATATAATTGTTTTAAGTCAACAAATAATTATTAAAATGAAGGGAAGTGAAGGTATGTCAGAGAAAGAAGAAAAGATTATGCAAACATTTGCTGTGCTAATTCCGAAGTTGTCTGCAAATGATAAAAGTTATCTGCTTGGACTTGGTGAAGGCATGGCTCTTAAATTAGAGAAACAGGAAAATAAGGTTGAACAAATGAAGTCAGTAGCGTTATAGAAAAACGTAAAGAAAGTAAGTTAGTAAGTACACTTTTTATTTGAAGGAAGGCAATATATGAATTTAACTCAAGAACAGGTAAAAAGATTTTATGTTTTATGAAATGCTTGGCAAAATCAGCGTAAACCGACCAAACAGATTGTATAAACATACACGAGAAAGGAGGTAAATATGCAGTGGGAACACTTTTCCGAAAAGGGAGTATAAAAATAAAAGAGCTGATGTATACCATCCAATACACCAGCTCAAGTTTATATCTCAAAAGTCCATATAAGACAAATGAGAACTTAGTTATAATATCACAGCAGTATGAAAATGTCAATTGTTTGTAAATGATTTTATTAAAGCTATAAAAGTAATAAAACTATGAAAGATTTAGAAATGGAAGAGAGAAATTGTGAAAGATAGAGAACAAATAACAATTCGCCTGCCTGTAGAACTAATTGAATGGTTGCAACAGGAGGCGAATAATAAGGGCATAAGTTTTAATGCTTATATTCTTATGCTCTTGAACGAGGAACAAACCCATCATCAAAAAGAATAGGACCATGTGTCTTTTCCCAAATTTCAATGTGTTTCAAAATTAATTGTTCAATTTCTTTATTAGCAGAGCGACCATTATATTCTGCAATATATTTTAGTTTGTTCATAGTTGCTGCTGGGATACGTAGACCGTATTGAGGATTTTTATGTGGTGCATTAGGCATTTTAATAACCTCCTATTGTCAATATGACAACACAATAACACAAAGAATATTTTTTGAAAAGTTATTGCCAACATATTGACAACATATAAGTAACCACTTATAATGATTGCCAACAGGTGGATAACCACCAGAAAGCAGGTGAAAATTTGGAGCAAAGAGCAAGAACTGGATTAAGGATTCCATATGAATTAAATACATGGTTGACTTTGGAAGCCCAAAAACAAGGATTTTCTAAAAATGCGCTTATTTTAAAAATTCTTTGGAAGTATAAAAAGCAAAGAGATGAGGAAAAAATTATAAAAAATAAAGAACAAATAATAAAGTAAGCAATGTTATAGAAAAAGTCTAAAGAAATTAGGGCAGCAGGAAAATGACAAAAATTAAAAAATAGGAAAGTTAAAAATGCTTGATTTTGGATATTACAACATGGACTGTATGGCAGAACTGTTACAGGTATTTATTTTAAATTGTATACAGGACATTGTACTTGTGGAGTGCCAGTAAAACAGAGAAGAGGGAAGAAAGAGCCAACACCAGATGATATATGTTCCTGTTTTGAATCAAGGAAATGGTTGGAATAAAGATTTTTAGGAAAGAAGGTAATATGCGAAAGAATTTAAAAGAAGCCCGCCAGAAGGCGGGCATGACACAAAAACAGGTTGCAGAGTATTTGGGGATAACACTTTCACATTATCAAATGATAGAGCAAGGTAATAGAATTGGTGCTGTAGATTTATGGGATAAGCTAGAAGATTTATTTAATATTCATCAGCGGAAGCTTCGTGAGATTTAATAAAATCATCACGGCAGAGTAAATAATCTAAAGATACATCGAAAGTATCAGCAATTTTTATAAGTATTTCATAAGATGGGAAACGTTCATTTTGCTCGTATTTTTGATAAGAACTCATAGTAACATTTAACATATCAGCAGTTTTTTGTTGTGTGAAATTGTGTTTCATGCGTAACGCACGAAGTCGTTTTCCAAAAGACATAAAAATTCCTCCTAAAAAGGTGCTTGACATTACACACTAATTGTACTATATTGATGATGATATATTTACACACAAATAGTGTGTAATAGGAGGTAGCAATGTTATCAGAACAAATTGCAGAATTAGAACTTGAAAAGCCAAAAAAATGCGAAAAATGCAAATATTACATACAACATTATGGAAGAACTGTTACAGGTGTGTATTTTAAATTGTATACAGGACATTGTACTTGTGGAGTGCCAGTAAAACAGAGAAGAGGGAAGAAAGAGCCAACACCAGATGATACATGTTCTTGTTTTCTTGACTTAAAACAAGAATAATAACAGAAAATTTATTTTTTTAAAGTGCAGCAAGAACAAATTAAGAAATGTGAGGGACGAACTATGAATAGTTATGTAAAAATTGACAGAAATATTTTAGATTGGGAGTGGTGGTCTGATATAAAGACATGTAGATTATTTCTTTATATGATATTAAAAGCAAACTGGAAAGATGGTAATTTTAAAGGAATAAATGTTCCACGAGGGTCTTTTGTTTCTTCAGTAGCGAAATTATCAGAGGGAACAAATTTAACAGTAGATGAAGTAAGAACAGCATTAAAGCATTTAAAATCTACCAATGAAATCACAAGTAAATCATATGGTAAGTTTACTATATTTACAATAAATAATTATAATACATATCAAGATAATACCGAAAAACTTACCAATAAAGCACCGAACAAATCCCAAGAAGATACCGAGCAAATCCCAAGCTGATACCAAGCAAACACCGAGCAAATCTCAAGTAAATACGGAACAAATCCCGAATAGTTCCCAAGCTGATACCGAGCAAATCCCGAGCAGTTCCCGAGCAAATCCCGAACAGTTCCCAACAATAGAAGAAAGAAAAGAAGAAAAAGAAAATAGAACTGTAATAGTTTCTAACGAAACTATTTGTCAGACGGATGTCCAACGTGTCATTGAAAAATGGAACAAGCTACAAGGCTGTGGTATAACGCCTATATCAAGACTAGGCAGTAATTCCAAGCGGTATAAATCATTAATGGCGAGGATTAGGGAGTATGGTATATCAAATGTTCTTACTGCAATGGATAGGGTGGCAGCAAGTGATTTTTTGCAGGGAAAAAATAATAAAGGCTGGGTAATAACCTTTGACTGGTTTGTTTTACCAAACAACTTCCCTAAAGTTTTTGAGGGAAATTATAAGGTTAATCAAAATGTGCAAAAAAGTAAAAAGAATAATTTTAATAATTTTGAACAACGCACTTATGATTTTAATTTATTAGAAAGTCAATTATTAAGTAATTGAGTAACGAAAGAAAGCAGTTAGAAAAATTGGAGGTTTTGGAATGACAGAGAATGAAGCAATTGAAATATTGACAGATAGACATACAAGTATTGGAACAACAAAATGTAATGATATGGCTTGGAGAAAATTAAAACCTGCAATAGATACAGCTGTTAATGCTCTTGAAGAAATCCAGCAGTATCAAGCAATTGGCACAGTCAAGGAATGTCAGGAGGCAATGGAAAGACAGAGAAGTAATAAACTTATTTTAAATGAAAATGAAGAGAAGGGAGTTAAAAGAATGGTAGAGAAGAATTGTGAACTTGAACTTTATAGATTAATTATGGAGGGTGCTAGTTGTGGTTCTCCTTATGTATCTGAATTTGGCTGGGTAAATGATGTGCAATTTGTTGTTTGGGTTGATTATCTTTGGATTAAAGAGTTTATGGACAAGTTGATAGAAATTTTTGGAGATGGAATATTTGAAGATTGTCGTCATTTTCATGCAGCCATGCGGTCTCATGATATATGTATTGATTTGATGGATTTACTTGATGGATTTGTGGATATTGAAGAGGTATTTCCAAAAGAAGATTATGAGCATTAAGAATGAAATAAACATTACTTGAATCTTACCACTTATAAAAATAAAAGATAATAACAATTAAAAGTAAATAAAATGTAGACAAATATGGAGTAAATTAATGAATAGAATGACATGAAATGCAAAGAGGTAACAGAAATACAAAAAATGTATCAAAATATGCAATAAATATGAAGTGTAGGAAAGGGAATTGTATAGACATGAAAGAAACACTCAAAGTTGAAATAAAAGATAAGTTAAATTTAACTGTTGAAGAGGCAGCAGAATATAGCAATATTGGGATATGCAAGTTAAATGAGATTTTAAAGAAGCCTAATTGTCCCTTTGTACTTTACATTGGAAGAAAGAAATTAATTAAGCGCAAGGAATTTGAAAAGTATATTGCAACTGCAATAGAATTATGAGATGTAATTATGAGCCTTTGTATGGTAATATATAAGATACTGTAAAATACTGTATGGAGGCTCTTTTCTTCGCAAAAAGAAAGGAGACTTTATAAATGGGCAAAGATTTAAGGGGAAAGGAGTTAGGCGTTGGTATAAGTCAACGTAAAGATGGATTATATACAGCAAGATTTACAGATAGACTAGGAAAACGCAGGCAGCAGTATTTTAAAAAATTGCAGGAATGTAGAAATTGGCTTGCAAATGCACAGTTTCAAAATAAACATAGAGGAATTTATGCAGCCAGTAATATGACAGTGAACGCATGGTTTGACTATTGGATAAGTGATATTAAAGGGAACAATGTTCGGGAGAGTACAAAAGCATTATATGAAAATAGGTATAAAATGAATATGCAAGAACAAATAGGAAATATGGTTATTGCAGATATAAAGCCATTGCATTGTCAAAATATATTGAATAAGATGGCGGATACTTATAGTAATAATACAATTAAAAAAGTTAGAGCAATCTTATATAGCTTGTTTGCAGACGCAGAAGAAAATGGATTGATTTCAAAAAATCCTGTTACAAAAAGTGTAAAATGTACATCTGGAAAGAAGCCAAAAGAAAAAAAGGTTTTATCGGTTAATGAGCATAAAGCTTTTTTAAAGGTCGCAAAGGAAAGTAGCTACTATAATCAATATTCTTTTATCTTGCAGACAGGGTTAAGAATTGGAGAACTTACAGCGCTGCAATGGGAAGATGTGGACTTTAAAGCAAAAACAATTCATGTAAGGCATACTATTGACTTAAACGGAAAAGAAAAAGCTATAAAAATGAGTAGCACAAAAACGAAAGCAGGAGATAGAACGATTCCTTTAACGAATGAGGCATTGCGAATATTAAAAGAAGAAAAGAAAAAGAGAGCAGCATTAAGTATTGTCCCTATACAGTTTTCTAATTTTGTTTTCTTAAATAAGCATGGAGTTCCAACCTGTCGTGCTGTATATAATGAGGATTTATATAAATATGCTAATAAGGCAGGAATTGAACGATTTTCAGTACATACATTAAGGCATACATTTGCTACCCGTTGTATAGAGGCTGGAATGAAGCCAAAAACATTACAGATGATTCTTGGACATTCTAATATCAGTATGACAATGGATTTATATGTCCATGTCACAGAAGATGAAAAAGAAAAAGAGTTAAAGAATGTAGAACATCTATTAAAAATGGTGTAGCAATTGATGTAAACAGAATGGAGGAACAACAAATGCGAAAACATTATATTGATAATTTACGCAACTTTGTGATTTTATTATTATTTCCAGTACATACGTTTATGATTTGGAATGATTTTGGCACAACATTTTATATATGGCAGACGGAAAATAAACTGTTAAGTACATTAATTGTATCCGTCAACACATGGTTTATGCCAATATTATTTATAATAGCTGGTATCAGTGCAAGATACTCTTTAGAGAAGCGGTCTAATAAGGAATTTGTTATACAGCGCATCTATAAATTATGGATTCCGTTTGTTTGTGGTATGATTTTTTTAGTGCCATTTCAAACTTTGTTTGCAAGAAAGTTTTTTTATCAGTATGAGGGCAGTCTTTTTGAACATTGGGCTTATTTTTTCTCACATTGTACGGATTTTAGTGGATATGATGGAGCATTTTCGCCAGGACAATTGTGGTTTATTTTATTTTTATTTATTATTTCAATAGGTTCTTTATTGTTTTTTCGCAAGGTTCCCTATTCAAAAGTAATAAAAAAAGTTGAAAAATGTCCTTTATGGGGAATTTTATTGCTTTTTATTCCAATAGGATTGATGTATTATTTGGGCAATTTCGGCGGCTTTAGTTTAGGGAAAGATTGGGCGTTATTTTTGATAGGATACTATGTTTTAAACAGTGATATGATAATGGACAAACTAGAAAATAATATAAAAGGATTGGCTATATTATGGTTTGCAGGAACAGCAATTTTAGTATGTTTATATTATCGCTTTTCTTATTATGGAGACTGGGGTGTTCATTGTATTGGCTGGTGTTCTATTTTATTTCTTCTGGCTTTTGGAAAGAAATTTTTAAATAAAGAAACGAAATTTACCCACTATTTGAATTGTGCTTCTTATCCAATCTATATTTTACATCAGTCTATTTTGGTAGCATTGGCATATTATATTGTACAATCAGTGGATAATTTGCCTGTACAGGTATTGAGTATTGGTATTGGCAGTTTTCTATTGACCGTATTAGCATATCATATAATTCGACGGATACCTATTGTAAAAAAGATGATAGGAATGTAGAAAGACCACTTATATTCCAAAATCAACCAGTTATTGTGAATCGGTTGAAAGCAATAGTTGCTTTTCTTATAATAAAAACAGGAAAGAGAGGTGACTAGAGTGCAGGTCGAAATTAAAATCGACAGTTCTTGTACCGAACCAAAAGTCATTATATTAACCGATTCGGTGACAGAAGATGTAAATAATATTGTAAAAAAATTATCAGAAGATGTGCCGCAAGTGATTTCTGGCAGTAAAGATGAAAAAATTGAAGTGATAGAAGAAGCACAGTTGATAAGAGTTTATGCAAATGCAGGAAAGATTTTTGCCGTTACAAAGAAAGGTGAATATATATTGCGTCTTCGGTTGTATGAGATAGAAAAAAGATTGAATCCTTATCAATTTGTCCGCATTTCAAATTCAGAAATTATTAATTTAAAACAGGTATAACATTTTGATTTAAGTTTTACAGGCACCATTTGTGTTCGGTTGTCAAATGGAACAATAACGTATGTATCAAGGCGTTATGTTCCCAAAATAAAGAAAATATTAGGAATATAATGAGGTGGATAATGAAAAAACAAATTTTATTGCGTGGTGCATTAGGATTTCCTCTTGGCATCACAATTGGCTATCTAATTACAATATTCATTTCACTTAAGTGGGCAAATGGATATTATGTTGCTTGTGTGCCTGAATTAATTACTGCAATGGGAAATGAAATCAATGCCGTTATTTTGCAGGCGCTGCTTTGCGGATTGTTGGGCGCAGGTTTTGGTGCAAGCTCTGTGATATGGGAAATAGAGCATTGGAGTATTCTTAAACAGACCGGAATTTATTTTATAATTGCTTCTATTATAATGATGCCAATGGCTTATTTGATGTATTGGATGGAACATACCATAAAAGGATTTTTAATGTATTTTGGAATTTTTGTATTTATTTTTATTTTTATCTGGATTATCCAATTTGTTATTGGCAAGCGTACCGTTAAAAAAATGAATGAAAATTTGTATAAAACAAAAGAATGATAAAAGTAATATAATACAAAAAATGGTGGTAACCCGTCAGTGTTGTGCTGCATATATGAGTGATAAGAACAGTACAATATAAAAAATGGCTATGTAAAAATGGAATTGAACTTTGTCAAGTAAGTCCCTTTCGCTTGAGTATCATAGAGAGATAAGCGAGAGGGACTTGTGTGCTGTAATAGTAGATAGTCGGTTTAAACAGTAGTGAAACAGATTGTGAATATCCTTTAACAAATTAGTATTTTTTAAGTGGTTTTCTTTTTTGTACAATCGACAATCCATAAAGTTAGTGCGCTGATAAGAATGATTCCAAAAGATAACATATCCCATGCATCAAATAGTGGTTCGGACAAAATGGCGGCAAGGAATCCATTAATGGCAATATTTAGAGGTATTATTAAGAGTAAAGAAAGGGATATTGCTCTTATTTTTTTTGTTTTTAATTTTTTAAAGATAAAATAAATGCACCATAAATAAAGGATTGAAAGGAAGGAAATAGGAATTCCTATGCGCATAATAAACGTATCGCCTCCGATGATTGTATGAAGTATATATAAAAATGGAATAATTAAAAGGCTAAATATAATTAAAGAACCTTTAATTCCTTTCTCTTTATACTGTATTACAGGTATAAAGAGAAACCATGCGAAAATAATGGAGCTAATTGGATAGAGTGACCAAGTAAAAGCGCCTGATATAGCAATATCACAGATAGCACATATAATAATACTAAGCAATAATACCAAAGAAAAAGATAGAGTTACTATATTTTGCAACGATATCATTTTTTTTTGTGCTGATTTTTCTGCATAAATAAGGGCTTTATCAACATTTTTTTTAATGTCATTAGAAAGCTGTTCATTTTTTTGACCGTTAAGCAGTTCGCTGGTAGTGATACCAAGAATATCTGCAATGGGGTTTAAAAGAGAAATATCAGGACAGCTTAATCCCCGCTCCCATTTTGAGACGGCTTTGTCTGTGATATGTAATTGATTTGCCAATTCTTTTTGTGTCATCTTTTTTTCTTTTCGTAATTGTGCAATAAATTTACCAATATTTGTTTCTTGTTCATTTGCATCCATTATAAAAATCCTCCATTCTAAAGTGTGGTGTAGGAATTATAAAATTCCTTTTTTGTGATTTATAAATTTTTATTATAGAATTATTTTGCCATCGTTCTTATAAGATGCACAACCGACGAACCGTTTACAATACCAAAGTAAACTGTTGGTTTACAAGCATAAAATCTTAATATCCCCATATTTCAATGGCTGTGTAAGTGTGACTGTAATGGTAGCCTAGTTTTTTTGCCAGAGCAAGAGAGATTTCATTTTGTGCATCCCAGCTTGGATATAAATGCTGTTTTAGACATTCTAATATTAATTGTGCGCCGCATACAGAAGCTAAGCCTTTTTGCTGGTATTCTTTTTTGGTGTCAATTTCGATTTCGATACCTTCTTGATATCTGGAATAAGAGGAAGCTCCAGATACAATGGTATGGTCTTTTAGAATAATTATACCCAATCCCCATTTACAATACTCTTTATCGTTTTTAAATAGAGATACTAAATCAACACTCCATTTTTCCGATTTGCACATATGATAAAAATATTCATTAATTTTATGTATTGTATATTCATTTGATAAAGATTCAGCGATAGTTTTTAAATGTTGCACATTAAAAATATCAGGTTCTTTTTTTGTTGCATAGCGTGAGACAATTTTTGCTTTATTGCCATAAAGCTGCACAATCATGGCTTCCCATTTTTTGTTTTGAGGGACCATAATCATAAAATCTTGAGTACACCAGTCTGGTTTATAGGTTATTAACTCTGCACAAGGATTTCCTGCAAAAAAGGTAAAGTCACCAATAATAGCCATTGCGGAGGTAGGACAAGTTAAATGATTGGCATAAATTTTCCCCATGATTTTTTGCAGGCAAGACCAAATAAGAGTTTCGTCCCATTTATCAAACAGAAAAGCAACATTTTTTGTTTCTGTAATTTCATATATCATAAAAATCCTCATTTCTGTGCTACTTTTTGCGTAAGAATCTTTAGATTCTTTTAGTAACTTTGTGTCAAGCAACATGCAGACACAAATTGCTAGTTAAATTTTATTTAACTTGTGAAATAATTTATTTTTTATATGACTCTCTATTTTTATTACATGTCTTAATTTTATCACATCATTATAGCTTTATGTATAAAATAAAATAAAAAGGTAGGAGATTAAAAATATATTCTACATCACAAAGATAGAAAGTGAATGTATAGTTGTGTGGTTTTTGTTTTAAGTAGCAAAGGAGGGGTAGAATGGGCAATCAGTTAATATGGCATGAACGGTTTAATATTGGTGTAGAGCTCATCGATAAGGAACACAGGAAACTTTTTAGTATTATAAACAAGTTGTTTGCGTTCACAAATCAAGAATTAAAAAGTCAATGGGCTTGCCAAGAAGTAATTAAATATTTTAAGGACCATGCCTTAAAGCATTTTACAGAAGAAGAAAATTATATGGAATCCATTTATTATGAAGGCTTAGAAACGCACAAACGTATTCATAATGATTTTCGTAAAAAGATACTTCCAGCACTTGAGAAGGAATTGGAACAGACGGGTTATTGTACTGAATCTATTAATCATTTTTTGGGCGTTTGTGCTGGTTGGCTTCTTGGACACACCTTGACAGAAGACCAAGCAATAACAAGAAAAGGTGTGATAAGTAAATGGGATGAACTTTTGTCTGATGAAAAGCAAGATGCGTTGATACAGATAATAGTGCAGCTTTTGTATGAATTATTCCAGTTAGAGACAAAGGTAATTAGTGAATCTTATGGTGGAGAGCGGTTTGGAAAAGCGATATATTACCGTTTGGTTTATGGTAAAAATGAAAATGAAAAATTGGAAGTTCTTTTAGCGTTTGAAGAAAAGCTTTTGACAGGTACAGTTGGTAAGATTATTGGTGACCAATCTGGCAAAGTTGATGTTATGATGTTAAATATTACCCGATATATGGCAAAACAATTTATGAATCGAATTGGAAAATATTTTGCAGATGCTGATTTTTTTGAAGTGAAAAAAGAAAATTTATTGACATATAATCAATTTAAAAATATTTTTGATGAAAATCATATGCAGTGTAGCTTGTTATTTGATACAGGAGAAGGATATTTAGCATATTGTGTTGTTGCATCACATGGTCTTCAAGATAAAATTAAAAATTTAATTAAGACCGATAATGAGATGGTGGAGGTAGAACAATATCTGAAAGTAAATAAAACAACGAAAAAAAAGAAAATACTGGTAGTAGATGATTCTAAGATATTAAGGCAGTCTATGAAAGAATTGTTAAAGCAAGACTATGAGGTTGAGTTGGCAAAGTCTGGCGTTTCTGCCATTCAAAGTATTTCTTTAAATCGACCAGATTTAATTTTGTTGGATTATAATATGCCTGTTTGCAATGGAAAACAAGTGTTAGAGATGATTCGTTCAGAGGAAGACTTTGCAAATATTCCTGTCTTTTTTTTAACAGGAAGGGTGGATAAAGAAAGTGTAATGAAGATTATGCCTTTAAATCCTGAAGGTTATCTGTTAAAAACATTGAAACCAATAGAAATTAAGAAAAATATAGATAATTATTTTAAAAAGAAAAAATAATTATCATAAAAATAAGATATTTTTTAAAATAAGGCTGTCATAAATAAAGTTTCCTTAACGATGTATGTAAAGTTTTATTTGTGGCAGCCTTTTTTATTTTAATAAAAAATGTATCATTTGTGTGTCAAATTGTAAAATAAATATTCTTTAATTATGATAAAAATTCTACATGTCCATCATCAATATGGTAAACAGCACCAATTACGTTTAAACCTTCTTCTGTATTTTGAATATTGAGGCTTTCTTTAATCTGTGCAACACTGTGATTAAGGTTTAGGCAACAAGCTTTGTAAGGATTTGTTTCAGTTCCAATAGCAGTTTGAATTTCTTTCGTAATGGATTTTATGTAACCTTTTGCTCCTCCTTCTATTGCAGCGCCTACTGCACCACAGTTTGTATGACCAAGAACAACAACAAGATTACAGCCAAGATGGTCTGCTGCATACTCGATACTGCCCAGTTGATGATTATCAATGACATTCCCAGCTACACGTATAACAAACAATTCGCCAATTCCTGCTGAAAAAATGCTTTCAGGTATGACACGAGAATCCGAACAAGTAATAATAATGGCATAAGGATGCTGTCCATTTTCGCAGGTATCTTTACGGATTGCAGGTGAGATATCACCTAAGCTGGTTGTTGCATTTAAATAGTTTGTATTTCCATCTTGAAGTTTTTGTAATGCTTCTTTTGCAGAAATCATAATTGAGAACCCCCTTTTTGTAAAAAGAATATCATTTTTTATAAAAATTGTAAATATTTTGTTCTTTAAAAATATTTTATGTATATTTTTAAAGATCAATATGAACATCCGTGTTTGTGTTTAGTCGATTAAATTCTTCTATCAGAGAATAAGCAGAAGAAAGGGCAAAACCATTTGGTATCTCAAATCCAATATAGGCTAATTGATTTTGATTGTTCATATAAGTAATAATTAAATACTTTGTAACCGTTTTAATTTGCTTTGTTTTAGCTCTTCCTCCAATAACAGCGCCAAGTGTTCCAAACATAGCACCGCCAGCAATAGTTCCACCAATGCTGGAAACGAGTTGTTGTTGAATTTCAGTATCGGTTTTAATACACATATACGTTATTTTTTCTCGCATTAAAGTGATATTTGTTGTACCAGACTTAAATTCAATCCGATTAGGAAATGAAAATACTTCACATAAAAGGTTTTCTGCAATGGGGAGTCCATTGACATGTGGAAATTCAGTATGTATCGTTAATCCTTGTTGTCTAAGAAGATTCAATTGTTGTTTTTCTCTTTTTTTTGCTTGAGAGGTGAGACGTACCATTTTAATACAAAAAATTAAAAAAACAAGCAAAATTCCTATAATGATTAAAAATGGTAGCATTTCTCCTAAAGTAGATTTACCAACGGGAGTATCCATAATATTTATCCTTTCATTAATTATTATTGAATCTTATCAGGATAAAATTGAACTTGCCTGATAAGATTGTAAGCAAATAGAAAAACTAGCTGCAACTATTCGCTTAGCTATCATTTTATAAAATATAAAATATAATGTCAATAAAATATTTAATGAGAAATGTTTTTATGAAAAGGGAAATAATTGCCAATGAAATAAGTGTATTTACAAATTTTTAGTATAAATTCATATAGATTTATGTTATAGTGGTTAAAGAAAATAGACAAGGAGGGTATAAGTGAAACGAAAGCTATTCGCTGCTCCTAAAAATTAATTGCAGTATGGAGGCTAAATATGGATTTTATAAAACAGATTCAATCACAACAATATGATTTTTTAAGAACAAATAAAAGGCTTGGAAATCGTATTATTTTGATGGGACTTGGGGGAAGTTATGCCTATGGAACAAACAATGAAGACAGCGATATTGATTTTCGAGGAGTGACCTTAAATTTGCCATCAGATTTGTTGGGATTGACAGAATTTGAACAATATGAAGATGCCCATACCGATACTGTTATTTATTCTTTTAATAAGATGATAAAATTATTGCTTGAGTGCAATCCCAATATTATAGAGCTGTTGGGATTAGATGACAGTCAATATCTGATAAAGACTGAATTAGGTCAAATATTACTAGATAACAGACATTTATTTTTGTCTAAAAGAGCCGCGAAATCTTTTGGCGGATATGCCAGCGCACAGCTTAGAAGATTACAAAATGCGATTGCAAGAGATTCCATGCCACAGCAAGAACGAGAACAGCATATTTATCATTCAGTAAAAAATGCTTTGGAGGATTTTGCGCGAAAAAATGAGATGTTTGACAAAGGAACGGTTCATATTTATATTGATAAATCTGACAATCCAGAACTAGAGACAGAAATATTTATTGATGCACAGTACACACACCTGCCATTGCGTGATTATGAAAATATGTTAGGTGCTATGAATAATGTTGTAAGAGATTATGATAAAATTGGAAAGCGTAATAAGAAAAAAGATGATAATCATTTAAACAAACATGCTATGCATTTGATTCGTCTGTTTATGATGGCAATTGATATTTTGGAAAAAGGACAGATAAAGACCCATAGAACGGATGATTTAGAACTTCTTAAAAGTATAAGGCGCGGTGATTTTCAAAAGGAAGATAAAACTTTTTCAGATGAATTTTATGCCATTTTATCAGATTATGAAAACAGACTCGACAGGGCAACAAAAAATACCATTTTGCCAGATAATCCCAATATGAAAAAGGTCGAGGCATTTGTCGAGTATGTAAATAGAAAAGCAATTGAAATAAAGGATTCATGTGAAAAATAAATTGTTTTGTACTTTGTGTCTGTGCGTTGCTTGATACAAAGCTGTAAAAATAATATTTGGAAATTTTGTTTTTTGTGAAAGAAAGTAGCGCAGAAATGAGGATGTTTATTGAAAATTAGAAAAGAAATTACAGACAAGCTTTTAGAGGTAGAGCAGCAAGAACATGTGAAAATTTTGTATGCAGTGGAATCTGGCAGCAGGGCATGGGGTGTGGAATCATCCGACAGCGATTATGATGTGCGATTTATATATGTAAGACCAATGAATGATTATTTAAAACTTCATAAACAAAAAGATATTATTGAATGGCAGCTTGATGAAGTGTTTGATATGAATGGCTGGGACCTAAAAAAGACGCTTATACAGTTTCACAAGGGGAATGCAACATTGTTTGAGTGGGCAAATTCACCAATTGTCTATAAGACAACGGATGAATGGAATGATATTTATAAAAATTGTAAGCCATATTTTTCAGAAAAAATAGCATTGTATCACTATTATGGAACAGCCAATAGTACCTTTAAACAATATTTGCAGGAAGATAAGGTACAGTATAAAAAATATATTTATGCTTTAAGACCACTTTTGGCTTGTCATTTTATTGAGCAGCAACATGCAATCCCACCTGTTCGTTTTAAGGATTTATTGTCTTGTGTTTCGACCAAAGAATTATTAGATGAAATTGAAACTATGCTTGTTATAAAAGCGGCGAGTGATGAAAAAAATTTAAATCCGAAACTGCCTATGATACAACAATATATTGAGCAGGAGCTTGTTCGATATGAGCAGTTGTCAAAGACAATGGAAGATGACCGCATTGCTGATTGGAAGATGTTGGATGATGTTTTTGTAAAACTTTTAATTTCGTTGGAGATATAATTTATATTATAAAAAATAAAGTTAAAAATATAAAATTAAAATTTTTAACGGCAGGATTTGTGTCTGTATGCTGTTTGTCACAAACTTGTAAAAATATTTTGTTTTTTATGTAAAGGCAGCACAGAAATGGAGAAAATGTTAGATATGTTAGATTTTGAGCGTTTATTAAATGATGCAGAAAATGGTGTATTGCCAGCATTAAAGTTTTTGGGAGATATTTATTTGAATGGATATGAGGAAAATAATATTGAACCCAATATTGATAAGGCAATTGCATATTATGAAAAAGCTTCGGATGGGGGAATGGAAGATGCGTTGATGGACTTAGGATTTATTTATTGTTCAGGTCAATATATGGAACCCGATTATAAAAAAGGGATTACATATTATGAGCGTGCGGCAGCGCTTGGCAATACAACAGCACTTGGCAATTTAGGCATGTCATACTGTCAGGGTTTTGGTGTTGAAAAAGATGTGAAAAAGGGATTTGAGTATTTTATGAAAGCCGCCGAAGGTGGACATCCTTTAGCAATGCAGCAGGTATCAGAAATGTATCGCGATGGAGTTGGCGTGGAACAAAGTGAAGAATTATCAGCATATTGGCGGCAGCAGGCAGAGGAGCAAAAAAAGCAAGATAAACTGGAAGAAGAACAAAAAAGAAAGCAAGCAAATCGGCAAGATGAAAAAGATGATTTGCAAACAGCATTTGAGAAAAATTTGAAATTTATTAGCAAGGATACAATAGATGTCGATTTGGTAAACAGCATTTTTGGAAGCGCTAGTAATTTAAAACAATTTACAATGGGAACATGTGAATTTAAGACGGGCAAAGTTATCACAGCAGACCCTTTGTATTATTTAAAAAATTTAAAAGAAATTTTTATTAAAGAAAAATCCATTGCACCCGGAAAATATCCTGTACAAGTTGCTGTTATGGATTCCGATATAGCAGGACGCAGGATTGTAGGGGCAAGATTGAAAGTAAGTGAAAAGAAAGCTGTACAATATGAACTTGCAAAATGTCTTGTTGAAAAGAATGGAACGCTTATGACGACATATGCAGGATTTCCTGTCGAATGTGGCATGGGCTGTTTTTGTGACGAACAAGCTGCACAAAGCTATCGTGAATTTTTATCAAAATGGTATCAAGAACATAAAGATGGAAATATTTATACGGACTATTTTGAACAACTTTTTGAGGAAAGTTATCAAAAAGAGCCTGCATATCAAAGAAAAGGCGGCGATTTACTAATGTGGAATAATCCGCTTGATAATTCGCAGATAGCAATGTTTGCTTCTGGTTTAGGCGATGGCTATTATACAGACTTTTGGGGAATAGATGAGACAGGAGTCGTCTGTGAATTAATTGTTGTTTTTTTAAATCCTGAATTGTTCTAAGTAAATATATTTGTTGTTTTTTCGTTTTTATTTCAATAAAAAAATGATTTTTATGTAAGAAAGAAAAATTAAACGATGTTGTTTTTATAAAAAGAAAGAGAAAAAGTTGAGTAAAGATGCAAGAGTAATACCAGAAAAATATTGTTTTTTAAGCGGAAGCTTACTAAAAGTATTGGCAGTTATTGTGATGTTAATAGACCATATGGCGGCATTTATACTATATTTATATAAGCCAGCAACACAGCCTATTTTGTTGTTAGGAAGTCATGAACTTTCCCTGTATAAAATAATGAGATATATTGGCAGAACAGCCTTTCCGATATTTGTTTTTTTGTTGGTGGAAGGTTTTTGTCATACTCGCAATAAAAAGAAATATGGCAGAAATTTATTAATATTTGCAATTATTTCAGAAATTCCCTGGAATCTATTACATTCGGGAACCTATTTTTATGATAAACAAAATGTGTTTTTTACGCTGCTGTTAGGTTATATAGGAATGGTTGCAATTGAAAAGTATCAAGATACAACGATTGTTTTATGCAAAATAAAACAGACAGCAATTCTTTTAATGTTGTTATTATTATCAATATTGCTAAAAGCCGATTATGGAATTGTAGGTTTTGGCTATGTATTGCTTATCTATGTGTTAAGAGATAATTGTATTCTTCAAACCATACTGGGAATTTGTTTTTTGCCAAGCAAATGGATAGGAGGGGCGGCATTTATTCCAATAAATCTTTATAATGGAAAAAGAGGATTTATTAAGGGGAGTATTGCCAAATATTTCTTTTATGGGTTTTATCCGCTCCATTTGATTTGTTTGTATATAATTAGGAAGATGATTTTTGGTGTTTAACCTTATCAAGGAAGTTCCCTATTTCAATGCTGCAAAGGCATAAGTGAAGGCAAAGTAATGCAAAAATGCGGCATGAAATATGAGAGGATTTTACACAGTGCGGATTGGAATAATCAAGGGATTTGTGCTGCTTGCTATTATGCGTTATTAAAATTAGAATGCTAACTTGTTGTTTATTAAAAAAATAATAGATATGCTATTTTAGCAAATAAAAGAGGAGATAAAATTCCAGTCATAATCCCATTGGCAGTCGATATAATGACCAAACATAAAATGAGTATTAGATAATGCACATCCAATTTGTTTTTGTGAGGGACATAAAACGAAGGAGTCAAATAGTAGCTGTTGACATATCTCGTTAGGCGTTGAAGGAATAATAGAATCTTTTTTTGAAAATAAATGATTTTTAATAAATTTATAATAGGATGGCTGAAATGCTTGTTCAATTAAAAAATCAGCATTTAAAACAGCATATTTTAATTTTTTTAAATAAAAAGAAATTAGTTTTTCATCAATTAAGGTTTCCTCCTGAGAATTTATTGTAAAGATATAATAACCATATGGTTTGGAAAATGGAGAGATAAAGCGAGGATGACTGCCAATGATTTCATTAATTTTGTATATGTCAATATCCATAAAATTCCTCATTTCTGCATTGCTTTTCACGCTATTCCTCCGTTTTTAGACGTAGAAATTGCACAATAGAAAAAACGGTGTAACATGAATTTTGCGTACTATTTTTTATACAATTTTATTGTGTTGATACCCTTTTTTAATATCATCTTCATATAATTTGGTGTCAATAAAAATAATTTTATAACAATCGTCACCTATGGATTGGATATTTTTTTTGATATTAAAAAAATTGTAAGTCAGTGATTTTCGTATTTTGCTTGGTGATGGCTTGATAATACCCTCGCTTTTCCACTTTGGTATCTCCATTTTTTTATAAAATTCTTGGATATCTTTAATAGTAAATATATCAATTTTATAATAATAAAAACACATAAGCAGACAGTCAATTTGAAGACTAAAGGTAAGATTATCAAAATCAACTTCATAAGACTTATTATGTGATTTGCAAAAGTAGGTTACTTCTTTCATATTTAGTTTTGTCCAATCCATTTTACCTCATTTCTTTGTTGCCTCTTTACAGAAAAACGAAATATTTTTATAGATTTGTGACAACAATACTCTATATTTTTGTAAACGATTTATCACTTAAAAGCAATATAAAATATATTATAACATAAATGGGTTGATGATTAAAGTTTGATTTCAATTAAATTTTTAGTTTCATTATATAAAAATTTATGGTAAAATAACCACAGCAAAGCTGTGGTATCAAAGGATTACTTGCATAAAGAGCGTTGTATTAATTGGGATTCAATCATATCTCCAAGTGTTGTTAAATTGATGGCAAGCAGTTCAAGTTCTTTCTCATCAAGACACTCTGCCAATTGACAGGCTATCGTTGACAATAAATAAAGATTGGAGCAGTTCTTATTCATAGATGTACCATTTACTTTTTAATATAGTATATGCAAAAGAAATGGTGGAGGTGAAGGCTTGTTGTATGTTGAGTATGTAGATAAAAGAAAAAATAAAAGAAATAACGATTTTAAATTAAAGATGAGGTTCTATAAAAAATATGAATAAAATACAAATATTTATAAAATCCATTTATGCAGGCTGCATGATTGGTGTGGGTGGCATTGTTTATTTGTCCGTAGAAAATAAATTTTTGGGGTCATTGTTGTTTTCCTTTGGGTTATTGACCATAGTGACACAAGGTTTTTGGCTTTATACAGGCAAAATTGGTTTTGTGAAAAAAATAGATGAACTTTTAGATATGGCAATTACGATTTTGGGGAATTTTGCAGGTACGCTGATTATGGCATTGCTATGTAAGGCTTCTCATCTTAATATCAACAGTGTGGAATTAGTTGGCAAAAAGTTAGACAACCATATTGTACATATTTTTATTTTGTCGATGTTTTGTGGTGTTATGATGTATTTGGCAATTGATAATTATAATAAAGCAAAAAATATTGTATTTATTATAGCGCCTGTAATGATATTTATATTATCCGGTTTTGAACATTCCATTGCCAATATGTTTTATTTTAATCTGGCTGGACAATATGATTTCAAATCGCTGGGTTATATTTTGGTTATGCTGATTGGCAATGGGATTGGTGCAAAGCTTTTTGATTTAAAGCCGCAATAAATATCTGGTGTGATACTGTTTTGATAACCATATTGATATTGAATCATATTATATAACAAATTATATTGGGAAGTTTTTAATATGAGTCAATATCATTCTTGTGATAAAAGGATAAATTGTGATAAGGACAGTACTGCTTTTCCACCACAGCATCAAGATAGGCAGCCCGGATTGGAATATATCATGAATCCTAGACCGATATCAGAATGTGGAAAGACCCACCGAAAACTGCAGGATAAAACTGCATTAATTACAGGGGGCGACAGTGGAATAGGTCGAGCAGTTGCATATGATTTTGTAAAAGAAGGGGCAAATGTTGCTCTTGTCTATTATGATGAAGAAAAAGATGCAATGGAGACTGCCAAAAGGATAGAACAATTAGGCGGTAAGTCTTTGCTTTTATGTGGTGATTTAAAAGACCCTGCGTTTGCAAAATACTGTGTGGATAAAACTGTAGAGTGTTTTGGAACATTGGATATATTGGTCAATAATCATGCAGTCCAATTTATTCAGCGCAGTATTATGGATATATCCCATGAACAATTGGAATTTACATTTAGAAATAATGTATTTTCCTTTTTTTATTTGATACAATATGCTTTGCCTTATATGAAAAGGGGAGGCAGTATTATTAATACAACGTCTGTGACAGCTTATGAGGGAAACAAGGATTTAATTGATTACAGTTCAACAAAAGGCGCCATTGTAGCATTGACAAGGTCACTTTCTTTATCGCTTGTAGAAAAAGGAATTCGAGTAAATGGCGTTGCGCCAGGTCCAATATGGACACCATTAATTCCAGCTTCATATTCTGCAAAAGAAGTTGCCACATTTGGACAAAAGACATCTCATGTACCAATGGATAGAGCAGGGCAACCGTGTGAGGTTTCGCCTTGTTATGTATTTCTTGCCTCTGATGATTCAAGTTATATGACAGGTCAAGTGCTTCACCCTAATGGAGGAACAATAGTCGGTTCATAAGAAATTTTTTTGTTTATAAGGTTAGGAGATAAAATTTTGATATACTTTATTGCAGATACACATTTTTCAGAAGAAAATATAATATTGTATGAAAATAGACCATTTGAAGATGTTGCACAGATGGATAGCATCCTTTTAAAGCGATGGAATCAAGTTGTGCATCAAGAAGATAAAATTTATGTGTTAGGTGATTTTGGGGCGCAGGATAAAGAATCTTTTATAGTAAACCAACTAAAAGGAAGAAAATTTCTTGTAAAAGGAAACCATGATACAAAATCCAATTCATATTATCGTGATTGTGGATTTGAGGAAGTTTATGACTGTCCTATTATATTTAAGAATTTTTGGATATTGTCCCATGAGCCGTTATATGTCAATACGAATATGCCCTATGCCAATTTATTTGGACATGTACACAATTCGCCTATAATCAAAACATACAGCAATCAGCATTATTGTGTCTCGGTTGAAAGAATAAATTATACACCAATATCGTTTGATGAAATTATAGCACAAATTAAAAATCCCAATCATAAAGAATAAAGTTCAATGGAGCTGTCGCATATGGATGTAATCTTTATGGCGGCAGTTTCTTTGGATTATAATAAAGTTTTAATTATAATAGAATAAGTGGTTTGAAGTAAATTTATAATTGATATATAAAAAATATTTTGTTGGGGTATTATGAATATAATTTGACGTAATTTTTGTGTTGTATTTTAGAATGGAGGATTTTTATGGAATGTGTTATTAGAGAATGGGATATATCCGATGCCAATCATTTGGCATCGATGTTAAATAATAAAAAAATATTAGATAATTTGCGTGATGGATTGCCATATCCTTATACAATAGATGATGCAAAAGAGTATATCTGTTCCATGATTCATTGTGATAAGACAAAAACATTTCCATTTGCCATTACAGTAAAGAATCAAGTTATTGGAAGTATTGGTGTATTTCGATGTGAGAATATTCATTTTAGAACAGCTGAAATGGGGTATTATATTGGCGAGCCTTACTGGGGACAAGGATTTGCAACAAGTGCAGTAGAACAGATTTGCAATTATGTATTTACCAATACGGATATTATCCGCATATTTGCAGAACCATTTGCTTACAATATGGCGTCGTGTCGTGTGCTTGAAAAAGCAGGTTTTCAGTTAGAAGGTATTTTGCAAAAAAATGCAGTGAAAAATGGACAAATATTGGATATGAAAATGTATGCTAAAATAAAAAATGAATATTAAAAATAAATGGTTTCAAAAATATAAGTGAGAGAAAAAGTGATTTATATGTTGTGTTTGTGCGTTGTTTGGCATAACATTAAAAGTATAGTTTTTGTATAAAAGACTAATAGGTAAAAACAGCGCAGAAATGAGGATTCAAATGTTAAAATCAAATTTAGAGCCTTATGCAACATGGACATTTTCAACACCTTGCAAGGTGCCTGATGATGTGCAGGGAATGTTGATAGTAGGTGAAAAGCCAGTCTGTGCATATAAGACTATACGAGATATTGCTATTTTTACCAACAAACGATTAATTGTTAGGGATTCTAAAGGAATGACAGGACAGAAAGTTGAAATTTATACAGTGCCATATGGCTCAATTGTGATGTATTCTACAGAAAATGCAGGGAAAATATTTGATTCCACTTCAGAAATTGGATTAGTTACATTAGTTGGATATATAAAAATTAATTTAGATAAAAGTGTCGATGTAAGAGAAATTGATAAGGTATTAGCTACTTATATTTTATGATATAAGTTTACAATGTGAGGTGAAAATACATGATTGATGCAGCACAGATAATGCCTTTAAATTTTTTTGCTTATGGTGGTATATATACAGGCGAACATGAGGGGATGCGATATCGGATTATTCGGGATGGCGACAAGCCAGACTATCAATTAAAAGCATATGTGTGGCGCGCCCCATTTGCATATGACTATGTGTCAAGACAAAAAGATAGTGATTCATTGATTGAAACCTCTATGTTTGAATTTAGTGAAGAAGGCAGGATTTGCGCAATTGATTGGTTGCGTTTACAGTTTGAAACACGAAAAGCATATTGGCTTGCAAAACCTGCCTTAACAGATATTTCAATCAATATTTAAAATACATGATTAAAAATAATATTCCAGCTACAGCAGCACTAATGATGGAAGCAATCATAGAGTCGGTGGCATTGGATATAATGTTTTCAAGTATAAGGGACAATGTTATAGAAATAATCCCTATTGCCAATGGTTTCACAATCCAGTCGTATACATCGGATTTAATGTGAAGTGCGTGACTGATGGAAATATAATGACTGATACACACAAAAATTTGCGATATCAGTATTCCAATTAAATAAGCAGGAATGCCATATTTTGGAACCAGCAGGATAAGACATGCCAGCCTTATAAGTATGCCAATAATATTTTGTATACAGGTTGTCGAGGTTTTTCCCATTCCATTTAAGGTACTGCCAAGTGTTGCAGTGAGATATATAAATGGACAAAGCCATGCAAGAACCGTGATATAACCATATACATCTGGTTCTTTAAAGATGATTGCGCCTATATTTGCACCATAAAATATAAATAGAAATGTGCTAATGATACCCATTGCAATACATAGAGCAATACATTTTGAAATAGTACCAATTAGTCCTTGTTTATTTTGTGAGTCACAGTCGGATGAGACTGTTGGCAGCAGTAAAACAGACAGTGAATTTGTAATGGCAGTAGGAAACATAATAAATGGCAGCGCCATTCCTGTTAATACGCCAAAATGAGAGAGCGACTCACTTTTGCTGTAACCATATATAATAAGCTGTGCTGGTACAAGGATTGCCTCGCCGCTTTGCAGCAGATGCATTAAAATTCGGTTGGCAGTTAAAGGAAGCGAATAAACAAATATTTTTTTAATGCCCATTATTGAAACGGCAGTTTTTTCTGTATGACGGTTTGATAGAGCTATTGATAGACAACAGTATAGAGCTGCTGCAATTTCTCCTGTTAAATTTCCTATAATAGCACAGATAATCGTTACAGGAATATGATTGTTTTGACAGTATGATATGTATAAAAATACAGTTACTATACGTACAATTTGTTCAATTAATTGTGATGTGGCAGGTATCACTGATTTTTTCATTCCATAATAGTAACCTACTGTACAATTATGTATAGTAGAAAATATAAATGATATGGAAAGTATTTTTAATAACGGTTCACATTCAGGTGCCAGCAAAAGTCTTGCTGATATAAAATCCGCCTTGAGATATGTTAGTATAGACAGTATTATAGTTAGTGGAATACTGATAGTTAATCCACATTTAAGCCAGTAAAGCTGGGATGTGGATACACTGGTTGCAGAGTTATTGTCTGTACGATTATTATGTTTGCTGTTTTTAAGATGAAAATGGGCGCCAGATACATATTTTGAGATGGCTGTCTGAATGGAGGCAGAACATATTGCGTAGACAAGCCCCATAACAGGCATCACAATCTGCATAAGACCGATACCTTCTGAGCCAATGACTCTTGTAAGGTAAATTCGGTAAAAAAATCCCAAAACACGGCTGATAATGCCAGCCATAGTAAGAATTAATGTTCCTTTAATTAAAACGTTGTTTTTTATATTTTTCACATTAAACCTTTTAGAAAATATAATAATTTAATATCATTGTATGTGCCTGTTGAATATATTATTAATGATAGATAGAATCCTTTTTGAGGTGTGTTTTTAATGATATACATGGACAATGCTGCAACAACAAAAATTCATCCGGAAGTGGTTAATGCGATGCTTCCATATTTGGGAGCAAAATTTGCAAACCCATCAGGTATATATACATTTGCTAAAGGGGTAAGAAAAGATGTAGAACGAGCAAGATATATAATTGCATCTACGATAGGAGCCATGCCGGAGGAAATTTATTTTACTTCAGGTGGAACAGAAGCCGATAATTGGGCATTGAAGGCTGCTGCCAGAGAACATGACGGCGGCAATGTAATATCCACTCAAGTGGAACATAAGGCAATCTTAGAGTCGTTAAATGACTTGGAAAATAATGGAATACGAACAACAAAAATGCCTGTTGACCAATATGGAATGATTGAACTCGAGCGTTTACAAAAGCTGTTACGTTCGGATACATTTTTAATATCCGTTATGGCAGCCAATAATGAGATTGGCACGATTATGCCATTTGCACAGATAGGTAGAATGGCAAGATCAAGAAAAATACTATTTCACACAGATGCAGTGCAAGCGTATACCAATATACCAATTAATGTAAATTCGATGTATATTGATATGCTCAGCGTCAGTGCGCATAAGATTCGAGGTCCGAAAGGCGTTGGCTTTTTATATATTAGAAAGGGCTGTGTAAAAACACCTTTTATTAACGGCGGAAGTCAAGAGATGGGCATGCGAGCTGGAACAGAAAATGTTGCAGGTATTATTGGTTTGGCAAAAGCTGCAGAAATTTCGTATAATAACATGAAGGCAAGAACAAATAATGAGATTCGTAAAAGAGATTATATGATTGATAAGATTCTTACAAATATAGATGGCGTTACATTAAATGGACATCGCAGTAAGAGACTTCCAAACAATGCTAATTTTACCATTAAAGGAGTAAATGGCGCTTCTATGGTGCTTATGCTTGACCAGCAGGGAATATGTGCATCCGCAGGTTCTGCATGTACGTCGGCTTCTGCAAAACCATCACATGTGTTAAAAGCAATCGGTATGAGTGATGATGATGCGCGAAGCACATTACGATTAACGATTAATGAGGAAATTACGTATCAAGATATAGACTATGTAGTACGCTGTATAAAGAGTAATGTAGAGCGGGCAAGAAAAGAAATGTAAAGAAACTGTCGCACAAAATATAAGAAATAATAGATACAAGAAAGTATCCGCTTTTTATAAGCAGATAGGATGTTGAATGTTAACGATTTTGTGCGACGATTATTAAAATATATAGATAGTTGTAAATTTAATAAAAACTAATGTTGTAAAAAATAATTTATAATAGTATAATATTAATACTCTTTGAAAATAAAAAAATATTTATAAAAGTAAAGGAGATGATAAATATTATTAAAAAAAATAATTGCCAAGCTTTTTATTTTTGTAGGCGTAATAATGGGAACGTTTTTGCTTTATACTGGGAATGTAAAAGCAGAAGAAATTAATAAAGTAGATGAAATTGTAGAAACTTCAACGGAAAATGAAGCACAATTATTTCAAGAGTTTCAAGAAAGTCAATTCAATGAAGGAATTATGTTATATAGTTATTCAGGAACAGATAATGCTAGATTTGATGTATTGAATGGGGCAGGAAATATTTGTGCATATACTACCATTACTTTTAATTATTCATATGCAGACGGTTCTTGGGCATGGATTGATAAAGTCAGCGTTCAAACATATCATTATAGTGGTTATGCCATAAGTTCAGTTTATGATAAAAAATTTTATAGTGATTCAGAAGGTGGATATTATACATATCATTTTAATCTAACAGAACTTGATACAGGTAGAATGTATAAATGCAGATTTACAGTTTCATGTAGTATCTATGGTGAAATTGATGGTTGGATGAGTATTACAGAAATGTAATTAATATGGTCTTGAGCGTATATTAATTAATAGCAAAATATGTATTTTCAAAGAGTAATATTATTAATAAATTAAAATGATTTTATGAAATAAAATAGTAAAAATATAATTTTTATAATATTATATTTTTTGTGTTTTTGTTTCATGCAACCATTTTCAGAAAGGAGAAAAATCTATGAAGATGAAAAAAATAGTTATAGTTGCTGCAATGTTGTTATCATTTCTTTTAGTTACAGTTACAGCTTTGGCAATGCAATCTTCTTCAGAAAAAACAGTAAATGATGAAGCACAGCCTGTACAAGATTGTATAGAAGTAAGTCCTAATACTACACCATCAATTGTAAAAAGTGCAGTACTTCCTGAAAGCTCTACCATTTCTAATGAAAATAAAGAAAACCAAGAGCCTGTTTTGGGACAAACATATACAGAAGTGAATCCTAATGCAAAATTTTAATATATATTTTGTTATGCTTAAAAATAATGAAATTATATTTTGTTATTAGATTGACAAACTCTTATAGATGGCTGTAAAATAAAAAATAAATTTTGCAGCCGTTTTTTATTTAGTATTATATAAAAAGAAAATTATAAATTTGTGTTTGTATGCTGTTTGACATAAATTGTTTATATAAAAATGGCGTAGAATGGAGGAGTTTTATGAAAAAAGGTATAGCATGTGCAATGGTTGCTTTATTTATGGTCAGCCCGTTAGCTATTGGTGATAATGTATATGCAACAGATAAGGCAGCGCCTATCTTAAATGTAGATGAGTCAAGAGGATATGTATATACATATCAAATTAGTGATTCTGCTTATGCAAAGTATATGTCCATATATAATGATGAGCGTGGAGGAGGAACTAGAACAGATGATAAGGGACATAAGTTACAGCCTGTAGCATTCAATTGTGGAGGCAGCAAATATGTTTGTCGGTTTAGAGTAAAAAGCGAGGCAAATCGAGAAGATATTATAATGTATGTGTCTGAATATAAAGAAATATTAAATCAATTGAGTAGTCAAAATGCACAAGTTGTTGAGGATTATTTAGATGAATTATTAGAAAAAGATATTATTTCATTTTATACTTGTGGATTGATAGAAAATGACTAAAATAAAGTAAAACAGGCTGCTGTGTTTTTTAAGGGTTATTGCAAAAAGAAATTTTAATATTGGTTATGATTTATTTAAACCTTACCAAGTAAGTTCTCCCCGCTTCAATATCCTAGAGATATAGGCGGGGACTTGTGTTTGATAGTAGTTAGGTGATTTAAGTAAATAGTAAAGTTTGATTTTTTGATTTGTTTAGTTAAATGGACATTTACAATTATTATAATTTAAAAAAATGCGGTTTTCTTTGAATGAAAATAGTGTAATAACGAAAACCACAATTGTTTAAAATATCTCGGACAATATCCATATGACTTCCAATATCTGAAAGTTTATGAGCGTCAGAGCCAATTGTTATAAGTTCTCCGCCAAGTTGTCGGTATCTTTTTATTAGGACTGGTTCAGGATTAATATTAGTGCCATATCGAATACCGCCAGTGTTGATTTCAATTCCTTTTCCTGTTTCAATTAAATTTTTTAAAATAGTATCAATATAATCCATATAATTATATATATTATAATGATAATTTTTATCAGGAATATATCTTGTAATATAGTCAATATGACCATATACATCAAAATTAGAACATATGTTTATATTTTCAATAATGCTTTGATAGTATGCGTTGATAGTGTCGGTTATATTTTTTCCTTCCCAAAATTTAGGATAGTAAGGATCTTGTCCATATACAAGATGTGATGAGCCGATAATAAAATCTAATATATGGGTTGAATCATAAGCATTAATCTGTTCAGCGGCAGCAGGAAGAAGACCTTGTTCAACGCCAATATAAATAGAATAGTTTTGGTATTGTTCTCGTACCGCTGCAATGTCGTTGCAGTATGTATTAAAGTCAAGCTGAAATTCAGTTATGCCATTTTCTGGCGGAAATAAAAAGTCGTTGTGGTCTGTAAAACAGATGGCAGGAAGTCCAAGTTTGATTGCTGTTTGAATAATATCTTTTGGAGAGCAGTCCGAATCACTCGAATGAAAGCTGTGTAAATGACAGTCTGGTAAAATATTCATAAGTATAAATCCTTTAAATTATAATTATTTGATGATAGAATAATATATAGATATTTAGTATAACAGAAGTACATAAAAAAGCAAGAGGATAAGATAATGGAAGTAATCCGATATATGAAAATAAGTGATAAAAAATTTTGGTATAGTCTGGATAAACATTTGCCAGAAACCGAATTTGAAAATAAAGTGCGCAATAAACAAGGATATGTTTTACTAGAAAATAATAAACCAATTGGATTGTTACGATATAATTTATTTTGGGACAATATGCCTTTTTGTACTATGCTTTTTATAGAATTTCGTTTTCAGGGCAAAGGCTATGGCAAAAAACTTATAGAATATTGGGAAAATGACATGAAATTGCAGGGTTATAGTATGGTTTTGACTTCAACACAAGTTGACGAAGATGCACAACATTTTTATAGAAAGTTAGGATATAAAGATTGTGGCGGTTTAGTGGTTGATATTCAAGAGTATGAGCAGCCAATGGAATTGTTTTTGATAAAAGCTCTTTAATGAAAGTGGTTAAAATAGATGATAAAATAGACAAGGCAATTATATATTATAAATTATCACTTGTTTGTACCATGAAATACTGCAAATAATTGTGCAATTTTGCAGCTGGTAGCTTGACAATTCTTTACAGCAATAATATTATAATAATAACTTTTATAAAGTACTTTAGCAAAATATAATTGCAAATGTTATGAAAGAATGGAGGGTAACTTATGTATGTTTTAGAGACATCACAGGGGAGAGCAAAAAAAAGACAAATGAAACATTTTAAGAAAAAAGGAATGTTTAAAAAGCTGACTGCTTTATCATTGACAGGTCTGTTAGCGTTATCGTCTTTGGCTGTTCCTAGTTTAAACGGAGTATTGGCAGCTGATGATACTTCAAAGTTATTGGCATTTTCTACAGCAGAAGGCGGTGGTAGATTTGCTTCTGGAGGAAGAAATTATGATGTTTATATTGTAACTTCACTGGAAGACTACGCAAGAGATGCCAAGCCTGTTGAGGGTACATTGCGTTATGGATTGGAGGAGTTTGCCAAACCAAAAGAAAATGGCGGACATGGCGGCGCTATTATTGTTTTTAATGTGGGTGGTACGATTCATTTAAAACATAAATTAATTATTAATAACAAAAATATCACGATAGCTGGGCAGACAGCGCCAGGCGATGGTGTTACAATTGCAGGGTATGATACGGATATAAGTGGTTCTGAAAATTTAATTATACGATATATGCGTTTTAGACCAGGTGCAGAGAACGTGTTTAACGGCGGTGATTCGATGGATGCGCTGTGGGGCAGAGATAATAAGACATTTATTATCGACCATTGTTCATTTAGCTGGAATACCGATGAGACCTTATCTACATATCGCGGTCAAGACGGAACCGTGCAGTGGTGTATTATATCAGAAAGTCTTACTGTTTCAGGACATTCTAAAGGCAGACATGGATATGGTGGTATATTTGGCGGAGATAATGTTGTTTTTCAGTATAATCTAATGGCAAATCATACGTCGCGTAATCCAAGAATTGGCGGCGGTTTTTTTGGAGACCCTGCAAAGCAGGAAAATCCAAATATTGCAAGAGTTCAAATAAGTAACAGTATCTTGTATAACTGGGGATATAACACTTGTTATGGCGGTGGTTATACATGGTCAAACTATATTAATAATTACTTAAAAGCAGGCGTAGGAACAAGAGATAAAGTAAGAAATCAAGTAATCGATGCTGGTGAAAAGAATAAACGTGGTGGTTTTTATGTAAACGGCAATTATCTTGAGGGAAATGATGCCATATCACAGGATAATTCTAAAGGACTTAAAAAATCTGGTGAAACGAGTGGTGATAAGAAAACCGATTATGTGACAACACCATATGAGGCAGAAGGTTTTAATCATATTACACTTGTTCAGGCACAGGATTGTTATGAACCAATTTTAAATAGGGCGGGCGCTACATATCCTTACAGAGATGCCATTGATGCAAGAGTTGTTTATGAGACAAAAACAGACACAGGCAGATATATTAACACAGAGGATGAAGTTGGCGGTTATCCTGCTGCAACAGTGACAAGAGAGGCTGATTTTGACAAAGATAAAGATGGTATACCTGATGCTTGGGAAACTGCACATGGATTAAATCCAAATGATGCTACCGATTCAGCAAAAATCAATCCAATTACAGGATATGCTTATATTGAAGAATATTTTAATGGATTGGTTGAAGATGTGGAAAAGACCGATTATAAGGCGCCAAATCCAACCATTACATTGGATTTGAAAGACAATGCTCAATATAAAGTAGGAAACGATGTTGCTGTCACAGCAAATGTCACACCAAGCGGTTCAAGCAGCGGTGGCGTAAAACGTGGCGATTTAGATGGTGATGGTGAAAGAACTTCAACTGATGCCGTACTTTTGAAGAAACATTTGGCAAGTATAAAAGATTTGCCTATTGTTGATGAGAAGGCATGTGATGTTGATGGAAATGGTGATGTTAATGTTCGAGATGCTGTTGTTCTTTTACAGTTTTTAGCTGGAATGAATGTTAATATAGACGATAGCAGCAGTGATACAAGTGCAACAAGCACCATAGAAAAAGTTGAGTTTTATAATGGAGACAAATTGGCAGGCACAGTCACAGAAGCGCCTTATACCTATGTATATAAAGGACTTGAAGATGGCACTTACAACATCACAGCAAGAGTTTATGACAGCAATGGCAATAAAACACAAAGTTCCGTGTCAAAACTGCATATGAATAGTACCAATTCTTCTGGTGATTGGATTAGTAAAGATATCGGCGCTCCAGAGGCTACTGGAAGTGCTAGTTTAACAGACGGCGTACTTACTGTAAAAGGTGCAGGTAAACTTGGTTTAAGTGAAAGTACATCATCTTCTAGTGGTATGTGGGGCAAAGGCAGTACCGATAATTTCCAGTTTACTTATCAGGAAGTGACAGGCGATACAGAGCTTGTGACAAAGCTGGATTATGCAACAATTGTTGACAATCATGTGTTTACGGGTATTATGTTCCGTGACAGTCTTGAAGTCGGTTCAAAGACAGTTGCATTGGGATTATCGTTAGTAAAACTGGATGAGAGTGCTAAAGAAAATACAACATGGTCTGCTTATATGGTAAACAGAGCGACAACAAATGGCAACCTTACAACAATATCGGAAACGATTGATTCAAAAGGTGCAGCAGATAAGGCAGGAATACCAATTGTTGAGAATTTAAAATTTAAGACAGCACAAACGTATAATGGTGTTTGGTTTAAGCTTGCAAGGATTGGCAATGACTTTATGGGATATGTTTCAGAAGATGGAACGAATTGGACGTATGTCGGCAAAAAGACGGTTTCAATGAATGAAAAGGTCTATGTTGGTTTTGCAGTAGATGCCAATAAAGTAGCCAATAAACTTGTTAATTTAAGTACAGCAAAGTTTTCAAATATTCATTTGGGAACTGATTTTATAGATGTTAATTTAGACTTAACAAATGTAAATGCAGACAGTGTTAAGAAGATTTCTGCTGGTACAGATTATGAAGTTCAATTAAAGAATGTAGCAGGCTACAAACTTCCTGAAACTGTTGAAGTAAGTGTAGGTGATACTGTATTAGCTGCAAGCAGTTTTACATATGATGTAACTACTGGAAAATTAAGTATACCAGGAAGTGTAATTAAAGATGTTTCATCAATCACAATTAAGGCAGCAGGTGTTAAAGTAGAGCAGGGAGATATTGTTTATAAGCCAGAAACTGTGGGTGATACAACAAATGTAACAGTATCAGGCAATGGAAATGAAATGAATATCAATCAAACTGCAACAGATGGAAAGATGGTTTCAGCACAAGGTTCAGAAGGGAAAAAAGTTTCATATGTTGTATTTCCTGAATCGGAAATTGTTAATAAAATGACTTTAAATGTGAGGGTTAATTCATTTGCTGGTAAAAAAGATACAGGTATTTTTGTGGGCGTATTTCAAACTAGTGGAGACTATCTTTTTAATTCAGTTGCAATCAGAAATACTGGAGATGAAAATGCAGTGTCTGCATATTGGTTAAAGGCGAATGGTACGTCAGGAAATGGAAGTCCAAGAGCAGCTTTTACTGCCAATGCTACCTATGCTGTAACAATTGAAAAGACTTCTAAAGGATATGCTGTATCATGGACAGGAGGAGCAACAGGAAATAAGACATTTTTATACACAACGGATACTCCACTTACAGCAACAGATGCAGTAAGGTTTGGTTTGGCAATAACAGGTGCAGATGTAACCATATCGGATTGGATTCTTTATGATACAAATGGAAATCAGTTGTATAACCAGACACAAGGATAAGATGGAATAAATAAAAATTAGTTTTCCTTTTTGTGATGAATACAGATAAATAAAATAGTTATAAACAGGAAAGGTTTTTGTCGGCAGATGAATAAAATCTGCCGACATTTTTATGTAGGAAAGTAAATGTGTTCTTTTAATATGAATTATTTATAATCATGTTCATTGTTTGTAAAAATGTTAATTATACGTTGTTTTTGTACAGTTAGAAGAAAAATAAGAACATTTGTTTTGATTTTTAGTGCTTGAAAATTGATTTATCTATTGGTATTATATTGAAGAAGCAAGACAGAGAAGAACATAAAGAAAATGAAAATTTGAGGTAAAATATGGAATTAGTTGGAAATCTATTTGTTTTCGCTGGTGGAATAGGAATGTTTCTGTATGGCATGAACCGTATGGCTGACGGTATGCAGAAATCAGCAGGCGGAAAGATGAAATCACTGCTTGGTTATCTTACAAGAAACAGATTTCTTGCGGTTGTTGTGGGTGCATTGATTACTGCTATTATACAAAGCAGCGGTGCTACCACAGTTATGGTAGTAGGATTTGTAAATGCTGGTATTATGAATTTGGTACAAGCTGTCGGTGTTATTATGGGTGCCAATATTGGTACAACAATTACAGCTTGGATTGTTTCGTTAGGGCAAATTGGTGATGCGGCTCAAGTGTTAAAGCCAGCTTTTTATGCGCCGTTATTGATTGGCATAGGGGCATTTATCAGTCTTTTTGCAAAAAAAGACCGATTTAAGAATATTGGAGAGCTACTTGTTGGTATTGGATTGTTATTTGAAGGGCTTGAGTTTATGAGCTTAGCAATTTCACCATATACAGATGCACCAATTTTTTCTGCTGCCTTTGAATTTGTGGGGAGCAATCCATTTTTTGGCATTATTATCGGTATTCTTGTAACAGCAATATTGCAGAGTTCATCGGCTTCTGTAGGTATTTTGCAGACGCTTGCTGCCAATGGAATTGTGACAACAAACGCTGCTGTATTTATTACATTGGGACAAAATATAGGTTCTTGTGTCACAGCACTCTTGTCTTGCGCAGGAGCTACAAGAACGGCAAAGAGAGCAGCTTGTATGCACTTGTTGTTTAATATAGCAGGTGCGATATTATTTGGAACCATTGGATTTATTTTGTTTTGTATTAGACCTGATATTGCAGTTCATAATATTTCAGCTGTGGAAATTTCAATCTTTCATACTTTATTTAATATAACTTGTACAGTTGTAATGTTTCCATTTGCGAAGCTTCTTGTTAAAATTTCAGGTATGGTTATTAAGGAAAAGCAAGAACAACCTGAATTGGATAATATCAATGATGAGGTTGAACTTGAAGTTGCAAGACATTTTGATGTAAGAATTATGGAACAGCCTTCTGTTGCGTTGGAACGTGCTAAAAAAGAAACCATTGTTATGGCGCGTCTTGCCTATGACAATATGGAATATGCTTCCAGAGCAGTTAGAGAAAATTCTTCTGAGCTTGTAGAAAAAGTGTATGAGCTTGAAAAACGAGTTGACTATTATTCAAAATATTTAACAGATTATCTTATCAAAGTAAGTAATTTGTCTCTTACAGATAGACAGCATTTATTAGTAACTAATTTATTTCATGCAGTGATCGACCTAGAAAGAGTTTCAGACAGAGCAGAAAACCTTGCAGATATAGCAAAGTATAAGATTGAAAAAAGCATTGTATTTACAGAAAAAGGCTCTGATGAATTAATGGATTTGTGGACAATGGTGTTATTATGCTTAGACAGGGCTATTGCTGCAAGAGAACAGGAAGAAAAAAATGCAATTAAAGATGTGTACAGGCTTGAAGATAATGTCAATACGCTTGAGGAAGAGTTGAGAAACAAACATATCCGAAGATTGTCGGAAGGTAAATGCAGAGCAGAGAGCAGTGTATCATATTTGGATATCCTTACAAATTTAGAGAGAGTTTCTGACCATGCCAAGAATATTGCAGAGTCGGTACACGAAGAGATTTATGCCAATTAGCATAAAATATGGTAAAATGGTTATAATAGCCAATGAAAAGCGGTTGTAACCATTTTGTTGACATAAGGGCGTTTCGCAAAGTGTATCGTTCGTTGTTTGGCATAGGGCGTTTTGCCCGTTGTTTGACATAAGGGCGTTTCGCCCGTTGTTTTAGTAAGGATATAGATTAAAAGTTTGGTGAAATTAACGAAAGTAATAGATTTCAAGACATGGTTTTTTAACAATATGTCAAAAACACGTTTTGATGCTTGATATTTTTTTCCTTATTATGTAAAATACACTATGGTTAGATTTTTTTCACAAGCAATCTTATTTAGGAGGAATTAATTTATGTCAGTAAAAGTTGCAATTAATGGTTTTGGACGTATTGGTAGACTTGCATTTAGACAGATGTTTGGTGCAGAAGGCTATGAAGTAGTAGCGATTAATGATTTGACAAGCCCAAAGATGCTTGCTCATCTTTTAAAGTATGATTCATCACAGGGAAGATATGTTGAAGTAGGTGATGAAGGTTCTGTTACTGCTGATGATGAAGCTGGTACAATTACTGTTAAAGGTAAGACAATTAAGATTTACAAGGAGCCAGATGCAAATAACTGTCCTTGGGGTGAAATTGGTGTTGATGTTGTTCTTGAGTGTTCAGGTTTCTATACATCAAAAGAAAAGGCTCAGGCTCATATCAATGCAGGTGCTAAGAAGGTTGTTATCTCTGCACCAGCCGGCAACGACCTTAAGACAATCGTTTACAATGTAAATCATGAGACATTGACAGCAGAGGACAAGATTATCTCAGCTGCTTCTTGTACAACAAACTGCTTAGCACCTATGGCAAAGGCTCTTAATGACCTTGCTCCTATCGAGTCTGGTATTATGTGTACAATCCATGCTTATACAGGTGACCAGATGATTCTTGATGGACCTCAAAGAAAGGGCGACCTTAGAAGGTCAAGAGCAGGTGCTTGCAATATCGTTCCAAACTCAACAGGCGCTGCTAAGGCTATCGGTCTTGTTATCCCAGAGTTAAATGGAAAGCTTATCGGAGCTGCTCAGAGAGTTCCAACTCCTACTGGTTCAACAACACTTCTTTTTGCTGTTGTGAATAAGGAAGTTACAGTTGATGAAATCAATGCTGCTATGAAGGCTGCTGCTAATGAGAGTTATGGTTACAATGAAGACCAAATCGTATCAAGTGATATTATTGGTATGAGATATGGTTCACTCTTTGATGCTACTCAGACAATGGTTTCAAAGCTTCCTGACGGTAAGTCACAAGTAGAGGTTGTTTCATGGTATGATAATGAAAACTCTTACACAAGCCAGATGGTTAGAACAATTAAGTATTTTGCTGAATTAGGTTAATTGTTTATTATAGGTCTTGATTTTTTGGCAGGAGCTTGCACTCCTGCCAAAATGCTACAAAATAATAATAAAATTATAGGCAAGTGGAAAAGCGGATTGAAGATATCCGCTGTTTGGTAAGGAATAAAGTGGATTGTGAATATTCACTTGTTTAATATGGAGGAAAAAAATATATGCTTAATAAGAAATCTGTAGATGATATCAATGTTAGTGGTAAGAGAGTACTTTGCAGATGTGATTTTAATGTACCATTAGATGGTGATAAGATTACAGATGAAACACGTTTAGTTGCAGCTCTTCCTACAATTAAAAAGCTTATTGCTGATGGTGGAAAAGTAATTCTTTGCTCTCATCTTGGCAAGCCAAAAGGACCTGATGCATCGTTTTCACTTTCACCTGTTGCAAAGAGATTGTCAGAGTTATTAGGCAAAGAAGTAAAATTTGCTGCTGATGATACAGTTGTTGGCGATAATGCTAAAGCTGCTGTTGAGGCTATGAATAATGGTGATGTCATTCTTCTTGAGAATACACGTTTCCGTACAGAGGAAACAAAAAATGGAGAAGCATTTTCTAAAGACCTTGCTTCTATTTGTGATGTTTTTGTCAATGATGCATTTGGTACAGCACATAGAGCGCATTGTTCAAATGTAGGTGTTACACAGTTTGTTGATACATCTGTTGTTGGTTATCTTATGCAAAAAGAGATTGATTTTCTTGGAAATGCAGTAAATAATCCAGTAAGACCATTTGTTGCTATTCTTGGTGGTTCAAAGGTTTCTTCTAAGATATCAGTTATTAACAATTTGTTAGATAAAGTAGATACACTTATTATTGGCGGTGGTATGTCTTATACATTCCAAAAGGCTCGCGGCGGCAAAATTGGCAAGTCATTAATTGAGGATGACTATGTTGATTATGCAAAAGAAATGATGGAAAAGGCAAAGGCAAAAGGCGTAAAATTACTGATTCCTATTGATACTGTAGTGACAAAAGAATTTAAGAATGATACACCTAGCCGTGTCGTTGTTGCAGGTCATCAAGAAGATGATGATATGGGTATGGATATTGGACCAAAGACAAGTGAACTTTATCAAGAAGCATTAAAAGATGCAAAGACTGTAGTATGGAATGGTCCTATGGGTGTATTTGAGTTTGATAATTTTGCTAAAGGTACAATTGCTGTTGCCCAAGAGTTGGCTAAGCTAGAAGATGCCACAACAATTATTGGTGGTGGGGATTCAGCTGCGGCTGTTAACAATCTTGGCTTTGGTGATAAGATGACACATATCTCTACAGGTGGCGGAGCTTCACTTGAATTTCTTGAGGGCAAGGAATTGCCAGGTGTTGTAGCAGCAAATGATAAATAATATTGTAAATATGTAGAAATTGCTGTACAACTGACATATATAAATGTTTTTTTAAATATAAATTAAAAGTATAAAAAATGTGGCTTATTAAAATAAGCTACATTTTTTTATGCGCAGCCCCATGCAGAGGAAGTATACCATAGAAGCGGCGCATGGGGCGCGCGGTGAGTAGGAGAAGTCTTCCCTACTCGATTCTATCAGTAAAAACAGGTGAGACCATCAATGTGTGTAGACCCTAAAAGCAGAGTCACTTTACATTTTTTTGTGGGTCAAGAAAATTCCGATTATTGCCCCTATAAGGATAATTGGCGCTAATCTAATAAACAACCACTCCAATGCGTGAAAACCAACTCCGACAACAGCAGTTTCAGGAACACTATAATCCCAACCCAAATAAGGGCTATTTAATACTATTAAAGTCACAAGAATTGCTATTATGACTACACACAATGAGATAAGTAGCCAATGAAGAAATTTTCTTCTCATGGTTTTCTTTTGTGCCAGTTGCAAGTTTATAACCTCTAATTTTTCGGAAATTGCTTTTAAGTTATCAACTTCCGTTTCAATAACAGTTTCTCCAAGCAATGTGCTTATCGGCGTTTCAAGTTCTTCTGATATGGAAATTAACATATCCGAATCAGGAACGGACAATCCTTGTTCCCATTTAGAAATGGTTTGTCGCACTACATTCAGTTTGATAGCAAGTTCTTGTTGTGAAAGTCCTTTTGATTTTCTTATTGCTTTAATATTTTCGTTTAGCATTAGGGATAACCTCCTTTCTTTTGATTTCTGCCACAATTATATGAAGAATTGTCAGTTGCTACAAGCAACGAATTTTAACATTTAATTATAATAGTAATTTTTGTTCTATTATTTTATGGAATTGTAATTTATCTTTATGCCACAAAATAAATTGTTGAAAAAGATAAATTTATTTTTAGCTTAAATATAAAAAATTTGTTAGATAAATTAAAGCTATGTTAAATGTTTTGTTATATTATTTATTGGCACTAATGGAAAAAATGTAATATAATTTTGTGAAAGTAAAGATAAAAGTTATACATATTGCATAAAAAAATATATTTTAAATGGTGAAAAGGGAGAAAAGATAGTAGTTTTATAAAATGAGATTGCATAAGTTAAAAGTACATTTTATAATTATTTTATAAAATTTGTTAAAAAATTATCTAAACAAGTAATTGGATTTTTTTTAACGCAAAGGAGGTTGATTTAATTAATGAATCTAAAAAGACTGACAAAAAAAGGGTTGTGTATTTTTTTGTCAATACTTATGGTTCTTACGTCTATTCAGTTTATGCCTGCTAAAGCTTTTGCAGAAGAAGCATCAGTGCCAATAGACGGAACCACAGTTGATATGCCTCAGATGGGGGAAACGTACTATTTTGATTTTCAAGATAAGACGAGTAATATTTGGGACAAAGGAGAAGCAGCGGAAGCGACAAAAGGTACAGCATTAAAAAGTGGAACAATGGGTTTGATGACGGTAGTGCGAACAACCAACTTTTTTGATGAAACACATGGTATACAAGGACAGGCAGAGTTTGAATTTAAGGTGCCGGGCAATTGTACGATTATGGTTGGAGGCTGTAAGTATACAGGTGAAAATGATAAGTTTACAGTATCATCAACAACAGGAACATTTGATGCTGCCGAAAAATTAGGTAAGACAGTAAATTGTTATGATGCAAAAACAACGGATGGAAGCGACCGTATAACATTTACGTATACAGGTGAAGCTGGAACGATTAAATTTGTATCGCCAGGTTCATATATTCCAAGAATTGAGATTACATCAAATAAAGAAGATGAAGGTGCAATCACATATGGGGATGGTACAAAAATTGATAATCCAGTAATGGGTGCAACGTATTATTTTGATTTTCAAGATAAGACGAGTGATATCTGGGACAAAGGAGAAGCAG
>CAJUBU010000005.1:47599-50961 GCA_910585095.1 uncultured Lachnospira sp.
ACCAGGTTCATATATTCCAAGAATTGAGATTACATCAGAAAAAGAAGATGAAGGTATTATCAAATATGGAAATGGTCTTAATGTATCTAATCCAGTGATGGGCGGAACCTATTATTTTGATTTTACAGATACGAAAAGTGCTATCTGGGATAAAGGCGAAGCAACAGATGCAGTACAGGGAACTATGATGAAAACTGGAACAATGGGTTTGATAACTGTAGACCAAGCTACCAAATATCATAATGACCATGGTATCGCAGGTGCAGCACAATTTACATTTAAAGTAGCAGGAAATTGTACGATTAAGATTGGTGGTTGTTTCTTTAGCGGTGCTAATGATAAGTTTACTGTTTCTTCATCTACAGGAACATTTGATGTTACAGAAAAAGCAGCAAAGACAGGAAACTGTTATATAAATGATAAAAGCACTTTTGTAACATTTGCATATACGGGTGAGGCAGGAACTATAACATTGAAAACAACAGGCGGTTATCTTCCAAGAATTGAAATTGTGCATGAGAAAGAGCCTGAACCTTTTGTAGCGCGCCCAATTGAAGTATGGGATTTTGCAGCAAAGCAAGAAAGTGATACAACACTTTATCATAACAATATCACAGCCGATGAGTGGACAAAGACAGGACTTGTGGGGACAGATGGAAAACTTAATACATCTACAACAAAGTCCGTAAAATTTGGTTCATTGACAATGGTTTATGAAGGCGGCGACATGATATATGGAGCTGTTAATGATTTAAATCATGGTAAAGGCTATGATGAATGGAAATACAGTGATGGATATACTTCAAATGGTCTTTGGTACTGTAATGGAATGGGTAATAGTGGTCGTCGATATGTTATGCTTGATAATGTGAAAGCAGGAGACAAAATTATCGCATATATGGGTTCACATACCAAAGAAGAAGATGAACTTCATTTCTTGTATAAGGGTACTGAAAAACAGGATGATATGGTTATAGTTGGCAAGCAAGTATGCGGTCGTTATGAATTTATTGCAGAATATGATGGCACTTATCAAATTTATCTTGCTGGTACTGACAATGTAAAGCCAGTTTGGCATAGAATTGTTCAAGTGCCAATGGTAGAAGTGACAGGTACAATTGATACAGCGTCAACAGATATTGCTGATTATGGTGTGAAATTTGTTAATAATACAACAGAAAAAGAAATTGAAGCAAGTGTAAAAGATGGAGCTTTTACAGCTTATCTTACACCAGGATATGATTATACAGCAGTGCTTACAGGTGTTGTAGGCTATGGATTTACAGATGATACAAAGAATGTTACAGTAGAAGACAGTAGCGTTTTAAGTGGTATGTCTGGCGTAGCTTTGACTGTAGAAGCAAAAGATGTTGCACAGTTAAGCGGAAAAGTAACAGGTTTTGAAAGTGGATATGATTTATCAAATGTAAAGGTTGTTTTAGAGGCAGCACCAGAATCACAGAAAGAAAATGTTTCTTTCAAAATAAATGATGATGGTACCTATAGTGTATATGTAGAGTCTGGTGTAGACTATACAATTACCATAACAGGTGCAAATGATTATGATGTAACAGGTAATAAGACGGTCAACTTGACAGCTGATGAAACAAGAGATATTACCGTTTCAAAAAAGACAGTTTATACAGTATCTGGAGATTTTCTTGGCTTAAAAGATGGTGATTCGGTTACTTCACTTACATTTGTCAATATGGATGATAAGTATGAATATCCAGCTACAATTACAGGAAATTCTTACTCTATTTCACTAAGAAATGGTACATATGAAGTGAAGGCACAAGCAAGCGGCTATAATACAATTTCTCATGTAATTGTAAAAGATAATGATGTTTCAAGAGATTTGTTATTTACAACAAATAGTTCTGAAACATTACCACTTGTAAAGGACATTTATGTTGGCTGTCCAGAACAAGCCAATAATTATGATACTGTAAGAGCAGCTGTTGCAGCTTGTAAGGCTATGAAACCAGCTAGTGAAGCGGATAGAATTACCGTGCATATTGCACCAGGCGTTTACAGAGAACAGGTTATTGTAGATACACCTTACATTTCATTTGTCAACACTAATCCAGAAGAAGAAGTATTGTTGACATGGTATTATGGCATTGGATATGTGTATTACAGTATTGGTTCAGATGGATATTATTCAGAGGCAGCAGCTTTTGATAAATATGGAAAAAATACAGCCCAAAAGTGGGGAGCAGCAACTTATATTAAGGGAAGTGCAACAGCATTTCGTGCAGAAAACATAACATTTGAAGCATCGTTTAACAAGTATCTTACAGAAGAAGAAGTTGCAGATGGCGTAGAGCCAGGTGGAAATGATATAAAGAATTATGATAGAACAGCATCAAATGCAGATGTAACTTCTCGTGAGGCTACAGAGCGTTCAACAGCGCTTGCTGTCGAGGGTAATCATTCCGAGTTTTATAACTGTAAGATAGTCAGCAGTCAAGATACAATCTTTACAGGCAATAATATTACAGCTTATTTTAAGAACTGCTTCATTGATGGTAATACGGATTATATTTTTGGCGGTGGTGATTTTATATTTGATGCTTGTGAACTAAGTTTTTATGGATATAGTGATACAGCGGCTGGTGGATACATCACAGCAGCATCAGAAGCAATGAATGCAGGATATATCTTTAGAAATTGTTATGTTAGCGCGAATAGCAGTTTAAAGAAAGCGCCTGGCTGTTTCGGCAGACCATGGAGACAAACAGCAACAGTAGCATTTTTAAATACAAAACTGCAGTCTGACACAACAATTACACCTGCTGGTTGGACTTCAATGAGTGGCTCTACACCAGAAAAGGCAAATTATAAGGAATTTAACACAACTATAATTGGCGGTGAACAGGCAGATACATCAAAGAGAACTTCTGGAACGGTTCAAACTTCAAATCCATTTGCAGATATTGAAGCGGTATTTGCAGGCTGGACGCCATTCTATTACACCAAGGAAAGCAGTACAGTGGCATTAGAAGATGCTCTTACAATTGAAGGAGAAGCTAAAACGGGAACAACATTGGAAGCTGTATTTTCATTGGGTGACAATGAGGACGCAAATGCTTCAACGATTCAATGGTACAGAGTGACAGAGGATGGACAGGAAACACTTGTAAAAACATCTTTAGCTTATCTTGACCGCACTTATACAATATCAGCAGATGACAAAGGCTGTTATATTAAAGCGGTTGTAACTCCAGAAACAATTGGAGGAACATTAGGAACAGCAGTAGACTGTACAACAGAAAATATGGTTGATGCAGTAGTAGTTGAAAAAGCAGATTATACAGAAGTAGATAAAGCGATAGCAGAAGCAGAGAAATTAAAAGCCG
>CAJUBU010000005.1:51061-128791 GCA_910585095.1 uncultured Lachnospira sp.
GCAAAGTAACAGAAGCTATTAATGCCGTCGTAAGAGATTTGCCAAAGACAGAGCAGAGCCAGGTTGATGCAATGGCGAAAGCAATTACCGATGCTATGACAGCATTGGAGAAAAAGCCAGTCGAGAAGGCAGATTATACAGAAGTAGATAAAGCGATAGCAGAAGCAGAGAAATTAAAAGCCGAAGATTATGTAGATTTTAGCAAAGTAACAGAAGCTATTAATGCCGTCGTAAGAGATTTGCCAAAGACAGAGCAAAGCAAGGTTGATGCAATGGCGAAGGCAATTACCGATGCTATAACAGCATTGGAGAAAAAGCCGGTGGTTGTTGAGAAGGCAGATTATACAAAAGTAGATGCAGCGATAGCAGAAGCAGAGAAATTAAAAGCTGAAGATTATGTAGACTTTAGCAAAGTGACAGAAGCGATTAACGCCGTCGTAAGAGATTTGCCAAAGACAGAGCAGAGCAAGGTTGACGCAATGGCAAAAGCAATTATGGATGCAATAGCAGCATTGGAGAAAAAGCCAGCTTCTATAAAGATTGGTGATGTAGATGGAGATGGTAATAGAACTGCAACCGATGCTACACTTTTAAGAAAATACTTATCTGGTATGAGAAACTTCACTGTAACAATTAATGAGAAAGCATGTGATGTAAATGGAGATGGAATTATTGATGTTCGTGATGCCATTCTTCTTTTAAAACATTTAGCTCAATTGATTGATATTGATGTTCTTTATGGTCAGAAGCAAAGCGATTTTATCAAAAAAGAAGAAATAAGCTTATAAGATTAAATCATTTATAAGATTTAGGGGATGCATAAATAGTATGTGTCCCCTATTTTTGGATTAATAATTCATAAAATTACTTATAGAACATGTATTATGTAATGTTTGGATTAAAATTCATAAGTATAAATAAAAATTATCATAAGTAATAATTTACATATGTTCAGTAAAGGTGTAAAATTTTATTATAGAAAAAGCAAGGAGTTAAATAATGATGATAGCAGATTATAAAGATAGGGGAATTACTCTTTTAAAGAAAGGACAAAAAGGGCTGATTCATGCTATATTTAGCCGTTTTGGATTAATTTTGCTGCTTCTAGTTGTACAAGTTTTAATCCTTTTTAGTATTTTTCAATGGTTTGAGGAATTTATACCTCATATTTTTGGCGGAACAATGTTATTTGCTGCTATTATGGTTATTTATCTTTTAAATAGCAAGATTAATCCTACTGCAAAAATTACATGGCTTATTGTAATTATGCTTTTGCCTGTATTTGGTGTTTTTTTATTTTTGTATACACAAAGTGATATTGGACATCGCGTTTTGAAAAAACGCATCAATCAGATTATTACTGATACAAAAGAAAATATAAAACAATCAAATGATGTGATAGAACATTTAAAAAAGGAAAACTTGAATGTAGCAGCATTGGCACATTATATAAACAAAAGAGGTTGTCATCCAGTATTTCAAAATACAGAAATTACATATTTTCCATTAGGCGAGAATAAGTTTGATGAAATGTTAAGACAGCTTGAAATGGCAAAACATTTTATTTTTATGGAATATTTTATTGTAAGCGAAGGACTTATGTGGGGGAAAATATTAGAGATACTTGCTAAAAAAGCTGTTGAAGGTGTAGATGTTCGCATAATGTATGATGGAACTTGTGAATTTGCACTGCTGCCGCGTGATTATCCAAAGCGTTTAAAAGCACTGGGGATTCAGTGTAAGGTATTTGCGCCTGTATCACCTTTTGTTTCTACTTGTTATAACTATGGAGGTATAAATTTATCAGATGAATATATCAATGAAAAAGTAAAATTTGGACATTGGAAAGATACTGCTGTTATGTTAAAAGGAGATGCCGTCAAAAGTTTTACACTGATGTTTTTACAGATGTGGGGAATTGGTGAAAGAGAAGAACAATATTCTTTATTTTTATCGTATCCATCATTACCAGTAAAAAAGGCGGCAGGATATGTTATTCCTTATGGAGATTGTCCATTGAATAATGATAAATTGGGCGAGCGGGTATATATGGATATTTTAAATCGCTCTGTGTCGTATGTGCATATTATGACGCCATATCTTATTTTGGATGGAGAGATGGAAACAGCGATTAAATTTGCCGCTGAGAGGGGTGTGGAAGTTGTATTGTTATTGCCAGGCATACCTGATAAGGCGATACCATATGCGCTGGCAAAAACACATTATGTCTCACTGCTCAAATCAGGCGTGAAAATATATGAATATACGCCTGGATTTGTCCATGCAAAAGTATTTGTCAGTGATTCCACAGAGGCAGTTATTGGGACAATCAATCTAGATTATCGCAGTTTGTATCATCATTTTGAATGTGCTACATATTTATATCATGTGGATTGTATTGAAGAAATTGAAGCTGATTTTCAGGATACGCTTGCAAAATGCAGACGTATTACAATGCAAACAGTACAAAAAGAAAAGTGGACTGTGAAATTAACAGGGTATCTTATGAAAGTGATTGCGCCTTTATTATAAAGTATGTTATAATATTTCCAAAATTTTGTAGAAGTGAGGTTATTTTATGCGTAAAAAGATGGTTGCAGGAAATTGGAAGATGAATATGACACCAAGTCAGGCCGTTCAATTGGCAGGTGAATTAAAAAATACAGCAGTAAATGATGCGGTTGATGTAGTATTTTGTGTGCCAGCAATTGATATTATTCCAGTTGTAAATGAAGTAAAAGGAACTGTGATAAAAGTTGGAGCCGAAAATATGTATTATGAGGAAAAAGGTGCTTATACAGGTGAGATTGCTCCTGATATGTTGGTTGATGCAGGCGTTGAGTACGTTATTATTGGACACTCTGAAAGAAGGGAATATTTTAAAGAGTCTGACGAGATGATTAATAAAAAGGTTAAAAAGGCATTAGAGCATCAAATTGTGCCAATTCTTTGCTGCGGAGAAAGTCTTGCACAGCGTGAGGAGGGGATTACACTTAACTTTATAAAAGGTCAAATTGAGGCTGCATTTGCCGATATCAGTGCCGAAGATGCTGTTAAAGTTGTTATAGCTTACGAACCAATATGGGCTATTGGGACAGGCAAGGTTGCTACATCCGAACAGGCGCAAGAAGTTTGTAAGGCAATACGAGAAAATATTAGGTTCATCTATGGAGATACTGTAGCGGATGTTATTCGTATTCTTTATGGAGGCAGTGTTAATGCTAAAAATGCGGCTGAATTGTTTGCGCAGGAAGATATTGATGGTGGTCTTGTTGGAGGAGCCAGTCTAAAGCCAGAATTTGAAAATATTGTAAATTATAAATAATTATCTTTTTTTAAAAGATGTGTTATATTAATGGTGTCTGTAGTAAAAATACAGATAAAAAATAAGATTTGTGTCAGCGCGTTGCTTGCCACAAACTTGTAAAAACAAAATTTTTTAAATGTTGTTTTTGGACAATACAGCAGCGCGGAAGTGAGGAAAATAATGAGTATGAGAAAAAAACCAGTTGTTTTAATGATTTTAGATGGATATGGTCTTAATGATAAAACGCAGGGAAATGGTATAGCGTTGGCAAATACACCTGTTATGGACAAGCTGATGTCTGAGTATCCTTGTGTTAAAGGATATGCCAGTGGCTTATCGGTAGGTCTTCCTGATGGGCAGATGGGTAATTCCGAAGTTGGACATTTGAATATGGGTGCAGGAAGAATTGTGTATCAAGAGCTTACAAGAATTACAAAGTCGATACAAGACGGTGATTTTTTTGAGAATAAAGAATTGCTTGCAGCCATAGAAAATTGTAAAAAGAATCATTCAGACCTTCACTTATATGGATTGTTGTCTGATGGTGGCGTTCACAGCCATATTACACATTTGTATGCACTGCTTGAGCTGGCAAAAAAGAATGGTCTTGAAAATGTGTATGTTCATTGTTTTATGGATGGAAGAGATACCGCTACGGACGGCGGCAAGGACTATATTGCTGCACTGTATGACAAGATGAACGAAATTGGTGTAGGTAAGATTGCATCGATTATGGGGCGTTATTATGCGATGGATAGAGATAATCGATGGGACCGTATTGAAGTTGCCTATAAGGCGCTTACAGAAGGCGTAGGTAAGACTGCTCCTTGTGCAAACTGTGCGATTAAAAATTCATATGAAGAAGGAAAGACGGATGAGTTTGTCGTTCCTACGGTGATATGTGAAGATGGCAAACCATTGGCAACGATTAAAGATGGCGATTCAGTTATCTGTTTTAATTTTAGACCAGATAGAGCAAGAGAGATTACAAGATGTTTTTGTGATGATGAATTTACAGGTTTTGAGCGAGGCGCTAGAAAAAATGTCTATTATGTATGTTTTACAGATTATGATGTAACGATAGGCAATAAGGAAGTGGCATTTAAGAAAGAACAGATAACGAATACATTTGGTGAATTTCTTGCTGCCAATAATCTTACACAGGCAAGAATTGCCGAGACAGAAAAGTATGCTCATGTAACATTTTTCTTTAATGGAGGCGTGGAAGAGCCAAATAAAGGGGAAAATAGAATCCTTGTAAAGTCTCCAAAGGTTGCAACATATGATTTGCAGCCTGAAATGAGCGCAGAAGGCGTATGCGACAATCTTGTTGAGGCAATACGTTCTGATAAATATGATGTGATTGTTATTAATTTTGCTAATCCAGATATGGTTGGACATACGGGTGTTCAAGAGGCGGTTATCAAGGCGATTGAGACGGTTGATAGCTGTGTTGGCAGAGCCGTTGATGCAATCAAAGAAGTGGACGGTGTAATGTTTATCTGTGCAGATCATGGCAATGCAGAACAGCTTGTTGACGAGGCTGGAGAGCCATTTACAGCGCATACAACAAATCCAGTTCCATTTATATTGGTTAATTATGATACAAGCTATACCCTAAAAGAGGGTGGACGTCTGTGTGATATTGTTCCAACGCTCATTGATATCATGGGAATGGAAAAACCAGCAGAAATGACAGGAGAATCGTTGTTGATAAAGAAATAAGTTGAATAAAAATATAAGTTTCATTTTAGCAAGATAAAGCAAAATGATGGTCAATTTATTTCCAAAAATTTAAAATTTACTTGATATAATGAAGTACCTGTGTTAGAATAAGCCTATTGTGTTATTATTCGGCAGGTAGGAGGTGTATAAGATATGTTTGGTATGTCTGTTGCAGATACAATTAGAGTTCTTCTTATGGGTGTTTTTATATTAGTTTGTATATTTATTGCGGTTTTAGTTCTTATGCAGGAGAGCAAGCAGAATGGTCTTCCAGGTGCAATAAGCGGCGCTGCTGATACTTATTGGGGAAAAAATAAAGGTCGTTCAATGGAAGGTAAGTTAGTTCTGTTTACAAAGATATTGGTTGTAGCGTTCTTTGTGATTGCCGCTGTTTTAAATATCAATTTTTAGAAACGTTTTTACGCTCTTAAGTTTTTGCTTAAGAGCGTATTTTATACTATAGTTTTGTAAGATAAATAGAAAAAGGAAGCAGGCTGTTTGACTTATAAATAAGGGGTGAAATTTTTAGTGAAAGAATATAATAAATATGATAAATCCGAAAGTAAATTTAATGAAAGAAAAGCGATGATTGCCGATATGATATTGAATAATAACATGTATGTTCCAATGAAGGCAAAGGAAATCGCTAGTCTTTTGCAAGTACCGCGTGATGAAAGACATGTATTGCAGGAGGTGTTGGATGCACTTGTCAAAGAAGGAATAATTGACATTTCAAAAAAAGGAAAATATAAAAAGCCTGATAAAAATAGGGTTGTTGGTATTTATGAAAGCACAAAAAAAGGCTTTGGCTTTGTAAGGGTTGAAGGTCGAGAAAATGATATATTTATCAGTGCAGAAAATACGAATCATGCGTTTTATATGGACAAGGTTTCTGTGGCTATTATTGAGGAAGAGGCAGCAGGCAGAAAAGCGGAAGGCAAAATTATTGATATTATTGAACATCAGGTGACAACGGTTGTTGGAACATATCAGCAGAATGGAAATTATGGTTTTGTGATACCAGACAATGCAAAGATATTGTATGATATTTTTATTCCGCAGGGAAAGTCGCTTCACGCCGTCGATGGACATAAGGTTGTTGCATTGATATGTGATTATGGTAAAGGACAGAAAAATCCGGAAGGTGTTGTAACAGAAATTATTGGACATATCAATGACCCTGGAACGGATATTATGTCGATTGTAAAAAGTTATGATTTGCCTGTTGAATTTCCAGAAACCGTTATGAAAAGTCTTTATAATATACCTGATAAAATGGATGCAAAAGATTATTCCGACAGGATGGATATAAGGGACTGGCAAATGGTTACAATTGACGGTGAGGATGCAAAGGATTTAGACGATGCTATAACACTAACAAAAGACAATGGTATATATCATCTTGGTGTGCATATTGCAGATGTAAGCCATTATGTTACAGAATATAGTGAGTTGGATAAAGAGGCATATAAACGTGGTACAAGCGTATATTTAGTGGATAGGGTCATTCCTATGCTTCCTCATAAGCTTTCCAATGGCATTTGTTCGCTCAATCAAGGCTGTGACCGTTTGGCGCTTAGCTGTCTTATGGATATTGATGAAAAGGGAAATGTGGTTTCTCATAAGATATGTGAGACGATTGTCAATGTTGACCGACGTATGAGTTATACAGATGTAAAAAAAATATTGTGTGATGAAGATGATGAGGTGACAAAGCAATATATAGAATTGGTTGAACTGTTTAAGAGAATGGAAGAATTGGCAGCAATTTTAAGACAGAAGCGTTATAGCAGAGGTTCCATTGACTTTGATTTTCCAGAAACCAAGATTTTGGTTGATGAACAGGGAAAACCGTTAGAAGTAAAGGCATATGATAGAAATGTCGCCACCCGAATTATTGAAGATTTTATGTTGATTGCCAATGAGACGGTGGCAGAGGAATATTTTTGGCTGGAATTGCCGTTTTTATATCGAAGCCATGATAATCCAGACCCAGAAAAAATAAGGAAATTAGGGGCGTTTATCAATAATTTTGGCTATACTATCAAGATTGGCGATGAGATACACCCGAAAGAACTTCAAAAGCTTTTAGGCAAGATTGAAGGCTCAGACGAAGAAAATATGATTGCAAGGTTGACACTGCGTTCGATGAAAAGGGCAAACTATACAACGGAATGTGTTGGTCATTTTGGGCTTGCCGCTAAATATTACTGTCATTTTACTTCACCGATACGAAGGTATCCCGATTTACAGATTCATCGCATTATTAAAGAAAATTTACATGGCGGTATCAAAGAAAAAAGGCAAAAACATTATGAAGAGGTGCTTCCTGAAGTTGCAAAGCATACAAGCGCTATGGAGCGAAGGGCAGACGATGCAGAGAGAGACACCGATAAATTAAAGATGGTTCAATATATGGAACAGTATATTGGGGAAGATTTTGATGGTGTTATATCGGGAATTACCGAATGGGGAATCTATGTGGTACTGCCAAATACAATAGAAGGTATGATTAATGTAAGCTCGCTTAAAGATGGATTTTATGATTATGACGAGCAGCATTATGAGTTAGTCAATAGAATGACAGGCAGAACGTTTAAATTGGGACAAAAAATTACAGTGACGGTAAACAATACGGATAGAATCCTTAGAACCATTGATTTTGTGCTTAGCGAATAAAATAAAAGAAAGATGGAGAATGATTGTGAAAGAAAGTAATCGTGACAAATTAATCTGCTCAAATAAAAAGGCGTATTATGATTATTTTATTGAAGAAAAGTATGAGGCAGGTCTTGTACTGCATGGAACAGAGGTAAAGTCGTTAAGGCTTGGAAAATGCTCTGTAAAAGAATCATATATACAAATAAATAAAAAAGAAATATTTGTTATTAATATGAATATAACACCTTATGAAAAGGGGAATATTTTTAATAAAGACCCATTAAGACCAAAAAAACTGCTGCTGCACAAAGAGCAGATTCAAAAGCTAGAGGAGCAGACACAACAAAAAGGATATACGATTGTTCCATTGCAAGTGTATCTTAAAAATGGGAAAGTAAAGATGGAGATTGGACTGGCGAGAGGTAAAAAGAATTATGACAAGAGAGCTTCTATTGCAAAGAAAGATCAGCAGCGAGAAGTAATGAAAGATTTTAAGATAAGAAATTTAAGTTGACAAATTGGATTGAACTTTGTAAGGAAAGCGGATTGACAATATTCGTTTAACTCTATTTTGTAGAGATTTCACGCCATTTTTGTTTTTTTGAGTAAAAAAGTGCCGATATAGATGAAAATAAATACTTTACAGTTTGTGGTGAAGTATATGGTTTTTGCAGTGATTTTTAGTTCTTTGTGCAAAAATAGCGCAGAAATGGAGGATTTTTATGAGTTCAATTAATTTTGTAAATGCAGTATATCAAAGATACACACAGGTTGCCAGTGCAAAAACAACCGTTGGCAGTGTACAATCATTTAGTTCTGTCAAGACAAATGCAGCTAACCGCAAAAATAATATGGCAGCTAATGAGGAAAGTGCGGTAACAAAATATAAAAAAAGTCATCCTGATTCAAAATATATTGTAGACAGTCAGGTTAATGCGGGAAAAGCTGTTTTGGAGCGGAACGGAGTAAGTGATGTTTCAAGACAAGACATGACAATGGAGGAATATAAACAGTTTATTACCAATTTAATGAACAGCATTCCGTTTGATGAGACACAGAGCAATAATATTGAAGTTTGGTCGATTTCAGAAGATGGCTGGGAGCAGATGAAAAAGGATTGTGACTATGAAGCATGGGTATTAGGATATACTTCACAAAACAGAGCAGTTCGCAATCCATTTGCTGGATTGATGGGCAATGTGGGGAGTTTTTGCACAGAAAAGTTTGGCGCGTCTATTGACGAGCATATAGGACAGGGCGTGCCAATGACTACGAATACCAATTCTTCTGCAAAGAATAAAAATAAAAAGTCATGGTGGCAGGAACGCAATGAGCGATATGAAGAGATGGTTGAAGAATTGACAAAAGCAATACAGTTAAGACATCAGTTTTTAAGGTCAAAAATGATGGAGCAATATGAACAAGGGCAAGGATTGGGAGGTTTTCAGATAACCAATCCAATTAGTATTGATAATTTAAAATGGAAAACATCAAAAGCATTACAAAGTTATGATTTTTTATAAAAGATGTATTTTGTAAGTGAAAACATTAATAAAGTATTGAGCCGTCAAGGATAAACATGGATTTGTGTCCTTGACGGCTGTTTTATTGCTTTGCTGTTTATAAAATTTAATTCTATTTGAGTATAGAAATATTTTACATAAAAAATTTTTATAAAGAAGTAGTCTATTTATATGCGGTACAATTATTAATAAATGGCATTTCTAATTAGGAGAATTGTATGGTATTATTGAAATAAATTTATATATGTTTTATAATTTTTATATAATTATTTTATAGGAGAATGAAATTATGGAAAATACAGAAGAAAAGGTTTGTCCTAATTGTGGCAAGAAATTGTTTGGTTATGCTTCGTTTTGTGACCTATGTGGAACAAAAATTAATATGGATGCAAAAAATACGGAAACAGTAGTAAACGTACCTACTTTTTGGAATAAAAATAAAAAGAAAATTAGTATTGCTATTGCGGTAGTAGTTGGAATATTGGCAATGTTATTTATTGTCAATACAGTTCAGGCATTTAATTTAAAGAAAGAACTAAAACGAGGTTGGTCGAGAGCTGAAGGAAGCATTCGTTGTGTATTGGATTTTTCAGATGATGAAATTGAATATAGTGCTAAGACAAGTTATAGTTGGATGGATACAACACTTGATACACTTGATTATAAAGTAATCAGTGGCAATAAAATGAAAGTGCATTATGGAGAGATATGGAGGACAATTACTGTTGAATTTAATGATAGTAAGACAATGATGACAGTTAAACCAGCACTCACCAGTGTTAAGGATGAGGAACATTGGTTTTCCTATTAAAAAAATATATAAATTAAATTGTAATAAAAATATAAACAAATTATTCATATTAAAAAATGGTTAATATTGATTATATTCTTAAAAAGACTGTTGTAAAGAGAAATTTTAATATTAGATGGGACGAGCGATTATATGTTTAAGCAGTTATCTATTGGATATAAAATTTTTATTTTACAACAGTCTTTTTATTATGAAAAATGTTGATTTTACTAAAGTGCGTCTGAAAATGTTTAAATGGCTAATGCAAGAAAATTATAAAAGATACCATGCTAAACGGATAATCTTTTTTCTTTGTCAAGATATTTTTGTGTTTCTGATATAGCTTTAAGATAACCTTTTATTTCTCCTTTAAATTCATATTTTTTTGAATCTGGCAGCATTCGATATAATTCTAACATCTCATCTTCATCCAAAGAAGTTGTTTTTTTTGAAGACGTTTCTTCGCCTGTAAGAAGGTAATCTAATGATACCTCTAAAAAGTCTGCAATCATTTTCATATATTTGGCGAGTGGGTCATTTACCCTGATTTTCCAAGTTGACATTGTAGAGGTGCGTATTTTAAGCACATTACATAAATCAACTGCTTTTTTGTCTGTTTGGTCTAGTATTTGGTAAATTCGCTCAATGATTTCCATAGTTTACCTCCATCCGTTTATAAAAAAATAAACACTCATTTGCGAATTAAATATTTACAAATTCGTTGTTGCGTGATAAAATGCAGATAAGAAAAACAAATATATCAAAATTGCGAGTTTTAATGGTTTGTTTTTCTGTTGTTTACGAGTTGCAAAGGAGTGTTTTGTTTATTATAACACGCAAATACGTAAAAATACATATATTTTAGAATACACAGGAGGTGATATACAAATGAAATTATCCAAATGGAGTAAGGAAGTTCGTAAAGCATGGTCGCTATGGCAAAAAGAATTTTATCAAAATAGTGACAGAAATTAATCATGTATTAAAACTTAAAGAACTTCCAGAAAGACCTCAAATACCTTCAGAGGATTGGATAAAATCGGTTCGCAAGGCTATGATTGATAGGGGAATCAATCAAGTAAATCAGTTGGCAGCATTGGTCGGTTATAATAGAGATAGAGTGTCATTAGTAATTAATGGAAGCTATGATAAAGCAGTTATTGAAGCTATTAATCAACTGCTTGACATTTCGAGCGAGGCAAGTATTATAAGCAGCAATTAATGTAAGATAAGGTTCATTCTTTTGACAAAAATCTTAAATAAGCCATAAAGAATGGGAGACGATATGATGAAGCTTTTTATTTTGAAAAATGGAATATGTCTTGTAATAGGCACGTTGCTTACAATGTGGGCTACGGAGTATATCTGTAATCAAAGAGGCTATGAGGCAGTTGGCGGAGAATGGCTGATTACGCCTATCATCTTGCTGCTTGTTAATTGTTCAAGAAAGTTTAAGAAAAATGGGTTGATTTTATTCAGTGAAGTGATATTAAAATTAAAGAGACATAAAAAGATAGAAATGGAATAAAATATAGTTTTATAATAACAGACATCGGAAAAATTCGGTTGTCTGTTATTTATTTTTGCGAGTAACAAGTCAAGTGGACATACTTGCGCTATATTTGTGGCATATTTGCCTATTCATTTGGTGATTGCCACGAAGGTTAAATACCTGCAATTTACTGAAAAGTATTTGATTTGCAAGGGTATATTATAAAAAAGTTATTGACGAACGTTTGTTCTAAGTGATATATTAGTTATAGGGATTAAATAAAAATATATTAAAAATACGTTTTAATTAGTATTTCACATAGTAATTAAAAAAAGATTTTCTTCTAATTTACTATTTTAAACCTTAATATATGGTTGGATTTTAACAAATAATGGTGTATAATAACTCTGTTTGTACAAAAAGATAGCAATTTTTTGGTAAGATAAATCCTAGTCAAGCAAATATTTGCAGTCCGCTTTGCCAGCTGCATAAGTGATATAGGATTAAGATTGGAGTGTTAAATGAGAAGAAAAAAGAGAAGAAGATGGGACTTTATAGCAGTTTTTTTAATAGCAATAATTGTATTGGGAATGGTTGCGTATATTAAGTTTTGGAATGGCAAATTTGTCTATATTTCTACTGGATTTAAAGAGACTGAATTATTTAAGGTAGATACGATGAAAGCAGATGTTATGGAAGCTAATTTGTTGCTTGCCGATGCCAAAAAAGAATATGAAAAATTATTTGGAAATGGTATTTGGAGTCAAAAAATTGAAGATGTTACATTTAATGATTATATCAAAGAGCAAGTAAAAGCAAAGCTTATTCGGGTATATTGCATGAATTTAATGGCAGATGAGACAGGCGTTGCATTGTCTCGGAATGTAAAGGATGGCATTGAGGCTGCCACAGATGAATATTTTGATTCCCTTAATCTTGGTGTGATTGATAAATATGGAATCACAAAAGAAAAAGTGAAAAATATGTTTACTTATTTTGCAAAAGCGGCAGCACTTTATGATGATTGTACTAATGATTTTGCAGCAGAGATTAGTTTAGATGATGCAAGAGTAATTACCATTCAATATATATGTGCAGATACGAAAGAAAAGATTGATGCAGCAAAAGCACGATTGGATAATAATGAGATTTTTTATGTAGTGGCAAAAGATGTCAATCAGGGTGAGTATGAACGTGAATGTCGTAGAGGTGAACTTGACGAAACATTTGAGAAAGCTGCCTATAATCTTAAAAGCAATGAAGTTAGTGACATTATTGAAGTAGGTGGAAAGTATTATATTATAAAATGCAATAGTGATAATGAAAAGTCAAAAACAGAAGCAAATAAGATAGCTATATTAGAAAAGAAAAAGTTAGATTCATTTAATGAAATGTTTGAGTCTTATGAGGCGCAAAAATATATAAGTTTTAATCAAGAATTGTGGGAACAATGCAATGTGTCTGGCATGGTAATAATGGATAAAAGTTTTGAGGATGTATTTAATTCCCATGTAAAGTAAGGAGATAAGATGACAAAGCAAAGTTATGATGCAAATAGCATATCAATATTAGAAGGGCTTGAAGCCGTAAGGTTACGTCCGGGAATGTATATAGGAAGTGTTGGAACAAAGGGATTAAATCATCTGATATACGAAATTGCAGATAATTCAGTAGATGAACATCTTGCTGGATATTGTTCTCAGATAAATGTTACATTAAATAATGATGGAACAGCTACGATAAAAGACAATGGACGAGGTATACCAGTAGGAATCCATCCGAAGGCTGGAATCCCTGCCGTTGAAGTTGTGTTTACAATGCTTCATGCAGGCGGCAAATTTGGTGATGGAGGATATAAAATTTCAGGAGGACTTCATGGTGTAGGTGCATCGGTTGTCAATGCGTTATCCATATGGCTGGAAGTGGAAGTGCATGTTGACGGACAGGTTTATTTTCAACGATATGAAAAAGGCAAGCCTATAGAGCAATTAAAGCAGATTGGCACTTGCAGAAAAAATGATACAGGTACAATCATAACATTTTTGCCAGATGATGAAATATTTGAAAAAGTACGATTTAAGGGGGAGTCTATCAAGAGCAGACTCCATGAAACGGCTTATTTAAATCCCAATCTTACAATCGTATATGAAGATAAGCGTATCGGCAGTGAAGAAAAGATAACCTATTATGAGCCTGACGGAATTAAAGCATACGTTAAAGAATTAAATAATGGAAAAGAAGCAATTAATGACCTTGTCTATTTTAAAAAGGTTGAAGATGGAATCGAGGTTGAGATTGCTTTTCAGTATGTCAATGAATTTGAAGAAAATATACTTGGATTTTGTAATAATATTTACACACAAGAAGGAGGCACACATATTACAGGGTTTAAGACAAAATTTACAATGATTATCAATCAGTATGCAAGAGAGCTTGGCATATTAAAGGAAAAAGATAATAATTTTACAGGTTTAGATGTAAGAAATGGTATGACAGCAATTGTTGCTGTCAAGCATCCAGAGCCGCGATTTGAAGGTCAAACGAAGACAAAGCTTGATAATCCCGATGCGGGAACCGTAGTAAGTACGATTACTGGAGATGAAGTTCAGTTGTATTTTGACCGAAATTTAGAGCAGCTTAAAGCGGTGATTGCCTGTGCTGAAAAATCGGCAAAAATACGAAAGGCGGAGGAGAAAGCAAAGACGAATCTTTTGGTAAAGCCTAAATTTTCAATTGATTCTAATGGTAAATTGGCAAATTGTGAAAGTAAAAATCCAGAAGAATGTGAAGTGTTTATTGTGGAGGGAGACTCCGCAGGAGGTTCTGCAAAAACAGCTCGCAATAGAAGGACACAGGCTATTTTGCCAATACGAGGCAAGATTTTAAATGTAGAGAAAGCCTCTATTGATAAAGTTTTAGCAAATGCGGAAATTAAGACAATGATTAATTCATTTGGCTGTGGATTTTTAGAAGGGTATGGAAATGATTTTGATATATCAAAACTGCGCTATAATAAGATTATTATTATGACAGATGCTGATGTAGACGGCGCACATATTGATACACTTTTATTGACATTTTTTTATCGTTTTATGCCAGAACTTATCAATCAAGGACATGTATATATTGCAACGCCGCCATTGTATAAGGCGGAGTTAAAAAAATCGGATAAAAGCAAAAAGAGCAGTAAAAAAAGCGATAGTCAATACCTTTATGATGATAAAGCATTAGAAAAATATAAAGCAAAACATGCAAGTGGTTCTTTTACATTGCAGCGGTATAAAGGTTTGGGCGAGATGGACCCGGAACAATTATGGGAGACTACATTGAATCCAGAAACAAGAATATTAAAACAGGTAGAGATTGAAGATGCCAGAATGGCGACGGAGATTACCTCAATGCTTATGGGCAGTGACGTTCCACCAAGAAGAGAATTTATATATGCACATGCCAGCGAGGCTGAAATTGATTCATAAATTGGAAATAGTTTTTTGTTCAAAAATAGCATAGAAATGAGGATTAAAAGAATGGCAGAAAATATAATTAAGACAGAATATTCAGAATTAATGCAAAAGTCGTTTATTGATTATTCAATGAGCGTTATCACAGCAAGAGCGCTTCCGGACATAAGAGATGGACTAAAGCCGGTTCAGAGACGTGTATTGTATGCAATGGAGCAACTTGGATTGAATTATGATAAACCACATCGAAAATCGGCTCGTATTGTCGGCGATGCTATGGGTAAATATCATCCACATGGGGATAGTTCTATATATGAAACGCTAGTTGTGCTTTCCCAAGATTTTAAAAAGGGAATGGCTCTTGTGGACGGGCATGGAAATTTTGGTTCTATTGAAGGTGATGGAGCTGCTGCCATGCGTTACACAGAAGCAAAGTTGAAAAAATTTACACAGGAAGTTTATCTTGCGGATTTGGATAAAAATGTGGTTGATTTTGTTCCTAACTTTGATGAGACTGAAAAAGAACCTGAAGTGCTGCCTGTGAGAGTGCCAAATATATTGGTAAATGGTGCAGATGGTATTGCTGTGGGTATGACAACGAATATTCCTACGCACAATTTGGGGGAAGTAGTCGATGCGGTATGTGCTTGTATGGATAATGAAGATATCACAACAAGGGAGTTGATGGAATATATACCTGGTCCTGACTTTCCGACAGGCGGTATTGTTATTAATAAATCAGAACTGCTTGATATTTATGAACATGGTACAGGAAAAATTAAGATTCGCGGCAAAGTGGAATTGGAGCAGGCGGCAAGACGTGCAGATAAGGACAAGCTTGTTATCACCGAAATTCCATATACGATGATAGGTGTTAATATTGGAAAATTTATATCGGATATTGTCGATTTGATTGAGTCAAAGAAAATAACGGATGTTGTTGATGTATCGAATGAATCCTCTAAAGAGGGAATACGAATTGTATTAGAATTAAAGAAAAATGCCGATGTAGAAAATTTAAAAAATATCCTTTATAAAAAGACAAAGCTTGAGGATACATTTGGTGTCAATATGCTTGCGATTGTCGATAAAAGACCGAAAACATTAGGAATTAAAAGTATTATTCAACATCATATTGATTTTCAATATGATTTGGCAACAAGAAAATATACAACACTTCTTCAGAAAGAACTTGATAATAAAGAAATCAAAGAAGGATTGATAAGAGCTTGTGATATAATTGATTTAATTATTGAGATTTTAAGAGGAAGCGTGAATCTTAAAATGGCAAAAGAATGTTTGACAGGCGGTATTGTAGAAGGCATTAAATTTAAGACTGAAAAATCAAAAAAACAGGCAATGAAGCTTGATTTTACACAAAGGCAGGCAGCAGCTATCTTAGAGATGCGATTATATAAGCTGATTGGTCTTGAAATTCTTTCACTGCAAAAAGAATATGATGAATGTCTGAAAAAAATTGCAGAATATGAAAAAATATTGAACAGCAAAAAAGCAATGGCAAAAGTAATTAAAGCGGATTTGCAAAAAATTAAAAAATCATATGGTTTTGAGAGAAAAACAGTGATTGAAGACGGCAAGGCAGCAGTGGTGATTGAAAAGGAAGTGCCAGCAACAGAGGTTATGTTTATTATGGACCGGTTTGGCTATGCCAAAACCATTGATAAGACTGCTTATGAGCGAAATAAAGAAGCCGTGCATAATGAGTATAAATATATTTTTTCTTGTATGAACAATGATAAAATATGTATTTTTACCGATACAGGAATGTTTCATCAAATTAAAGTAAAAGATATTCCTTTTAGCACAAAATTTCGAGATAAAGGAACACCAATTGATAATTTGGGGAATTTTAACAGCAGCGACGAGCAAATTATTTTTCTATGTGAGGCGGCAAGGATAAAAAATCAAAAGTTATTATTTGTTACAAAATTAGGTATGATGAAGCTGGTTCAAACCGATGAATTTGACGTTGCAAAAAAAACCGTTACCGCTACCAAACTTGCAGATGATGATAAAGTACTTGATATATTGTTTACCGATGTCAAAGTGGAATTGTTTTCTAAATTTAACTATGAAGGACAAATCATAGAAGAGGAAGTGATAACAAGTGAACAAAATGTCATTGTGCAGACAGCAAATGGCGTGTTTTTAAAATTTCCGCTTACAGAGATACCAATAAAGAAAAAAAGCGCCGTTGGAGTACGAAGCATTAAACTTGGTAAAGATGATTATTTAGAGGAAGTGTATCTTATTGCAAATGGAGACATTCTCTCAATGGATTATAAGGGAAAAACGGTTGATTTTGGAAAGATGAAGATGGCTCATAGGGATACAAAAGGGACGAAAATAAGAGTATAGAAAAATATATTGTTTTTAAATAATATATATAGTTTCAATAAATATACAGTTTAAGCCAAAATGGAGGGGGTATATGGATTATTCAGAAGTTCAAAATATTGCAAAACAGACAATGAATTATATAAAACAGGTTATCAAACCAGAAATGAATCTGATGGATATTCGTCAAAAATGTGAAGAAAAAATGATGGAGTTAGGAGCCACTTCATTTTGGTATTGGGATATTGGAGCCTTTTGTTTTTCTGGTGATGAAACGGCTATTTCAGTATCTGGCAAAAACTATCAGACATCCAATAAAATAATTCAAGAGAATGATATTATTACAATAGATTTAAGTCCTCAAAATAATAATATATGGGGTGATTTTGCAAGAACGATTATTGTAGAAAACGGGCAAGTTATAAATGATATAGAAGCTATCCATAATGTTGAGTGGAAACATGGGTTACAAATGCAAGAAAAATTACATTTGGAAATGAAACAATTTGTAACAACCAATACAACATTTGAAGAATTATATTTTTATATTAATAATTTTATTGTTCAAAATGGTTATATCAATCTTGATTTTCTTGGGAATTTGGGACATTCTATTGTTAAGGACAAAGCTGACCGAATTTATATTGAAAAAGGAAATCATGCCAAACTTTCTGATGTGGCATTGTTTACTTTTGAACCGCATATTGGTGTTGAAAATTCTATTTTTGGTTATAAGAAAGAAAATATTTATTATTTTAAAGAGGGAAATTTGATAGAATTGTAAGGATAATTATAAATTTTGTTAAAACAAGATATAGATTATAATAAAAGTTATAAGCCTGAATTAGACAAGATTATGGAAGAATATAAAAATAGTGTTATGGAAAAGGATAATTAAGTTTGAAATGATGTGATAAACATGGATAATTTTATATTTAGAGTGACTGAGGTAAATAAATGATTGAATTACATGGATGGTTATCTATTATAGAAACCTATAAAAATGAAGATTTTATACCACAAGAAGAAATCGAAAAAATACAGCAGCAAGTAAAAGATATTATTCAAAATAATACATGTGGTTTAGAAATCCAATATCAAAATGGAAGCCCTTTTCTTAATACATTGCTCTGCTGTAATCATAATACATCTCAAATCAAGCAAATTGTTGAGGTATATACTAAAATTTCAGAGATTGCAACAGGCAGTTATGGAATGATATATGTTTGGGATGATGAGGATAAAAATTATTATAATCATTTTCAAACCTATATATTTAAGAAAGGGCAATGCGAATATAAGATAGACACGAATTTTTCGCCGTGTATTCCTACAATTGAAGATGTATTTATGGATTAAAAAAATTGTAGCCGTAGATATAAATTTAATATAAAGATAAATCACACATAAAACGCCAATAATTCAATTCATCTTCCATTGCTTTTTTGTCTAACAATTCCATTGTATTTAAAAATGGCTCATATAATTCCTCATGTTCAAAAATATATTCTAAATCTCCATCAACTTCCAGATATTTTTTTTCAAATTGAGGATAAAATTGTTTCCAGCAAGCCATTGATAGAACAAATTGTTCAACACTGCTGTTGATAAACTGTAACTCTAAATCGCTATTGGTAAGTTTCCAGCCATCTTTGCTTAATTCTAAGTTTGCATTGTTGATATACCAAACTTCTCCAGTAGTAATATGAACAAGATATTCGCCTGAAATATCTTCTCTTATTTCGGTTATAGTTTCTCCAATTGTTTGATTGTAGATGCATGTCGATTTCCAGCCGCCAATTGACAAATAAGTGTTGTTTTCGATTTTTTTGGTGTAAAATTTTTCCAATGGGAAGAAATAGGTATAGACATCTTGGGATTTTATTTCTTCAGGTTCTCGAATAAGGAGTACTTGTGGCGGCAAACCTATCTGAGTCAAAAAATTTATCAATTCTTTTGGAAGGTTTAGATTATCAATATTTTCTTTTGAAATGGGACGTAAAGTTTTAAGAAAATTGGAGTCTGGCGTTAAACCAGCATGTTGAATGATATTGAGTAAGTTATTGTATTTCATAAAAATCCTCCATTTTTAGCAGCTTTATATGAATCAATAAAAGGATATAAATTAAAGTTAAAATGCTGTTGAAAATAGAAATTTTATATTGGATAAAAAAGTTGTATAAATATATAATAACAATATCTTTTATTAACCTTTTTTCAACAGCATTATTTTTTTATAAAAATATTACAAAGATAATAAGGTACTTATGTTAAAAAATTAGCGTCAAGTTTTTCATAGTGTTGGATAACTTGTCGCATCATTTCTGGTCCAGGTGCGCCTGTTGTCAGTCTTTTTTCAATACATGTTTTTAAACTGATTGCTTCGTATATATCATCTTCAAATGCAGGGCATACTTTTTTGTATTCTTCTAGTGAAAGTTCATCTAAAGAAATGTCTTTTTCAATACATTTTAAAACAAGCTGACCAACATAGCTGTGTGCATCTCGAAATGGTACATTCTTTTTAACAAGATAATCTGCAGCGTCGGTGGCATTGATAAATCCTTTTTTTGCGCTGTCTTCCATTCGGTTGCTGTTAAATTTCATCGTGTCAATCATGCCCGCAAATAATTTAATGCAGCCTTTTACGGTGTCAATAGCATCAAATGTTAATTCTTTGTCTTCCTGCATATCTTTGTTATATGCTAGAGGAATACCTTTCATCGTTGTAAGAATACTGATAAGAGCGCCATATACACGTCCTGTTTTACCACGCACTAATTCAGCTATATCAGGATTTTTCTTTTGTGGCATAATACTAGAGCCTGTACTATAGGCATCGTCTAATTCAATAAATCGATATTCATTGCAATTCCAGATACATATTTCTTCTGAAAATCGGCTTAAATGAACCATCATAGTTGCCAATGCACTTAAAAATTCAATGACATAATCTCTGTCGGATACGCCATCCATACTGTTTAACATAGGTCCTTCAAAGTTAAGAAGTTTGGCAGTCATATTTCGGTCAAGCGGATAGGTTGTTCCTGCTAGAGCGCCAGAGCCTAGTGGAGAGTAATTCATACGCTTATAAATGTCAAAAAGACGGCTGCGATCTCTTAAAAACATTTCATAGTATGCACCAAAGTGATGTGCAACAGTGACTGGTTGTGCCTTTTGAAGATGTGTAAATCCGGGCATATAGGTTTCAACATGTTCTTTCATAATACGAAGAATACAAGTCATTAAATGTTTGATTTCTTCATCAACATTTTTTACTTCATCACGGATATAAAGGCGCATATCAAGGGCTACTTGGTCGTTGCGGCTTCTTCCAGTGTGAAGTTTTTTACCTGCATCGCCAATTCGTTGTATCAGAGTGGCTTCCATAAATGTATGGATATCTTCATATTCATCTGTTATCGTTAATTGACCATTTTCTATATCAGATAAAATTCCTTCAAGTCCTTCCTGTATTTGTTTACATTCTTCTTCGGATATAATGCCTTTTGCTCCAAGCATTTTTGCATGGGCAATACTTCCAATAATATCATGTTTATAAAATTTTTGGTCAAACGATATGGAAGCGTTAAAATTGTTTACTAATTCGTCTGTTTCTTTAGTGAAACGACCACCCCATAATTTCATATAATTTTTACTACTCAAAATATGGACAAATGCTGCCGAGTAGTTTTCTCCTTTCTTTATTTGTTTTTGCTTTTAACTTCATTGAGCAAGCAGTAAATCAGATTGCAAATATTCGCTTGACTGCTTTTTAGTTATCGTATTTTCTCGATAACATCCGTTGTATGTTGGTTATTACATTTATTATAATGTAAAATTGAAATGGTTACAATATATAGTTTTTGTTCCCACAGGCAATGAGACAAGCGGATATTATGGATATAAAAAAATTTTAATAAATGTGTGAAAAACTTTTAATCATTTTCATCATCCAGTTCAAGACTGTCAAAGTCGTCAATATCTTCTAAAAATTCAGATAAATTTTCTGTATCCATTGTTTTTTTTGAATGTTCAAATTCCTTTGGAATTTTGTTAATATTTAATGTTTTTAAAGGATTCTTCATTTTTATAATAGAATCAATCATATCTGTTTGTAAATTGCTTTGATTGTCTGTATTTTCATTACTTTTTTCAAGCAATTTTTGATATAAAAATTGTGGAGTTACATGTTTTCGTTTTAATATATAAAGCCCAATCAATATAAGAATACTTAAAATTGTAATGATACAGCCTTTTATAAGATTGACAGGTATATATTTTAATTGAACTTCATGAGAACCCTGTGTGATATCAGTGCCAAGCAGTGCATTGGCGATAGGATAAGTCTCTGCTTTTTTGCCATCAATATATATGCTCCAACCTTTATCAAAAGGAACAGAAAACATAAATGTGCCATTATAATCACAATGAACGGTTCCTTGAAATTGAGTATTTGACCAACTGTCAATGATAAATCCATTTTTAGAAAGTGTATCACATACCTGTTTATAAATGTTGGTATCAAGCATATATACAGTAATACCTGTAGCTTTATCGCTTCCAATCTGAACAGAATCTGTAGTAGTAACATAACCGACATCAATAAGATGTGGGTCATTTTTTAAATTTGTAAAACTTTTAACATCATTACCTACGGTTACACTAAAAAGGTCTACTTGACTGTCTTGGATATAAATATACATATGTCCATCCGCCTTGGGGGTAATAGTAATATCTGAAGTAGAATTATAATTGTAATCTTCACGAAAGATATTATTTTTTCCTGTCATAGAATAAATCAGTGCATTTTGATTTTCAATTCCATTATTAATGTCATATCCTTGCCACTCATTGACATTGGAATGGACAACATATCCAAGTGGAAGGGCGTTTTCGTTGCGATATATAAATTCACCATCATTTCCAGTGTAATAAGTCAGTAAAGAATCCGTTGCAAGCAGTTGATTGCTTATCAAGTATTTTACTGAAAATAACGAATTGGTCAACAGCGTTGCTCCATCATAACTATAAGCGTTTGTTGAACCATACATGCCTAAATCTTTAAATAAATCGCTCATTCCAGCGCTGCATGTAGAGGAAAAGGTTGAAATGCTGTGGTAGTTATGCCAAGCACCGTCATTTTTTGACCTTGCTCCCCAAATTTTATCCATTCGATAAAAAGAAGAATCATCATTTTTGACAGCGGCTGTTACATTTTTAACAGCATTATAGTCTAAAAGATAGGAAGGTCTGTCTGTTGTTCCTAATCCTGTGTTTTGCATATTTAAGGCACATTCTGTAATTGCTAAAGCAAATACAATAAACAGCGCGATAGGAGAATCGCTTTTTTTCTTATGTTTGATAAATAAGGCAAGAGCATATCCAAGCATATAGGCTCCGCTAGTGTAAAATATTATAAATTTATAATTTTCACTTTCAATAAATAGCTGTTCTGCTATTAAAAGAAAAGCGGCAGCTATCCAGACACTAAAGGTAATATTGCGCCTTGTAGCATCTTTTATATGATAATAGCCTTCATATGCCATTGTCAAAATAAAGAAAATATAAATATAAGACTGGCGGCAAGGGAGGCTGTTCGGGTAGTGCAGTCCATGCCATATAAAGTTTGGTATGTTTAAATTAAAGGCTAATAAAAATGCTAAAAGCATTACGCATTTGCCGATTTTTTCATTGGTTTTAATATTTTTGTTACATATATACAATGGTATTAAAAGAAAAATGGCAACACCACAATATATATTAGGGTAGTGTTCTAGTCCAAGATGCACAGGGACCTGCATAAGCTGCCGTACAAGCATTTCCATAATGGAAAAATAAGCTTCCAGTTTTTTTGGAAAGGATATAGAACTGGATGCAGAAAGAGAAAACGTGTAAATTTCTGGCAGCAGCAAACAGGCAGCTAAGCCTGCTGCTAGCAGTGAAAATATGCCCCAATTCAATATTTTTTTAAAATAAATGGTTGCTGATTTTTTTCCATTGTAAGAAATGATTAGCACAATAAAATACATAATTACACTTAGGCATACCATAATGGAAATATAATAATTGGATAGTATACATAACCCAAGCGAAATGCAGTATAAAAAGTATTTATCTTCATTGACAAGCTTTTCAAGCCCCAGCATAATAAGGGGAACAAGTATAATACAATCAAGCCACATAATGTTCCAGCTATATGCCGCAACAAATGCAGACATTGAATAAAACATGCCAAAAAGAGAGATAATGCAGCTTTTATTATGAAAATGTTTTGTAATATAGTAAGTAAAAGTAACACTGGAAAGAGATAATTTTAATATAATTAACACATTCATTATCTCAATCATGCTTTTTTGAGGAAAAAGTGCAATCAATAAATTCATTGGGCTTGATAAATAGTAGGCGGCTAAGGAAGTGAAATTTGTTCCCATGCCAATATCCCAGCTATATGTCAATGATTCGCCGTTTCTTAATTTATTCCATAATTCAGAAAAGAAGGGTGCATATTGGTGATACATATCCGAACGTAGATAACAGTTATCGCCAAAAGGATAGATGTCTTTTAAATAATACAAAGCGACAAATACCATAAGCGGTATAATAAAAGCTATAATGTAAGTAATATTGCCACAAGGAATAAGGCTGTCTGTATTATCAAGCCAGCTTATTTTTTTTCGCTTTTTTTTCATAGTAATCTCCATTTCTGCGCTGCTTTTTTATAAAGAATGAAATGTTCTTATAAATTTGTGCCAAACAACGCCCAAACACAAACTTGTTTTTTCCAATTTATAACATAATAAACAATAGTGTACTATATTTTAATATGATTTGCACTTGTATTTTTATTTTTTTTTTTGTAATATTATCATGTGCGTAATAAGTTCCTATTCATTTTAAATGGGGATTGTATGATTAATAAATTAAATGTATTGAATACATATTTAAAAAGTAATAAAACAGCTATTCGATATGGAATAGTCTGTTTGACAATATTGGTTCTGGGTACAATATATTGTATATCTGTATTAGCAAAAAAAGATAAAGAGGCGGTTGAGTATTATAATTATCAGACAGTAGATGAAGAATCTTTATATTCTGCATCCGAAAATGATAATAAAATTATTTCATCAAATGATAACCAAAATTCCAAAATTTACGTATATATATGTGGCTGTGTAAAGAATCCTGGAGTATACCCATGTGTCAAAGGCACCAGAGTGTATGAAATCATTGATATGGCGGGTGGTTTAACAGAGGAAGCATATGTGCAGGCTCTTAATCTTGCTGATATCGTTGAAGATAAGGATAAAATATACGTTCCAGATATGGAGTCTTTCCAAAATCAGGAAAATTTATCCGATAACCGTATTGATATCGAAAATTCGTCAAAAAAATCGTTGCTTATCAATATTAATATAGCATCACTTTCAGAGCTTACAACACTTCCAGGAATAGGTGAATCAAGAGCAAGAGATATCATTGAGTATCGTACAAAGCATGGCAAATTTGATATGAAAGAAGATATTATGAAAATCAGTGGCATAAAAGAAGCAGCATATTCAAAAATAAAAGATTATATAACGGTATAAAAAGCATATTTATAAAGCGCTATTTGCCGATATAAAATTTATAAAAAGTACAAATCATCATTTATGGTACATTTGTAATATTTGGTTTCTTAGATGACAGATAATTTAAATAATGGAAAGGTATGGTTGATACATAATGGCAAATAAAGTATTGATTGTAGACGATGAAAAATTAATTATAAAAGGATTAAAATATAGTCTGGAGCAAGATGGTATGGAAGTGGAATGTGCCTATGACGGAGAGGAAGCCTTTGAATGTATTAAAAAAAACGATTATGATATGGTTCTTTTGGATATTATGCTTCCAAAACTAGATGGCATGGAAGTCTGTCAGCAAGTTCGAGAATTTTCAAATGTACCTATTATTATGCTTACAGCAAAAGGTGATGATATGGATAAAATTTTAGGGTTGGAATATGGAGCAGACGACTATATTACTAAACCTTTTAATGTGCTTGAGGTTAAGGCAAGAATTAAAGCGATACTTAGAAGAAATGTTAAAAAAGTGCAGCCTGTTGTCAATAGCAGTATTATTATTTCTGGAAATTTTAAATTGGATTGCGACAATCGAAATTTAATGATTAATGAAAAAGAAATTAATCTTACAGCAAAAGAATTTGATTTAGTAGAGATTCTTGTAAGAAATCCAGGCAAAGTGTATAGCAGGGATATGCTTCTTAATATGGTTTGGGGAAGCGATTATCCAGGTGATGCAAGAACGGTTGATGTACATGTGAGAAGATTAAGAGAAAAAATTGAGGATAATGCCAGTGAGCCGAAATATATTCACACACGCTGGGGAGTAGGATATTACTATAATGTTTAAAAATCATAATGATATCGATGTGGAAAAAGAAGAAAATGATAATCAATTAAAAAAATATGCAGGTAATTTTTTTAAAGTGATTAACAGTACAAAAGTTGAAACTTTTATTATTCTTGTAATTATATTGCTTGCATCATTGTTTACTGTAGAAAAATGTACTAGTCATTTTTTAATTCGAGGTATGGTGGAAAATGAACTTGCAAGCTTACAGACAAGTACAGCAGTGATGGCAAATGAATTTTCAGAGTATTTGACAATACATGATGCAGAAAAAGACGGCGTTTATGATTTGTTAAAACATTATTCGGCAATGAATTATATGCGAATCCGAGTAATTGATGAGCGTTTTGTTATTGTGTTGGATTCATATTATACAGAATATTCAAGAAGTATGATTAATCCCAATGTATTAAATTCGTATAAGAATAAAAAAAATGTCTTTGAGTATAATAAAAAATTAAATTCAATAGAGGCTGTTGTTCCTATCATCAATTCCGAAAATGCAACGTGTGGTGTTATTGTTACAGACATGTCTTTAACGAAGATATTATCTTATAAAAAATCAATTTATAATAATATATATACAGCAATCATAGCAGTAATGATTGTTTCAATTAGTTTAATTTATCTAATTATTAGTGTAACATCAAAACGCTATAAAAAATTATATCAGGTTATTGAGGAGGTTGCAGCAGGACATGTGGATAAGCGGTTGCCAGTTAAAGGAAGCACAGAGATGAAAGAGCTGGCAACCCATTTTAATACAGTGATGGATAAGGCAAATAGTTTAGATGAGAGTAGACAAGAATTTGTATCCAATGTATCACATGAGTTGAAAACACCAATTACATCCATTAAGGTGCTAGCCGATTCACTCAATATGCAAGAGGATGCTCCAATCGAATTATACAAAGAATTTATGCAGGATATTGTTGAAGAAATTGATAGAGAAAGTAAAATTATAGATGATTTATTAACGCTTGTAAGAATGGATAAAAAAGCGGTTGCCCTAAATATTGCTTCTATTAATTTAAATGAATTGATGGAGTTGGTATTAAAACGATTAAAGCCAATTGCTGAAAAAAAGAATGTTGAAATTCTTTTTGAAAGTTTTAGACCTGTCGTTGCAGAAGTGGATGAGGTGAAATTTACACAAGTGGTATCAAATCTTGTGGAAAATGCAATAAAATATAATAATAATGATGGATGGGTTCATGTATCGTTAAATGCAGATTATCAGTATTTTTATGTGCGTGTTGAAGATTCTGGAATAGGTATACCAAAAGAAAGCCAAGAATTGGTTTTTGACCGATTTTACAGGGTGGATAAGGCAAGGTCTAGGGAGACAGGTGGAACAGGACTTGGACTTGCCATTGTTCAAAATATTATTCTTATGCATCATGGGATTATTAAACTATATAGTGAAGAAGGGCAAGGAACTACATTTACAGTAAGGATTCCATTAAATTATGTAAATGAGAATAATCATGTATCAATTAAAGAAGACAAATTATAATTTGAAGGCTTATGCGAAAAGTTATACAGAAATGAGGATGAATGTTTTGCATAAATATATCAATATACGGATTCTTTTGTGTATTTTAACAGTATGTTTTTTATTATGTTTATCTGGATGTGAAGAATCAGCAGAAGGTATGAAAATATATTATAGAAATGTTACAGATAATACACTTGTGGCAGTGGATTTTGAAACAGAAAGTACCGATGCCTATGAAATTATCAGTGAAATGTTTGAACAAATGAGAAAAAAACCCAAACAAAAAGAAATTGACATTTTGCTTTTAGATGGGATAGAAATTATAAATACTGAAATAAATATGAATGTTGCCAATATCTATTTTAATAAGGAATATAATGTATTAAATAATATTGATGAAGTGTTGATGAGAGCAGGTGTTGTAAAAGCAATAACACAGATTGATTCCATTGATTATGTGCGTTTTTATGTGGATGGTTCACCTGCAAGGTATGAAGATGGAACATTTATAGGATTGATGTCGCCAGATGATTTTATTAATGATTCAAAGGATTCGATTGGTAATGTTGAATGGAGAGATATCACTTTATATTTTGCCAATAGAACGGGGGATATGCTTGTTAAAACAACGGAAAGTGTTGGATATGCAAAAAATACATCTATTGAGAGAATTGTTGTTGAACGTCTTATTAAAGGAACATCAGACAACAATCTATCCTCAACACTTCCCTCTGATTTAAAATTATTAAGCATTTCTGTTAGTGAAGGTGTATGTTATGTGAATTTAAGTTCTGTTTTTTTGACAGAGATGGTGAATGTATCCAATGAAATACCTATTTATTCAATTGTTAATTCTTTATGTGAATTAAAAACAATAAAAGAAGTACGAATTATGATTAATGGGGATTCTAATCGGAGTTTTCGTGAAAGTATCCAATTAAATACATCATTTCAATATAATAAGGATATTGTAAGCACATAATAGAAAGGATGGTGATTTATATAAGAAGACCACTTGTATTTTATTGCATAGTAGAACTTGTCTTTTGCTTGTTAAGTATCTATGGGGCAGAACATACTGCCCCTTCTTCTTTCGATTCGGTTATTAGTGATACAAATAAAACACAATCTACAGTAATTGGGATGGTACAATCTGTAAAACAAACCGAATTTGGCGTCAATTATCAGTTATCAAACTGTACAATACAAATTCCAGATGACCATTGTGAAAATAAAAATGTTTTAGTTTATTCCAGTGATATAAAAATACTCTGTCATATTGGTGATACAATCTGTGTAAAAGGTGGATTAAGAAGTTTTCCCAGTCCTAGAAATGATGGCGAATTGAATCAAAAACTTTATTATAAATCCATTGGTATTTGGTATAGAATAGCGGCAGAAGATATCAAAATAATAAAAGAAAGCAGTGGAATAACGAGTTATCGAAATCAAATAAAAGATTCGTTGGATGAACATTTACATAGTATTGCAGAACAGGAAGATTATGGAATAATAGATGCTATTCTTTTAGGCGATAAAAGTAGTCTGTCACAAGATATGTATAAACTGTTTCAAAAAAATGGAATAGCACATATTATTGCTATTAGCGGACTGCATGTCTCTTTTCTTGGAATGGCAATATATAAGTTATTAAGAAAATGTGGTTTTGGATTTTTGACATCGTTTACGATTAGTTTTTTATTTCTTGCCCTATATGCAGGATTGACAGGAAATGGCGTATCTGCCAGACGTGCTGTCTTTATGTGTGTACTGCAAATGGGAGCTTCCGTTTTAGGGAGAACATATGATACATTGTCAGCGCTTGCATTATCTGCAATGATTTTTCTTGCTGAAAATCAATATATCTGTTTTTATTCTGGATTTTTAATGTCCTTTTTAGCTATCTTAGGCATTTTGTTTGTAGTGCCTTCTTTAAATGCTATAATGAGTCCAGTTATCAATAAAAAAATTGAAAAAATAGAGCAAAAAAATCAATGGATTTCATATTATATTGCATCTTTTTTACGTTTTATTACAAAAGCTTTTATAGGAAGTTTAGGAATTAGTCTTTTTATGCTGCCGCTTATTTCATATTATTATCTTGAGATACCATTATATGGTGTTTTTTTAAATATGATTGTTATACCATTGATGTCTTTATTATTATTTTGTAGTGTTGCAGCATTAGCAGTTTCTTATATTTGTATGCCAGCAGGCGCATTTTTGATGGGAACGGTTCATTATATTTTAAAAGGATATGTTATGTTATGTGAATTTGTGGAAAAGTTACCTTTTAGTCAAATACAGACACAAAAACCTGAAATAGGACAAGTGGTATTGTTTTATATTGGTATTGGATTGATGGTGATAATTGTTCAAATGTTTCAGTCACAGCGATGGATAAAAAAACTGAAAAGAATCAAATTTTTATCTTTAAAATGTAAAATCAATACATTAAGAAATAGTATAGCATTGTTCTTTTTTACTGCTGCTATAATCATTTTATTTTATAGAGGAAAAGTTCCATTTACAGTGGATATGATTGATGTCGGACAAGGCGATTGTATCTTAATAAGAAAAGAAAATATCAATATGCTTTTTGATGGCGGCAGCAGCGATATTAGTAAGGTTGGAGAAAAGCGAATATATCCATTGCTGCGCAGTTATGGCATTAATAAAATAGATTATATCTTTATCAGTCATAGTGACAGCGACCATGTAAATGGTATTATGGAATTAATGGATTTAACAGGCAAGACGTTTACCATAGAAAACATTGTATTACCAGATATTATAAATCAAACAACAAAAACACCAGATGATTCTTATATGAATATAATTAAAAAGGCAAAGGAAAAAGATATTCGTGTTTTATATGCTGATGCTGGCTGGGGTGTGCGGTTTCCCTGTGGAATAACTATTTCATGTCTGCATCCATCACAGGGGTATTTGTATGAGAGCAACAATGATTATTCAGCAGTGTATCGTGTGACGTATAAAGAATTTTCTATATTGATGACAGGCGATGTTGAGAAAAAAGGGGAACAAGAGATGATAAAAGAAAATCAATTGAATAAGACAATGGTGTTAAAAACGGCGCATCATGGTTCTTTAAGTTCTTCCGATAAAGCGTTTTTGGAAAACGTGCAGCCTCAGATAGCCATTATTTCCTGTGGTGTCAATAATCGGTACAAACATCCGTCAGGCGAGACGGTCAAGCGTTTAAAAGAGTGTGGGGCAAAGGTCTATATTACGGCAAAGACAGGACAGATAAAAATTGTTGTAAAAGATAAAGGGGTAGAGGTGCAGACATATTTGGAAGATAAATAGCGGATAAGTTATAAGCAAGAATAAATAAAATTTTTTTTTACAATTTTATCATTTCCTGCTATAATAATCTCGGCAAAGCTGAGCTATAAAATCTGGCTTCTTGCTATATATCTATATATTAATATATGATATAATAAAACAATCAAAAGGAGTAAAAGGTGAAAGTTATTAATGAAGATATTAAAAACAAGACTTTTAAAAAAGTTTATCTTCTTTATGGTGATGAACCCTATCTGAAAAAACAGTACAGGGATAGGATTAAAGAAAATATAACAGGTTCAGATACAATGAATTTTTCCTATTATAAGGGCGACAAGTTAAATATTAAAGAAATTATAGAAATGGCAGATACATTGCCTTTTTTTTCCGAAAAACGTTTGATTGTTATTGAAAATAGTGGGTTTTTTAAGCGTTCCAATGAAGAACTTGCAGCGTTTATCAGCATATTGCCCGATTATCTCGTTCTTGTATTTGTAGAAGAGGCAGTTGATGAGCGAAATAAACTTTTTAAAGCCGTAAAAAAAGAAGGATATGTTTCCTTAATGAATCAGCAGACCGAATCCGTACTTATAAAGTGGATTGGCAAATGTTTTAAAGAAAAGGAAATGACAATAGAGCCAGCCGCTATAAGATTGCTTCTTGATAAGACAGACGCATCGATGGTGCTGATTAAGGCAGAGATGGATAAAATTATATCGTATTGCGGTACAAGAACAAAAGTCAATACAGCCGATATTGAGGCGATATGTAGTACCATGACAGTAAGTAAAATATTTGATATGATAACAGCCATTGCGGTAAAAAGGCAGCAGGAGGCTTTGAGATTATATTATGACTTGCTTGCTCAAAAAGAACCTCCTATGAATATACTGAGTTTGATGGTTCGTCAGTTTAATGGAATTTTGCAGGTAAAAGAGGCGCTGGCAATGGGGGTAAATTCTTATGATATTGCAAAAAGTATGGGTGTTGCACCGTTTATTGCTCAAAAATATAGCAGTCAGGCAAAAAATTTTAGTATAAAACAGTTAAAATTGGCTTTAAAAGACCTTGCTGATGTGGAGGAGGCAGTAAAAACAGGAAAATTAGATGCTAAGATGGCTGTTGAATTAATGATTATAAAATATAGTGCGAAGAAGGTGGAGATGGAACATGTTGGATAAGTTAAAACAAACATTTAAACAGATGGACAAAAAGAAGTTCATAACGCTTGGTATACTGGCAGCAGTGATATTGATTGTAGGAATTGTTGCAGGAATTGGTATATCGGCAGTCACAAAAGAAAAACAACAAACCGTAGGAAATATTGCAACACCTGAAGATGCCGCAGGTGGCAATACAGCTTCTAATTCAAATGCGACGTCCAATCAACCGACGGATTTGGCATATAGCAAAAAGGAAGATGAGCCATCGGCAGTTGCTGATTTTGCAAAAACCAATACATGGGAAAGTGATGGCAAAAAATTTGCACAGATTGATGTTACAGTAAAAAATGCAGGTGTTGGAAAAATAACCGATTGGACTATGCAGTTTACACTTGGTGCAAATGCCAGTATTGAGCAGAGTTGGAACTGTGTGTTAGAGACAAACAAAAACGGAGATATTCTTGAGGTGAAAATGAAGCCTGTGGATTATAATAAGAATATTGAAGTTGGAGAAGGAACACAAGGAATTGGATTTATATTTGGTGCTGCTACGGATGTGAATGTAGGAAAATACAGTATAGAAACAACAGTAGATGGAGTTACGATGGTGGCAGATGGCGGTGAAGAAAATCAAGATGATGAAACAACCGCATCAAATAATAATGAAGAAAATACAGAAGGTAATAATACCCCAAATAATGATAATAATCAAAACAATAATAACTCCGATAATAATAATCAAAATAATAACAACTCCGATAATAATCATAATTCAGGGGGCGGTTCAAATAATGATGAACCATCAAATGGTGGCGGTAATCAATATACAGGACCGACAACAACAGTATCTGGACGTCTTCATGTAGAAGGCACATCAATTGTTGACAGTAGTGGAAGCAGAGTTCAGCTTCGCGGTGTAAGTACACATGGTTTGGCTTGGTTTCCACAATATGTTAATTATGAGGCATTTCAGACATTAAGAGATGATTGGGGTGCCAATGTGGTGCGTTTGGCAATGTATACGGCAGAATATGGCGGATATTGTACAGGTGGTGACAGGGAATCATTAAAATCATTAGTGGATGCTGGCGTAAGTTATGCAACACAGCTTGGAATGTATGTTATTATTGACTGGCATATTCTCAGTGATGGAAATCCTTATCAACATAAAGATGAGGCTGTTGCTTTTTTCTCAGAAATGTCTGCCAGATATGCAGGAAATGGCAATGTAATATATGAGATATGCAATGAACCTCAAAATTCTGATTGGAATAGTGTTATAAAACCATATGCAGAGGAAGTATTGTCTGCTATAAGAAGCAATACCGATGCGCTTGTTATTGTAGGAACGAATACATGGAGCCAAGATGTCGATGCGGTGATAGGAAATCAGATAAATGATTCAAACGTATGTTATGCACTGCATTTTTATGCGGCAACACATACCGATTATATCCGAAATAAATTAATAACGGCTATGGATAATGGCGTGCCAGTCTTTGTAAGTGAGTGCAGTATATGCGATGCTTCTGGAAACGGCGGTATAGATTACGGTTCAGCAGATGCATGGCTCAATCTGTTAAACAGCAGAGGCGTTAGTTTTCTTGCATGGAGTTTGTGTAATAAAGCGGAGACTTCTGCACTGATAAATCCAGGCTGTGATAAAACAAGCGGTTGGGATGAAAGTGATTTGTCCGATACAGGTCGATGGTTTAGAAATGCAATAAGAAATAGTTAATATACTGAAAACTATAACGGAATATAAATCAAACATTTATGTCTGAATGAGAGGAGTTGCAAAAATGAAGCTATCCATTAAGTCGATTTTGCGCTTTTTATTTCCTGAAATACAAATTGTTGATGCTGTAAGGCAAGAAGGGTTTATTGCGAAAAAACAAACGCAGGAAAACAGCAAGCATACAGGTAACAATACCATTATTGGCAACACAGTAATACGAAGCAATGGGGGTCTAAGTATGCAACCTCCTTCTGCACCTATCAATCGGGCAGGTGTGTCTAAAGTGGAATCTACTTCTTCTTCCGTTACAATAAACGCCGATAAAGTAGATGGAAGATTTGAGGGTATTGAGCAGCAGCTTCGGCAACGTTGGATAGCATCACATAATAATATTTTGGCTTTGTGTCAGGCATTTAAGCGCCCTTTTGTGATGGGTGTTCGTCCCATGATGCCAAAAAATACTATTTTGCTGATTGGAAATGAAAGCCGTGGTAAAGTAAAAGCAATCCGTGATATATGTATGTTGTTGAAACAAAAGTGTGTATTGCGCTATTTAGAGGTTCCAATTGTAGGTTTTGAAAGATATAAAACCAGTTCTGAGGATGAACTATTTTTAAGTGATTTATATAAAGCTTTATACGCTCAATCCGATGTTATTGTTTTTGAAAATATTGATAAAGCAAATTTTCGATGTTTGGATATTGTGTTTCAGCTTATAAAAAGCGGACTTTATCGCTTGCAAAAGCGGTATGTATTGCACAATAGTATGCTTGTGGAATCGACGGGAATGTTAAATACAGCTTCCATTTCTGAATTGAATGCAAATGGTAAGTATTTTATTTTCACATCTACTTGTCCTGCCCCAAAAGTGACAGAGTATGTGGGAAATGAATTTGCCCGACTTATTAATGATATTATTGTTCTTGATGAGTTTAGTCAATCAGAGCTGCAAGAAGTCGTTGAAGGTATTTTAAACCAATTGATAAACAAGACAAAAAAACAGCTTCAAATTGTTTTATTGATGGATAGGTCTTGTATGGATAAGGTTATACATTGTTATGATACCACCAAAGGGGTAAAAGGTTTAATTGAAGCAGTTGAGGAATATATTTATAAGCCATTGGCAGAATATAGACTTTGGAAACCTATACAGAACGATGAAAATGCTGTACTTAAATATGAGGATGGTTACAAGCTCTATATTCAAAATGAGGTAATCTCGCTTAATAGCTATGTTAAGCAGTATGACGCTTTAGCATTTGAAAGTGTTAAACAGGAGCTTGACAGTGTTATTGGATTGAGTGCCGTTAAAGCGTATGTGCTTAATCTTGAAAACAACTTAACGGTTCAAAAGCTTAGAGCAGCAAAGGGATTAAAGGCAGCAGACCTTTCTATGCATATGATTTTTACGGGGAATCCTGGCACTGGCAAAACAACGATTGCTCGTATTGTAGCCAAATATTTGAAAGCTATAGGCGTGCTTAGTTCTGGTCAGTTGAGAGAAGTGAGCCGTTCTGATATGGTGGGACAATATGTTGGTCAAACTGCAAAATTAACGACCGAATTGATTACATCTGCAATTGGTGGTGTATTATTTATTGATGAAGCTTATTCACTGTGTCGTGATAAAAACGATGTTTTTGGTTTGGAAGCGATTGACGCTTTGGTGAAAGGCATTGAGGATTACAGGGATAACCTTGTTGTTATTCTTGCGGGTTATTCGGATGAAATGGCAGAGTTTCTCAAAACCAATCCTGGCTTGAAATCAAGATTCCCTAATGTAATTGATTTTGAGGATTATACACCTGATGAAATGTATGAAATCGCTAAAATGACTGCCAAAAGCAAGGGGTATCGCATTTCTGAAGAATGCCGTACACCTATGCTTGATGTGTTTGAAAGAAAGCAGATTAAAGGAAAAAATGATAGCGGTAATGGTCGCCTTGCTCGTAATTTGATTGAAGCAGCGATATTAAATCAATCGCAAAGAATCGCAAAAGATAGTACTCAAGATTTAGAATTGCTAACGGTGGAAGACTTTGAACTGCATCAAAAGAAAACATTTAATCTTGAAGAAGAACTGGCAGCAATTATTGGTCTTGAAAATGTAAAAGATTTTGTGCGAACACAGTACAATGTGATACTTGCAAGAGAAAAGCGCAAAAAAGCTTCCTTAAAAGTCGATACAACGCAGTCGTTGAATATGATTTTTAGCGGAAATCCAGGTACTGGCAAAACGACAATGGCTCGTGTTGTTGCAAATATGTTTCATTCAATGGGATTGCTAAAATTGGGACATTTGGTTGAAACGGATAAAAGCGGACTTATTGCAGAATATGTAGGGCAAACTGCCAAAAAGACGGAGGAAGTGTTTAAATCCGCATTAGGCGGCGTACTTTTCATTGATGAAGCCTATGCTATAACAAACGACGGCAGCAGCTTTGGGCAGGAATGTATTGACATTTTAGTTAAATTGATTGAGGATTATCGAGGGGAAATTCTTGTTATCTTAGCTGGTTATAGCAAAGAAATGAATGATTTTATGAAAGCCAATTCTGGTTTGGAATCTCGATTTCCACTCAAAATTGATTTTCCAGATTACTCGGCAGATGAATTGTTTGAAATTGGAAAAAACATGATTTCTAAAAAGGGCTTTAGTCTTTCAGAAGATGCCGTTTTGGCATTTAAAGAAGCGGTATATGACCTAAAACGCCACTCTAGCGCTACTTCAGGAAATGGTCGTATGGTTCGCAATTATATTGATGAAATTATTAGAAATCAGTCTTCTCGTATTGCATTGTCAGAAGTAAGCGCTGAAGAAATGACTGTTATTATAGCAAAGGATATAGAAGCAGAATCACCTGTTGAAAATACATATAATCTTGAGGCAGAATTGAGCAAAGTTGTTGGTCTTGAGTCTGTCAAGAACTATATTCGCAGTCTCAATGCAAGGTTAATGGTTCAGGAACAGCGCAAAAAGCATGGTTTAAAAGTTAGTACTACGCAAACCCTTCATATGATTTTTATGGGCAATCCCGGTACTGGCAAAACAATGATGGCACGTACTGTGGCAAATGTGCTTTCTAATATGGGTATCATCTCCACAAATAAATTGGTCGAAACAGACCGTTCGGGATTAGTTGCAGGTTATGTCGGTCAAACAGCAATAAAAACTAGAGAAGTTATTGAAAGCGCTCTTGATGGTGTTTTGTTTATTGATGAAGCATACGCATTAGCACAGGGTGGCAATAACGATTTTGGGCAGGAAGCAATTGATACGTTGGTTAAAATGATGGATGATAACAGGGAACGGCTTGTTGTAATTCTTGCAGGATATTGTGATGATATGCACAACTTTCTAAATCGAAATGCAGGCTTAAAATCTCGCTTTCCAAATATTATTGAATTTGAAGATTACTCAACAAATGAATTACTCAGCATTGCTGAAAAAATGTATAAAGAACAAGGATATGTGTTGAGTTCTAAAGCAATAGAATTATTGAGTGAAATTTTTGAAGAAGGCAAAAAACAGCCGCAATTTGGCAATGGTCGTTATGTAAGGAATATCTTTGAGAAATCATTGAATAGCCAAGCTATGCGCCTTAGTCGTTCAAGTACAATAGGCAAGGCAGAACTGTCAACAATTATTGACAAGGATATTAAGGAGGTGCTTTTATGATGAAAAAATGGATTTCAAATATTGCTGCCATTTTATGGTTCTTTGGCGTGGTGATTTGGATGTTGCTGATGTTATTTTTTACGCTGGTAATGTTGCCAAGTGATATGACATCTATAATAGATTCTGGATTTGGAATAAAGCCAATTGGCTTTACATTTCTGTTGATTTTTAGTTTTATATTTGGAATAACAATGTTGGTTCCTGCTTTTAGACAATGTTTTCGTAAACTTCCTTGGTTATATCCTTATATAACCATTTTAATTGCTAATGTAATGATTCTTTCCATAGGAATTGAGATACTTAATTATGGCTATCAAGTACAGAGTGATACAAGACATACGCTTTTTTTTGTGTTGATGATTGTTCAAATTATTGTTTGCCGCATAGCAATGTGCTTCTTTTTTCATAAGAAACCAATGAGAATAGCGAGGGAAGATTATGAGCAATAATAATCAAAAACAGTTTTCTGACAGAACAGCAAATAAAGCAAACGTTGATACCAATAATAGAGAAGAGCAGCTTTTGCGGTCTTCTGTGGAATCCGAACAGCCTGTTGATGTTACAGAACCTATGCCAAAGAAGAAAGGAAAAACGAAAGCCGACAAAAAATTGAAAATAACGGGATTAGTATTAGCAGGATTGTTTGTGGTTTCAATATTTTTTATGCCAACGTCTTCAAGTGTAAATACATCAGAGCAAGCCATTCAAGCGTTGGAAAATCGTATTTCTACACAACTTCCTATTGGTGTTCGCATTCTTTCCAAAGATGAGAACTTAGCGGGGCAAGACCGAACTATCACACATTCGTCTCCGACTGACGAGAACAAGATACATATTTGGGACTATGCAGCCGAAGATGGAGACTATGTGCAGATTTTAGTTGATGGCGTTGCAATATGTGACCCATTTATGATTAAAAATAAACCCGTAGTTTTTACTGTTCCAACTACGGGAGAGATTCAAGTGCTAGGAATAAGAGATGGTGGTGGTGGCATTACATATGCTGTTCACTATGATGTAAATGGAACGACATATTTTAACGGAACAGATGTCGGCAATGGAAATCGGTATACTTTAATCAAAGAGTAGAGTAAGAAAAGTAATAAACCGCTGCAATGTTCATCTCTGTGCAGGATGGAAGGTGCAGCGGTTTTGTATGTGTGAAACAAGAGAGTTATTTTGCACATGTAATTAGTGCATACAATTAATCAACTTCCTCTAATTTCATATATAAAAGGGGGTAAGCATTGCCTTGTTCATCATAATCCGTTCGTTTATAAACATGAAAACCCATATATTCATAAAACCCTTTTGCAAGTGGGTTTTGCTCATTAACAGTCAATTCATTGATAGAGTAGTTTTTAATCCCATACTGAATGAGTTTTTTTCCTAGTCCGTTTCCTTGTTCTTCAGGTGTAATAAACAGCATTTCAAGTTTTTGAGTTTCAATTCCCATAAATGCAACAGGGATTTTGTCTGTATTTTCTGCAATTATCAAATGAGCAATATCATTTAAAGCTTGAGGAATATATTTTTTAATGGTTTTTACTTCATCTTCTGATAAAAACAGGTGTGTTGTTTTAACAGACTTTTCCCATATACATATTAACTGTTCTATCAGCAATGATGTTAGTTGCTTAGCTTCTAAGATTTTCATTTATTCCTCCTTAAATTTCAGTATAATTTTTTATTTCTCATTATAAAATTTAAGAATATGAAAATAGTGGCTTTTTTTAAACAAGATTTCCTGTCTTTTAGGTATATGAAATAAGTAGTTGTCTATGAAGTAGTAGTGCAATTTTTCTTTTCAAAGAAATGGTCTACTTCTTTTTTTATTATTTCTGGTGAAAGAGATTTAGATAAATATCCTTGTGGCTTGAGTTCAACAACTCTTTTGACGCTTTCTTTGTCAACTCTGCTCGTCAGAAAGATAACGGGGATATCTGCAAAATCACTCTCAGAACGAATCATCTCTAATATTTGACTGCCCTTGCAGACAGGCATCTCATAATCTAACAAGATTAGGTCGGGTCTGTTTAGTGTAATACTTCTAAATGCGGATAAGCCTGAAGTTGCGGTTATTACTTCGTATGTATTACTCAATAATTCCTGCATCATTTTTAGTATAAAATCCAAATCGTCTACAACAAGTATTTTCTTTTTTTGACTTGCGGCATTTTTCCGCGCTTTATTTTCATTCAGGTATTTTTCAACCTCTGCCATAGCATTTTCTGTAATAAGTGAACTTCCGATTTCTCCGTTTGTGAGCATATCAACAGTAGTCATGCAATATGCAAAATATCCTTTTCCAGTATCAAACAGCAAGCTAAATTGCGGACTATGTTTTTCAAATACTTTTTGAAATTGCTCATAGGTTAGCAATTGTTCTTCCTTTACTTCGGACTGTTCTAAAGATGGAAAATGTCCTTTGATATGTTCTACAAGCTGTCTTGCTATATATCGTGTTACGTTCATCAACATAACACTTACAGCTTTTGATTTTGTATCTATCACATTGCTAAGTGTGCTGCTAATGAGCTGTTCTTCAAAAACGAGAAGAAACTCCCATCTCTTTTTTTCTTTTGTGATGTAAATTAAGCGATAGTAGATTCCATTTCCAAATTTTTCGCCGCCATAACAATTGCTGATAAGTTGTGAATCCAACTGAAACATAGTATGTAGCTGACTGACAATAGTCTGTGCCATAACTGCCTGTTCTTCTTCTGGCAAAAGATTTTTCCATTGTTTTACAACGTCTCCGTTTACAATTGCTTGGTCTTCTATCAATGTATGTCCAATTAGCCATCCTGCACATACACCAAGAAAATGATTGATTGAGTTTTCAGAATAGCCTGTTAAATCCAATTCTTTTTCAAGAGCAGGAAGCGTAGTTTCACGAAAATTTGTATGAATACGCTTGTGCATCTCAAAACCTGTATAGTTAATGGACGCCATATAATCTTCCTCATCCTTAAAATGCTGAAGTGCATGGTCTTTAAAGTATTTTACAGCCTCCTGACAAACCCACTGACTTTTTAACTCTTGTTGACCCAAATTGAACAGCTTATTGAGAATACGGAACAGTTTTCGATGTTCCTTGTCAATAATATCCACGCCAATATCATGCCGTTTGTCCCATATTAATTGATTTCCCATATCCTTTTGCTACTCAAAATTTGCCGAGTAGACCTCTCCTTTCTTTTAAATATTTTTTGAAGTCCTCATATTTTCTTGATAGACTAGGTTGTACTCATTTTCATTGTTTTTCTAGTTTCTTTTATTTTATATTGATTTATATTTTTATAGACTTCTACATTGCTTGTTGATGAAAAAACTTTAATTTTCTTTTCATTTTTTGGTGGTTAGATTTCTTTCTATATTTAAAATTTTTAATGATTGATTTTATTAATGTATATTTTTCATGTTTACAAAAAATATAATTTATAATTAAGCATATAAAAACATATGGAAGTCTATTCGTCTATCATCTTAATTATATCAAAAATAATAGCTTTATTAAAGACAAATTTTCACATATTTACTTTATTTTTCCACAAAAATCATAATGATGTTTTGTGATAGTAAAAAATTATTTTATATTTTTTGAAAATAATGTATAATATTTATTGAAATAAGTTTTTGAAAAGTTGTTTGATAAATATTGAATATGGAAATGGAAATTATGTCAGATCATGTACATATACTCATGGAGGTAGCCCTCAGTTTGGTATTCATAAGGCTGTTAAATCATTAAAAGGATATACTTCAAAAGTTTTAAGAGATGAGTATCCAGCACTGAAAACAAAAATGCTATCACTATGGACAAACAGTTATTTTGTGTCTAGCGTGGGCGGCGCTTCAAAGGAAGTAATTAAACAATATATTGTGAAGATTTTGTTTTCCTGAAAGCGGTGGATTCCATTGCGCTACAGCAGTCTTTACGCGACCTCGACAGGGGTTTTGTCAACTTTTTCTAAAAACGCGCCGCATGCCCGGTATTCAAGAGCAAACACAATCACCATCAGTCCTACAGGACTATCAATTAGGGAGACAATATTCGCATCGTGGAAAGATACATTAAACTTCCGAAGCTCGGCTTTGTTAAGATACGCTAGTCTATGGAGACAGGGAAGAACCATAATATAACGGTTGAACACTCCTACAGGCAACTATTTTGCAGTTCTTAACGTGGAAAAAGTTGCTTTAGTCCATGAAAAGATTACCAATCAAAGAAACGACTTTTTGCAGAAACAGTCTACGATGTTGATTCGTGAAAACCAAACAATCATCTAGCTTGCGGACACTGTGTAAGACATTGCAATACCATAAGGTATTAACCAATGCAGTAGTGGCAGAAGCAAGAATCCCCCTGTTTTAGCTGTGGGGAGTGTTAAATTGAGAATAGGGCGTATTGGAATCCATCTTTGTCATAAAAAAGAAATTTACTAAATAATTGATTAGTATAAAATATATAAAAAATAAACATATTAAATTTTAAAAAGGTATATAGTATGAATTATGAAATTAGAGAAATAGAAGAACAAGAATATTATTTGTTGGAAGATTTTTTGTATGAGGCAATATTTATACCAAAAGGTGTAGCTGCTCCACCAAAATCTATTATTAAATAACCCGAATTGCAAGTATATATAGCTGATTTTGGAAAGAAAAAAGATGATATCGGTTTGGTGGCAGAGGTAGACGGAAAAATTGTAGGAGCAGTCTGGGTTCGTATTATGAATGATTATGGACATTTGAATGATACGACACCTTCCTTTGCTATTTCTTTATATAAAGAATATCGAGGTTTTGGCATTGGAACTGCCATGATGAAAAAAATGCTTTGTGTATTGAAAGAAAGAGGCTACACCCAGTCGTCACTTGCTGTACAGAAAGCAAATGTTGCAGTGGAAATGTATAAGAAGGTTGGATTTCAAATTGTTGAAGAAAAGGGCGAAGAATATTTGATGCTCTGCAATTTGTAATAAAAATGTATCTATATTATTTTTGATATAGCGGATTGCGAATATTCGTTTAACGATTAATTTAGAGGGGGTACATAAATTTAAAAAATATCTCTTAATTTATATTAATAAGTTTTAATATTTTTTATGGGGCATTGTATTTAAGTATATGTCCGCTTCCTTTCTGGAATGAAAAGTAATGATGGTTTTATTGTTATGATATTTATTTAATAATTCATAAATTTGTGGCAGTTGTTTTTTGGGGAAATCAATAATCCATTGTCGAAATTCCTCATCAAATTCCGATTCAATCCAGCACATATCTTCTCGTTTTTTTCCAATACGGGCTTGTACGCCAGAAAGACAAACTTCTACGGGGTAATCTAACAAAAAGATAGTGTCACATTTTTTTATGCGTATTTCAAGGGTACGTTGATAATTTCCATCAATAATCCATCGGTCTTTTTTTATAATTTTATCAAGCTGTATATTAAATTCTTCTCTGGAAATATTCGTTTTATCAGGCTTATGCCACAGCATATCCAAGTAATACAAGGGAAGATTCGTGATATCTCGTAGCTTTCGGGAAAAGGTACTTTTTCCAGCACCAGGACTTCCAATAATAATAATTTTCAACATAAGATTCCTTAAAATTTTTATTTATTATAAATTAGTACATAGCGAAAATATATAGCTTGGCTTTTGCCGAGATTATTATACCACAATTTTGTGCTTCTTTTTGCACATAAGCAAGTTTGCTCTGCAAACTTGTATGGCTCGGCTTTGCCGAGACTATTGTACCACAATTTTACTGCGGTTATTATATCATAATCAAATGGATTACTACAAATAGAAATATATAAAATAATTTGATTTTTAAAATAAATGATTTATAATGAAATTAAAAAAGGAGTGTTAAAGTATGGCAGAAAAGCGTTTTGTACAAACATATTCACAAGGAATAAGCAATATTCGGGAAATTATTGTTGATACAGAAACAGGAGTTAATTATCTATTAGCATCAAATACGACAGGAGGCTGTGGCATGACTGTTTTAGTAGATAAAGACGGCAAGCCGATTGTTACGCCTGTAAGTTTTTATAATCAATAAGTTTAATTTTTTATGGAGAATAGAATATTGATGAAACGATTTGTTGACAAATATTATGGTACATATTCTGTATATACCATTATGCAATCGGGTATTTATGTAAAATGCCCTCGCTGCAATGGACTTGGTATTGTGACAGCCAATAATCGTTTATCCCATTTTAAATGTACAAAATGTGGAAACATGATGACGAAAGAATACACAAATTATCAATATGAAGTCCATAATCAATGCGAAAAGTGCGGGATATATTACAGAGTGAATATCACAGAAAAAAAGCAGCAGCATTTTCATAAACTGTATGTTCATTGTCCATCTTGCGGATATGGTATGTCAGGAGTTGTTCAAAAAAAGGCTGAAAGCTGCTATTCGTTGTATCCCATTCAAAATGCCTGTGAGCCGTTTTTTGGACTGGAACTTTGGGTTTTAGCTTCTTTTGGCGGTAAACCTGTATGGGCATTAAACCGTGAACATCTTACGTATTTGATAGAATATTTAAGTGCCGATTTACGCCAAAAACCAGCTCGATTAAAGGTGAGAAAAACACAGTCACATCATCTTCCTACATTTATGAAAACGGCAAAACATAGGGATAAAATAGTAAAACTGTTAAATACTATGCAGAATAAATAATAATAAGGTTAAGAGCAGGCGGCAAAGCAAAGTGTGAATATCTGCTTGATAGGTAAAAATAGGTGGAAAATGGTAAGGATATGGTTTATAATGAACCAAGAAACAGCGAAAATGCTGATGTAATACCTACCCTAAAAGGATTAATATTTATAAAATATATTATATATCAATAATTAAAAAGCAAGTCCATCATCATTTACCATAAAACATAGACCATTACCATTTTGGAGGTTTCAAAATGTACATTAAAAAATACTAAGGCAATTATATTGGTGATACAGACGATAGTTTGACACTTGTAGCTTATTTAGCAGAAAAACAAAAAGAGGAAATACCATTAAAGGAAATCTTTTCTGATTTTGGATTAGATAAGCTACAAAGTGATTTTAGAAAAGAATTGTACGACGAATAAAAAATATTCAATGATAAAGGAATATAAAAATGTTACCAGTTATAATAAATAGACGAAGCATACGAAAATATAAAAATATTTCTGTTGATAGAGCAATGATTGAGGAAATATTGCAGGCGGGCAGTCTTGCACCGTCTTCTAAAAATCGACAGCCATGGACGTTTGTGGTTGTTATGGGAACAGCAAAAAAGACTATGCTTGAGATAATGAAAAAAGGACTAAAGCGAGAAAAAGAAAATCCACTTTTGCCAGAAAGCATACAGCATCATAGTGGGGCGGCATATACATTGCAGATTATGGAACAAGCGCCTGTTGTTATTTTTGTTGTAAATCCATTGGGAATCAGCATTCATCACACATTAAATGCAGAGGAGCGCATTTATGAAATTTGTAATGCACAATCTATTGGTGCTGCTATGGAAAATATGACATTGACTGCCACAGAGATTGGATTAGGAAGTCTTTGGATATGTGATACTTATTTTGCATATGATGAATTAAATCGTTGGCTCAATGTTGATGGCGAACTGATTGCAGCAATGACAATCGGTTATGCCAATGAAACGCCTTCTGCAAGACCAAGAAAGAAGCTAGAAGATATAGTGCAGTGGCGTGTATAAATGTGTAATAAACGGATTGTGTATAATAAACAGATTGACAGAAAGTCAAATACATATGCTTAGCATAGTATTTGACTTATTTTGTATAAAATAAAAATGTCTGTTTGGCAATACAATGATTTTGTCATTGTGCTTGTTATCAATATTGACTTAATAGAAAATCCATCCCATTATAATACAGATAATAAGGCCAACCAATCCACTGATAAGCGCTTTTAAGAAAGTTTGGTAAGGACGTTTTCCTATTTCTTGTTGTTGCGCAAGCTCATCTAACCGTTTTCCTTCCATAAATGCTACAATTTCTTTATAGGTATTAATGTTGTTTTGTTTTTTTACTTGTTCAGTTTTACAGGCAAAAAATAAGGTTATTCCAAACAGTATCCCCCAAGGGATAAATGCGTAAAAACCAAGCCAAGATGAGAGCGGTACAGCAGAAAATATCGTTGCTGTTAATAAAATACCATAAATATTGCCGTAATGATTTAGTTTTTTGATTTCACTTTCTTTAATTTCTTCTTTCATAATTTGAACATCTCCTTTAATTAATTGGTCAAGAGATATATTAAATAGTGAACTGAGCAATAATAAGCTGTGAATATCGGGATAATTTTTGCCTGTTTCCCAATTGGAAATGCTTTGTCTGCTTACATAAACTTTTTCAGCCAATTCTTCTTGAGAAAGATTCATATGATTTCGATATTTTTTAATCTGAGCGCTAATTTCCAATATGCCTTTCCTCCTTTTTTGTTTTGTTGTACTCTTGAACCAAAAAAATCATACTATTTGGCGAGTACAAATACCACCAAAAGTATTTTACTTGAATGGATTTAGGATGTCAAAAGTGTTTTACAAGGTGCAATAAAGGCATATTTACAGAGATTGAAAGAAAAGGCTTAAAGCGTTTCAAGATAAGAAAAGGCACTCTTTTTTGTGCAGGTAATGAGAGGACAGTTTAAGCAGAAGTTGTTACAATGATTTTGTTTTAAAGGAGTGGAAAAGATATGGAGTGGATAGAACGATTAAATAGTGCAGTAAACTATATTGAAAAAAATCTTACGGATAAAATTGATTATGAAAAACTGGGGCAGATTGCTTGTTGTTCAGCATATCATTTTCAACGTATGTTTTCTTATATGGCAGGTATGCCATTATCGGAATATATCCGAAAAAGGAAAATGTCATTGGCAGCAGTCGATTTGCAGGGGGGTCATGTCAAAATTATTGACGTGGCGCAAAAATATGGTTATCATTCGCCGACAGCGTTTAACAGAGCTTTTCAGTCTATTCATGGAATTGCACCGTCAACGGTGAAAAATGAAGGTGTGTCCATAAAATCTTTTCCGCCCATTACATTTAAAATTACAGTTAAAGGGGTGAAAGAAATGAATTATCGAATTGAAACAAGGTCTGCATTTCGTGTTGTGGGTGTATCGGTGCCATTAGAAAAGGAAATTGAAGCAAATTTTGCTGTTATTCCGCCAAAATGGCAGGAAATTTCTGCAAATGGAACATTGCAGCAGCTTATTGAAATGATGGATTCTAATCCTAAGGGTGTACTTGGCATTAGTGTTTGTAATAGTGATGAAGCATGGCGATATTATATTGCTGTTTCCTCGTTAAAAGAAAAGGGAGAATTTGAGGAATATATTGTGCCACAAGCGACATGGGCAATTTTTAGCGGAACGGGAACAAATCAGTCTATTCAGGAGTTGGAGAAGCGAATTGTTACAGAGTGGCTTCCGACATCGGGATATGAGTATGGAAATGCTCCAGATATTGAGGTATATATTCATCCAGACCCACAAAATGCACAGTATGAAGTATGGATACCAGTAGTAAAGAAGTCATTGACATAAAATAAAAAACATATAAGTATATTGATATTAAAACAGTAAAAGAGAGTGAATGTGTACACGTCATTCGCTCTCTTTTTATATGGATTAAGCTAATGAATTAACAGCTTTTGTTATACGAGATACTTTTCTTGCGGCTGTGTTCTTGTGGTAGATACCCTTAGAAGCAGCTTTTGAAATCTCACTGATTGCAGCTGGCAAAGCAGCTTGTGCAGCAGCCTTATCCTTCGCAGCAACGGCAGCGTCCACTTTTTTAATGTAAGTCTTTACTTTTGATTTAATAGACTTATTTCTATCAGCACGCACTTGACTTGTACGAACTCTTTTTTTAGCAGATTTAATGTTAGCCAAACCTGTCACCTCCATCTGTGATAATAATGTTGTTTCTCATTAAAGCCGGACACGGACGTTCTAATGGAACATACTAGTGTATTCTATACTAAATGGGCATTTGTGTCAATAAAAATTTTTATATTGTTGTAAATTGACACCAATTTGATACGAATTTACAAATATAAATAGAAGCAGTTATTTCTTTGTAATATTTATAGATTATTAGTTAAGCGGATATTCGTAATCCGCTACGCTACTTGTTCAAACCACCTAGCTGCTATCGCAGCTTTTCAGTGGGAGATTATACTCCCACTAAAACAATCAAGTCCTCCTCCACTTATGTCTTTGTAACATTGAAGTGGAGGATTTCCTTGATGAGGTTAAAATTGTGGAATGGTTATATAAGTGTAGATTTTATATTGATTGATATTTATAAATAACATATAAAGTATATTATATAAATATTTTTAATTAAAATAGAATATGTATAAATGTAATTGTTGGTGGAAATGATATAGTTGTCAGAAAAAACTGGCTAAAATTCCCAATATAGGAGGTTTATGGTTTATGGTTAGAACAGATTTAGCAGTAGAGTTAAATGAATCCGTTGATAAAAGCGATTCAAGATACAGAGGTATTATTGTAAGAGAAAAAAAGGATGCTATTAGTGATATTAAGATAACAACCTTAGAGATTTTAAATGAAGAGGGGGAAAAACTACTTAATAGAAGTGTAGGAACATATGTTACTGTTGAGGCAGAAAGTCTTGTAGACTGTAATGAGGGGTATAGTGAACGGCTTATAAAGATATTGGAAGATGAGATTTATCGTCTTGCAAAACCATGTATTGTAGATAACAGGCATATTTTGGTGATAGGACTTGGCAATCGTGATGTGACAGCCGATTCGCTCGGTCCTTGGGCAACGGATAAGCTTTTAGTAAACAGGCATATTGTACATGATAAATCCATGTGTTTAAAAATGTCCTCTTTGACACCGGGCGTTATGGCACAGACTGGAATGGAAACGGCTGAAATTATTAAAGGAATTGTAAAACAGACACGTCCAGGATTGGTGATTGCGATTGACGCACTTGCTGCTCGCAGTATCAAGCGTCTTAATTCGACCGTTCAAATTTCAAATCGAGGAATTTCGCCAGGTTCTGGCGTTGGAAATCACAGGGAAGGTATAACGGCGGAAACGATAGGCGCTCCTGTTTTGGCAATAGGCGTCCCTACAGTTATTGATGCCGCAACAATTATTAGCGATTATTCGGATGGAAAGGACATTCCAAATTATCTTTCTAATATGTATGTTGCACCAAAGGATGTCGATGCATGTGTTAGCTCCATCGCAGAAATTATAGCAGAATCATTAAATCGTGTTGTTTACAGTTATAATTAAAAATCCTGAAGCATATTTTATGTTAGGTTCGTTCTTGTATTTTTTGTTCTTGCATTGCTGCAAGGCGAATTTTGACATGCAGTCTAGGAAATGACATAAAGGCAGATGGATTAAAAAATCAGTAATTTTTCATTTGCAGGCTTATGTTATTTTGATGTTTGTAAGTATTGGAAAGGCATGGTTGTAATATGAAAAATTATTCAAGGATATCATTTATTGCAGTAGGAGCAGCAGTTGTTGGGGTGGTCTGTTTTATTATAACAAAATTGGGCGTTTTATCTTTATTGATGGAAGGAATATGTGAACTGGCAGTCGATATTAAGATGCCAGTTTTCGCATATTATAGCAAGGCAGATACCACAGAGGACAAGAGTATAGGGGAATCTATATTCGATGAATTGTATCCTGTTGAAGAATATTACAGCATGGCGCAGGAAGAAAATGATAGAGTGATAGAGGCAATTGGTTATCATGTAGATACAGATAAATATAATAGTGAAACAACAGGTATTGTTATTAATGCAACAACAGAAAATGCTACGACTCCTGTAGCAACACAGACAGAAGAAAGCAGTGAGGAACAGACTACGCCTGATATATCATCTGAACCAAAGGAAGTAACCGATGTTATTTCAAGAGATGTAATCACAGGAAATACTTATGACCGCAGTAACTTAAATGACTATAATTATTGCAGAAGGTTTTACACAGTAACATCCGTGACAAGTTTGACGGAAAGCATTTTTAGACCCGCAGAATTTCTTGATAAAAATATGTCCATTGGTCATAATGCAGAAACGCCGCAGATACTTATTTTTCATACTCATTCGCAGGAAGCTTTTGCAAATAGTGTAGAAGGTGATGATTCTACAACCATACTAGGTGTTGGTGATTATTTGACAAGCGTGCTTCAAGATAAATATGGATACAATGTTATTCATGACAGAAGTATATATGATTATGTAAACGGAAAATTAGACAGAAGTGAGGCGTATACGTATGCAGAAAATGCTATTGCAAAAATTCTTGAAGACAATCCTTCTATTGAGGTTGTTATTGATTTGCATCGTGACGGCGTGGGGGAAGATACGCATTTAGTTACCGATATTGACGGAAAAAAAACGGCGAAAATCATGTTTTTTAATGGACTTAGTTATAGTAACGTAAAGGGAGATATTCAATATCTTTATAATCCATTTCGAGATGATAATCTTGCAATGAGCCTTCAGATGCATTTGCTCGGTGAAGCATATTATCCGGGTTGGCTAAGAAATATATATATTAATGCGTATCGGTATTGTCTGCATGAGCGTGGAAAATCGATGCTTATAGAGGCAGGAGCGCAGACTAATACCGTAGAGGAAGTAAAAAATGCTATGGAGCCATTAGCAGACATTTTGGATAAATTATTAAGAGGGGAAAAGGCATATTGAAATATGGTTGCCGCAATCCCACTGGCTTTAGATGGCGGATTAAGGTAGCCAAAAATGGATTTTTGTGGTATATTATCCATATGAAAACATGAAAATCAAAAATTATGCACAACTATTTGTGATAATACCATGTTATTTGTGTGTGTAAATACAGAAAGAAACTTCTGGTATTAAAGCAGGTTTGATGTGGCAATAACGTTTGTGTCTTTGCGTTGCTTGATACAAACGTAAAAAAACCAAAATGTTTTTGGATAAAAAGCAGCGCAGAAATGGAGATGTTTATGGATTATATAACAAAGGATTTACAGCCATTTGAGGTGTTTCGGTATTTTGAAGAATTGTGCCAAATTCCGCATGGTTCTGGAAATGTAAAAGAAATTAGTGATTATTGTGTACAATTTGCCAAGACATATCATTTAAAGTACAGGCAAGATGAAAGTTACAACGTGATTGTATGGAAGCCTGCCAGCAAAGGCTATGAGGACAAGCCGCCTGTCGTTTTGCAGGGGCATTTGGATATGGTTGCTGTCAAGACAGCAGACTGTAATAAAGATATGAAGACCGAAGGACTTGATTTAGTAATAGAAGGAGATTATCTGTATGCTAAAAATACATCGCTTGGTGCAGATGATGGAATTGCCGTTGCATACAGTCTTGCTGTTTTAGCATCGGATTCCATACAACATCCTGCTCTTGAGGTGATTTTTACAGTAGATGAAGAAATTGGAATGCTTGGCGCTACCGCAATAGATTTATCAGATATTAAGGGAAGAATGATGCTTAATATCGACTCGGAGGAGGAAGGTTATCTGTTGGCAGGGTGTGCAGGAGGCGCAACGGTTCAATGTAAGCTAAAAAAAGAATATAGTGATTTTACAGGAATCCATTTTGATATAACAATATGTGGGGCAACAGGTGGACATTCAGGAGTAGAGATTGACAAGCAAAGAGCCAATACCAATGAATTGATGGGACGTCTTTTGGATATATTGATTAGCCGCTTTGAAATGAAAATAAAAAGTATTTGCGGCGGTGAAAAAGACAATGCAATAGCCACATCTTCAACAGCTCAATTAGTGGCTTTAGAGCGTGATAAACAAAAGATTGAGACAGTTATTGAAGCGGAATTAAAAGCCTATCAAAACGAATATGCAGTGACTGACCCTCAATTAAATATTCAAGTTGAGTGGAAGGAAAATGAAAAATCAAGTTGTCTGACCGATATATGCGGTGAAAAAATAGTGCTTTTATTAAATATGTTTCCTTCAGGTGTTGTAAAGATGAGTAATGATATTAAAGGATTGGTACAGACATCATTAAATCTTGGTGTTATAAAAGATAATGAGGATTGTATTGAATTGTGTTACCTGATAAGAAGTGCTTTGGAAAGTGAAAAGAATCGCCTGATAAGAAAACTTGCACTGTTGACAGAGTACGTTGACGACATATGCTTGGTTGAAAATGAATACCCTGCATGGGAATTTATAAGAGAGTCACCATTGCGTGAAAAAATGGAAACATTATATGAAAAAATGTATGGCAAAAAAGCTATTGTTCAAACGATTCATGCAGGGCTAGAGTGTGGAATTATCGCGGACAAGCTGCCAGGACTTGATTGTATATCCTTTGGTCCAGATATTCAATATATTCATACTACGAAAGAAAAATTAAGTATATCTTCTACAAAACGAGTATGGGAGTATCTGATTGCTTTGTTAAAAGAATTTTGATAGAAATTTTGATAGAAAAATTGAATATTGTTAGTCAAGCGGTAATAAGATGATAAACAAGCAGTGTAGCAGATTATAAATATTTATTTAACCTCATCAAGTAGCGTAGCGGATTGCGAATATCCGCTTAACTAGTACTTAAAAGTTGATATATAAAGTTTTTTGAAAATTTTATATATCAACTTTTTTATGTTTTTTGGTATGGCGATTACTGATTGTAGAAAAATGAAATTGATATTTACAAATCGCTACACTGCTTGAGGAAGTGGAGATTCGCAATCCGCTACGTTATTTATTTAGACCACCTAGCTACTTTTTTAATGAAGTTAAAATAATTTTTATAACTGTCTTGTCATCTGTAAAGTTTTATGGTATACTTTCAAAAATTAAGCTTATGTCCGTGCTGCTACATAAGCTGAAAATATGCCCAAGCAGTGCAGAAATGAGGAAAATATGTCTATTACAGAGGATATAGCAACATTAAAAAAAGAAAAAAACGCCGTTATTCTTGCTCATTATTATGTCGATGAGGAAGTGCAGCATATTGCCGATTATGTAGGCGATTCATTTTATTTAAGTAAAATTGCAACCAAAACCGATGCGGATATTATTGTATTTTGCGGGGTTGAATTTATGGGAGAGAGCGCAAAGATTTTAAATCCATCAAAAAGAGTATTTATGCCCGATGCGTCCGCCGATTGTCCTATGGCGCATATGGCTTCAAAAGAAGAAATATTAAGGATAAAAAAAGAATATGATGATGTGGCAGTAGTCTGCTATATCAATTCAACAGCCGAATTAAAAACATTTTCGGATGTGTGTGTCACATCTTCTAATGCTGTAAAGATTGTGAAAAATTTACCGAATAAAAACATTTATTTTATACCAGACAAGAATCTTGGCAGGTATGTTGCAAAGCAGCTTCCAGACAAAAACATTATTTTAAATGACGGCTGCTGCCCAAGACATGTGGAAATTACAGCAGATATGGTTATAAAAGCAAAAGAAAAGCATCCTGACGCTAAATTTGCGGCACATCCAGAATGTAGTGAGGAAGTATTAGGTTATGCAGATTACATAGGCAGCACATCAGGAATTATTGATTATGTGGCAAATTCTTCATCAAAAGAGTTTCTTATTGGAACGGTTGACGGTGTATTTGCAGAAATTAAAAAGATTGCGCCTGATAAAAAACTCTATACAATAAAAGAAGGTCAAATTTGTGAAAATATGAAAAAGATTACTTTAGAAAAAGTGCTGAAGGTTTTAAAAGATGAGACCAATGAAGTGTTTGTTGACGAGGAACTTGCAAGAAAATCAATGGCGCCGTTGACAAGGATGCTCGACCTTGCAAAATAGCTTTTCAACAAATATAGGATGCGCAAAAACGGCGCAGAAATGAGGCTAAATATGAAAACGGATATATTGATTGCAGGCTGTGGATGTTCAGGTTTATACTGTGCGCTTAATCTTCCCAAAGACAGACAAATTGTGATAATTACAAAATCGGATATGGAAAGCAGTGATTCGTTTCTGGCACAGGGCGGAATGTGTATGCTTACCAAAGAGGAAGATTATGATTCATATTTTGAAGATACATTAAAAGCGGGTCATTATGAAAATGATAGAAAGTCCGTTGAAATTATGATTCGTTCTTCAAGAGATGTTGTAGATGACCTTATATCGCTGGGGGCAGATTTTCAGAGAGAAGCAGATGGAAGTCTTGCCTATACAAGAGAAGGCGCGCATAGCGCCAACCGAATTATTTTTCATAAAGATGTCACAGGCAAGGAAATTACAAGTCATTTATTGGAGAAAGTCAAACAGTTAAGCAATGTAACGATTATGGAATATACAACATTAATGGATATTATCAGCAAGGATAATATTTGTTATGGCGCTGTCTTAAAATTAAAAGATGGTCGTTTAAAAAAAATACAAGCGAAACAAGTTGTGCTTGCGACTGGCGGAGTTGGAGGCGTTTATAGGCATTCTACAAACTTTCGGCATCTTACAGGCGATGCGATTGCAATAGCAGTCCGTCATGGTGTTTTGCTAAAGGATATTGATTATGTTCAAATACATCCTACGACGCTTTACGTAGACAAACCAACAGACCGAAGTTTTTTGATATCCGAGTCTGTGCGCGGTGAGGGTGCAAAATTGTATGATAAAAACGGCAATCGTTTTGTCAACGAATTGCTGCCAAGAGATTTGCTTACCAATGAAATCAAAAAGCAGATGGAAAAGGATGGAACCAATTTTGTATGGGAAGATTTAAGACCAATTAAAAAAGAGGAATTGTTGTCGCATTTTCCGAATATTGTACAGCATTGTAAAGAACATGGCTATGATGTATTTAACGAGTGTATACCTGTTGTTCCTGCACAGCATTATTTTATGGGTGGAATTAAAGTGAATTATGAGAGTAAAACGAGCATGGAAAATTTATATGCTGTTGGTGAGACTGCCTGCAATGGAGTACATGGGCGCAATCGCCTTGCCAGCAATTCGTTGTTAGAAAGTCTTGTGTTTGCAAAACGTGCTGCATTGGATATTGCTCAGAATAAAACAACAGAGAATATATTAAATACACAGACGTTAAATGCAGAAAAAAATGGATTGGATAATAAAAATATAGATTGCATTGTAAAAGATTGGAGTCTTGAATCCTATAAAGACCTTGAGGCATTGCAGTCTTCTTATAGAGAAGTTGTAAAGGAAAAATTGAATTATACATAATGTGAAATTTATAAATAAATAATATAAAAATAGAGGAGAAAAAAATGTTTGATAAAGTTACTTTAAAATTAAATGTAGACCCTTATATTCTTGGCGCATTGAAAGAAGATATAACGAGCGAGGACGTTAGCACAAACAGTGTAATGCCCCATTTTCAGCTTGGCGAGGTGGATTTAATATGTAAGCAGGATGGTGTTATTTGTGGTTTGCAGGTGTTTTCAAGAGTTTTTGAACTGCTTGATGAAAATACAACAATAGAGTTATTTGTAAATGATGGTGATGAGGTAAAAAAGGGGATGCTTTTGGCAAAGGTTACAGGAGATATTCGTGTTCTTTTATGCGGAGAGCGCACTGCTCTTAATTATCTTCAGCGAATGAGCGGAATTGCAACCTATACACATTCAATTGTTCAGCTTCTTAAAGGTACCAATATTCGATTGCTTGATACAAGAAAGACAACGCCTAATAATAGGATATTTGAAAAATATGCTGTAAAGGTTGGAGGGGGCAACAATCATCGATATAATTTAACGGACGGCGTATTGTTAAAAGATAATCATATTGGTGCTGCTGGAGGCGTTAAGGAGGCGGTTGCTATGGCAAAAGCCTATGCATCTTTTGTAAGAAAGATAGAAGTGGAAGTAGAAACGTTGGATATGGTGCGAGAAGCGGTTGAAGCAGGGGCAGACATTATTATGTTGGACAATATGTCCCACGATATGATGAAAGAAGCCATTGACATTATTGATGGACGTGCGCAGGTGGAGGTTTCAGGCAATGTGACAAAAGAAAACATTGCACAATTATCCAATCTTTCTGTGGACTTTGTCTCAAGCGGAGCGCTTACGCATTCTGCACCAATAATGGATATTTCATTAAAAAACCTTCATCCAATAAGTTGATTTGCAGAGGGGTGGTAAAAAGTGAATGGAGAAGAGCGAAGAGAAAAGATAATTAATATTTTAAAATCAAGTGATATGCCAATATCAGGAGTTAGTCTTGCCAGACGCTTTCAGGTTAGCAGGCAGGTTATTGTTCAAGATATTGCATTAATCCGAGCCAAAGATATCCATATATATTCAACTAATAAAGGCTATATAATAGAGAATAAGCAAGAGTTTACCCGCGTTTTTAAAATGATACACACCGATTCTGAGGTAAAGACAGAACTAGAAACAATTATTGATTTCGGCGGCTGGGTAAAAGATGTTTTTGTCTATCATAAAGTTTATGGTGTGATAAAAGCGGATATGAATATTCATTCAAGACGTGATATTAAAGAATATTTAGATGAGATTAAAAGTGGAAAATCAAGTCTTTTAAAAAATGTCACATCAGGGTACCATTATCATACAGTGGTGGCAGATGATGAAAAAACGCTGAATTTGATTCAAGATAGTCTGTATCAATTGGGCTTTTTAGCAAAATTGCAGGAATATGAACCCGTGGATTTTTGGTCAAATGAATAAAACAATGGAAAGGCATAATAATTTTTATGGAAAGAGAAAAATTAAAAACAAGATTGGGATTTATTCTATTGTCGGCAGGCTGTGCTATTGGTATTGGAAATGTGTGGAAGTTTCCATATATAGCTGGGCAAAGTGGTGGCGGCGCTTTTGTCTTGTTTTATTTTATATTTTTAGCCATTTTGGGTTTGCCTGTTATGTGTATGGAGTTTGCTGTTGGAAGATCCAGCAAGAAAAGTCCTATAAAGGCATATCAGGTGTTGGAAAAAAAGGGAACAAAATGGCATATTCATGGATATTTTACGCTGATTGGCTGTTATTTGCTGATGATGTTTTATACAACCGTAGCGGGTTGGATGCTGCATTATTTTTATTTGACGGCAGCAGGTAAGCTGGATGGCGTTGACTCACAGACAATTGCGGCTACATTTTCAGATATGCTTGCACAGCCTGAAGTTATGGTTTTTTGGATGATTCTTGTTGTATTGATGGGAATTGTTGTCTGTACAAGAGGACTGCAAAATAGTTTAGAGCGTATTACAAAAATAATGATGATTGCACTGTTGCTGATTATGGTGATTTTGGCAGGAAACAGTTTTTTTATGACAGGGGCAAAAGAAGGCTTACAATTTTATCTGCTGCCAGATTTTGACCGTATGAAACAGGTTGGTATTGTAACAACATTGACCAACGCGATGAATCAGGCATTTTTCACATTAAGTCTAGGTATTGGCGCTATGGCGATTTTTGGAAGTTACATTGATAAGAAACATACGTTACTAGGCGAGTCCGTTCGTGTTGTTTTATTGGATACATTTGTGGCAATTACTGCGGGATTGATTATTTTTCCAGCTTGTTTTACATATCATGTTGACCAGACCGCAGGTCCAAGCCTAATATTTATCACGTTGCCCAATATTTTTGCAAGTATGCCATTAGGGCGTTTGTGGGGAAGTTTATTTTTCTTGTTTATGTCTTTTGCAGCATTATCCACTGTTTTTGCCGTGTTTGAAAATATTATATGTTGTGGTATGGAATTGACAAATTGCAGCAGAAAGAAATCAGGAATCGTTAATTTTGTATTGATTGTTGTTTTATCACTTCCATGTGTATTGGGTTATAATATTTTAAGCTGGGACGGATTTAAAATATTTGGCGGAACGATTTTGGATTTTGAGGATTTTCTAGTAAGCAATTTATTTTTGCCGCTTGGTTCTTTGGTATATTTATTATTTTGCGTCACAAGATATGGCTGGGGCTGGGAAAACTTTAAAAAGGAAGCCAATACAGGAAGTGGCATAAAAATACAAAATTGGATGAAAGGTTATGTAACGTATGTATTGCCAGTTATTATCCTATTTATATTTATTTTTGGTATTTATGATAAATTTTTTAAATAGAGTGTATCTGCCCTTGTTTTTGCCCTTACGAGACGAAACAAGGGCAATTTTTTATTCCCTGCAAACTACCTTAATTTGCAGAGGTGGCATTGGAAGCAGCGGAGTAATTAACGCAAATCATACATAGACAATAAACACAATCGCAAGTAACAGAAAAGGCTATCTTCTACTGCCATAGAGGATAGCCTGTGATCTGTTTGTTTTTTAAACGGATTATTGTTTCCGATTGAACAACCGTCGGACGTGCAATATCCTTCAGCTTCTAAGATGATTATAAACCAACACTGCAAATTTTGCAAGAAGGTTTAGAAAATGGGAGTGTTTCGGCACTCCTATTTTTTTGTGGATTTGTAGACTATATTACAGGAATATGGTCCTGTCTACAAGGATTTTTTTTGGTTTTTATAAAATGATATATTCCTTGCTATGTTTTGTTAAAAAATATATAATGATAATAAAAAAGGAGAGTGATTGTATGGCTTTAGCACAAAAAATTATAGATTATGAATATACAATTGATGATATTTATGCTTTACCAGAAGGAAAAAGAGCAGAATTAATTGATGGGCAAATGTATATGATGGCAACACCAAGTACAAAGCATCAAAGATTAGTAAAAGAATTCACATATCAAATTGAAAATTATATTAGAGGAAAGAATGGTGATTGTGAGGTATTGCCTGCTCCATTTGCAGTATTTTTAAATGCAGATAACAAAACATATGTAGAACCTGACATTTCAGTTATTTGTGATAAAGATAAATTAAATGATAAGGGATGTAATGGTGCGCCTGATTGGATTATTGAAATCGTTTCACCAACAAGTAGCCGAATGGATTATGTTATTAAGCTTTTTAAATATCGCTCGGCTGGAGTAAAGGAATATTGGATAGTGGATTTAGATAAAAATCGTATCTCAGTATGGAATTTAGAGAATGAAGATATGTTTGAATACACATTTTCGGATATTGTTAAAGCTGGAATTTATGAAGATTTGGAAATTGATTTTTCTAAGATAGAGATTCATTAATAAGAGGCTTGAAATTTTATTTGCGTTTATGAAAGAAGAAAAGTGTTATGCGAGATGATATTTTAAAAAATCTACAAAAGGAAATATATGATAGGTGTCAAAAAGAAACAAATAAATTTGGTATGGGGTGTTATTATCATATTGTTGCCGTAGTGAAAAATGCAGAAATTTTAGCTTCAAAATATAAAGCAGATAAAGAAATTGTTATGATAGCCGCTTGGCTGCATGATATTGCTTCGATTACAGATTACAGTTTATATGAACTTCACCATATACATGGAGCCCAAATGGCTTATTCTATTTTAAAAGAATATAACTATGATGATAAAAAAATTACGCTTGTACAAAAATGTATTCAAAATCATAGAGGCAGTGTAAATTTAGGAAAAAGTACGCTGGAAGAATTATGTGTTGCAGATGCGGATGCAATTTCACATGTCGATAATATTCCTAGTTTATTGTATTTAGCTTACGTTCAAAAAGGGATGGGGATTGAAGAAGGTCAACGATTTGTAAGGGATAAATTAATAAGAAGCTTTCAAAAACTATCTATACAAAGTAAAAAATATTATCAAAATAAGTTTGAAAAAGCGATTGAAGTCTTAAATGGAGAATCTTAAATAATTGAATATTTTTACAAAATTTGTCAATAAACTTATTTACAAGCGTAAATTAATCTGGTAAAATAATAATGATAAATAATATTAAATTATTATTTATTGTTATTATTTTTTTTGCAAATATAGACGATATTAAAAGTAACTTATAGAAATGGAGCCGTATGAACGAGATTACACCAAGCGAGAATGAATGGGCAATTATGGAAGTTGTATGGGATTGTGAGGGAAGCATGACTGCCTCCGAAATCATCCATACATTAAAAGGAAAACTTGATGTAAGCAGCAAGACCATACGTGTTATGATTAACCGGCTTGTCACAAAAGGGATATTAAGCTATACAGTCGATTCAAAAGATGCGAGAGTATATCACTATATGGCTATGAAAAGCAAAAAAGAATGTCTTGAGCTGAAAAGCGAGCGTTTTGTAAATAATTATTTTGGCGGCAATACATCTCTTGCAGTGGCTAGTTTTTTACAATCGGCTAATATTTCAGAAGAACAGATAAAGATGCTTCACAAATTGATTGAACAGCTTGAAAAAGAAAAATAATGTGATTTGTTATTGTTACAAGGTAGCATCTTAGCATGGAGTTTTATATGATTGATTGGTTGGCAATAAAGAGTTATATGGATTTTGCAGCGCAGTATTGCTTGATAAAATGTGCAAAAACAATGACTGCTGGATGGATACTATTCTTTTTTATTTATTTTATAAGATTTCTTAATAAAAAGAAAAATCCTACCATAAATTATTATGCTATGCTTCTTTTAGTCCCTGCTGTTTTGATGGGAATGAATAAGGTGTTTTTTATAGGAGGAATAAACTATTATTCATCATTTTTAAATCTTTTATTAACACCATTGTTAGGCTACATATATTTTAGTATTGCTTTCATCTTATTGGTACATTTTATCCGTTTAGACCATAAAATGAAAAAGGACGTATACACTTTACCACATTGGGAAAATAAAGCGTTTATTCAAGATTGTATCAACTATGTAGTCTTTACAAATGATTGTTTTAGCCGTCATTATTTAAACCGTGTTCAAGTCTATATTACAAATGAAAATGTAAGTCCGTTTTCAGGCGGTTTGTTTCACCCTTTTATCGTATTGCCAAATATTATTGTACATTCATGGGATAAAGAAAAGCAAAAGATTGTACTGTGTCATGAGTTGATACATATAAAATCAGGACATATTTTTTGGAAATATATTTTTTCTTTTATAAAAATTTATTGGTGGATAAATCCATTGATTTATTTCTTTACAAAGCAATTACATGAAGATATGGAGATGGTCTGTGATGAAAAAAGTATTTTTTATACGCATCTGCCAAAAGTGGAGTATGGAAAATTGCTTTTAGATATGGTTCTTGTCTTAAAGGCTGTTCATTCTCAAGGAATTGCCACTTTTGTAAATAAAAATGATTATCAGGTATTAAGGACAAGAATAGGCGGTCTTTCGATTCGTCAAAAAAATTATTATAAAAAATATTTTATGATTTTTGCCGCAGTATTTACAGCACTTATTACTGTTATCATGGCGACATCATATCCTCGTTATACAAAGTTTACTGATGCTTCTTTATTTAATGAACAATTGGAATATATTTCAGAATTAGATCATTCCATTTCAGGAGTGCAGGTAAAAGATGGAAAACTTTTTATTGATAATACGATATTTAAACAGACTTTAACCGATAAAAACATTACTGGAGATTATGTGTATATCTATTTTGACGGTATTATGAAAGTACCCGGAAGCGGAGGCGGCGGCAATACCGCAAGGGTTTCCACAAAGGATTTTTCAGATATCACATACTTGGCATTGGATTGTATTGAAAATGATATATTAAATATACTTTTAAAATATATACTATAACTTGCTGATTTAGACCGATGGTACCTTTTTTAGATAGGAAAGGTATTGCAAATATATAGGCAAGGGATAGGCGGATAATTGGTATCCGTTTTGATTTTACTAGAAATTCATTTAGAATTTCCATAAAAAAGGTTCATATAAGAATCTTTATGTAAACAAATAAACAAGGAGGTTGAATTGTTTAAGCGTAAATATAGATTGTATGTTTTTTATATTTGCAATTTCATTTGCGTTTATGACAGGAAAGGAGTGTTATGCGAGTACAAAACGTAAACAACGATGTAGCGAACATGAAGACAGGGATGTCGCAAAGTGCAGATGCTACAACCAAAAATCTTCAAAGTCAAATACTAGCAAAACAACAAGAATTAAAAAAGCTGTCTGAAAACCAAGATATGACAATGGAAGCGAAGATGAAGAAAAGACAAGAAATAAATCAGCAAATTGCCGATTTAAACAGACAGCTTCGCCAGCATGAAATTGAACAGCGTAAAGAAAAGCAAAAAGAAGAAGCTTCCATGAACGATATGCTAGGCGGTGAATCAGCAGATAGTGCTGCATCTGCACAGCAAGCTCAGACCAATGCAGGACTATCAGATGCAAATATGAAGGCGATGATTTCAGCTGATGCTTCCATGAAAATGTCTGATGTACAAGGTAGTGTTTCGGCATCATTAGAGCGGATAGCCACTGTAATACGAGGTGAAATCAAACAAGATGCGGGACGCGGTGTATCGGTTGACAAAAAAGAGCAAGAATTAGCAGATATTGAACAGAGAGCCTTAAATGCAGCAAAAGGGCAGATGAAAGAATTAAAGGGCGCTCATAATTCTGTTAAAGATGCAAGAAAGGAAACCCTTAAAGAAGCAAGAAAAGATAAGTTGAATAGTCCAAATAAAAGTGCGGATAAGTCAGACAATACAAGCAATGCTTTTACAAGTAATACATCGGTTATCTTTAAGGAAAAGGATGCTACGGTTACATTAACATCCACAGGAAACAGCAATAATTTTAATAATAAAGTCAATGATGGCGGCATTAATATTATCGTATAGAGAATGTCCGTTTAAATAAAGGAGGAATTTATATGTCAACAATTAATAATTTTAGTGATTATACAAGTCAATATAATACAAATCAGGATTATTCTTCTCTGTTTTCAGGTATGCAGAGCGGAACAACAACTAACAGCTTTAGTCTTGGCGATTATGCCACCATAAAAAATGGAAGCTATAAAAAGTTATTGAAAGCTTATTATAACAAACAAGATACCGATAAGACCTCTTCTGATTCAAAGAAAGTCAGTGCGGATAAAAAATCAAAAATGATTAAAGATAGTGCTGATACATTAAAGAAAGCAGCCGATGCATTAAATGATAAATCATTGTGGGAAAAGAAGAAAATTAAAAAGACCGACGAGGAGACAAAAGAATCCATAGAGACTGAAGACTACGATTGGGATGCAATCACAAAGGCAGTACAAAATTTTGTTGACAGCTATAATGATGTGATTAAAGAAGCTGGTGATGCAGATTCAAGGTCTGTTCTTAGAAGTACTCTCTTTATGACGGGTTCGATGTCAAAGAATCAAAACTTATTGTCAAAAGTTGGCATTTCTATTGGCAAGGATAATAAATTATCATTGGATAAAGATAAATTAAAAGAATCAAAAATAAGCGATTTAAAGAGTTTGTTTACAGGATACAATTCTGTTGCAAACAGAGTATCGCAAAAAGCTTCAACAATTTCTGGCTACGCAGCACAGAGCGGAAGCACATATAACAGCAAAGGCTCTTATTATCAGTCTGTGTCAACAGCAAAGCCTGATAAGGTGGATGAAGAAGTATAAAAAGAGTTGGACACAAAATGGAGGCATAGTATGAACGTAAATTTAAATATGAATGGGTTGCTTTTTTGCAAGCCTTTTGTGGGACCTCTTTTAAAAAGTACACAAGATAAAATGGAACGGCAGCAGGAATGTCAAAACACCGTCAATTTTTTTGAAAATCAGATATCCATGCTAAAAAATATGAGCGGTGAATCATTGGAAGACATTAGCAGAAAATTGGAGATGTTTCATAGTTATAAAGACAGCATTGACGCTGCCAAACAACAATATAATAATGAGCAAATGTTTCATACATTGGATGAAGCAAAGGAAAAAGGCGAAAAGATTGCTGAAGCTGCTGAGGATATGAAGCCTAAGACAGCAGAGGAGAGAAGAGAAGACGAAGCTAAAGAAGTTATTGATGATATGAAGTCTGAATCAAGCGATGAATTGACAGAGAGCATGGAAGAAATAACAGAAGATATGGAAGAAATGTTGGAGGAAGTGACCGAAGAGATAACCGAAGAACTGCAAGAGCAGCAAATAGAAGAACAACAGTTATCACAGCAAGAGCAAACATTAACGTCCAATGCAAACAATTTATCAGCAGAGTCGCAAAATGTGCCAACACAAGTTTTTACAGAAGAAAATCTTTTAGAGGAAGGTCTTACAAAACCAGAGAAAGACTTAGCTTTATTGGAATATTATAAGAAACAAGGATATAAACCCGTTAATTATTATGTTTAAATAAATAGTAAATTGCTGTATGGAAAAGTTTCTATGTTTGGTACAGCAGTTTGAATAAAAAAGGAGTGTAAGTTATGAGTGTAAATGCAGTGAATAATACAGCAGCAAATGTGTATACAGGCAGTCAGGTAAATACAGCCGACAAAAAGGTTGAAGAAAAACAGCAGTCAGAAGCTCAAAGTTCAGGTGCTGTATATCAAAAATCAGGAACGGATAAAAAGGCAACCTATTCAGTAAATAAGATGAGTGCGCAGGAAAGAGCAGCGTTGGTTGACCAGTTAAAAGCCGATCAGCAGTCAAGACAGCAAAGTTTGGTAAAGCTTGTTCAAGATATGATGAAAGGGCAAGCGAAAGCTTACAGTAAGGCTTCAGGCAATGATTCGATATGGAAATTCCTTTCTAGCGGCAATTTTACAGTAGATGCAGCAACAAAGGCACAGGCACAAGAAGATATATCTGAGGATGGATATTGGGGTGTAAAACAGACATCACAGAGATTATTTGATTTTGCAAGTGCATTAGCTGGTGATGATGTTGAAAAAATGAAAAAAATGCAGGCTGCTATGGAAAAGGGATATAAACTTGCAACAAAGTCATGGGGCAAGGATTTGCCAAGCATAAGCAGTGATACTATCAATGCTGCCAATAAATTATTTGAGGATTATTATAAATCAAAAGAAACAGCTTAGCATTTATAAGCCATTATATTGTAAATAATCATAAAAGAACACGGTCACAAGATAAGAAATATTTTGTGACCGTGTTTTCTTATAATAACAAGATTTGATAAAACTTATTGGATAAAATTTAATTTTTTATCATGGTAATAAATCCATAATCTTCAAGATTTCTCATATATTGAACCAGTCTATTATAGAGCGGTTCAGCCTTATCACCATATTGTTCTTTGACAAGAAGAGCTATATCATATATGGTTCGTTTTCCATCTATCAAAGGCCATATAAAACTGCCCATGTATTCTAAGTGAATTTGTGAAGTTTTTGGCTTTTTAAATAAAAGTTGTGCTATTTTATTAAACAATCCTTTATTTTCAACAAATAGAGTAACCGTTCCATCCGTGTCCGTCTCATATTTTAAATCGGTGTGTGATGGTATATAATCTAAATAATTTTTGGATTCCATAGTTCTTTTTGCCATGTAATACCTTGCCTTTCTTTAATTTGCTTTATGTGATTGCGATTTGTTTTTCTGTCTTGCAAAAAAGATTACAAAGAAACAGATAATGGCAGTAACAATAAGTCCTCCAATAAATCCTGAGTTAAAGAATTCTGAAAAATCAATATATTTGTCAATGCCAAAGACAGCAAAGAGGGCAAGTAAAATACCTAATAATCCCTCGCCAGCAATTAACCCTGAACAAAATAGGATGCCACCATCGGCTTCATTATTCTTTTCTTTTTCATTCTTCTTTTTGTCAATAAACCAGCGAATAACGCCACCAATCATAATTGGTGTTGAAAGTTCAAGCGGAAGATATAGTCCAATTGCAACGGGTAAAACAGGGATTCCTAGTATTTCAATAACAATGGCAATGAATACACCAATAAATACAAGCGCCCATGGAAGATTGCCGTCCATAACACCCTCAATAATCATTTTCATCAATGTTGCCTGTGGAGCGGAGAGTTCTGTTGAACCAAATGTCCATGCTTGATTGAGAAGAAGCAGCACGCCACCAATCGTAAATGCGGATACAACAGCGCCTATAATTTCACCAAGTTGTTGTTTTTTAGGAGTTGCACCTAAAATATAACCTGTTTTTAAGTCTTGTGATGTATCGCCTGCCATAGCTGCAATAATACATATGATAGAACCAATTGCAATAGCTCCCTGCATACCATGTACGCCCGTATCACCGCTTGTTTTTAATATAATTGTAGAAAACAAGAGCGTGGCAATTGCCATACCAGAAACAGGATTGTTGCTGCTTCCTACTAAACCAACCATTCTTGAAGAAACGGTTGCAAAGAAGAATCCAAATATAGCAATTAAGAATGCTCCAAGTATAGAGACGGGAACGTCTGGGAAAATTGCAATCGCAACAATCGTTGCAAGAACAGCAATACCAACAATTTTCATATTCATATCAGCTTCTGTTCGCAATCCGGAATTAGATGAACTTCCTTTAATACCTTTTAGGGCATCGCGGAATGTGGTTATAATAAGCGGCAATGATTTGATTAAGCTTATAATACCACCAGCAGCAACAGCGCCTGCACCAATATATCGTATATAGCTTGCCCATATAGCAGAAGCACCATCTTTTGCATAAAGTTCAGCAATCGTTATTGTTTCTGGATATAAAATGGTATCTCCGCCAAATGTGATAATGGCAGGAATTAATACAAACCAGCCAAGAATACCGCCGGCGAAAAGGTAAGAAGAAATTTTTACACCACAAATATAGCCCACACCGATAAGGGCAGGGTAAACTTCGGTTGAAAATTCCGTTTTTAATGCTTTAATTGGCGCTACAATGGTGCCTGGCACCACCTTAAAGCCATCTACAATAAATTTTATCAAAGCAGCAATACCCATACCTGCAAATACAGATTTTGCACTGGCACCGCCTTCTTCACCAGCAAGTAAAACTTCGGCGCAAGCTGTTCCTTCTGGATATGGAAGCACACCATGTTCTTTTACAATAAGAGCGTTTCTTAATGGTATCATAAAAAGAACGCCCAAAAGTCCGCCAAATAATGCGATAAGGGAAATGGTGAGAAGATTTGGAGATTCCATGATGCCGTCTTTTGCCCATAAAAATAGTACAGGCAATGTAAAAATAGCGCCTGCTGCAAGTGATTCACCAGCAGAACCAATCGTTTGTACCATATTGCTCTCCAATATGGAATTTTTCCTTAAAATAACTCTTAGGACGCCCATTGAGATAACTGCTGCAGGAATAGAAGCAGAAACAGTCATACCAACTCTTAAGCCAAGATAAGCATTAGCCGCGCCAAAAATTATAGCCAGCAAAACACCCATAATTATGGAAGTAATCGTAAATTCAGGCGTAATTTTGGAAGCTGGAATATAGGGTTTAAAATCTTTTGTTTGATTCATAAATCCTCCTTTAGTTAATTTTGTCAACATTTTAACATATTTATTAAGGAAAAGAAAGCACAAATATATGGCAGCTTGTATATAAAATTATTGAAATATTTAGTAAAAATTAACAAATAATGTATTTCGGTTTATAAAAGTTTATAAAAATTTAAATTTATTAAGTAGTGAAGCTGATTGTGTATATTCTTTGACTCTTATCATAGACATTTCCTGTTTAAAAAGAGGAGTTTTGTCTTAACTATTTTGAAAGTAGAGCATCAATACCTGTTCGCTTGTAAAGAAGAAAAACTTTTTGTATAATAAAAAAATCAATATTTGAGGTATTAGCTGCTCCTAAAAACTAGTTGCAGCATGGAGGCTAAATATGTTTTTATTTAAGAAAAAGGAAAAAACACAATTAGATATTCAGTTAGAACTTGTGCAGAAAAATTTGGAAAACAATTATAAAGATGAGGCGAAAAAAGCACTTAATGTTTCGATTCAGTTATTGGATGAAATGAGTAAAAGCGGTGAAATTACAGGGAAAAAGCTTGAGGAAAAAAGAAAGCAGATAGACCAGTATGTAAAAAAGATGGAAGGGTATGGACATAACATTCCTGTCGGTTGGTAAAGTCAATCAGATATTTGCAATCTGCTTTGTTACTTCTTTGTTAAGGTTAAAATAAAAAGTTCTATTCTGCATGCCATTTCAATATAGTAATATTAATAGCTATGCGCAAATGCAGCAGTCTTGCAAGAATGGAGGAGTATTACGAGGAAAAGAGTTAGAAATGAAGAAGATTCAGTATCCCATAAAACAATGTTTAGCAATGCAAGAGATGCCGTTTTAGGACTTCCTATTATCACGGTTTTAGGAAACCGTGAAATGTATATAGAAAATTATCGGTCTATTATATATTATGACTGTGAATGTATTAAGTTAAAGACAAGATTAGGAATGATTTGTATACAAGGAGTGGATTTACAGATAGCTTATTATGATGACGAAGAAATTATGATAAAAGGAAAGATTATTCATTTGGAAGTTTAAGAAAAGAAAAATCCAAGACAGAAATGAGGTTTGTTATGTGGAATCAACGCAGACTTATGGATAATTATGTCGTAGTGAAAGTCATAACCGATACGAAAGAGCGTTTTTTAAATCTGTGCAGACACAGAGAGATTACACCTTGGAATATTACATCACAGGAAGATGGTTTTATCGCTAATTTTAGTAAAACAGATTTTATGCAGTTAAGAGATATTGTGCGAAAAACGAACAGTAAAGTACGTGTTATCAAGAAAAAAGGGATAGGATTTATACTTTTTAAATATCGAAAGCACTATTCATTTTTTGCAGGAATATTAATTTCTATCGGAATTTTATATACATTAGGTCTATTTGTCTGGAATATTTCGTTTGAAGGAAATATATCTTATACATCAAGTTTTCTTTTAAAGTATCTCAATGATAAAGGAATTATTGTAGGAACACGTATAGATAATATTAACTGTGAAGAAATTGAACATATGATAAGGAGTGATTATGCTGATATTACGTGGGTTGCAGCAAAAATTACAGGAACAAGTTTAGTTATCAGTATCAAAGAAAATGATGGTGCAATTCAAGCGGTTGACAATTATAGTGAGGCAGTCAATAATAATATCTCTGAAGCAAGAGATATTATTGCAACGGAAAATGGAATTATTCACAGTATTATTACTCGAAATGGTACGCCTAAAGTTGCTGTGGGTGATGAAGTTTCGTCTGGACAGGTGCTGGTTTCAGGAATGGTTGAAGTCTATGATGATTTTGGCAGTGTTGCAAGTACATATAATGTTAAGGCAGACGCGGATATATATATTGATACAACGGTTAATTATTATGATGAACTTGTCTTAAAACATGATATAAAAAATTATACAGGCAGAAAACAACAGGATTATTATATAGATTTTCCCGATTATGAGATTTTTATGGGGCTGCATTTTGGTAAATATGAAGAATATGATACCATTATGGAAGTCTATCCTGTTGTGATAGGAGGCTCTTTTTTTCTTCCAATACGTGTTGGCAAAAAGACGACAAGAGAGTATAAAACAGAAACAACTGTATATACACAAGAAGAAGCAACACAAATTCTTGAAGAAAAATTCAATACTTATATCAATGAATTAAAACAAAATGATGTACAAATTATTGACAATAATGTTCAAATAACGCCAAATGAAGAATTATATAAATGTGAAGGTTCTGTTCATGTCACAATGCCTGCATATCAGTATAGTGAAGTAACTATGCCTGAAAATACGCAAAATAGCAATAAGGCTGAAAATTAAAATGTTTAATGATAAGATTGATGTATGTACATTAAATACTATAAATTATATAAGAATACATGGCATTTTGTATAAAAATTTATTTGTTTAAATATAAAAAATATAAAAATACAAAAGATTATTGTTAAAGTCTTAAATTTCAATATATATATAACAAAAATAATGTTATCTTTTAGTATATCAAGTGAATATTAATCATTTATCAATTTGGCGCAATTATTTAAAATGGAGCTTTCCGCAATGGATTTTTCATCATCATTTGCCTCATTGCACGCTGCAAGCGGTTTATTTTGGTAAAATTCATCTTCGACAGGACGCCATGCCTCACCAAAATTGACGTCTTTAAATAATGCAGCAAGACCAGTAATCTGCTTTAATCTTAAAATTTCATCTTTATCCATACCAAGATGTTTAGAAATCCATGCATCAGAACGACCTAATTCATGCAGTTCTTTAATGATATTGCTCATAAGGTCAACATTGTGAGAACCACGTGCGCGATTGTGGCGAATGGTGCTAGCCATTCGGTTATCGAGCGTTTTGTCAATGACAGAAACAGGCAGCATTCCATTTTCACGTTCTCGAATATCCGGGTAATCCAACATAACGCGGTAACGGTGGAATCCATCAACAATAACATAAAGGTCTTTTGCCTTGACATAGTAGCACACAATAGGCATTGTATAGCCATCTTCTTTAATGCTGTCATAGAGCAGTTTCATTTCTGGAGGTGCGACAGCATTTGGATTATAGGTATTTGGAATAATTTTTTCAATTGGAACTGCAATCACATTATATACAGGACTGTTAAAAGTCATTTTAATCACCTACCTTTGTGTATTTATGCTTGAGTATATCAACTCGTTTCTGTTGTTTCCTGCTGAGACTAAAACCCATAAAACGACAAGTATGGTCGTTTTTTAAAATGCAGTAGCACATTCGTTTCCAGCTAGGAAGATCTCTTGAAGATTTAATGTCGTCTGTATGGTCAGGAATTTTATCAAGAAAGATAATGCGTGAGTTTTTCATCACGGTATAATTAGAAATACCATTTCGACGAATATTATAGCCATGTTCAATTAAATCTTGAATGACATTTTCCTCAAGACCGCCTCCTGTGGTGTGCCAAAACTGAATGGATGTCTTGAATTTTTTGATATAGTTATTTCTAAGGCGTGTAGGGAGCGTACTTAATAGAAATTTGGTGTAGGATTCCCATGTGTGTCCTTCTGGAAGCTTTAAATTACGATATCCCATTGCTTTTGTTTTTCCATAAATAGAGGTAAAGTTAGCGCCTTTTACTCTACCAACAAGTTTCGTCCAAATTTCAGGGTCAATAACGCGGTATAAATTTAAACTGTCTTTTGCATAATCATTAAAAGGGGAAGCAACCCGCATCTGGTCTGGCTTTAACCCTGCCATGTAATAGAGGTCATAAAGCTTATTGTAATCATAGTTAAATAGATAATTGGCATGCCATACATCACTATTTGTCCAGTCATAGATTGGAGAGGCGACCCACATATCTTTAAATTGTTTGCTAATCCAACATTCGTCTTTATAACCATATTTTTTATTTAAAATGGCGCTATAGCGCTGTAGAGATTCTTCAGCTCGAACCCCTAATAAACAGACAGTCTTTTTGTTGCCATGAGAAATCCGATACCAGCGACCAAACTGTTTTGCTAAATCTTCCTGATACATACGATAGTGATATGTTGTTATTGGATTGTGTTCTAGGTTAATAACATATGGATACTTAGGCATAGAGCGAACCCACAAATTTTCTTTTGTATCATCCCATGGATACCAGTACATTTGATAACTGCTTAAAGCTGTTCTAGTTGCCATTGGAAGACATACCCAGTAGGGTTCTACTTCATGTTGGATTCGTTTAAAGGTACGGTCAACATATTCCGTTGTCACCGTATATTGCGCTTCAAAATCTTGATGAAAAACGCCGATTTTTTTATTTGGATAATATTTTTTCTGAAAATCTTGTGTTAAATTTAAGAGAAGACCACTGTCTTTGCCTCCTGAAAAAGAAACAAAAATATTATCAAATTCTTCAAATATAAATTTTAGACGTTTTTGCAGAGCTTCATAAACATTTTGCTTTGTGTATTGTTTTCTCATGTACATTTTTGATTCTCCCAATTTTATGCTGAATTTTGTTATTTGGGTATTGGATATACTCGAACAGTTCTTTATATTGTTTGGAACTCTTTTGTAAGCAGATAATGATAAAACAGATGAAAAAAATGGTAAATTTTGTCAAATTTTGACCTTATTATATCTGAATTTATTTTAAAAATCAATACATGAGCGTTCTTAAATGGAAAAATGTCCGTTTTATAATTGTATATTGGATAGAAAAATAAGGAAAAATGGGGTCATATGGAGAAATTCTTATGAAATCTTGAAAAAAAAACATTCATTTGATATAATAATATGAATTATGTTTACGTATCTTAAGAAAGAGAGGGAAACTTTTTTGCAAATAGAGTATATAGAGATGGACACAATTGGTCAGCAGCAGGCTGTTTTTGGCTATCAAGACCATTTTGTGCGAATGATGGAAAAAGCTTTTTCTGTATTAATTGGATTACATGAATCAAAAGTTGAGATAAAAGGGGAGGATTCTTTAGGCGTTTTAAATGCGGTTTCCGTTATAAAATCACTACAGCAGATTTACAATCAAGGAGAAGCTGATACAATTAACGAGAGTATGATTTATCGATTAATTGATGATGTTACAGACGGCAATCTTGAAGATACTGTAAAAGCAATGGAAAGTACCATTACACTTACAAATCGTGGTGTTCCAATCAAGTGCAAAACACTTGGTCAGAAAAACTATGTCAAAGCCATGAAAGAAAGTACTATTACGATTTGTATTGGACCAGCGGGAACAGGTAAAACGTACTTGGCAGTGGCACAGGCAGCAGAAGAATTAAAAAGAGGAGAAATTGACCGAATTATTATGAGCAGACCCGCTATTGAAGCTGGTGAAGAACGTCTTGGATTTCTTCCGGGCGATTTATCTCAAAAAGTAGACCCTTACTTACGACCATTAAACGATGCATTATATGATATATTTGGTGCAGAGAAAGCAGAGAGGCTTCGAGAGCGAGGGACGATAGAGATTGCGCCGTTGGCATATATGCGTGGTCGAACATTAAACAGGGCAAAAGTACTGATAGATGAAAGTCAAAATGCTTCTATATTTACCATTAAGATGGCATTAACACGATTAGGTGAAGGCTCAAAGATGGTATTGACAGGTGATGTGACACAGATAGACCTTCCACATAAGACCGATTCTGGCTTAGAAAAGTGTGCTTCCATTGTAGGTCACATTGATGGAATATCAATTATTCGTCTTAATAATCGTGATGTTGTCCGTAATAAGATTGTAAAAGAGATTGTGAAAGCATTTGAAAAAGCAGAAGCAGAAAAGAAGGGAAATCCTTACCAGAGAAGAAAGAAAAACAAGTATACTTCAGTAGAATAATAGTACAGAGAGTGTGGTTGTTAGCTGAATTCTTTTTTAACTTTGCTGGCAAACTAACATGATAAAAAAAGAAAGGCAGGGAAGAAACGTGACAATTCATATTGAGTATGAGACTAAGATAAAGCTTGAATTGGATTATCAAACCATTATTCACAGAGTAGTAAATGGCTCTTGCGATTTTATTCAATGTCCATATGAGACGGAAGTCAATGTTATATTGACTGATGATGCTGCCATACAAGAAATTAATAGAGAACAGAGAGGAATTAATGCACCGACTGATGTGTTGTCTTTTCCTATGATTGAATATGAAACTTCAGGCGATTTTGCATTTTTGGAGAATGAAGAAAATTACTGTACACAAGATTATTTTAGCCCAGACACAGGAGAGTTGATGTTAGGGGATATTGTGATATCTGTTGAAAAGGTGGTAAAACAAGCAAGTGAATATGGACATTCTCAGGTAAGGGAGCTTGCATTTCTTGTGGCACACAGTATGCTACATCTTTTTGGCTATGACCATATGGAACCGTCCGAAGCTGTCGTTATGGAAGAAAAACAGCAAGAGGTTTTAAATCAGCTTGGAATTACCCGATAAAAAAAGAAACTGTCGCATAAAATACAAAATTGCAACAGATTGAATGTTTCAATAAAATAATAAATGATTTTATAATGGGTGATTTGAATGAGTAAAAAAAGTAAAAGTAATAGCAAGACTATTATTGTACTGTTAATGATTATTTTAGCGGTATTGGCTGTGTTGGTGCTGGTGTTTAATACAAGTGCGCCTATTAGTAAAGAAAGACAAGTTTCGGTCAATTCAGTTAAAATAGATTCAGATAATAACAATGGGATAAAATCAACGGAAAAAGACCCTTATGAAAATAGAACGAGAAGTAAATTAAGCGGTCAATGGGTTGCGAAAGAATCCGCAGAAAATATACCATATGCAGTGATGTACAGCAATATTGCCGATGCTATGCCACAGGCAAATATATCCAAAGCGGACGTTGTGTTTGAAGCGCCTGTTGAAGGAAAAATAACACGTATGTGCTGCCTTTTTGAAAATCAGACAGACCTTGAAAAAATAGGACCTGTGCGAAGCTGCCGAACGTATTTTTTATTGTTTGCCAGAGAGTTTGAGGCTATTTATGTACATTTTGGTTACTCCGAATATGCCGAAAAATATCTAAGGAATGATAGTTTTAAATCACTGGATGGTATGAATTACTGTGATTTTTATAGAACGAATGACCGTGTTGCACCGCACAATGCTTATACAAGCTGGGCAGGTATAACCGATAGCGTTAAGGAAAAAAATTATGCTTCCTCTTATTCACAAGGGTATACGTCACCGTTTACATTTCATACGCAAGAAAATCCAATTGTGCCTCCATCGGGAACAATATGTAGCCGAGTGGATATGAATTATTCGTATAATCAGCCTTATTTTGAGTATGATGTCGTAAATAATCATTATTTGCGCTATCAGTTTGGCACGGCGCAAATTGACCAGCAAACAGGCGAACAATTGGCATTTGACAATATTATTGTAAAGTATGTTGAACCCAATTATTACGAGAATGGTACGCCCAATTATAAAATATCAGGTGTTGGAGAAGGGTATTTTATAACACAAGGATATGGTCAAAAAATAACATGGGTAAAAGAAAATGAATCGTATGGCGCAACGAAATATTATTATGAGGATGGTACTGAAATTCTTTTAAATCCTGGTAAAACGTATATAGCATTAGTAGAGACTTCTCAAAAAATCACAGTTCAATAAAGGTTTTATCCAATGTGGCACAAACCCTCTTGCTTTAGTTATAAGGAGTGTCAGAGGATTACATAAAGGCTAAAAATGTGCAGAAATGAGGAAAACAATGGAATTAATAGAGCTTGCAAAACAAGCAATGAAACAAGCATATGCGCCCTATTCACATTTTAAGGTTGGTGCAGCATTAATAACAGACACAGGTCATATTTATACTGGCTGTAATATTGAAAACGCTTCCTACGGCGCGACAAACTGTGCAGAGCGAACGGCTATATTTAAAGCTATTTCGGAGGGTGAACGCCATATTAAAAAAATTGCGATTGTTTCCGATGCAGGCAAACCTGCCGCACCTTGCGGGATATGCCGTCAGGTGTTATCCGAATTTATGGATAGTGATGGAATTGTTATTTTAGAAATAGAAAATAAACCAAAAGAGTTTTATCTAAAAGATTTACTTCCTTATTGTTTTTGTTCTGATTCTATGTGAATAGTAATTGAAATTTTTGTAAATACTTATATCGAGTCAAAGTAAACGGACTGTATTGTTAAATGACAGGATGAACATTCACGATTGGTGACAGTCCTGTGTTTGGAGGACTTCGATATGAGAAAATTATGGATATATATAGCCGGGTGTGCAGTAGGAATTGTTATTATAATATGGATGCTTGTTTTAATCTTTGTCAATAATGCAAACGAACCAGAAAAACAAAATCCAACGCTTACAGAAAATATTAATGCGTCCACTGTTGATAATAAAAATAATGGACAAAAAATGGTTAATTCTGATAATATGGAACAAAATACAATGGACAAAATGAATTATTATCTTCGTTTTGAAAATGATAAAGTTGTGATATATCGTGAGCCAAACAAAGAATTTTATGATTATGCGGATATTAAGTTAGATATTCTTCCGCCTGAAATTAAAGAGCAAATAAAATTAGGTATGTATATTGAAGGAGAAGAACGATTGTATGATTTTCTTCAAACCTATAGTTCTTGATTGGAGAGGGATTGCGCAATTCTTACGCAATGTTTTAGAATGGAGGATACATTGACATACAAATATTTTGACTGTGTAGTAATAGGCGGCGGCGCAGCAGGCTTAATGGCTGCAATTATCGCCGCCAGACAACATAAAAGTGTTGCAATTATTGAACATACGTCCAAATTGGGGACAAAACTTTTGCAGACAGGAAATGGAAAATGTAATTTTACCAATACTTATATGGAAAGTCCTTGTTTTCATGAAAATGGCAGCAGGGCTATGCAGGTTATTCATCAATTTAATGAAAAACAGACGATTCAGTTTTTTGAATCGATTGGTATTTTTAGCAAAGAAAAAAATGGATATATCTATCCACATTCAGAAACCTCTTTTTCTTTAAGGGATGCATTAATATCAGAAGTAAAGCGGCTTGGCGTGCATTGTATAACCTCTTTTGTTATTGATGAAATTCATTCTTCTAGTGCAGGATTTAAAATCAATCATCATTTTGTTGCAGAAAATATTATTTTTGCAACGGGATTAAAAGCAGCGCCTAAAACGGGGTCTGATGGTTCGATACTTCCTTTGATTCAAGCAATGGGACAGCCCATTGCAGATATACTGCCTGCATTGGTTCCATTACAATCCTCCCCTTCTTTTAAAAAGATATGTGATTTGATGGCAGGTGTGCGAAGTTTTGGAGAAGTTAGCGCTTATTGTAAAGGCAAAAAGATAACTTCAGATACTGGCGAAATTCAATATACCGATTATGGAATATCGGGTATACCTGTTTTTCAGATTAGCCATCCTGTTGTAAAGCAGTTACATAAGGGAAATCCGATTTATGTTATTATTGATATGATTCCAGATTTTAGTGAGAAAAAGCTGATGGATTATATCGAGTGTTATTATGATATATATTCATATAAAACAATAGAGGATTTTTTTAGCGGATTAATTCATACAAAATTGATGAAAGGTGTTGCCAAAAAATGTGGATATAAAAGTTTAAAAACGCTTGGCGAATATAAGAAAAATGATATAAAACAACTGATAATGGAATGCAAACAGTTTAAAATGGATATAGAAGGATATAAATCGTTTGACCGGGCGCAAGTTTGTCAAGGCGGTGTTGATATGTCTTATATTGATATTCATACCATGCAGTCAACATTAGTAAAAGGTGTGTATTTTGCAGGCGAGCTTGTTGATGTTGATGGAATTTGCGGAGGTTACAATCTGCAATGGGCTTGGAGCAGCGGTTATGTAGCAGGGTACAATGCAGCTAGAAAGGATTGTTGTGAAAAAAGTATTACGGTTAAGTCAGATTGCGTGCAAGGCAAACCACACCCAAAAAGATTTAGAAAAAGCGATAAGAAAAATATTAAAATGCAGTGATAAGGTTTGTATTGATTATGATATTGTCAAACAATCCATCGATGCAAGGCATAAACCAGATATATACTATGTGTATAGTGTGGATATATATAATTATGATAAGCTTTTTTGTACAAAAAATTTTAATATAAATAAAGCACATAAAGGGACTTTATGTCCAATAAAAAATGCGGTTTATACAGAAATTGTAGATTATGTTTTTCCTTATGCCATAAAAAGTAATCAATCACATCCCTCGCAAAATATTTTGATATTTAGCAGTATTCATGAAAAGGAGCGTCCTATTATTATTGGTTTTGGACCAGCTGGTATGTATGCTGCTTTAATGCTTGCTAAGGCAGGGTTAAAGCCTATTGTATATGAGCGCGGAGAAGCAGTCGCACAGCGTAAGAAAGATGTGCAGTATTTTTGGGATACAGGCACATTAAATGAGGAATCCAATGTTCAATTTGGCGAGGGCGGAGCTGGTACTTTTTCAGATGGAAAATTAAATACAGGCATTAAAGATACAAGTGGTCGAATACGAGAAATTCTTAAAATATTCGTCCAATTTGGCGCGCCTGAAGAAATCCTTTATCAAAATAAGCCTCATATTGGAACCGATGTCTTGGAACGTATTGTTACAGGGATACGAAATAAAATTATAGAACTTGGCGGAGAAATTTATTTTAACAGTAAGCTTTTTGGTCTTATTGTAAAAAAAGGCGTATTAAATGGAATTTATATTCAAGATACCAAAACACAGCAGGTAAAGGAACAAAGTTGTAGTCAAGTTTGTCTCGCAATAGGACACAGTGCCAGAGATACCCTAGAAATGTTGAATCATGCTGGTTGTGCTATAAATTCAAAATCGTTTGCCGTAGGAGTTCGGATTGAGCATCCACAATCTTTTATCAATTATAATGCTTATGGAAATTGTGTATACAAGCTGCCTGCTGCCGATTATAAATTGACCTATCAAACAAAAAGCGGAAGGGGTGTATATTCTTTTTGTATGTGTCCAGGCGGTTATGTTGTTAATGCATCTTCTGAACAGGGCGGTATTGCAGTTAATGGAATGAGTTATTCTGGCAGAAATTCAACAAATGCCAACAGTGCGCTGATTGTAACAGTTACACCAGATGATTTTGGAGCAAATCCACTTGACGGTGTTTTTTTGCAGCGGCAAATGGAACAATTAGCATATCAATATGGGCAAAAAAATATACCTATACAACTGTTAGGCGATTTTGAGGAAAATAGAGTTTCAACAGGAATTGGCTCGGTTGTGCCATGTATTAAAGGAAAGTATACCATGTCGAATCTCAA
>CAJUBU010000005.1:128801-160289 GCA_910585095.1 uncultured Lachnospira sp.
ATTATGATACGAAAATAAAAGGTTTTAATATGAATGATGCTGTTCTTAGCGGCGTGGAAAGTAGAACATCCAGTCCAGTTAAGTGGATTCGAGATGAGCTTGGTATGGCTAACATTAAAGGCTTATATCCTTGCGGAGAGGGGGCAGGCTATGCAGGAGGTATTATCTCTGCTGCAGTTGACGGGATAAAGACAGCTGAAAAAATGGCACAGGTTTACAGCTTGAAAAAAATGTTGTAAAATAGAATAAACAGAAAGGCTTTTTGGTTATGAAAAACAATAGAGAAAAACTTGTTGATTGCAAAAGAATTGTTATTAAGATTGGGTCTTCATCGCTTATGCACAATCATACAAATAAGTTGGATTTAATGAAGATTGAAAAGTTGGTGCGGACATTAGTCGATATAAAAAATACAGGAAAAGAAGTTGTATTAGTGTCTTCAGGTGCGATTGCAGTAGGAAGAACAGCGGTGGGGCTGGTGGAACGACCAGACGATTTATCTGTAAAACAGGCGTGTGCAGCGATTGGACAGGCAAAGCTTATGATGATATATCAGAAATTATTTGCTGAATACAGCACGATTGCAGCCCAAGTATTGATAACAAAGAATACCATAACCAATAAAGTCAGCAAAGTAAATGCACAAAACACATTTATTGAACTTTTGCATATGGGTGTTATACCAGTAGTAAATGAAAATGACTCTGTATCTACATATGAGATTGAACAGGTTGTTAAATTTGGTGATAATGACCGACTGTCTGCTAGTGTGGCTTCGATGATTCATGCAGATTTGCTTATTTTGTTATCCGATATTGATGGATTATATACGGATGACCCCAATAATAATCCCAATGCGAAATTTATTGAATTGGTTGAAAAAATTGATGCCAATTTAATTCATATGGGAAAAGACAGTTCTGGCAGTGATTTTGGCACAGGGGGGATGGCTGCCAAGATTAAAGCTGCTTCAATTGCCACAAAAGCAGGGACAGATATGGTAATAACCAATGGGAATAATATTGATAATATATATAAAATTATTCATGGGGAAAATGTAGGGACATTGTTTCTTGGGAGCATAAAATGATTCCTAAAAGACAGTCACAGCATGGGGATTAAATATGGAGATTAAACTGATTAAGAACTTTGAGGTTGGTATGTTAAACAGCCTTAATGAAAATCTTATTATACATGTTGTTGATGACAATCGTCAGTTAGATAAATTTAATGGAAAGCGTATTTATTTATTCAATCCCAAAACAAATGAACGGATTGAAATTGCACCAGAAATACCAAAGTTTTTTATGTCTTCAACGTATTACAGCACACATCATAACAATTTTTTTGTATTTATGTCTGCCCGAATGGTTAATGAAAAAAATGTTGAAGTCACCTATTATGTATATGATGTAAAAACAAATGATTGTAAAGCAATACATACACTTACGGAAACATTAGAGGCAATCCGTTGCGGCATGATACTGAAAGTATTTAGTTTAACGCAGGATTATTGCTTGTTTCAGCATAGAATGGATACCGAAGAAGGTGAGCGGTATGAATTACTGTTAAAAGATATAAAAAACGAAAAGCAAATGAATATTGAAAATGAATTGCTTACAAAGTATGGCATTGACAGTTTAATTCCATTGCAGGGCAATGCGTGCGGAATCAAAATAGGCGAGAGTTGTATTGGAATTATCAATGTCAATCAGTTTGTCTCAGATATGGTTTTAGGACTGGATGTAGAATTTAAACAGATGTTAGATTGTGTAAATGATGAATATGCGATTGAGTATATCAAAGAGAACAATGGAAATATGTTGTATACCAAGCGAGACATTGCAGGAGATTCGGAAGAAATTATTATGTATGATTACATTAATAATGTAAAGCGTATCCGTCAAAATGACCGTTTATCTGACCAAAAGGATTTTGATGGTATGTATATTATCCACGATGTACCATATCGTTTTTTTAGAAATGACAGAGGGACAAGATTAATTAATTTAAATACACAAAAATCAGAGTATCGTTTTGGCAGTGATTCAAAGGTGGAGATGGTTCTTGATGATATGATGGTAATTAGTAAAAAAAAGAAATTATTTCCATTTAGTAAAAAAATTACCGATTATATAGAAGTTTACCGATTTCAGGAATTTCGCCATGCACTCTATAAATCAAAAGCCAAATTTGGCGGTTGTATCAATCATTTTGGGGATTTATTAATATTTACAATATGATTTACGATATATGAAATAATAAGTAAGCAGCAAAGTGGATTGTGAATATTCGCTTAACTATATAATAACAAATGATTTGACATGGAGGACTATTTTGAATAAACCAGAAGTTCGCAAAAGAATGAGAGAAAAAAGAAATTGCCTAAGCCAATATGAAATTATAACAAAAAGTAATAAAATATTTCAAAAAATAGAAGAACTGGATTTTTTCTCATCCGTGAGAGATATCTTGATATATGTAAATTATAAAAGTGAAGTGCATACACGCGAATTTATAAAACGATGTATTGTATTGAAAAAAAATGTTTTTGTTCCTAAAGTTTATGGAAAGACAATGATGCAGTTTATTCAAATTGAGCATATGGAAGACTTGAAAAAGGGCACGTATGGTATATTAGAGCCTATACATGATGCACCCATTTGGAACAATAATGCTTTGACAACCGATGTATCATCAAAAACATTGATGATTCTTCCAGCTTTGGCGTTGGATAAGCAATTTAATAGAGTTGGTTATGGAGGCGGATATTATGATAAATATTTGTCTTTACATGATGGAATTGTAAAAATTGCCGTTGGTTTTGATTTTCAGTTGGTGAATGAACTTAAATTTATTGAAGAAAAAGATGAAAAAGTCGATATTATTGTAACAGAACAGAGAGTGCTTTTACAAGGAGGAAATGATGGATTCGATAAAAGTGATTGGACAGAGGGCAAAAGAAGCTTCCAAACAGATGGCGAAACTTCAAATTGTTGCCAAGAATAATACACTAGTAAAAGTAGGCGATGCGATTTCTTTGGCAAGAGAAGAAATCAAACAGGCAAATGCAAAAGATATTTTGATTGCAAAAGAAAATGGAATGAAACCAGCGCTTTTAGATAGACTAACACTTACTGATGCGCGTATTGATGGAATGGTCGAAGGACTTTTGCAATTGGTTCAATTAGAAGATCCTGTCGGTGAAATTCAATCCATGAAGACAAGACCAAATGGTTTGATGATTGGATATAAAAAAGTACCATTAGGTGTTGTTGCTATTATATATGAATCAAGACCAAATGTGACGGTCGATGCCTTTGGTTTAACTTTTAAATCAGGAAATGCCGTTATTTTAAGAGGTGGTAGTGATTCTATTTACTCCAATAAAAAATTGGTGGAGATTATCCGAAAGAGTCTTGAGGAGTCTGGTATCAATCCTGATGCGGTTATATTAGTGACAGAAACAGACCGAAAATATGTTGATGAGTTGATGAAATTAAATCAATATGTTGATGTGATTATACCTAGAGGTGGTCATGGACTTATTCAAAATGTAGTACAGAATGCTACTGTACCAGTTATTGAGACAGGTACAGGCAACTGTCATATTTATGTTGATAAAAGCGCTAATTTAGAGATGGCAAGAGATATTATATACAATGCAAAAACACAGCGTATTGGAGTTTGCAATGCGTGCGAATCGCTTGTTATACATCGTGTTATAGCAGATAGAGCAATTCCTATGATTGTGGATAAATTAAAGGAAAAAAATGTAGAGATAAGAGGTGATAAAAAAGCCTGTGAGATTGATTCAAGGATTGTAGAAGCGTCATTAGATGATTGGGGAACAGAATACCTTGATTATATTATCTCATTGAAAGTTGTGGATAGCATTGAGGAGGCAATCAATCATATTAATATGTATAATACAGGACATTCGGAAGCCATTATTACAAATGATTATGATATGGCAAGAAAATTTACAGATGAGATTGATGCAGCAGCCGTTTATGTCAATGCTTCTACACGCTTTACAGATGGATTTGAGTTTGGTTTTGGCGCAGAGATAGGAATAAGCACACAAAAAATGCACGCGAGAGGTCCTATGGGGCTTGATGCTTTAACTACAGGAAAATATATTGTTTTGGGAAATGGTCAAATAAGAGAGTAGTGTAAAAAATAGGGATTATTTTATACGCAAAAAACAGCGCAGAAATGAGGATTATGAATTATGTGGAAAAATGATGATATTTCGCATTTTATGAAATATGAAGATATATTGTCCGTTTTAGATGAATGTAATGATAGCTGTATATTTATATGGAACATAACAGACGACCATTATTCAATTAGTCGAAAAGCAGTAGACAAGTTTAATCTTAATAACCATTCTTTTAATGATGTGTTAAAAACATTAGAAAATGTTGTATATCCAGATGATGTGCAGATGTTGAATGAAGATGTCAAACGACTTATACGTGACAAGGCAGGGATACATAATCTTGAGTACCGATGGTATAATAAAAATCATCAGCCTGTGTGGATACGATGCAAAGGGCAAGTTGTAAATGATAATGAAAATGACAGACTGTTTTTAATTGGGAGCATTTCAGAGCTTGGAAAGAGAAGCAAATATGATAATAATACAAGCCTTAGCAAGGAACTTGTACTTGAGCATGAGTATAAAAAATTGATAAATCAAAATAAAACGGCAAAAGGTTATTTTTTAATTATTGGCGTTGATAAATTTAAATCCATCAATGAACGATATGGAATCGATGTAGGAGACCAAGTACTTGCCGATGTAGCACAATGTATTGTCAATATTATAGGGACTAGAAAAAATGTTTACCGATTAAAAGGAGATGAATTTGGCATATTAGTTACAGGCGATATGACAGATTTTGATATGGAAGCTAAAAGACTTTACAAAGAGGTGCGATGTGAGATTGATGAGATGATTAAAAGTAGAAATTTTAATTTATTTTATACAATTTCTGGAGGCGCTTACAGTTTTGATGCAAAAAATGACAGTTTTGCCACAATGATAAAAAACGCTCGTTTTGCACTTCACAGAGCAAAATTAATAGGACGTAATATCTTTGTGGCATATAATAATGAGGATTATCATAATTATATTAAAAAAATTGAACTTCAAGACAAATTAAGAGATAGTATTGTCAATGATTTTGAGGGGTTTGAAGTTTATTATCAACCTGTTTATAAGACCAATAAAAATAAAGTAGAAGGGGCAGAGGCACTTATCCGATGGAATAGTAAAGACTATGGATTTATGTCTCCTGCTGAGTTTATTCCGCTGCTTGAAGAAAGTTATCTTATTATTCCATTGGGCAGATGGATTATTAAGCAGGCAACCATGCAGTGTAAAAAATGGATGGCAATAAGCCATGATTTTTCAATTAATATTAATCTTTCTTTTGTTCAAATATTAAAAAGTGATGTTGTAAAAGATATTGTCAATTGTGTCAATGAGACTGGCATTGACCATGAACATATTGTATTTGAAGCTACGGAAAGCGGCAAGCTGGACAGTAATATTATGGTAAAAAATGTCTTATCGGAGCTTAGCGGACAAGGCTTTGACTTAGCAGTTGACGATTTTGGAACAGGCTATTCTAATTTAAGATACATACGTGATATGCTGTTTAAAATTATTAAAGTAGACAGAGCATTTATTCAAAATATTGATTCCAACAAAGATAACTATACAATGGTAAAATTTATTATTAATATGGCACATGACTTAAATTTAAAAGTGTGTGTTGAGGGCGTTGAGACGGAAAATGAATTAAGCTGTGTACTTGAATTGGGAGCGGATAGTGTTCAGGGGTATTATTATGGAAAACCTATGCCAGCAGGGGAGTTTGAGAAAAAATATTTTTAATTATAAGATTTGTGTCTATGCGTTGCTTGTCACAAACTTATAAAAATGTTTTGTTTTTTATGCAAAAAGCAGCGCAGAAATGGAAATAAAAATGACACTGCAGCAGTTAAAATATGTCACAACAGTGGCACAGACGGGAACAATCACAGAAGCGGCGGCTAAGCTTTATATATCGCAGCCAAGTCTTACAAATGCTATCCATGAATTGGAAAAAGAAATGAATATACAAATTTTCAATCGAACCAACAAAGGAATTTGTCTTTCTAAAGAAGGAGAAGATTTTTTAGGATATGCAAGACAAGTGTTAGAACAGGCTGCTATTCTGGAAGATAAATATAAAGGCAGTGATGGAGGAAAAAAGCAATTTTGTATATCGACACAGCACTATTCTTTTGCAGTGAATGCTTTTGTAGATTTACTTAAAAAATATGGACAAGAAGAATATGATTTTAGTATAAGAGAAACTCAAACTTATGAAATTATTGAAGATGTGGCACGAATGAGAAGTGAAATTGGTATTTTATTTTTAAATGATTTTAATAAAGTTGTCCTTCATAAAATTTTGAAATCACACCATTTAGAATTTCATCCATTATTTACTGCAATGCCTCATGTGTTTATTAGTAGAAGACATCCACTTGCAGATAAACAATTTATTACCAATCAAGAATTAGAACCATATCCATATTTGTCCTTTGAACAAGGGGAGCATAATTCTTTTTATTTTTCTGAAGAAATATTTTCTATTTCAGAGCGAAAGAAAAATATACGAGTAAGAGACAGAGCAACATTGTTTAACCTTCTAATTGGATTAAATGGATATACCATATGCAGTGGCGTGATTGACAAAAAATTAAATGGAAAAGATATTATTGCGGTTCCCATGGCTGAGGAAGAAAATTCTTTAAAAAATGAGATGCATATCGGTTATGTTACCCATTGTAAAGGATGTCTTAGTAAATTGGGAAACACATATATAGAGTCGTTGAAAAAATATATTGAACTTCATTAAGGAAGTTATTTATAAAATAAATGAGTAAATACAAGTTTGACATAGTTTAAAGCTATGACAAACTTGTATTTTTATATATTATACAAACTTGTCTAGGCAAATTATAATACAAAACAGCTACCAGTTATCAATGGTTTGTTTTTTATAATTTATTTTAATTTGGAGGATATGATGAAAACATCGGTTATAGGATTTCCTAGAATTGGAACTTTAAGAGAATTAAAATTTACTTTAGAGAAATATTTTAGAAAAGAAATAGATGTAAAAGAATTATTACAGACTGCACAAACGAAATGAATGAAAGATAAAAGAAAGGTGATACAAAAAATGAAGATTTCAGATATATATAAGGATAATAAGAGAAGTTTATCTTTTGAGATTTTTCCGCCTAAAAAGGACAGTGAACTTAAAAATATTGATGAGACACTATCTATTTTATGCGAGTTAAATCCCGACTATATCAGCGTGACTTTTGGTGCAGGCGGCAGTTCAAACTGCAATCGCACCATAGAGCTTGCTAAGAAAATTAAATGTGAATATCATATAGAACCTGTTGTACATTTAACTTGTCTAAATTATAACAAAAAAGAAATTGATGAATTTGCAAAGATTTTAGTAAATGAGGGGATTCAAAATATACTTGCGCTACGTGGGGATAAAACTGCAGATATTGAGGCAAAAGAAGATTTTAAACATGCGTCTGATTTAATTGCTTATTTAAAATCAACCTATGATTTTTGTTTTCTAGGCGCTTGTTACCCAGAATGTCACCCTGAATCTGAAAATCGAGTTTATGAGATGAAATATATAAAAGAGAAAGTAAATGCAGGCGCGCAAATTTTATTATCACAGTTATTTTTTGATAATGAACAATTTTTCCGTTTTGTTGAGGATTGTCGAATTGCAGAAATTAATGTGCCAATTATTCCAGGTGTTATGCCTGTTATCAATGCCGCTCAGATAAAAAGAATGATAACAACATGTGGTGCAACATTTCCAATGCGTTTCCAGAAAATTATCAGCAAGTATGAAAATAATAAAGAGGCACTTTTTGATGCTGGAATGTCGTATGCGTTAAGTCAAATTATTGATTTGCTTGTAAGCGATATTGATGGGATTCATTTATATACGATGAATAATCCAGTTGTTGCAAGAAAAATATGCGAAGGTATAAGAAATATTATATAAAAAGCATAACCAATATAGGATTACTATAATGGTTGGCGGATAAGCGGAGGCTTTTCTGATTTGGCAGGAGTTTAAACTAAACTCCTGCCAAAATGCTGTAAAGCGGCAATAAAATTATAAACGGGCAGCAAAGAGAAAGAAAAGCATTTTATGTGTGCAATGATGGTTTGTGCAAGGTATAAAATTTCTTTCGATAAAACCATACAGATAATATGACACCAATGCACCAGCCAATAGGCCAAGAACACCAAATTCCCACATATCCCCATTGATTTGAAAGAATCATTGCCAGTATGACACGTAAGGTTAAATCAGTAAACGTTGCTATCATAAATTGTCGCATTAATCCCGCGCCGCGAAGAACACCGTCTGCAACGAGTTTTATGGCTATAATAAAATAAAATGGAGCAACAATTTTAAGGAATTGTGTGCCTGATAAGAGTGCTATTTCAGAAGGTTTATCCATAAAAAATTGGATGAGTACATTATTTGCTAAAATATATAGTATTACAATAGGTATACATAATATCCATACGATTTTAGTAGCAGCTTTAAAACCATCTTTGATACGAGGTAATATATTTGCTCCCAGATTTTGTGCGGTATAATTTGAAACACCATTTCCTAATGTCGTAAGAGAAGTAATAACCAGATTATTTAACTTAATGGCGGCAGAATATCCAGCAATTACTTCTGAACCAAATCCATTGATAACACTTTGAATAATAATATTTCCTATGGAAATAAAACTTTGCTGTAAAATGCTTGGTATAGCTATAATTGCTATTTTTTTTAACAATGGTGCTGAAAAGAAAGGAATTTTTCCATCTGTATGTATCGTAGTTAATCTTTTTAATACCATAATGATTGCCAATATACAACTGATTCCTTGACATAGAAAAGTTGCCCATGCCACACCTGCTACACCCATACGAAAAGCACAGACAAATAAGATATCGACTGCTATATTGGATGTTGATGAAATTGCCAAGAAAATAAATGGTGTTTTGGAATCGCCCAGTGCTGAAAAAATACCTGTTGCAACATTGTAAAAAAGTAAAAATGGAAATCCTAATATATAAATATCTAAGTATAATTTAGAATCTGCAAAAATATTATCTGGCGTTTGAATTAAATAAAGAAGTTTGGTACAGCCAAGTATACCTGCAAGCATAAGAAAAACACATAATATAACACTGGCGATTGCTGATGTATATATGGCTGTTTTCATATCTTTATATTTTTTTGCACCAAATAATTGCGAGACAATAACAGAACAACCTATATTACAGCCAAATGCAAAAGCAATAAAAATTAGTGTAATTTCATAGCTGTTGCCAACGGCTGCAAGTGCGTTTTCGCTTATAAATTTACCTGCCACAAAACTGTCCGCGATATTATATAACTGTTGAAAAATAATGCTTCCAAACAGTGGTATGCAAAATTTCCATAAAACGGTTTCTGGTTTTCCTACGGTTAAATCTTTATTCATATAAGTCCTCCATTGAAAAGTGTAGTGTATGAATGGTGTTTGTGTTAAACAATATATAAAAATAAAGTTATATATTGCGTATTTTTCTAATGGATATTATACTTTTTACAAACTAATTTACAAAATATATGTTTGATATTGCTGCCATATCATTTTTATATATCAAAGCTTCCACTGAAAAGCTGCGATAGTAGCTAGGTGATTTAAGCAAGCAGCGTATCGGATTGCAAATGCTTCAGTATAAGATTATAAGACATTTTAGGATGGAAAAAGGAATGAATGTTAGTTATGAATATTATCGTATTTTTTATTATGTTGCAAAATATAAAAATCTTACACTTGCTGCAGATACATTACACAGCAGTCAACCTAATATTTCTCGAACCATAAAGCTGTTAGAACATAATTTAGGCTGTCAATTACTTGTTCGTTCTAATCGTGGAATTACATTGACACCAGAGGGGGAACAATTATATACCCATGTAAAAATTGCTGTTGAACAAATTCAAACAGCAGAGGAAGAATTAAAAATGCTTACAGGCTTACATAGAGGTGTTGTCTGTGTTGGCGCCAGTGAAACAGCTTTGCATTTGTTACTTCTTCCAGTACTGAAAATTTTTAAAGAAACACACCCCAAAATTCGTATTCGTATTCAAAATCACCTTACGATTCAAGCAATTGAGTCCGTAAAACAAGGAATCGTTGATTTTGCTGTGGTTGCTTCACCAGCAGATATACCAGATTCTTTAAAAGCAACTTCGCTTATTCATTTTCAGGATATTCTTATAGGAGGAACGGATTTTAAAAAATTATCCAAAAATCCTGTTTCTTTGCGTGATATTTGTCATTATCCTATTGTGTGTTTGGGTGAAAATACAATGAGTTATCGTTTTTATGAACATTTTTATCGCAAAAATGGTCTATTTTTAAAACCAGAATTTGAAGCAGCTACTACAGACCAAATTTTGCCTATGGTAAAAAATAATTTAGGACTTGGCTTTTTTCCTAAAAAGTTAGCCAAAGAAGCTTTAATGGCAGGTGAAGTTTATTTGATTGACTTATTAGAAACTATCCCTTTTCGAGAAATCTTCCTTGTAGAAAATAAAGAGCGTCCTTTAACAGTTACAGCAGGAGCATTAAAAGAGTTGCTTTGTAAAATAAGGGATTAATTGAACAATAAAATCATATAGAAAAAATATATTTTTGTAATAGAAATATTATATATTTTATATAAAATTCATTGAATATTGATTGTAAGTTCTATATAATGAAAATGTAACAACAAATATCATTTTTGTTAAATTTTTTCACTTTACTTCTTTTCTAAATTACAAAAAGCTCTAATCAATTTTATAATTGGTTAGAGTTTTTTGTTGTTTACTAAAAAGGGTCTAATCAATTTATATAAGTTAAGTAAATTATTATAATTGACAAGTAAATTAAAATAGTATACACTATTTTAAAATATGACAAATGTATTAATATATAAATGTAATATTATATGTAAATATTTTAGCATATAATATGTTTGCTTGTATAAGTTTGTCATATTTAAAATGCTTATATAAAAGAGGTGATGGAGGGACGATAATCAAAAAACTGAATATTAGGTCAGCCTAAACGGGTTCGACGAAATCGTTTTACATTTAATCGAAAAGGAGGAAAAAGATGGAAACATTAAGAAGAAAATTTTTAGTCACCGTTAGCCTGTTTATGCTGATGGTGACTTTTCTGTTTGTTCCAACAATAACTGGTAGAGCAGACACTACAGAACCTGTAGAACCAACAAAAACACCACCAACGGAATGGACCGAACAGCCAACACTCAATGCAACTATTCTTGATGTGACACAAGCAAGCTGTGATATTTGTTCAAAAGAAGACCTTTATGGCTTAAATATTTGGATTAAAAATAATAGCAATACAAATCTTGTTATTAATCTAAAGGTAGATATTGTAGTAAATGAAGGCGTAATTAAGGCAAATACAAGTGTTGATCATTTATGGACACCAATTGATGTTGAGGCAATAAATACGGTTATATTGAATGGAGAAGGTCATACAATAAGCGGTTTGTACTGTGATGATAGTACAAAGAGCAATGTCGGATTTTTTGGCGTATGTGAAGGTTTTGTTCAAGTTTCAAAACTTGGAATTGTCAATTCATACTTTAATGGCAGCAGTAATGTTGGTGTATTTGCAGGAACATTAGGCAATGGTTCAATAATCTCAGAATGTTATAGTCAAAGTATTGTTGATGCTAGTGATAAATCAGCAGTAGGAGGCATTGCAGCAGTTCTTCAAGGCGATGCTAGAGTATCAAGCTGTTATAACACAGGTGATATAGCATGTGTGCCAGATGGTTATAAGGTGAATGTGGCAAACAGTTGTTATTTGGCAAGTATTTCTGGATTAGATGCATATGATGGCACAGGAAGTGCAGCATTGACAGAAGATGAGTTTAAAAGTGGTGCAGCAGCATATGTACTTAGTGGCGGACGCAGTGCTGAGGGAGTAAATTTAGATACAGTTTGGGGACAAAAGCTTACGCCGTCATATGACAGCAGTGAGACAGCGACGACGAATAAAAGTTATCCTGTATTTAGCAGTGATAAGGTAACATTTGGAAAAATCAATTGTAAAGCAGACACAGCAGAAACATATATTAATGCAGATGAAGTAAAGCTTCACTATCATGGCAGTATTGTAAGACATACAGCAAAAGCGGCAACTTGTACAGAATCTGGAAATGAAGAATATTATATATGTACGGATTGTAATGCTGTTGTTGAGGCAGACGGAGAGGGCATATTTACGGTTGTTGATGGAGCTTTGGAAACGGATTATAGGACAGAAGCAACAGGACATCAACATTATAATGAAATTCTTGCTGGCTCAAAGGTCATCACAAATGAGGATGGCACTACAAGTCACGGTCATATTTTGCATTATATTTGCAAGGAATGTGGCATATATGATGACAGTAAGGATAAAGTAATAAATGCTGAAGAAATGCTTTTAATCACAACAGAAGGTGTAGCTTGTACAGGTGTTACAACTGTACGTTATTGTGCTGAGTGCGGTTATAATGAAAAGATACTTGGAGAAGCAACAGGTCATACCTATGTTACATATTGTACAGAGGGTTATCACTGGACAATATGTACAGGATGTAAGGAGATTAAAAGTGCAAAAGAAGAACATAAACTTATAACAACAATTGAGGCAGTGGCAGCAACTTGTGAAAAAGATGGGAAGACTGCACAGATTGAATGTGAAAGTTGTGGAAGAGTCATGAGTACATCTCAAGTTGTTAAAGCGACAGGTCACAGATATGGTGACTGGGAAGTAACAATAGAAGCTGGCTGTGAAAATGCAGGCGAAGAACAGCGTGTATGTATTCTTTGTGATGGTAAAGATATAAAAAGTATTGAAGCATTGGGACATGATAAAAAGACAACGCAAGCAAAAGCAGCAACATGTACCGAGGAAGGTAATGAAACGTATTCTATATGCTCAAGATGTGACAAGATATTTGATGCACAAGATAAAGAATTGGAGGCAATTCCAATTATTGCAAAAAAAGAGCATGTTTTGCAAACCATTCCAGGAAAGAAAGCAACATGTACGGAAGATGGTTTAGAAGATGGTCAACAATGTATTGCATGTAACAATGTTATTGTGAAACAAAAAGTGATACCTGCAACAGGTCATGATATACAAGATATTGCAGCAGTGGCAGCAACATGTACCACGCCAGGACTTACAGCAGGAAAGCGTTGTAAAACATGCGGTGAAATATTGGTAGAGCAAAAGCGGATTGAACCAGCACATAAACCGGGAGAATCAACATCTGCTGGACCAACTTGCACAGAGGATGGATATGCAGTAAAGGTGGTCTGTGCAGAGTGTGGAGAAGTGCTTCAATTAGTTCCAATTCCGTCAAAAGGTCATACAGAAGTCATTGATGAAGGAAAGGCAGCAACATGTACCGAAACGGGGCTTACGGAAGGAAAACATTGTTCTGTTTGTAATGATATTTTAGTAAAACAGGAAGAAATATCAGCACTTGGTCATGATTTAGTATCGCATGATAAGGAAGAGGCAACTTGTAAAGCTCCAGGTCATGAAGCAGGAAAAACATGCAGCAGATGTGATTATAAAGAGGGTATGGAAGAAATAGCACAATTAGAGCATACCCCTCAAAAAATTGATGGGACATCAGCTACATGTGAAGAAGATGGACTTTCAGAGGGAAGTATTTGTTCTGTTTGTAATACTGTTTTAAAAGAACAGGAAATAATACCAAAATTGGGGCATAAATGGACATATGTACCAGAAGAACCAGCAACTTGTACGCAGGCAGGGCATATTGGCTATACATATTGTAGTAATGAAGGATGCGGAAAATATTTTGATGAAACACTTACTGATGAAAATATCATAATACAGCCATTAGAACATAATTATATGGATATGCCAGGAAAGGCTAAAACTTGTACAGAAGATGGATATACACCTTATAAACAATGTATTGCATGTAATCATGAAGAAGGTAAAGAGATTCTTCCAGCTGGACATGAGGAAGTAACCGATGCAGCGGTAGCAGCAACTTGTACGCAGGCAGGTAAAAGTGAGGGAAGTCATTGTTCTGTCTGTAATGAAATTTTGACTGATCAAAAGATTATTCCTGCATTAAATCATATAGTAGATGGTGTATCACAGCTTATTGATGTGCCAGAAGTGAAAGCAACTTGTATGGCAGCAGGTACAACGGCAGGTAAAAAGTGTATATTATGTAATACAATAACAGAAGGCTGTAAAGCAAGTGAAAAATTGTCACATAAATATGATTTAACAAAAGCTGATGTTGTTTGGATTTATGATAGCAAAACAAATAAAATTACAGCAACAGCAACAATTACTTGTGAATATGAGTGTGGAACAAGTATTGCAGATATTCCTTGTACAGTGACAACGGTAAAAAATCTAGATGGTACATTAAAGGTATCAGGAATTTTTAACTATAAAGGTGAAACAGAGACAAGAGAGTTTAATATAACATTAAAGGATACAAAGTGGACACAGACGGATACAGGATTTAATGTTTGTTATATTTATGAAAATGCTGAGAAGAATATTGAAATTGCAGTTACAAGTGAAGCTTTAGGAATAATTAGCGGAGAAGATATTATTTATACAGCAGTATCGGTTGTAGATAATATAACATTAGATACGGCGACACATACATTTAATAAAGCTACAGCACAGTATTCATGGACAAAAACAGCAGATGGCTATTCATTTATTGCTACAGTAAACGGTAAGACACAAGATGATGGTATATTAAGATTGGTTCAAAAAGCAACGTCAAAAGACGTTACGAATGAAGCTGGCGAGGTCGTAAGTACGGTTTATAATGCGACAATTACTATTGGAGGCACAGAATTAAAATCGGGCGAAAAGACGATTGTTAATGTTTCATATACAATAACACTTCAGGGAAATGCTGCATTTATAAATAGTTCAGAAACTTCTATATCCGCATCTTATTTACAGTTAGTTACAGTTGCTTGTGGCAAGGAAGACGGCAAAGTATTTGCAGGCTGGTATGTTAATGATGAATTGGTTAGTTCAAAAGAAACCTATTCATTTTATGTGAAAGATTCTATTGTATTGGAAGCTCGATTTTCAGAGCAAGCAGTTGAAGCACAGGCGGTATTAAGCTTTAGTGTAGGCAATAGAGTGGATTTAGAAAATGGAAAGCAAACGATTGCTGTTGTAGTAGATTGGGAGATTCCTGATGGCTGTACTTTGGTTGAAGCGGGATTTAGAAGAATTTATATTGAAGAAGACAGCTCAAATGACAATGCAGCAGATGCAGAAAATATACTTAAAGAGAAGGGCGAAAATGTAAAAGAAATAGTGTCATCTTTAAAAACAAATGAAGGTACTTTAACATCGACCTTAACATTGAGTGCTACAACAAAAGTTAAAAATATGTATACAATTGCATATATAACTTATACTGATAAGAATGGTCAGCAGCAAACGTTATATTCAAAATGTATAACAAGTAGTTGTTCTGTGAATAGTTAGAAAGGAGGGGAACAGATAGTGAAAGAATTTTATAGAGAACCTTTTATAGAAATTATTAAATTTAATACAGAAGACATTATTAGTACAAGTGGTGAGGGTGAAATTGGAAGCCGACCAAATGAAGGTATTGACCAAAATGATTAAATTTGTTGATTAAAATTATGTATATGCCTGTTTTTAAAATGGGTGTAAGGAAAGAGGCTGATGTTCGTACATCAGTTTCTTTTTTGATTTTAAAAGCAATGTTACAAAGAAATATTAAAAAAACGTAGAATAATTAAAAATAAATTATTTAAAAGCAGTTATTAGGAATAAATATTTCCAAATAACTGCTTTTATTTGATAACATAGCATTTAACAATCTCAATAACATATAATAATTACTTTAATTTGATAATATTATTAATGTATTCGATTCTTTATGAATATTAAGAGATATATAAATTATTTAAGTATACTTTTTCGTATTTAAAAATTAATATTTTAATTTAAGTGATTGTACCAAGAAAAATTATAAAAATCAAGAATATATTTATAGGAATTATACAAAAATATATTGTAAGTAAAAAACTTGGAAAAGGTATATTTTATCAAGTATATTATGTATGTTTCATACATTGCTGTTAAGTATATATTGTCGCTTATATTCATAGTTTTGCGTGTGACAGTATTGTGTCAAGATTACTTGATATAATATTGTATTTGCTTAAAAGTTGCATAGAAAGGGAGGGTATCATGTTTAAATATGTAAGTAATAGTCAAATTAAAAAAGAATTTAAAAAAGCAGTAATTGACCATGATACAACTATGGTAGCAATTGCGGAAAAATGTGGAATCAATAGGCAGCAGCTGAACAATCGTTTTAATAATAACAGATTGGCTTTGTCCGATTTATCAAAATGGTGTGATGCTATGGATTGTGATTTGGTAATTGATTTTAAGCCAAGAGAGTAGATTCATTTATCATTTTAAAACATTTTTAAATGGATATTGTTAAGTAGCAGTTGTCAAAAAATTTCTTGGTTTAGATAAATTCCAGTTTGAAAAATTGGAAGAAAATAAAATTAAAATATTAATATTGCTGATATTCAAAGATAAAAATTTGAGTATCAGCAATTATTATTTTATTATTTTTTAAATAAAAGTAACATTAATATATATTTATTGTAGCTTTTACACTAATAATGACGACATATGCTATATACATAACAAAAATAATCCCACCACACAATATTCCTCTTCAATTTCTAATCACAAAATTACTGCAAACTACTCCAACTACATTAATATAAGCGAAAATATAAAATCCTAAATAAAAAAGAGGAAATAATTACATAAAATTTATTGACAAATAAAACACACTGTTATATTATATTTTAGTGTGCCGCACAGCTAGGGAACAAATTTAAGCAGAGTAATCTCCCCAAAGCTGGCGAGTATTGAATTAGGAGGTCCATATGTACGCAATTATAGCAACAGGTGGTAAACAGTACACAGTTTCAGAAGGTGATGTTATTTATATTGAAAAACTTGGCAAAAATGCTGGTGATACGGTTACATTCGACCAAGTACTTTTTGTAAATAACGGTGAAGCTAAAGTTGGTGAACCTACAGTAGCAGGTGCTTCAGTTACAGCAAGCGTTGTAGAAGAAGGAAAAGCGAAGAAGGTTATCGTTTACAAGTACAAGAGAAAGACAGGCTATCATAAAAAGAATGGTCATAGACAGCCTTTCACTAAGGTTAAGATTGAAAAAATTAACGCTTAATTCTTGTAACTCTAATTAAGAAAGGCATGAAATTATTATGACTCATGCTACTATTTATAAGAGTTCACTTAACGGTGAAATTTTAGGATTTAAGACAGAGGGACATGCTAATTTTGCCGAGAAAGGCAGTGATATTGTATGTGCTTCGATTTCGGTACTTGTTGTCAATACAATCAATGCAATTGATTTGTATACAGTTGATAAATATGAGACACAAGTCAATGAGGATTTGGCGTTAATCGAGTTTAAGTTAAATCCATTTGTAAGTGAAATACATGTTTCTAATGAAGCAAGGGTATTACTCAATGCACTAGAGCTTGGTTTAAGCCAGATAGCAGCTGGTAATCCTAAGCATTTATCGATAATGATTGAGGAGGTGTAATGTTATGTTGAATTTGAATCTTCAGTTTTTTGCTCATAAAAAGGGTGTTGGTTCTACTAAAAATGGTAGAGATTCAGAGTCTAAAAGATTAGGCGCAAAGAGAGCTGATGGACAGTTTGTTTTAGCTGGTAATATTCTTTACAGACAGCGTGGAACAAAGATTCTTCCAGGTGTTAATGTTGGTCGCGGCAGCGATGATACATTATTTGCACTTGTTGATGGCACTGTTCGATTCGAGAGAAAGGGCAGAGATAAAAAGCAGGTTTCTGTTTATCCTGTAGCCGTTAACGAATAATGCTTGTTAAGTTTTTATGGCTCCAAGTCTTTTGGCTTGGAGCCATTTTTAGAAATAGAAAGGTAAAAAAATATGTTTTCAGACAGAGTGCGCATATTTATTAAATCAGGCAAAGGTGGCGATGGGCATGTTAGTTTTAGGAGAGAAATTTATGTTCCTGACGGTGGTCCTGATGGCGGCAATGGCGGTAAAGGCGGCGATATTATATTTGAAGTTGATAAAGGTTTGAATACATTAGGAGATTTTCGACACAATAGTAAATATATTGCTGAGAGTGGTGCTGAGGGCGGAAAAAAGCGCTGTACTGGTAAAAATGGCGAAGATTTAATTATAAAAGTTCCAGAAGGGACAGTTTTATATGATGATGAAAGCAATAAAGTCATTGCAGATATGTCCAACGACAATCTTCGAGAAGTTATATTAAAAGGAGGACGTGGCGGCAAGGGAAATATGAATTATGCCACTGCAACCATGCAGGCGCCGCAGTATGCACAACCAGGTCAAGATGCAAAAGAATTGTGGATACGACTTGAATTAAAAGTAATTGCTGACGTTGGTTTAGTTGGATTTCCGAATGTTGGCAAATCAACGCTTTTATCAAGAGTAACCAATGCAAAGCCTAAGATTGCTAATTATCATTTTACAACATTAAATCCAAATCTTGGTGTAGTTGATATTGAAGGCGGAAAAGGATTTGTTATAGCCGATATTCCTGGATTAATAGAAGGAGCATCAGAAGGCGTTGGACTTGGACATGACTTTTTACGTCATATTGAACGCACAAAAGTCATTATACACATGGTTGATGCGGCTTCTGTGGAAGGCAGAAATCCAGTAGATGATATTCAGTCTATCAATGCAGAGCTTGAACGGTATAATCCAGATTTGCTGAAACGACCACAAGTTATTGCCGCCAATAAAATTGACGCAATATATGATAATGGTGAAGAAAATCCTGTTGATATATTAAAAGAAACATTTGAGCCATTAGGCATTAAAGTATATCCCATTTCAGCAGTTACAGGAAAAGGATTAAAAGAACTTTTGTACGCAGTTCGTCATATTTTAGATTCTATGGACGATAATCCAGTTATGTTTGAAAAAGAATTAGATATCAATACGTTATTTGACAATGCAATTGAAGCATTTTATGTAGAGAAATCTCCAGAAGGCATTTATCTTGTATATGGTCCGCGTGTTGACCGCATGTTAGGATACACAAATCTTGATTCAGAGAAAGGATTTAGCTTTTTCCAAAAGTTTTTAAAAGAGACAGGTATTTTAAAAGAATTAAAAGATTTAGGCATACAGGAAGGCGATACCGTTCGTGTTGGAGAATATCTTGAATTTGACTATTATGATTAATTTTTTAGTAAAAATTTTTTGATAAAATGTTACTCAATAAATGTTTTGTGTCTGTGCGTTGCTTGGCACAAGTTTTATGTGAAGAATTTTAATTTATCAAGTAAGTTCGTTGCTTCAGTATTGCAAAGATATAAGTGAAAGTGGGAAATTTACTTGTTTTAGTATTTAGTGATAACTTGACATTTTTATAAAAGCAACGCAGAAATGAGGATAAATAGTATGACCAGCAAACAGCGTGCATATTTAAAAGGACTTGCAATGACAATAGAACCTATTTTTCAATTAGGTAAAGCAAGTCTTACACCAGAAAATACAAAAGCAATAAATGAAGCGTTAGAAGCAAGAGAATTAATAAAAATTAATGTTTTGCAAAATTGCGCCGACAATCCAAAAGCGATTGCTGTAATGATTGCAGAAAGGACACATTCACAAATAGTCCAAGTAATCGGCAAAAAAATTGTTCTCTATAAACCAAAAACAAAGTCTAAATCAAAAGAAAAATCAAATACAAAACAATCATCAAAAACATTTTCTGCAAATAAATTAAAAGGCAGCGAAAAAAAACAATCCAAAAAAAGTTTTAAAAATAAAGTTCAAAACAAGACAGAACAATCTAAAAAAGAATTTAAAAATAAAGCAAAAAATGCCGCTTCTAAAAATAATAATAGTCGTGGTATGGAGGCTAAAAATGTTTCAAGAAAAAAGAGCAGTAGGAATTATGGGGGGAACGTTTAACCCAATACATGTAGGACATATTCAGATAGCAATTGCTGCATATAAGCAATTTCATTTGCCAGAAATTCTTATTATGCCAAGCGGCAATCCTTCTTCTTATAAGGATACACATGCACTTGCAAGCGCGAATCATCGCTGTAATATGATTTATCTGGCAATAAAGAATTATCCTTATATGAAATTATCAACACTTGAGATAGATAGACAGGGAAAAACATTTACTTCTGACACGCTAGAACAATTAGAACCATTTTATGATACCATTTATTTTATTATAGGCGCTGATTCTTTATTTGCTTTAGAAAACTGGCATAAAGCGGCATATGTTATGAGCCATTGTCATTTTTTGGCGGCAAATCGAAATCAATATAAAAGACAAGAGTTGTTTAATCGAATCGACTATTTAAAAGCAACGTATCATGCAAAAATAGATTTAATTGAAACAAAAGAATATCCTTTTAGTTCGACCGATATACGTGATAGAGTGTCTAAAAATAAAAGTATTGATAAAATGGTGGGAACAGAAGTAGCATGGTATATTAAAAGCAATATATTATATCATTTATAAATTATCTTTGAATTTTATTTACTTGTTAAGTCTATTGTTTTATAAAATTAGGTTTAAATTATTAAAGCTATAATTTGGTATTTATGGAGGGGTTATGAGTAAAACTTTTGCAGAAATGGAAGAAATGTATCAAGAAATCGTAAAAAGATTTAATAAAATCGAGTTACAAGAGTGGAAAGCAGAAGGTGCAATGATTGAATTATCGAAACAAGTTGGCGAATTAGCAAAACAAGTTATGATAAAAGAAAAATATTATGCACTGGAAAATGACATGAGTGATGTAGATGAGCGTTTAGGCAATGAAATGGCAGATGTAATTGCTCAGGTAATGAGATTAGCTTGCTTTTATAAAATAGATTTAGAAAAGGCTTTTATTGAAGCAAGAGAAGATGAAGACAGATATTTAAAATCCAGAGGTGTTTAATGTTAATAACATGGAGATTGTTATGAATAATGAGTATGTACATGAATTGAGAAAAAAAGTAAAAAAAGAATTTAAAAAAGATAAATCAAGGTATTGGCATACAATTGGTGTTGCTCAAACTGCTGCCAATTTGGCGATGTGTTATGAGGTAGACATAGAAAAAGCGTTTATAGCAGGACTGCTGCATGATTGTGCTAAATGTTACACCAATGAACAATTGTTACATTATTGTTTGGAATATCAAATTGAAATTAGTGAATATGAACAAGCTAGTCCATATCTATTGCATAGCAAATTAGGGGCATATTTTGCTAAAAATAAATATGGCATTGAAGATGAGGATATTATCAATGCTATTTTATTTCATACAACAGGACGTCCTAGAATGTCCAAATTGGAAGAAATTATATTTATAGCAGATTATATTGAGCCTTACCGCAATAGAGCTGATGACCTTGATATTATCCGAAAATTGGCTTACAAAGATATACAAAAGGCGATATTAAAAGCGACAGAGGACACATTAAATTATCTAAAAAATAAAGGTAAAGAACAATTTATTGATGCACTTTCTGTACAGACCTATGACTATTACAAAGAAAATTGTCTATTAAAATAAGTTAATCAGGAAAGGAATAAATAATAAATGATAGATAAAACTGATACAAAAGAAATGGTAAAGATAGCCGTAGAAGCTATGCGCGACAAAAAAGCAGAAGATATCAAAGTTATTGATATCAGTAATATATCAGTAATAGCAGATTATTTTATTATAACCGATGGGAAAAATCAAAAGCATGTACAGGCTATTACAGATAATGTTCAAGAAAAGCTTTATGAGCAAGGGTATGAAAATCCAAGAATGGAAGGCTATAACACAGCCAATTGGATATTATTGGATTATAAAGATATTATTATTCATGTATTTAATACCGAAGACCGTCTATTTTATGACCTAGAAAGAATTTGGCGAGATGGAATTGATGTCAACTTAGATGAATTATAAAAAATTTGAAATATTCTTTCAAAAAACCAACTTATCTGGCAATCACAATTAGCTAGATAAGTTGGCTTTTTATATATTCAATTCTTTTTATTTCTTCTTGTTTGTAATAAAATAGATTAAAAAAGCGATAGAATTGCTCATTAAACCAAATGATAACAATATATGATTTTCTCCTTGACCCAAAATGCAAAGAACAATACTAATAAGTCCTATGATTGCTAATATCATTCCAATAATAGATATAATCTTTTTTTGACTCATATTTAAATACCTCCATTCTTTTTATGGATGTGCGCCCAATAATAACCAAGAAGAAAAATACCTATTAGCATTTGACAAATAGATATTCCTAACATAAAGCCTGAAAGGAAATCTTGAATATTTGTTCCTCCAAATATTTGTGAGAGTACAAGCATAACACCGCCCATAATGATTAAAAAAAATCCACTAATCAATATTTTGGTATTCTTTAAATTTTGCATTTCTTTAATCATTTCAATAATCTGCTCATTATCATAAGTATGTATGCTTTTTTCATCTTCTTCACCATTCATTAACTCAGCAAGTGTAATACTAAGTTCTTGACACAATATTTCAATAATACAATAATCAGGCATACATTTTCCTGTTTCCCATTTTGAGATTGTTTTATTTGAAACGCCAATTTTTTCTGCAAGCTGTTCTTGTGTTAAGTTTTTTTCTTTTCGTTTTTTTGCAATAAATTTGCCTGTTGTAATTTGATTCATTTTTGTTTCTTCATACCTCCAAAGTGTTTTTATACTCTATATTTTATCCATTTTTATAAAAAATCACATCCCTCAAAAGGAGAATATGCGTGGAATGATACAATTTTACAAAAATAATTATGTGGAATCATAAAGAATTTTGTGATAAAATAATCTTGTTTATGCTAAATCTTAAAGTTAAACGGATATTTGTAATCCGATTTGAGCAAAAGAATATTAAAGACATAAGAAAGGAAGTGTAATTCGTGGATAAAAAAATCATGTTAGGAAATGAGGCGATTGCCAGAGGTGCCTATGAAGCAGGTGTAAAAGTTTCGGCGGCATATCCAGGTACGCCTAGTACTGAAATTAGCGAAAATATTGTTAAATATGATGAAATTTATGCAGAATGGTCGCCAAATGAAAAGGTGGCAATGGAGGTGGCAATTGGTGCTTCTATCAGTGGTGTGCGTGCGATGGCTTCAATGAAACATGTCGGAGTAAATGTGGCAAGCGACCCTTTATATACCATTTCTTATGGAGGAGTAAATGGTGGTTTAGTGCTAGTAGCCGCAGACGACCCAGGACTTTACAGCTCTCAAAATGAACAGGATACTAGGTGTGTGGCAAGAGCAGCAATGGTGCCTGTCTTAGAGCCATCCGACAGTCAAGAAGCAAAGGATTTTGTAAAATTTGCTTATGAAGTCAGTGAAAAATATGATACGCCAGTTATTATTAGAACAACTACTAGACTTGCACATTCACAAGGAACGGTTACTTTAGAGGAGCGAGTAGAACCAGAGGATAAGCCTTATGAAAGGAATCCTGCTAAATTTGTTATGATGCCAGGCAATGCTATCGGACGTCATCTCTATGTAGAAAAAAGAATGAAAGCAATGGCAGAGGATAGCTGTACCTTTAAAATTAACAAAGTTGAATATAACGATACATCAATTGGATTTATTACAAGCGGAATCCCTTACCAGTATGTAAAAGAGGCATGTCCAAACGCTTCCGTATTAAAACTTGGTATGGTTCATCCTCTTCCTAAGAAATTAATTGAAGAATTTGCTTCTAAAGTAGAAAAACTTTATATATTTGAGGAATTAGAACCAGTTATTGAAGAACAAGTAAAATCATGGGGAATTGAAGCGACAGGAAAAGAAGTTTTTACAGTACAAGGCGAATATTCAGCGAATATGATTCGAGAAAAGATATTGAATGAAAAAGTGGATTCAAAAGAGCCTGCAAAGGTTCCTGCAAGACCTCCTATTTTGTGTCCAGGCTGTCCTCACAGAAGTGTATATTCTGTATTAAATAAATTAAAAATTCATGCGGCAGGTGATATTGGTTGTTATACGCTTGGCGCTGTTCCTCCATTAAATGTTATTGATACTACCATATGTATGGGAGCAAGCATTTCTACACTACATGGAATGGAAAAAGCAAAAGGAAAAGAGTATATCAAAAATTGGGTAGCCGTTATTGGTGATTCTACCTTTTTACATACAGGCGTTAATTCATTGATGAATATGGTATATAATCAAGCAACAGGAACCGTGCTGATTTTAGATAACTCTACTACAGGAATGACAGGACATCAAGACCATGCTGCAACAGGAAAGACATTAAAGGGAGAGATTGTCCCTGCAATAAACATCTATGAATTATGTAAAGCAATGGGAATTGAGCATGTGGTTGAAGTTAATGCTTTTGATACAAAAGAATTAGAAAAAATTGTCAAAGAAGAAGTAGCACGAGACGCCGTTTCTGTTATTATTACAAAATCACCTTGCGTTTTGCTCAAAGGTAATGTATTTCCATATAAATGTAAACCAGTAGAAGAAAAGTGTAAGAAGTGCGGAGCTTGTCTAAAACCAGGCTGTCCAGCATTGACAAAAAATCCTGACGGAAGCATTTCTATTGATGATACGATGTGTAATGGCTGTGGGCTTTGTGAACAGATGTGTAAATTTGATGCAATAGAACGAGTACAGGCATAGATTGGAGGCAGACATGACAAAAAATATAATGATTGTAGGTGTAGGCGGACAGGGAACTTTATTGACAAGCCGAATTTTGGGAGGAATCACCTTAGATGCTGGATATGATGTAAAATTGTCTGAGGTGCATGGTATGGCACAGAGAGGCGGAAGTGTTGTAACATTTGTGCGTTATGGAGAAAAGGTTGCAGAGCCAATTGTCGAAAAAGGACAAGCAGATGTATTAATTGCTTTTGAACAGTTAGAGGCATTGCGCTATGCACATTTTTTGAAGAAAGATGGTGTTTTAGTTGTAAACGAGCAAAAAATCGAACCTATTACTGTTGTGACAGGTGCTGCCCAGTATCCAGAGGGTATTATAGAAGGATTGGAACAAGAACATACCGTTTACAAAATTGATGCTATGGAAGAAGCAAAGAGATTGGGAAATTCTAAAGTTTTTAATATTATTGTATTAGGTATAGCTGCAAAACATATGGATTTTTCTAAGGAAGCATGGATTAAAATTATTGAAAAAACCGTTCCTCCTAAGACAATAGAAATCAATAAAAAAGCATTTTTAAAAGGATATGAAGGATAAAAAATTTAACCTTATCAAGGAAGTTTCCACTGCAATGCCATAAAGGCAAAAGCGGGGACTTACATCAAGAATACTTCCCCTTTTCAATATGGTAGACATATAAGCAAAATTGGGAATATAAAATTTATCAATTATACAAAAATGGAGGATTTATATGATTTGGAATGAGACAAAGGAATGTATGAGCAGAGATGAAATGGAATTTTTGCAAAGCAAGCGTTTGGTTAAAACGGTGGATAGAGTTTACCATAATGTGGAATTTTATCGCAAAAAGATGCAGCAGCTAGGTATTGAACCAGGCGATATCAAAGGAATTGAGGATTTGCATAAGTTGCCTTTTACAACAAAAAATGATTTGCGAGATACCTATCCTTTTGGATTATTTGCCGCTCCTCAGTCTGAGATTGTCCGTATTCATGCTTCCTCTGGCACTACTGGAAAGGCTACGGTAGTAGGATATACAAGAAAGGATTTGGATATTTGGAGTGAATGTGTGGCAAGAGCATTGTCACAGGCAGGCGTTACTAGAGGTGATATTATTCAAGTGGCATATGGTTATGGCTTGTTTACGGGCGGACTTGGTGCGCATGGTGGTGCGGAGAAGCTTGGCGCAATGGTAGTGCCTATGTCTACAGGAAATACAAAGAAATTGACAACAATGATGAAGGATTTTGGCGTTACAGCAATTGCGTGTACGCCTTCATATCTGCTCCATATTGCAGAAGTGCTTGAGGAAGTAGGCGATATTCCAAATATTAAATTAAAGGCTGCTGTATGTGGTGCAGAGCCTTGGACAGATAATATGCGCAGACAAATTGAGGAAAAGTTACATATCAAAGCATTTGATATCTATGGGCTTTCTGAGGTTATGGGACCGGGTGTTGCCTGTGACTGTGAATATCATAAAGGACTTCATGTGTATGAAGACCACTTTTTACCAGAAATTATTGACCCTGATACGCTAGAGCCTATGGAAAAAGGCGAAACAGGAGAATTAGTGTTTACAACATTGACAAAAGAAGGATTACCTTTGCTTCGTTATCGCACAAAAGATTTGACAAGCATTTCTTATGATAAATGCGAGTGTGGCAGAACATTGGCAAGAATCAGCCGATTTAAAGGTCGTTCCGATGATATGTTAATTATTCGTGGTGTCAATGTATTTCCGTCACAAATTGAAGCTGCTTTGTTGGAGATGGGCGAAGTTACTCCTCATTATATGATGATTGTAGACCGCCAGAATAATTTAGATACGCTTGAAATCCAAGTAGAAGTCGATGAACGTTTCTTCTCAGATGAAATTAAAAGTTTAGAAACACTTTCTAAGAAAATTGCACATGTAATTCAAAATGCGATTGGACTTGCCGTAAAAATTAAGCTGGTAGCACCAAAAACATTGGAACGAAGCATGGGCAAAGCTGTTCATGTTATTGACAAACGTAAATTAATATAAGGAGAAAAAGAATGTTTATTAAACAATTATCTGTATTTATTGAAAATCAGGAAGGACGTCTTGAAGAAGTATTAGATGTCTTAAAACAGGAACAGATTAGTATTATTTCGTTAAGTTTAGCAGATACCAGTGAATATGGTTTGCTACGTATGATTACTTCTAATCCAGAAGCAGGTCAAAACGCATTAAAGGAAAAGGGATTTGCTGCAATGTTGACAGATGTGCTTGCTGTTAAGCTTTCTCATCAGGTAGGAAAGCTTCAGGAAGTGTTGAGTTATGTGTGTAAAGCTGGACTTAATGTGGAATATATGTATGCTTTATCCAATAAAGATAATGAAGCTTCCATTATTTGTAAAATTTCTAATGCAGATGAAGCTGCAACATTATTAAAGAGCAAAGAAGTGGAATTTTACAGTCAAGAGGATATTATGAAAACATTTTGCTAGTATAAGTAAGTAATAAAATAGATTGTACATAACCGTTTAACAATGAAAATTACCATGCTTTATGTCTGTGCGTTGTTTGACACAAAGTTAAAAAATAAAATTGTTTTATTAAAAATTTTTATATAAAAAGCAGCGCAGAAATGAGACTTTTTATGATAATTGATTTTCATACACATATTTTTCCAGAAAAAATAGCGGCAAGAACCATTGAAAAATTGGAAAATATGGCTAATATTAAGGCATTTTTAGATGGAAGGGAAGAAAGCCTTATTATGTCAATGGAACAGGCAGGAGTGGATTTATCTATCGTCCTTCCAGTCGTTACAAGACCAGAACAATTTGATACAGTCAATAAATTTGCCGTACAGCTTAATGAAAAATATCAAGATAAAAAAAGACGCCTTTTATCGTTTGGAGGTATTCATCCAGATACGCCTAATTATAAAGAACAGCTTAATCTTATTCATAATTGGGGATTGTCTGGAATTAAGCTTCATCCAGATTATCAAAATACCTATATCGATGATTTAAAATATATGCACATTTTTGATTATGCCTCACAGCTTGGATTGATTATGGTTATTCATGCAGGTATTGATGTTGCATTTCCAGATAATGTGCGGTGTACGCCAAAACGTATCCGCAAAGTTCTTGATGAAGTTGCTCCAGAAAATATGGTACTTGCTCATTATGGCAGTTTTGGTTTATGGGAAGAAACAGAGGAATTTCTTGTTGGACAAAAGGTTTATTTTGATACTGCATATACGTTTGGTTTTATTCAGGATGAGCAATTTTTAAGGATTCTTAAAAATCATGGGGTAGATAAGATTTTATTTGCAACTGATAGTCCTTGGAGTGGGCAAAAAGAATCTCTTTCACATCTTCGCCGTCTTGTTGGTTATGCAGAAGATAAAAATAAAGAAAACATAAGTTTTTCAGATTTAGAAAAAATAACAGGACAGAATGCCATAAGGCTTCTTGGTAAAAAAGCTCCGACTTCATTTGTCTTTTAAAAGAAGTTTATAAAATTGAAATAGGAGACTACAAAGGAGGACAATGTGTTCATTAAAAGTATATTTTTAGTTATATTTTTTGTGGTAATGATTGGAGTAGGTTTATATTCCCGAAAACATGCTACAAATGTAAATGATTTTGTGTTAGGAGGCAGAAGCGTAGGTCCATGGCTTACCGCTTTTGCTTATGGAACGTCGTATTTTTCGGCTGTGGTCTTTGTTGGATATGCAGGACAATTTGGTTATAAATATGGTCTTGCTTCTACATGGATTGGAATTGGAAATGCGCTAATTGGTTCATTGCTAGCGTGGGTAATACTTGGCAGACGTACCCGTATTATGAGCAATCACTTGACTGCTGCCACCATGCCTGATTATTTTGGAAAGCGTTATAAAAGTAAAGCCCTTCGTATTGCTGCTTCAGCGATTGCTTTTATCTTTTTAATTCCTTACACGGCATCGGTATATAATGGTCTGTCACGTCTGTTTGGTATGGCGTTTGATATTCCTTATGAAATTTGTGTTATTGTTATGGCAGTATTAACTTGTGTCTATGTAATATTAGGCGGCTATATGGCAACAGCAATTAATGATTTTATTCAAGGTATTGTTATGCTGGTAGGAATTGTAGCAGTCATTGCAGCAGTGTTAAGCGGACATGGTGGTTTTATGGAGGCGGTGCGTTCTCTTGCAGAGATGGAGAGTGACGTTGCTGTGACAATGGGACAAAAAGGAGCCTTTACTTCATTTTTTGGACCAGATCCTCTCAATTTGTTAGGTGTTATTATCTTAACTTCTTTGGGAACTTGGGGTTTACCTCAAATGATACATAAGTTTTATGCTATCAAAGACGAAAAATCAATACAATCAGGAACCATTATTTCTACACTTTTTGCAGTGATTGTTTCTGGAGGCTGTTATTTTTTGGGCGGCTTTGGAAGACTGTTTGATACAGCAGCTATCCATAAAGCAGATGGAAGTGTAATTTATGATGCCATTATACCAGAAATGTTGTCTACATTACCTGATATTTTGGTGGGTGTTGTGATTGTTTTGGTATTGTCGGCTTCAATGTCTACATTATCTTCTCTAGTATTGACTTCAAGCTCTACATTGACATTAGATTTTTTAAAAGATAATTTTATCAAGAAAATGAGTGAAAAAAAGCAGCTTTTATGTATGCGACTTTTGCTTGTATTCTTTATCGTATGTTCTGTTGTACTTGCACTATTTCCGCCAAAGTCGATTGCACAGTTTATCGCACAGCTTATGGGGATATCTTGGGGCGCTCTTGCTGGAGCGTTTTTGGCACCTTTTCTTTATGGACTATACTGGAAAGGCGTCACAAGAGCGGCAGTCTGGGCAAGTTTTATCTGTGGTATTGGTATTACAGTATCAAACCTATTTTTGTCTTATATTGCCTCACCTATCAATGCAGGGGCAATTGCTATGGTAGTTGGTTTAATTGTAGTGCCTATTGTTAGTTTAATAACGCCTAAGATGAATAAAAAAGAAGTTGATGAAATCTTTAGCTGTTTAGAAGAACAGGTTGTTGTAGATAAAAAAATTGCATTGCCTAAAGAATCAAAATAAAAAATATTAATCACAAAAACAAATATACTCTACTGAATAGGGACAATAAATTCAGTAGAGTGTTTTTAAAAATTTTATACAACAATTTCATAACATTTAAATAATACATTTAATATTAATCTATATTTAATCGGACAAGTCCGATTACTTTACCCAATATTTCACAATCTGGGACAATAATAGGTTCCATCGTATCATTTTCTGGTTGAAGTCGAATATGTCCATCCTCTTTATAAAATCTTTTAACAGTTGCTGAATCGTCAACCAAAGCAACAATAATTTCTCCGTTATGAGCATCATTTTGTTTTGATACAATAATGTTATCACCATTAAAAATTCCTGCATTAATCATACTGTCGCCTTTTACAGTAAGCATAAAAAGCTCTTGATTCGGCATATATTCAGCAGGAATAGGGAAGTAGCTTACAACATTTTCTATTGCTAACAATGGCTCGCCAGCAGCAACTTTACCAACAAGCGGAACATTGACTACTTCGCGTCTAGTAAGATTAAAATTATCATCTATAATTTCAATAGCTCTTGGTTTGGTTGGGTCCCTTCTAATGTATCCATTCTTCTCCAGTGTCTCTAAATGTGCATGAACTGAGGAGGTTGATTTTAAATTAACAGCTTCACATATATCTCTTACAGAAGGCGGATAACCTTTATTTAAAATCTGTAGTTTAATATAATCAAGAATTTCTGTCTGTTTTTTAGTTATTCTTCCATATGCCATATATGTTTTCTCCTTTCTTAATTGAATATATTAATTCTAACACAATATATTAAAATTGCAAACACATTTTCGGAAAAAATGTTCTAAAAAATAATTGACAAATATTGACAAACAGGTGTTCGCATACTATAATAGCTTTATAAAAGAACGTTTGTTCCGAAAAAATGTTTGTTTTTACATTTATTTCTAACAAAGGATATATGTGGAGGTGCATTATGAATAATCATCAAATAAAATTAATTTCATTGATTCAATACCCATTAAAAAGGCATGTAAGCTACAAGCGGTGTAAGCAATTGATTTTTAAAAAATTAATGTTTCCTTCCATTATATTTTTTGTTATCCTTTTATTTGTATGTATATTAGGATTATTTAATGCCAATGCTTCAGAAGATAAGAAAAATCAGCAAGTTAAAAAACAGTATTCTTCTATTATAATACAGCCACAAGATAATTTATGGAAAATTGCAAAAAAATATGTTCAATATGAGAGTATATCTTCTTATGTAGATAATGTTAAAAAATTAAATAATATGGATGAAGATACAATATATGTAGGGAAAAGTATTATAGTTTATTATTATGAATAACATTATAAAATTTAAAATAATAATAAAGAGAACCTATTTAAAGTTTTAAAATAATGCAACCAACAGTTTACATTTTGCACCTCAATATTTGTGGAATGTTTTTATTTAA
>CAJUBU010000006.1:0-88394 GCA_910585095.1 uncultured Lachnospira sp.
AATAGCCGCCATACTTTTCAATTAACTCCTGAATTTTCTCATCTTCTGACATTGTATTATATACCTTCCTTTCCTAAAACAACGAACAGCACGCTATGCAAACTGTTCTTATGTTCGTAATGTCTGGTACTATAATTCTCAACTCAAAAGATGTAAAGTCCTATTTAAAATGTATTATCATATATTAAATTCTAAAAATTCAACAATCATATTATCCATTATAAATCGAATATATCTTAATACTTATTCATCCCTTATTTATACTTTATTGAAGAAACACGCAAACTTTCGGTGGTCTGTTGGGGAAAAGCTTTTCCCCAAACTCATCCCCAAAATTTCCCCAAAACCCAAGAAAATTATAACAATTTATGGCATATTACGAACCTCTGAAATCTACATAAAAAATCCCCCAGAAAGCCCATTTCTTGGGATTTCTGAGGGTTTAAACCATCTTCTTAAAAAGTTCGCATTATTTCATCTGTTATGCAAATTATCCTAACTGTGCTGCTACTTCTGCTGCAAAATCTTCATTTTTCTTTTCCAAGCCCTCTCCGTTTTCAAAACGAGCAAAGCCCTTAATTGTAATATTTGCACCATTTTCTTTCGCAACTTGTGCAATATAATTTGCAACAGACTGCTTGCCATCCTCTGACTTTACATATATCTGGTCAAGAAGACAGATTTCTTTTAACTCTTTATTAACGCGTCCTTTAACCATACCTGCAATAATCTTGTCATCAGCATCTGGCTTCTCATTTTTAGCTGCTGCTGTAAGAATTTCAGTCTCTTTTTCAATAAAATCAGCGTCAACTTCATCTCTGCTTGTGTATAATGGCTTAAGTGCTGCTGCCTGCATAGCAACATTCTTTGCCATCTCTTCAATTGCAGGATTCACTACATCTGTCTCAACCTGAACAAGAACACCAATCTTTCCACCCATATGAATATAAGAAGAAACAAATCCATTTTCTGCTTCCATCTTTACAAATCTTCTGATTTTAAGATTTTCACCGATAATAGCTATCTGGCTTGCCAACTCATCTGCAACTGTCTTTGACTCGTCCTTGCTCCACTTTTCTGCAAGAAATTCATCAACATCTTTTGCATTGGTGCTAAGAACCTGCGCAACAACTGCATCAACATATGCGTTGAAATCTGCATTTTTTGCAACAAAATCGGTCTCGGAATTAACTTCAACCATCGCTGCTTTCTTTCCTTCTACCAATACTTTTACAATACCTTCTGCTGCAATTCTAGATGCTTTCTTAGCTGCCTTTGCTATTCCGTTCTCTCTAAGAAACTCTAGTGCTTTATCCATATCGCCTTCTGTTGCTGCAAGAGCCTTCTTGCAGTCCATCATACCAGCGCCTGTCATCTCTCTTAACTCTTTTACCATTGCCGCTGTAACTGCTGCCATTGTAATATACCCTTCTTTCCTAGATTTTTTGACCCTTATTGAGGTTATTTTCATCTCGTTCGTGTGCTGTTTTTACATAAATACCAAATGTTCCTACAGTTTTATGACAAACAATGCACAGACACAAATCTTGTTTCACCCTTATTAGTGACCTTTATTCTAATTTTTTATATTATGCTTCTACCACATCTTCAACTTCTTCAAATGCCACATCAGCAGGAGCATTTTCTTCTCCCTGATTTGCTTCAATAACGGCATCTGCCATCTTTGCAACAATAAGCTTTACTGCTCTTATCGCATCGTCATTACCTGGTATTACATAATCCAATTCATCTGGGTCACAGTTTGTATCTGCAATACCAATCAATGTAATGCCAAGTGCATGTGCTTCCTGTACACAAATTCTTTCCTTTTTAGGGTCTACTATAAAAATAGCATCTGGAAGTCTCTTCATTTCTTTGATGCCGCCGAGATTCTTTGTCAATTTCTCGAGTTCTTTATTTAATCCAATTACTTCTTTCTTAGGAAGTACATCAAATGTACCATCTTCCTTCATTGCTTCAATTTCTTTAAGACGTGTGATTCTGCTCTGAATAGTCTTAAAGTTTGTAAGCATACCGCCCAACCATCTCTCATTAACATAGTACATGCCACAGCGCTGTGCTTCGTTTGCAATAGCATCCTGAGCCTGCTTTTTTGTTCCAACAAAAAGAATGGTGCCGCCATCAGCAACGATATCAGAAACTGCATTGTAAGCTTCATCTACTTTGCCAACAGACTTCTGCAAATCAATAATATGAATACCATTTCTTTCTGTATAGATGTACTCCGCCATCTTAGGGTTCCATCTTCTTGTCTGATGTCCAAAATGAACACCTGCTTCAAGTAATTGTTTCATTGAAATTACACTCATTTTAATACCTCCGGTTATAATCTTTTGCAGGTTTCAACTTTTATAGCAACCAAATCTTTTGGCACCCGCTACAAAATCTACCTGCATGTTTTTTACACGAAAATGATTATAACAATACTTACACTATAAATCAAGCATTTTTTACAAGGCTATTGCAAAAAGAATTTAAGTACTATATATAGTTTTATTTTACCATCATAACTACTATATATAGCATAAAATTTCTATTTTGCAACAGCCTCGTTTTCTTCCACTATTTTTATATCTGCATATTATTCTGACCTTGTAATAATTTTAGCTAAATTTTCAAACGTATCACCTTTTGTAAACGTATAAGAACCTTCTCGAATAATTGTATCATAACCATGTTCTTTAAGGTAATCTGAAAATTCCTGTTTATCTGTTATAACTCCTGCATCATACAATAAATCAGAAACATCTGTTCCATAATAAACACCTTGAATATCAATTGTTATTTCTGTATTACCATCGTTATTTTCTGTCTGCTGTATCTGTTGTGTTGTTGGCTGGGACGGCTGTTTGGTGGTTTCTTCTTGGTCTTTAGTCTTGTCCTCTTTCGTATATGCAATAACTGAACCAGCAGTCGTTTGAGGCTGTGTTTGTTCCTCATTTTCTTTGGGATTACTAATATGATGTGAAATTGTCAATATCAGTGTTGTTATAACCAAGCCTATTCCTAGTCCTCTTAAATAATACTTAATATTCATAATAAAACCCTTCCTACCTGAGACCTTTATAGAGGTCTACAACCAGTTTGACCTCTCCAACACCAAGCCCCAATGTTTTTGCAATATCTTTATTAGACATTCCAGTCTCATATAAAGATAAGATTTTATCATTTTTATTCTCATTTTTATCATATGAAGTATCTTCTACTTCTTTATTACCCGAAATTGATTCTATATCATTGATGTTATCATTCTCATTATCCTGTGATACTCTTGTTTTTTCAGATTCCATAACATTGGCTAACATCTCATCCATCAATGCTTCTGTATTTGTACTATAAAGACCAGATGGTAAAATCTTTTGATTTTTTGGCTCTGTTATTGAATTCTCTAAATCACTTTCACTTGGTTTTGAATCAACCATATTATCTTTACTAAACCAATTTTTATCTAATGAATTTTCCATTCGTATAACTTGGTCTTTTGCAATATTGACATCTTTAACCGTATTTTTTACCTCTTTCGCCTTCTCATTAAGCATATCATAAAGAAAAACAGCCTCATTGTGATTTTTATTAATTTCTTTTATAACTGTTTCCGCATACTCATTCAATTCAAGCGTCTTTACATTGGATATTTTATCTAATTGCGCTTCGGTTTGTTCACAAATAGTTTCAATATGCTCATCTATAATTTCATTAACTTGTGCTTTAACAAGGACATCAATTTGTGCTTTTATTCGTTCCTTGTCCTGTTCACTCAATTCATAAGACAAGGTTACCATTTCATTTTGTTCTTCCTTTTTATTACCCACCATAAAACTGGCTGCAAAAAATACGATTCCTGCAACCAGAAGGCAAATTTCTATACTTGTCATTTTTAATCTCCATCCTTGTATTGTAGCTTCCTATAAAAGTATAAAAGCAGATATTTATAATCTGCTTTATCTGCTATACTTTCATATCAAAATTCATATTTTTTTTCTTTACAACAACTGAACCATCATCATTGCCAGCCTTATTTTTATTTTTCTTTCCATAATACTCATTATTACTCTTTTCTTTTGCATCATATTTTTGGTCTTTATAATCAACATTATCTTTTGTATTGACTTGTTCAGACTTTACTTCAATCTCTTTTTGATTTTGATTAAATATATTTGTCTGTTCTACTAATGGTTTTGAATTTTCACTTTGCTTAATATGAGAAACCTCATTCATCTGAGGAACCATAAGCATATCTATTGGTCTTACACTCATTATAACACCACCTTTCTAGTGAACCTTCCTTATGCTTTACTTTTAATTTATAATGTATAAAAAGCATAACTTTATTTTATTATAAAAGATAACTTTTTATCTCTCCTTTTTCTTTCATAAACTGACAATGTCCAATTCTATCCTTAACAAAATAGATTTGTTCGCCAAAGACAAATCTGCATCCAAGATAAGCGTTGCCTGATACTTTTATTCTTGCATTGCCATCTTCTCGAAGCTGTGTCGTTAATTGCTCCAGCTCATTTTTTTGCTCTGTCAATTCTTTTTCTATCATAATCACTTTACGCATTGTGTTCTGCTGCAATTCCTTCTTATCAGGAGGTAATTCTCCATCACTCATATGTCTTTTGCGCAATACATCTAGCACTTGATTAAATTTCGCCTTTGAATCAGACAATTCCAACAATCTGCTTTTTATCTCATCAATACGCTTCTTGGTTGAAGGGTCTATACCAACACCAAGCACCGTTGTCGTTCCCATCTCATTGCCCAATGTCTTTGCTTGAATTAACACAATAGAACGCACTTCACCGCCAACAATAAGTCCTTTCTTTCCAGTGGCAATAATTGGACCTTTGACATTTACTTTACTATGTAAAATAGACCCAGCTTCTAATTTACCGCCAATTTCAACATTTTTCGCACTCTCAATAAATTTAGTAACAACGTCTCCACCTGCTTTAATAATAGCTCTTGTCATACCTTGAACGCCTCTGTTAAATGTAATATTGCCACCTGCCTCAATTGTAGCTCCCTCAACAATACCATTAATTGAAATATCACCTGATGCTTTTACTGTAAATCCAGCTAAAACATTTCCTTTAATATAAACATCACCATTGTAATTAATATCACCTGTAGACATATCAACATCAACAAGCTCTAACACATTGGACATAAATATTTTGTCACCTTCTAATATAACATGCCCATCTGTCTCTGCAAGCAATTTAAGTCCATCTTGCGATATTCGCATATTTTTTCCAGTTCTAAGCTTTGCAATCTTTACTTTTTTAGGAAGTACAACTCTGCCAAATAAATCAGCACCAGACTCACCTCTATCCTCAGGATGCAATACGGCAAGCACATCGCCTTTTTTTACATGATTGACATTTTCCAGCGTATGAAAATCAACCGTGCCATCTTCATTGACCTTTGGTACAGGCTTTAATTGTGTATTAAATTTATATTCAATAAACCCATCTTTCCCTTGTCGAACTGTTGTTCCTTCTGCAACAATCATTGGTTCAAAATAGTTTTTATTTTTTATAAATTGTTCAATCACATCCGTCTTGATACCATTTTTTACGCCAATATGCTCTAAGTCACTGACAATCTCTTGTACAGAAAGTTCCTGCGCTCCTATAAACGGCGGATAAAATTCTGCCTCAACAAGCATACAATCATTGCTCATTGTATAATCGCCAAATTCTTGACTGGCAAAATATTTGTCATCAGAAATTTTAACCGTTGTCGGCTTTGTAGCTCCTTTTTTAAAAGCCTCATTCATCTCCACTGCATCATAATTCAAAATCTTTTTTTTGTTAAGGTAATAAACTGCTTTTTCAACATCTACAGCCTGTTCCTTATCTTTTGGAGGATAGACCGTCAAGTATAAACCATCTGGTCTTACTTCAAATTGAAAATACCCCTTTTTGCAATTATTAACCATAATTTAATCCTCCATTCTTGCATCTTTTTATCAAAGCAAATTTATGCTAGTATCCCCATATACTCTCCTAATTTTTTTCTCATCTTATTAAGAGCTTTGGTATGCAGCTGTGAAATTCTTGACTCAGAAACTTCCATAACAATACTAATCTCTTTTAAAGTCATTTCCTCATAATAATACAGAACAATAACCTCACGTTCTTTTTCTGTCAATAACTCAATTGCTTCTACTAATATTTTTTTTAATTCTTGCTTTTCAATGGCTTCTTCTGGACATTCAAATCGCGCATTTCCAACGGCTTCCATCTTGCTGTTTTCTGTCCCTTCTTTGGTGTACTCATCCAAAGAAATCAGATTTATCATTTTTGTCTGTCCCTGCCAATTATTAAATTCTTCCAAAGATATACCTAACTCTGCTGCTAACTCCTCATCGGTCGCTGCACGTCCTGTTTCTGATTCAATTTTTGACATAGCAGTGGTAATCTTTCTTTGTTTTTGACGCAATGACCTTGGAATCCAATCCATTTTACGAATCTGGTCTAAAATAGCACCTCGAATCCTTAAACTTGCATAGGTTTCAAATTTAACATTTTTACCATAATCAAATTTATCTATCGCATCAATTAATCCAAACACACCATATCCTACAAGGTCATCATACTCAACATTATAACCCAAGTACATACTCATTCTTCCAGCAACTAGTTTGACCAACTGTGCATACTCTAAGATAAGCTGATCACGCAAATCAGCATTATGTGTTTTTGAATAACTCTGCCATAGCTTATCTCTACTTGCTTCATCCATCATAGCTGCCCTCACTGTCTACTTTTTTATTGCACACCATCTTCCATTATGTTGCCTACTTGAGCTTCACCTTCTTTTGTATCACTTGTTTCTATATCAGGATTATCACTTTCCTCTTTATTTTCTTCTTTATCTTGAAACGCCATATTTAATACTATACGCATGATTAAGCCAAATATGCAAAACCCAACCATTACTAATACCAGCACCCACATAAATTTTATCAAAGAATATTGATTGATAATCATAAAAACACTGGTTATAAACCCTGCCAAAAGAGTAACAATTGCAGGAACATTCCGAAATTTCTTTAACTTCATTATTGAAATCCTCGTAAAATTAAATCCTTTTTTTAAATTGTTTTAATCGGTTTTCCTACCGCTTTTATAACATAATTTCCAGTTTCTGAATAAAATTCAACCGTTCTTCCGTAATTTAAGCCACAATCCTCAGCTAAAAGTCTTATATGATGCTCTTGTAATTTCTTTTTAGCGGCTATAGCATTTCTCTCTCCAACCTTTAAAGAATCATTGTTAACATTAATTGCAAACATCTGAGCTCCACCCGCAATTTTTGCTACAAGCCTTGACTTATTACATCCTAATGCTACCATTTGCCTTATTAGCTCATCAATTCCCGTATCGGCAAATTTAGCAATATTAGAATTGTTTTTAATTAGTGTACTGTCTGGAAGCATACAATGAAGCAGACCACTCACTTTAGTAACTGGATCATATAAAGCAACACCTACACAGGAACCTAAACCAAGGGTTGTCAAAGCATCTGGACATTTACACACCTTTAAATCGGCCATTCCAACCTTTATCATCTTACCCATTTTCAATTGTCCCATCTATTCATTATTTTTTCAAGCTTCAAAACTACATGCCAAGTGATGACAAAATCTTGTCATACGATTCTAACTCTGGAATAAGCAAAAAATAACCTGTCACAAAATCCAATTCGCCAAACTGCGACTGAATCATTAAAAGCTTATCGCCATATTTTCCAAATTCAGTTGCTGGAACACTCAATAAAGCACCAACCATATCAACTGTCAAACTTGGTACACTACTTACTGTTTTTAAACCTGTAAGTCCAGAAAGGGCAGATAAATATGAACCTGCAACAATATTTCCAATTTCATTCAACGCAGACATATCTATTTCTGTTAAACTTTTTAAATCTGCATCTTCATTTGTATGTATATCTCTCATCATAAGTGAATTAACAAGATGATGTGCTGATTTTGTGTCAAATATAAACATCATCATTCCATTTATATCACCTTCAAGTCCCAGAAGAATCCCGACTACAGCCTGTTCCTCTGAACCGACAACAGAGCCAATTTCGCTAAAAGGTAATAATGCCACATTTGGTACTGACATATCCACTTTAATATTTAACATTGTGGATAATGCTGTTGTTGCATTACCAGCACCAATATTTCCAATTTCTTTTAAGACATCAAATTGCATGTCATTAAGTTCTTCAAGATCTATTTTTGCCATATTTATCCCCATCCTGCCAAAACTGGCATATCAACATCTATCTAATCTATTTTATAAAAATTCAACCAAATTTAGCCTTCTTCAATAAGTGAAACAATATCAAGTAATGAAATCAATTCGTCCTTACTTTTACCTATACCACTTATATACCCAGATGCTGCCTCATCAAGTGTCGTCTTATTTGCTTTTTCAACATCTTTATTTTCCAAAGTGACAACCTCTTTAACTTGGTCTACAATAACACCTATGGTTGCTGTATCAACCTTTAGAATAATAATTCTAGTTTTATCTGTATAGTCATCATCTTCAAGCCCTAATTTTAATCGCACGCTCATTACAGGTACAATTTCACCTCGAAGATTAATAACACCTTTATAATAATGCTGTGATTTAGGAACTCTTGTAATTCTTTGATTCCTCACAATGTTATCAATATATTGTATATTAATTCCATATTGTTCATTACCAATCTTTACAACAATATACTGCACTGCAACAGCGTTATTTTCTTCATTCTTCTCTAATGCTTTTACTTCTTCCATTAATAGTCACCAAAACCTTTCTGAAATACGAATCTTTTAAGCTGTTAAACAAGTGTATTTGCATCAATTATCAATGCGACTGAACCATCACCAAGAATTGTAGCTCCACTAATCATTTTGTTAATATTAATATATTTACCTAAAGATTTAATAACAATTTCCATCTGTCCAATTAGACTATCCACTACAAGACCTGCCTGTTTATCGCCTTTACTTACAATAACAACTGTTATATTTTCCTGTTCTAATGGTTCACCAGGCACATCTAAAAGGTCTCTTAATCTTATCAATGGAATGACACTTCCTCTTAAATGAATAACCTCTTTCGCATGAACATATTTAATTTCATTTACATTAATATCTTCTATTGTCTGAATAGAACCTAATGAAATAGCAAATTTTTCATCTCCTACTTTTACCATCAATGCCTGAATAATAGCAAGCGTGAGAGGTAATCGAATAATAAACGTACTGCCCTCTCCATATGTGGTCTTAACTTCAATATCACCTCCAAGTGCTTCAATCTTTGATTTTACTACATCAAGTCCTACACCTCTTCCTGATACATCTGTAATCTTTTCAGCAGTAGAAAAACTTGGTTTAAACAACAAGTCTACAATATCCTTATCGGACATAGAAGCTGCCTGTTCTTCTGTAATTGTTCCTTTTTCAATAGCCTTGTTGCGAACTCTATCAACATCAATACCATTTCCATCATCACGAACTTCAATAGCAACATTATTGCCATCTTGATAAGCATCCAAAAAGATTGAACCCACCTCTGGCTTTCCTCGTTCTTTTCTCACTTCTGCACTCTCTAATCCATGGTCTGCAGAGTTTCTAAGCAAGTGCATAAGCGGGTCTCCAATTTCATCAATAACGGTTCTATCAAGTTCTGTATCTTCACCAGACATGTAAAGTTCCATTTTTTTATTAAGCTTTTTACTTAAATCTCGAATCATTCGAGGGAATTTACTTACAACACTCTCGATTGGCATCATACGAACTTTCATAACGGATTCATGAAGGTTTGTTGTCACTCTCTCAAGATACTCAATTTGTTCATTAAATGTCTGATTAACAGATACATCTGTATCTTCTGAAGAACTGGCAGAAACCAATCCATTCTTTGCAATAATAAGCTCACTGACAAGATTCATAAGAACATCTAATTTTTCAATATCAACTCGAACAGTATGTCCCACTGGCTTTGTTTTTCCCGAAGCTGCTGCTTGTTTTGAAGGTGAAGGTGCTGGCTTTTTATCAGCTACTGTCACTTCTTTGCTATCCTTATCAACTTTCTTTTCATCTTTGATCTCATCGTGATGTTCTGTGTGTGCTTCTTCCGCAAATGGTGTTTTTATTTCTTCACCAACAGCATCTTTTATTTCAGAAACCGATTTAATAATCTTTGTAATCTCTCCAAAACTTTCAGAAGAAATCACTACAAGACTAAAATCAAAATCAAATTTTTCATCTTCAATATCTTGAACGGATGGTTCTGATTTAATAACATCACAGTGTCCTTCAAGATTTTTAAATACTAAAAATGCCCTTGCTGCCTTTAAAATACAGTTTTCCTCAACCGTCACACGAATTTTATATATATGTAAATTTTTCTTAAGTGCCTCATTTACTGCATTCTTTTCAAAATCCGCTAAAACAATACCATTGTAATCAATATCTGGTGTTATTGCTTCTGAATCAGATGAATGTTCTGCCTTATCCGATGATTCCTGTTCTTTTCCTTCCGATGCTATAAATGCGTTAAGAGCCTTAATAATTGGTTCATTATCATCGGTTCCTTCATCTTGATTTTGCTGTATATTGGAAACATAGTTTTCTAATGCATCCAAACATTGAAACAAGACATCTACAAGCTCTGAATTAACACTCATATTGCCATTTCTCACTTCAGAGAACACATTTTCCATATCATGTGTTAAATTCTGCATTCTCTTATAGCCCATTGTGCCAGCCATACCTTTTAAAGAATGGGCTGCACGAAAAATCTCATTAATCGTATCATTATTATCAGGCTCTTTTTCAAGCACCATTAACTGATCACTAAGATTTTGCAAATGCTCATTAGACTCATCAATAAAAATCTCTAAATACTGGCTTACGTCCATATCACAATACCCCCACGTTCTTTGTTATTTTTTCAGCGACCTGACTTAAAGAAACCACCTCATCAACAAGTCCTGTTTGTGCGATTGCCTTTGGCATACCATAAACTACACATGACTCCTCATCTTGTGCTATCACATGAATTTTTTTACGATTTGCAGCTAATCCTTTAATGCCATTTGTACCATCTGCTCCCATGCCAGTCAAAACAACACATACAATCTCATCGAAACTACATTGCTGTAAAGAATCATACATAATATTGGCACATGGTCTCAAACCATCTATAGCAGGTTCATTACTCAATTTTATTACATATCCTTGCGTCCCCTTTACAATACGCAAATGTTGCCCACCTGGCGCAATATAAACCCATCCATTCTTTAAAACATCTCCATCGGCTGCTTCCTTAACTGAAATATCTCCCATCTCGTTAAGCCTTGAAGCTAGTGAAGCTGTAAAGCCTGCGGGCATATGCTGAACCAATACCACTGGCGCATCCAAATTTTGGGGAAGTAATGGTATAACCTGTTGTAAAGATTTTGGACCACCTGTAGAACAAGCCATTGCAACAATCTTTTTTTTGCCAGTCTTTACTCCTGAAAATATAGAGGAATCAAATTTTTTTGCTGGTTTATTCAATTCTTGCGTCTTTCTTCTAAATTCCATAGCCCTTGTATTATTTTGCTGCATTATCGTCTCAACATCCCTTGCTGCTGCCTTAACTTTATCAGCTTTTGCCATGATACCCAATTTCGAAGATATATTAGACTTTCCTTCTGTAGCAACATCAAGCATGGCATGTATTTTACTCTTAAAATCATTGCCTTTGGTTTCTAAGTAATTTTCTGGCTTCGTCACAAAATCAAACGCACCCAGTTCAAGCGCCCTAATCGTTTCCTTCGCTCCCTGTTTTGCAACGGTACTTACAATAATGACTGTCTGCTCAATTCTATTTTTTTGCAATTTTTCCAATAGCTCTAAACCATTCATTTTTGGCATATTAATATCAAGAATTACTACACTATAATAATTAGGATTAGAAACAATTAAATCAAACCCTTCTACACCGTCTTTAGCAATAGCTGCAACTTCATAGTCATCGCCTGAATTTATTATATCAGATATAACCCTTCTCATGAGTGCAGAGTCATCAATTATAAGTATTTTCTTTGCCATAATTATCATCTCCTCTCTCGGCGTTGTATTTTGCGCTGCTGTTCATATATATATTTTACTATTGTATCTCTTAATTCTATGTCTATTTCCTTAAACTGAATACGGTTATCATAATAATTATTTCTATTTGGCGACTCTATGGAATCAACCACTTTTCCCAATACTTCAATTGTTATATCACCAATATTCATCTTAATTGGAAATGTCATAAAAATACAACTGTCTATATCCAATTTTGTCTCTGTCAAAATACGGACACCGCCGCCACTGATATCAACAATCATTCCAATATCAGCCTGTTCACTGCTTACTTTTGGCGGTAAATGATTACTCAAATACGTATCAACCTGTTCATCATTCAACATTCTTATAATTGCCTCAATATTACATGGAAGCCTATAAAACTGTCTTCGCTGAAACTTTTTCATCTCTGAGATCAATTTCAACTGCATGATATATATTTCGTTTTCTTTTCCTCGACTTAAAACCTTACATTTCGCCTTAAAAATGCCTTTTTCTGAATAAAAATATACATTTAACTCTTGGTCAACGGACAATGGAACAATATGTCCTTCAAAAACTGGCATAGATGCAGTCAATTCCCTACCATCCTCATCTAACTCCAATATTTGACTGACATATACATCAGATTTTATATTATTTTCTTTTATCTTGCTAATCTTGTCGATTTCAATTTTATTGCCAACCTTTAATATATCATCAGCCATTCATTACACCCCTATTCTTTCATTTTCTTTGAAAATACCGACTTGAAAAACTTTTTAATACCGACATTATTTGCTGTCCTTTTTGAACTTTCCATAACATCAACAATACTTTCAAAGCTCTTAGCTGCAATTGAAGAAGGGAACATAATTGATACTGGTTTTTGTCTCATAACTGCTTTGCTAAAATTAACATCATAAGGAACCATACCTAAATATTCAATATCAATCTTTAAAAACTTAGATACAACTGCACTGAGCTTTTCATATAAATTCTTGCCTTCACTCCTGCTATGCACCCTGTTTGCTACCAGCATAATTTTATTATTATTTGCATGAAATTCACTGTTTCTGCTTAATGCCTTTAACAAAGCATAGGAGTCTGCTATAGATGTTGGCTCTGGAGTTGTCACTAAGATTACTTCTGGACTAGCTAAAAGAAACTCCATAACGGCAGAAGATATACCTGCACCTGTATCAATAATAATAATATCCGCCATACCATCAAGCTCTGATAACTTTCCAACCAATCGCTTAATTTGATTATCATCTAAATTGACAAGCTGAGCTATACCAGAACCACCTGATATAAATCCAACCCCTTCTGGTCCTTGCGTGATAATATCTTTTACTTCTTTTCCTTTAAATAACAAATCGCCCAAATTATGTTTTGGTATAACGCCAAACATCACTTCAATATTTGCTAACCCAAAATCCGCATCCAAAATAATAACCTTTTTTCCTCTGCGGCGATATTGCAGGGCGATATTAATTGATATATTTGATTTTCCAACGCCTCCTTTTCCACTAGTCACAGCAATCACTCTGGCGTTGGAAACAGCTTTTTGATTTTGTAGTTTAATTATATTTCTCAGATTCTGTGCTTGGTCCATTATTCATTTCCTCCCAACAATTGCCTAGCCAGTGCCTGCTCGTCAACCAATTCTATATCATCTGGTACATTCTGTCCTGATGTTGTATAGGACAATGGAGCTCCTGTAAGTAGCCTAATATTCAAAATATTGCCAAGTGAACATGTCTCATCTAATTTTGTAAATAATATTGCCCAATCTTCTATATCTTTGTATCGCTGTGTAATATCTACCAAATCTTTATATTTTGTGGTAACACTTAACACTAGATAAATTTGTATATCAAAATCATCCTTCATATCTTTTACTTTATCTAACATAATGGTAAGGTCATCCATTTGTTCATTACACTTATGCGAACGACCTGCTGTATCCACCATAATCAAATCATAATCTTTATATTCAATCATACACTTTTCTAGTTCATCTGCTGAATACACAACACTCACAGGACTATCTAATATCCCTGCATATGTGTTTAATTGTTCAATGGCTGCAATCCTATAAGTATCAGAAGTTATAAAAGCAACTTTAGAGTTCATCTCAAATATATATCTTGAGGCAACCTTTGCAATTGTCGTTGTTTTTCCAACTCCTGTAGGTCCTATAAAAAACACCACTTTAGGACGATTGCCTAACACAATATCTCTTGGTTCACCTAATTTTAATATGATTTTTTGATATACTGCAGCAAGAATACTATCTATATTCGATTCCTTTTTAAGAGAACTTTCGATATCCTTCATAATAAGATCTGCATATTCTTCACTCACTTCATTATCAATCAATTTTCCATAAATCAACTTGATAAATTTCATATTCGTATTTTCGCGTTCTTGTATAACCTTATTGCCTGTATCACGAACACCATCATTATTAGCAGCATCTATGATCTTATTACTGTTGTCATTATTGCTTATGTTTCCTGAATTAATTTGTTTTTGTAACAAATTGTGTAAATAATCAAGTTTTTCTTCTATCGCACTCGTCTCAACTGTTGTAGACAACTTATCATCTGCAACCAAATCAATACTGCTCTTTCTTGCCCCTGTAATCGGTTGACTAGAACTATTTGTATTGGTACCTAAAGTTGAATGAAAACTTTTGTTAAGCGCTTGACTATTATTACTAACACTTTCTACATTCTGATATCCTTCTTCTTCCACTGCTGCTGTTATCTCAATCAAATCCTTTTTAAACAGCTTAAATATTCCCCTTTGTTTCAGCGTTTTAACATTTAAGACAATGGCTTTATTTCCTAATTCTTCCTGAGCCTTCTTGATTGCTTCGGTCTCTGTCTGCCCCTGATACTTTTTAACTATCATTATGCTGTCACCATCCCAACTGATTGTAATTCTATATTCGATTCTACTTCATTGTAGGAAATTACGATTATATCCTTAAAATATTCAGAAGCTAGCTTCTTAAAATAAAGTCGAACAATTGGAGATGTTATAACAATTGGATTTCTTCCCATATCTTCCAGTTTTCTAAGACCTTCTGTCAAACTTTCAATAATCTTATTAATTCGTTCTGGGTCTAATGCCAAATATGAGCCTTGTTCTGTATTTTTAACTGCTCCCATAATTTCCTGTTCAATCTTTGGATCGAGTGTAATAACATTGGTAATCTCATTTGGAGGGAAATATTTTCCGGATATTGCCCTCTTAATGCTCTGTCTTACATACTCTGTAAGAATATCGGTATCTCTTGTTACCGAAGCATGGTCTGCCAATGTTTCAAATATTGTAACCAAATCTCTTATAGAAATTCCTTCCTCTAAAAGATTTTGCAATACTTTTTGAATTTCACCAATTCCCATCAGTTTAGGAACAAGCTCATCAACCAATGCGGCATTATTATCTTTAATATTATTAATAAGATTAGAAACATCTTGTCTTGTAAGCAACTCTGCAATATGTTGTCTTATAATCTCTGTAAGATGTGTTGCAATAATAGAAGGTGGGTCAACTACTGTGTAGCCCAGTGATTCCGCTCGTTCTCTTTGTCCTTCTGTAATCCAGATAGCTGGAAGATGGAAGGATGGTTCAAATGTAGGAATACCTGTAATTTCTTCTTCAATATAACCAGGATTCATCGCCATATAATGGTCAAATAAAATTTCACCTTCACTAACTTGTATACCTTTTATCTTAATCACATATTGATTTGGATTTAACTGAATATTATCCCTTAATCGAATAATAGGAACAACAGCACCTAATTCCAGCGCAACTTGTCTTCTTATCATAACAACTCGGTCAAGCAAATCACCGCCTTGATTGACATCAGCCAGCGGAATAATACCATAACCAAATTCAAGTTCAATTGGGTCTACATTAAGGAGGCTGACAACATTTTCTGGCTTTCTAATCTCTTGAGCTTCATTTTCTTCTCGCTCAACTTCTTCTTCAATCATAGATTCACCTTGTTTTGATGCAACTTTCCTGCTAGCAAATATTAACAATAATCCAAATGGTACAAATATGTATATTGGCAAAGGCGTTAAACACCCTAACAATGCCAGTGCTGAACCTACCATCATCAGTACTTTATCAATAGAAAAAAGCTGTCCAACAATCTCCTCACCAAGTTCCCCTTCACTCGAAGCCTTTGTTACAAGGATACCTGTTGCCAATGAAATCAATAATGAAGGAATCTGACTGCACAAACCATCACCAATAGTAAGAATAGTATACTTTGTTAAAGCTTCATTGATAGAAAGACCTCCATAGAGCATCCCCATTACAATACCGCCAACAATATTGACACCTGTTATAATAAGACCTGCTGTAGCATCACCTTTTACATATTTTGTGGCACCATCCATTGAGCCAAAAAAACTGTTTTCCAATTGCAATTTTTGTCTGCGTACAGCAGCCTCTTGATCAGTAATAGCACCTGTGTTCAGGTCTGAGTCAATTGCCATCTGCTTACCTGCCATCGCATCCAATGTAAATCTTGCTGTTACCTCTGCAACTCTTTCTGAACCTTTATTAATAACAATAAACTGTATTAACACAAGTATTATAAATATGATAATACCAATAACTAAATTGCCGCCTCCAACAAACTGACCAAATACATTTACCACTTGTCCAGCATCACCTTTGGTAAGAATCAGTTTTGTAGAAGAAACATTTAAAGAAATTCTAAACAGCGTTGTAAACAACAGTATTGTTGGAAATGAAGCCATATCCAACACTTCTTTGGCATATATCGAATTAAATAATACAATTAATGCAACGGCTATATTAAAGGCCAAAAGGAAATCTAACAGCCATGAAGGTATCGAAATGATAAAGAAAATAACTGCTGCTAATATATACGCACCTATAAACATGTCGTTCTTCTTCATCTTCATAGCTTCTTAATCCTCCTTTCATATGTAATGTGATACAGCATCACTTTTTATAATAACATTTTTTACTCATTTATTCAACATAGTTCTTTATTCTGCTTTATAAATTGGTCTTAAAATATTTGCTAGTATCTCTGCCACAGCTTGATATAATTCTGGAGGAATCTCCATTCCAATATCAACATTGTGATATAAAATCCTTGCAAGCGGCTTATTTTCGACAATCGCTATATTACATTCCCTAGCTCTATCTTTAATTTGAAATGCAAGATGGTCTGCACCTTTAGCAATAACAACAGGTGCCATTCCACTATCTGGTTCATATTTTAATGCAACCGCAAAATGTGTAGGGTTTGTAATAACAACGTCGGCTTCTGGCAATTGTTGCATCATTCTTCGCCTAGATACTTCCATCATTCTTCGTCTTACTTGACTTTTTATTTGAGGGTCACCTTCTGCATTTTTATATTCATCTTTTACTTCTTGCTTTGTCATCTTTGTATCTTCTTTAAATTTATGTTTTTGATACATTAAATCAAGAAAGCCAATAATAAGAAATATCATACTTATTTTAATGCCAAGATCAATAATAATTTCGCCAATGGCACCTAAAGCTGCATATAATGTTATATCATAAAATGACAGCAATAACCCTACTTTATCCATAATCGTTGTGTATACAACAACTCCGATAATGGTCATCATCGCAATTGATTTCAATAATTCCAGCAGTTGTCGTACTGAAAATATTCTCTTAAAACCACTGAGTGGACTTATCTTATTTAACTTTGGCTTCATCGGTTTTGCTGTTACCTTCCAGCTTTGCTGAATCATATTGCCTAAAACCGAAATAACAACGGCAATTAAAAGGATAGGAACAACAATATTTAATATGCTTATAAACATATTTCCAATGGTTGAACATGCTAACCCAACTGGATAACCTTTGCTACTATCAGAGACAACCACATCAAAGCTGTTATAAAAATCTTTAAAGGTGCTTATCAATTTTTGTCCCATATTACCAACATATATTTTTATAATAATAAACAATGCCAACAAAGAAATAGCCATTATAAGTTCTTTACTTTTAGCAACCTGACCATTCTCTCTGGTTTCATTTAACTTTTTGGGTGTGGCAGGTTCTGTTTTTTCTCCACCAGGTCCATCTTTGGCAAAAAACTGAAGATTATACTCTAGTACTGGACACACTAAATCAAAAGAATATGGGTTTAATTGTTCTTTTATATCTCGTTTCTTTGTCATGGACTCATTCCCCTTACTAACGATGCCATTAATGTTCTTATTACATTTTCAATCATTGTAGAAACAGACGGCAGCATCACGATTGTAAAAAATATAACAAATATACCTGTAAATATTTTTAACTGCATACCAACAACAAACATATTCATCTGTGGCGCTACTCTTGCCAAAATTGCCAATACCACATTGACAAGAAGCGTTGTTGCAAAAACAGGAAGCGCAATTCTGAATCCATATACAAAATAATCGGACATAAACGAAATGATATCTGTATGAATGGATGCTGAAAATACCGCCCCTCCTACTGGAATCACTTTGTAAGTTTCTACAATTGCAGCAACTAAATATCTATGCAAACCTGAAATCATTAAAAGCAACAAAATTAAATAATAATAGAAATTTGTAAAAATACCTATCTGCATTCTTGTTGTTGGGTCCATAATCTGCGCCATCGCAAGACCTGTATCCATATCTATAATCTTACCTGCAAACATAATTATCTGAACACAAAATGAAGCAGTTGCTCCTAATATTAATCCCACTATCGTTTCTTTAACAATCAATGCTATATACTCTATAACTCCCTCATAATGAACTTCAATTCCTATATTGGAAGTATACACCAAAACTGTCATAAAAAAAGCTAATCCCACCTTGACACGTCGAGGTGTATTAGCTGTGTTAAAAAATGGTGCAACATATACAAAAGAAGCCATCCTTATCAGAATCAGCACAAATATCTCAAACTGATTCAAAGCAACTTCGTAATTAATCATCTTTATGTTTCTCCATGAAAACTATGTTATATATTGTGAGAAATTTCCCCACAAAGTACCCATAAACTCTACAATCTCATTAAGTATCCAAGAACCCATCACCATAAGAGCAATTAAAATAGCTAACAATTTTGGAACAAAGGTTAATGTCTGTTCTTGGATAGATGTCAATGTTTGAAACAAACTAATAATAAGACCAACAATCATAGATACCAATAGTACAGGAACTGCTGTCTTAACAATAATCCATACAGTCTCTCTTGCTATACTGATAACATCTCCACTAGTCATATTAATCTTCACTCCTGTTATCACTTAAAAGTATTCATCAGATTACCAATAATCAAATTCCAACCATCTGCCATTACAAATAATAAAATCTTAAATGGTGTAGAAATCGTTGTAGGCGGCAACATCATCATACCCATTGACATCAGTGTAGATGACACCACCATATCAATAACAATAAAAGGTAAATATATCAAAAATCCAATAATAAATGCTATTCTAAGTTCACTTATAATAAAACTTGGAATCAACACCCTTAAAGGGATATCGTCTTCCGATGTTATTGAACCTTCTTCATACTCAGCAATTCTTAAAAAAGTGTCTAAATCCTTTGTAGAAACTTGCTTTAACATAAATTGCCTCAATGGCTTTACCCCTATATCAAATGCTTCTTCTGCCGTGACTTCACTTTTTGTAAGCGGTTCTATAGCACTTTGATAAACTTCATTAAAAGTTGGAGCCATAATAAAAAATGTCAAAAATAAAGACAAACCAACTATAACTTGATTTGGTGGAACGGTCTGTGTACCAAGTGCCGCCCTTGTAAAATGCATCACAATCACAATTCTTGTAAATGAAGTTACCAACATTAAAATAGATGGTGCCAATGAAATCACAGTGAGAACTAAAAGCATCTGTAACACGCTGGCAAGGTCTGAACCATCTCCTGCTGAGATACCTATACTTATTAAATTATTATCATCTTCAGCCGCCATTGCTCTTATTGTAAGTATAGAAAACAAAGCAAATACGGCTGAAATACATAAAGATATAACAATAATTTTTCTTCTGTGTTTCTTTAAAAAATGCAACATATATATTAATCTCGCCTAACTTTTCGGCTTGTCTTTCCTAAACTTATCTAAAACTGCTTTGAAGTTTTCAGACTTAACTTGAGTTGATACTTCTGTAAATTCCAAATCGCTTTCCTGCAACTCACATAATACCGTTACAGAATCTTTACATATAGCAATTGCAAGAAATTTACTGCCCATCTTTATTATCTGAATATATTTACTATTAGATAATCGAAATGTCTCTAAAACTGAAATATTACTTCCAGCCATCTTCTCTTTTTTGTAATTGCCCACAAATCTTGTAGCAAAATACGTCATAGCCAATACAAGTGCAAATATAATTACCAGTGTAATTAATTGTACAAATGCCTCTATGCGGTTAGAAGATATAGACAGTAACATTATCCAACAACCTTCTGAACAGCCTCAATTACTCTATCAGCCTGGAATGGCTTAACGATAAAATCTTTAGCTCCTGACTGAATTGACTCAATAACCATAGCTTGCTGACCCATAGCAGAGCACATAATAACAGACGCATTCGCATCAGATGCTTTAATCTTTTTAAGCGCCTCAATTCCGTCCATCTCAGGCATAGTTATATCCATAAGAACTAAATCTGGCTTAAGTTCTGCATATTTTTCAACAGCTTTTGCACCATTCTCAGCCTCACCTGCAATATTGTAACCGTTTTTGGTGAGAATATCCTTAATCATCATTCTCATAAACGCTGCATCATCGCATACTAAAATATTCTTTGCCATATCATATATCTCCTATCTTTTATTGTTCACAGTATCAACTTAAAAGTATTATACTACATCAAAAACAATTTTCCTACTGTTTTTTTTCAATTTATTAATCCTTAATAATTTCTGTTATTCTAACGCCAAAACTTTCCTCAATTACTACAACTTCACCTTTTGCAACATACTTACCATTGACAAGTACATCAATTGCCTCACCAGCAATTTTATTTAACTCAACAATTGTACCAGGTGCAAACTCAAGAATATCCTTAATTGATTTGCTTGTTCTTCCAAGTTCTACAGTTACCTCTAATGGTACATCCATAATCAAATCAATATTTTCTCTCTTTGACATACCACCCACATCACCAACAAATGGCTGAAAAGAAGCTTGAGAAACATTGATATCTTGTTGTGGCGGATAACCATATGGCATACCTTGCATTGGCATTTGCTGTGGTGGATAACCGTATGGCATACCTTGCTGTGGTGGATAACCATATGGCGCACCTTGCTGTGGCATTCCCTGTGGCGGATAACCATATGGCATACCTTGTTGTGGCATCCCCTGTCCTGCGGACATATCCATACCTTGCTGTGGCGCCGTTCCCTGCATTGGTGGTGTAGCCGGAGTTGGCTCTGGAGCAGGCGCTGGTTCTGGAGTGCTTTCTGATTCTGACGAATCTATCGTAAACAACTGTAGCAACTCTTTTGCAAACTCAATTGGATATAACTGCATAATCTCACTATTGATTAACTCTCCTATCTCCATCTTAAAAGCAACCATTACAAATTGCCCTAAAAGAAATGGAGGAAGATTATCCAATTCTGTACTATATGTATCTATAATATTTGCTATTGGAGGACTAATATCAATCTTTCGATTAAACATAGATGACATTGACGTTGCAGCGGAACCCATCATCTGATTCATCGCTTCACCAATGGCACTAAGATGCAACTCTGTCAAATCTTCATCATCTTCAACTTGACCAGCACCTCCCATCATAAGGTCTGTAATGATTCGTACATCATGTTCTTTCAGAATCAATACATTATTGCCATCAATTCCTTCTCTATATGAAATCTGCATCATAACACAAGGTCTGTCATACTTTGTTGATAAATCATCCCAAGTAGCAATACTAACAGATGGTGTTGTTATATTTACTTTTTGGTTAAGCAATGAACTTAAAGTCGTTGCTGCTGTCCCCATACTTATATTGGATATTTCACCAACAGCATCCTTTTCCGATTCTTCTAATACAAAGCCTGTATTGTCACCTTCTGACGATGTCATATCTGAATCTTCTCCACCTGTATCTACCCCATTAAGCAATGCATTTATTTCATCTTGTGACAACATGCCATCCATCACTAATCACTCTCCTCTCTAATTACTTCAGTAATTCTTACTGCATATTTGTCGTCGTAATATCCAGGCAATGCCATAAATTTCTTAATATTGCCTACATATACTTCTAATTCCTCATCCACATTCCTATTGATTCTAATAACATCTCCAATTTGAAGATTTCCAAAATCAGCAACACTTATCGTACTTGTACCTAAAACTGTTTTAACAGGAATTTTTGCCCTGCTAATAATTGTCTCAATAGTATCTTCATATGAGGTTCCATCTTTTTCTTTCATACTTGAAAACCAATATTTTGTATTTAATTTATCAATAATTGGCTCTAATGTATCAAAAGGAAGACAAATATTCATAAGTCCCTCAACATCTCCAATTTTAATGTTAAGAGTGATAATTGCAATTGTTTCACTTGGTGATATAATTTGAGCAAACTGAGAATTTGTCTCAATTCGTTCAATTCTTGGAGATATTTTAATAACACTCTCCCAAGGTTCTTGAAGCAAATTGACACATATCGCAAAGATTCGCTCCAATATTGTCAATTCAATCTCAGAATACTCTCTTTGCTTATCAATTGAAGCACCTGGACCTCCAAGTAATCTATCAATAATAGAATACCCAAGATTGGATGCCATCTCCATTATACAATTGCCAACCAATGGATTCATACTGATAACGCCCAACAGCACAGGATTTGATAACGCATTAGAAAACTCTGAATAAATAACAACCTCTGAGTTCACAACATCAACACTTACTGATTTACGTAAATATGCTGGGAGATTTGTCGCAAGTAAACGTGCAAAATGTTCAAAAATTATCTCTAGTGTTCTTAAATGTTCTTTGGAAAATTTAGCTGGTCTGGCAAAGTCATAATTTTTAACCTGCTTTTCATCTGATTTTGCTTCATCAATATCCAATTCACCTGTACTTAACGCTTTAAGCAGATTATCAATCTCACTTTGCGACAAAACATCGCTCATCTTCCTCACCTCCTCGTAGTTCTAATGTTACATCAAAATGATAATCAAAATATGTTGTTATCATCCCATTGTGATTTCTGATACGATAACAGAACATATTGTTTCTGTCTCAAATTGATCCTGAAGAGCTGTAAGAAGATTTTGCTCTATCTGTGTTTTGTTCGCTGAAATCGATTCATAGCTATATTTGAGAGCTTCTGTTGTAATTTGGCTTACTATAAGCTTCATACCATTATTAATACTAGTAGATTTTGTTTCATAATCTTTTGATTTTTTATTAAGCCCTAATGTAACCTTTAATATAACATGATGTGCTTTTCCTCCATCTGGAAATGAAACAATAATACTATTTGAATCTCCACTCATCGCATCAATATATTGTATATCATCAACAGCAATACTATCTGAATTTGTTGTTTTAGATGATAAAACACCACCCGCATCCAAATCAATAATCTGTGCTACTTTTGATATAAGATTGTTTGTTTTTGTGTTTGTAGATACCAATGAAAATGTCAGTACAACCGTTAAGACTAAATTAATTAACACAAGTGCTAATGTTATAATATTCAACATACTCTTCTTCATGACTTTTCCCACCCCTATTATTTATTATTCTGGCTGTATAATGAATTATATATCTTTATCTCTACTCGTCTATTTTGTGCTCTTCCCTCTGGCGTATCATTTGTAGCAACAGGGACTGCTTCACCTCTCCCTGATGATGATATCGTGGACTTATCAAAACCCTTTGTACTAACAAAATAATCAAAAACATTATAAGCTCTATGTAAAGAAAGCATCATATTATTAGGATACAGTGCATTATTAATTGGAACATTATCCGTATGTCCTTCAATTAAAATTGTATTTCTTTCATACTGCCAAATAGAATCAGCCACTCTATCCAATATTGAAATTGCTTCACTTTTCACTTCTGCCTTTCCAGAATCAAAAAGAACGCCTCCGTTTAGATTTAAAAGAACATACTCACTTGTAACAGTAAGTTCAACTTTATCAGCAATATTTTTATCGTTTAACTGCTGTTCAATTTGTTCTCCCATCTTCTCGGATTCAGCAAGACCTTCCTTTTTTAAAGTCTCATATGCATCATCAATTTCCTCTGAGGTATCACCATCTGCATTTAATCCAACATTATTATAATATTCACTAAGAGCATTCAGTTGACTTGCACCACTGCTAATTAAAACTCCTTGGTCTATCAATGCTGAACCACCTTGCGGCATGACACTGAATGTAGAAGCCAATGAAGCAGCTATCTGTTGAAATTTCTCAGCATCAACCGTTGACATCGAGAATAATAAAACGAAGAAACACAATAACAAATTCATCAAATCACTAAAAGTTGACATCCAGGCTGGCGACCCAGCCGGCACATCTTCTTGCCTTTTCTTTGCCATCAGCCTTCACCTTCTTCCGTTGAAACCGCCTGTCGAACTGTAGGAGATAAGAACGATTTTAATTTTTCCTCAATTACTCGTGGGTTTTCACCAGCTTGAATTGAAAGAAGTCCCTCAATTACGATTTCTTTCATCTGATATTCTTTACCATTAATATTTTTCATCTTATTTGATATAGGTGTTGCCAACCAGTTCGCAATCAATGAACCATACAATGTAGTAAGCAAGGCAACCGCCATATTTGGTCCAATGGTAGCCACATCATCCAGCTTTTTCAACATGTTAACAAGACCTACCAGCGTACCAATCATACCCCATGCAGGACCAAATGCTGCCCATGTATCAAAAAATCCTGCACTGCTTTTATGACGTTCGTCCATATTGACAAGTTCTGTCTCAAGAATACCTCTTACAAGTTCTGGCTCTGTACCATCGACAATAAGAAGAATACCTTTTTTCATAAATTCATCTTCAAGATTACTTGCAACTTCTTCCAATGCAAGTAAACCTTCTTTACGAGCCACGTTCGATAAATCGATTATCTGTTTAATTACGGCTCCATGATCTAGTTTAGGGTCTTTAAACGCAATCCCCATACTCTTAAATCCACCAATAAATTCTGCCATCGTATAAGATGTCATCAAACTTGCGAGTGAACCACCAATCGTAATAATAATTGAGGGATAATCAATAAAGCTCCCTGTTATGGCAGATACACCACCACTGGAAATAATACCAAAAATAACCATTGCAAATCCGACAACTATACCTATGAGTGTAGCAATATCCACTTTTAAACACCTTCCGTTTCCTTATATATCGTTCCTGAAAAGACCCTATGTTTATAATCCACAACCTTATCAATAATTTCATCGGAAGACTCTTTTACTATGTACTTTGAACCTGTCGTAAGGGTAATAACCGTATCCGGAGTTTCCTCAATAGTTTGAATTATATCAGCATTAACCACTAACATTGAGCCATTAAGCCTTGTAACATTAATCATAATTATCTCCATAACATTATACTGCAAAATCAATCATAAAAAGTATATAAAACTTTACTTAAAATCATTTAACAATATCAATGAATACAAACACAAACAATTACAAAAAACTACAAGAGCACGGAACATAAGTTTCACCATATCCATGCCCTTGTACTATTTTACACCATTCAATCTAACTAATCAAGAAAAATATCATCAACGTTTCAAATTTATAAGTTCTTCTAATAACGAATCTGATACTGTGATAATTCTTGAATTTGCCTGGTATCCTCTCTGTGTTGTAATCATTGTAGTAAATTGGTCTGCCAAATCTACATTTGACATTTCAAGATATCCAGAAACTACCTTTCCGCCAGTCTCTGATATATCTTTTCCAATACCATCAAAAGAACCTGAGTTCAATGTTGCTGCATATAAGTTTTCACCAACTTTTTCAAGACCAGTTGGGTTTGCAAAGGTTGTAACAGCAATCTGACCAATAATTTTTGTATCACCATTACTATAACTTGCAACAACACCACCAGCCTCATTGATACCAACTGCTGTCATCACTCCTACAGCCTTACCTGCACCAACAGTATTGCCAGTCACCTCATCTTTTCTACCCCAACTATATTTAATATCTGTAGCACTGGCATACATTGTAACACCAGATGCATCCATACTAATTGTTGATGACTGAGCGCCTCCTGTACCAATATTTTCCAAATCTCCACTAGGGTCTCCATCATAAATAAATGTTAAATCCAAGTTGGCATTGCTCATAGCGGAAGCGCCTGAATTTTTATCAAATAATAAACGTGGGGCGGCAGCTGTATCTAATATAATATTTGTACTCTCACCATTCTTTGTAACAGTTCCCTCTGCTATCGTATATTCTACATTCTGACCATTGACGCCCTCATACTGTAATGTAAGAGAAGCTTGATACTCATTACCCAGTGAATCAAAAAAGTTTACTGTAAATACACTACTTTCTGTTGTTCTTGCATCAACATTACCTGTTATGGTGACATCGGTTGTCTTTGCTGGAGGTGTAAACTGATATTCTGGACTCATTACATACAATGGCTGAACCTTATCTTTTACAATATTGCCATTCTCATCTGCTTTCCAGCCCATTACATTAGCACCACCTTGTGTAACAAGCGCACCGCTTAAATCAGGCTTAAAATCACCAGACCTTGTAAAGTATGTATTACCAGCGCTGCTTACTACAAAAAATGCAGCACCAGATATACATAAATCCCAAGGATTATCTGTACGCTCATTAGAGCCTTGTGTCATCGCTGTAGAAATTGCTCCTACTGATGAACCAAGACCAATCTGTTTAGGGTTTACACCACCTTTGCCACTCTCGGCATTTGGTCCTGTTGCTGTTTGTGTTGTTTGATAATATACATCTTTAAATGTTACTGCTTGAGACTTATAAGCTACTGTGTTAACATTGGCAATATTATTACCAATTACATCCATTCTCGTCTGATGTGTCTTAATTCCTGACACAGCAGAGAACAATGCTCTCATCATAATATTGTTCCTCCTTAATAATAAATAAATGATGATATGATGAGCGCTGTCTTATCCCGTCAGGCATTCAGGGATAATTAACCTCCATAAGGTCCGGTTAAATAATAACAGCCCCATCAATATTTGTATAAATATTTTCATCGTTAGCTGCCTGACTCATCGCTGTAACAACGATTTTATTTTCTGTATTTACAATAAATGCCAAGTCATCTAACAATACCAGTGATTCCTTAATTCCTTTTAAGCTGGCTTTTTGCGTTCCTTCATTTAATCGAGAAATCTGTTCATCAGTAAGTTGAATATCTCTTTGCCTTAGCCTTGTATCAGCATGTTTTGAAAACTTTACTAATGTCTGTACTTCTCTTTCACTTACTGCTTCAGTAATACTTTTTTTCTGTTCAAATATCTCTTGAAATGAAGCATTTGAAATATTCTTATTTTTACCTGTTGCATTGCCTTTTTTAATTGAACTCGTTGCCTGCTGTATAGAAGTAAAACCACCTGTTACGATATGATTCATCATAACCTCCTATTCCTATGCCATAAGTATTACATAAAGCATACATATATACCTAAAATATTAGCACACTATAAAAATCAATTACTCCTTAGGCTTCTCAGGTTCCTCTGGTTTTGTAGGGTCTTTTGAAATAGACTCAAAATACTTTGTGTCAAGTACTGTATCCAAATCAGCAATATCATAAAGTTTTTTATTGATTCCAAGATAAATCTTACCTTCAATATTTTCCCAATAATCAACTTTTCCTGATATCATATTCTCTTTATTGTCATCCGTTTTCATAATAACGGTCTTTCCAATAAGTTCAGACGCCATCTGCTGCTCTGTTTTATTAAGCATACTCTTTGTTGCCTCAACCTGTGAAAATGTAGCCATCTGTGCAATATATTGTGTATTGTCTGTAGGCTCTAATGGGTCTTGATACTGCATCTGAGCAACCATAAGTGCAAGGAAATCATTAATATCTAATGTATTTTTTCCTTTTTCCTCTTTCTTTGTTGAACTTATGCCTGAGTTTGTGTTATCTGTATCAAATTTTCCATTTATAATATTTTGATAAACCATATAAACTCCTTTCTGCGTATTTATTTTCTATGCTGAAAATTCAACGCTGCTATTTTCATTCATTGTTGTTGCTTCTTGACGAGTTTCTGTTACATCCTCATCATCGGACAGATTTAAAGAAATATGTTGTTTCCTTGTGCCATTCGTCTGTTGTTGTGGATTATTTCCATTGAAATTATCTTGACTATGAAAAGCATTATTTTGTACTGTAACTTCTACAGCCTCAACTTTAAGCCCTTGATTTGACATATTTTCCTTTAAAACATTTAATTGTCCCTCTAAGGCTTTTTTAACTTGCTCATTTTCAGCTATCAGCTTTGCAGTGACAACACCTTCACGCACTGAAACAAGAAGATTAACTTTTCCCAAATTTTCAGGATTGAGTGCTATCTCCATACTTTTAAGCTGACTAGTAACATTAAGCTTAATAGAATCGACTACCTGTCTTACAATATCAGCAGGTTTAACATCAAACTCATTGGCAAATGCTGCTTCAAATGTCTTAGCAAGCTGAGCTGCCACATTGGTATTTGAAGTCATATCCGAATTAATTTCTGTGTTATTTTTGCTATTCTCAAATATATTCTGCTTACTGTCACCATTTGAATCATTAGCAAACGCATTATTGTTCTTATTATTTAAAGAAGATGTTGTAACTTTTTCAGAAATAACTTGCTCTAAACTAGAACCATCGTCCGCTACATATTCTTCAGACTGCATTGGTGCTTCTTCTTGTAGACCAGACTGCTTCACATTGTCTTGTAACCCCTCTGCATGTTCTGTTGCCACTTGATTTTGAACAACAACATTATCTGTACATGTTTGTGCAATACTTTTAAACTGTTCTTCACCAATGCCATATTGTGAATCTGTATTTGACATCATATCAGAGACAACTTGAATAATCTCTTTTAACTTTAAAGATAACTCTGAATCTGTAATGACAGACATGACATCTTGTTTATCCGATACTTGTGCAATTAAATTTGTCACATTATTTGGTTCAAGCAAATCTACAGATGTTAATCCCAATTCAGACATTGCCTTTTCATACTCTTCATCAGATATGCCTAATATCTCTTTAATTGTCTCAATAACTTCAGACATCACCTTTTTAACAGTTTCTTCCTCATCAATGTCTTCCTCATTATCACAAACTTCTTGATTTCCTTTACTTTGAGCTGTTTCCTTTACTTGATTATTTTGTGATAAAGTATCTGTTTTCGTTGTTTTATCCAAATTGTTTGTACTTGATATTTTGTTAGAACTATCTTTCATATCATTCTTTACAAATACGCTGTCTATAGATGTCTTACTGCCCTTTATCTGTCCAGCGCCCTTTATACCACTTGAAATCGGTAATAAATTGCTCATAGATTTTGCCATAATATCAGCAAACGCATTTGACTTATCCATTTTCTTTGTATCGGATACGGATTGAGCATTCGTATTTCGTCCAAACATTCCAGTAATCGCTGTATCTACCATATCATACCTCCTTTCCTTATCACATAAGTATCCTTATGTTAAAAATATTTATAATACATACTATTTAACAACATATAAAAATTGTACAAACAATTCTATAGGATAATAAAAATAGTATATACTACTATTATTATTCGGAATAAATGCCTTATTTCTTTAGATAAAAACCCAAAGATTTAAACATTTTCCCTTTACGATGGAAACATAATTGCTGTCAATTTCGCCGCATATACAGGGTCCATCTCTGCCATAACAGCAGCCCTTTGTTTTGGTGTCATACTAAGTAGTATCCTTGTGACAACATAGGCATCTCCTGTCATTTCTTCCATAATTGCAGCCGCTGCTGCTGGTTCCATAGAAGCATATGTAGTTGCCCATTCTTGAATTTTCTTAGAAAATTGTATTCTCTCAACAACCTGTTCATAAATCGATGCCGCATTATCTGGATTGATTTCCTCATACCATTTTTTATATTCTTCAATATCAGGTGCATTTTCATTAAACACTACCTGTTCGTCAAATTCTTTCTTTAACTGCTCAAAATACTCTTGATTTTCCTCATATACTTTTAAACGTGAAATTTCTGCCTGCAACTGTGCAATCTGCTCATCGTTATTGCTTCCATTTGCTTTATATTGTTCCACTTCCTTCTCAAGTTCTTTGATACGTTCAATTGCCTCTGCAAGTGTTTTATATTTATTGCCATTTTCTTCAATAATTTCATCATCACTGGCTTCCGGCAAAATTTTATTGATAACTGGAACATTTTTTAGAGCAGGTCTTAACATTGTGCCAATACCGCCAACATCCATCTTAATCAAAAGAGCAAATATGACAAGCCATATTAATATAATAAGCAAAGCTAATAGAAAGCCAACAATGCCGCCGCTTTTTTCTTCTGCTTCTTCGCCATCTTTTCTATCTAAGTCTAAATCGTCATTCGATTTCTTTTTTTTCTTAGCCATTGTTAATCCTCTCTCCCACTCTTATCATTGTATGTAAAACTTACAAGTTGGTCAATTTCTTTCTTTTCCTCAACATTCAACTCAAGTTTAAATTCTTCAAATGCTTTTTCTTTTAATTTCTCATGTATTTTCCTGTCTTGAACCGCCTCATTAAGCTTTTCTCTACATTTTTCAAGATTCTTTTGAGCTATACGAAGAACCAATGCTTGTTGATTCATAAATTCTTCCATTGTTTTTATATATTCATTGCTTCGCCTTACTAAAGCTACATTTAACCTGCCTGACGATAGACGTCTTACATCTTCCATATATGTATTTCTGCGTTCAATAAGTGCCTTTAATTTTTCTTCCTCGATTGAAACACGATTCATGGCTTCTGCAAATTCAGTCTTTGCTTGCGTTTCCAGCCGCTCCTTAATATTTAGAACATTTTGCAGCTTATAAATAAACTTAGCCATATATTTCTCACTCCTGTGGTCTTATATGTATACAAAAACATTTTGATAAGCTTTTAATTGGTAAATCAAATTCATTTATTTTAATAATTTTATTTATTCTTCACCATCATTAAAGATGGATTCCAATATAGAAAGTTCTTCTTCAAATGAAAATTTTTCATCTGTTTGCTGCATCAAAAAATTATTGACAGCATCGATTTTAGAAATGGCATAATCAATATTTTTATTACTACCTTTTTTATATGCTCCTATATTAATTAAATCTTCTGCTTCATTGTAGGTTGCCATAACATTTTTTAGACGACCAGCAATCTTTTTATGTTCTTTTGTCGAAATTTGGCTCATACATCTTGATATACTCTGTAAAATATCAATTGCGGGATAATGATTCTTATGTCCTAACTTTCTTGATAAGATAATATGCCCATCAAGAATACTTCTGGCAGTATCCGTAATTGGTTCATTAAAATCATCACCATCAACCAAGACGGTATATAATCCTGTAATGGAGCCTTTCCTTGCCATTCCTGCCCGCTCAAGAAGTTTTGGCATCTCCGAATAAACACTTGGTGGATATCCTCTTGTTACTGGAGGTTCACCTGAGGCAAGCCCAATTTCTCTTTGTGCCATTGAAAAACGTGTAAGCGAATCCATCATCAAAAGGACATCTTCTCCTTGATCTCGAAAATACTCTGCTATCGCTGTTGCCGTCTTTGCCGCTTTATTACGAATCAGTGCAGGTTTATCAGAAGTTGCTACCACTAAAACACTTCTACGCATACCTTCTTCACCTAAATCTCGCTCGACAAATTCTCGTACTTCTCTTCCTCGCTCACCTATAAGAGCAATAACATTGATATCCGCTCTTGTATTTCTTGCAAACATGCCTAAAAGTGTACTTTTTCCAACACCACTACCAGCAAAGATACCAATTCTTTGTCCTTTTCCAACCGTTAAAAGTCCATCAACAGCCTTTACACCAAGTGGTAATACTTGACTTATAATTTCTCTTGACATAGGGTCTGGAGGAGTTGCCTCTACAGGATATTCCTCTATTAATCCTAATTCTTCTCCATTGATAGGATTTCCCAAGCCATCCAGCGTATGACCTAAAACCTCATATCCAACTTTAACACCTAATGGTTTTTCTGTATTTTTAACAATACACCCTGGTCCAACACCATCTACTTTATCAAATGGCATCAATAAAACTCTGCTATCCTTAAATCCAACAACCTCTGCATATACAGGCATCGAATTATCAGGGACATAAATTTCACACAAATCATTTAGCTTGGCATCTGGTCCAATAGATTCTATCGTTAATCCAACAATTTTTGCAACCTTCCCAAGCTTATCATAAAAGGATTCCTGCATCAAATGTTCATATTTTAATGAATTAATTACTGACATTTAAGCACTTCCTCCAAATCGCTCATTGTTTCTTACTCCAGACAGCTTAATAACTTAATCTTTTTTGTCAAATTGTTTAATTCTGTATCAAGACTGCAATCAAAAATGCCGCTGTCTGTCTCTATAATACATTGATTGTTTTCCATCGTGGAATCCTCAATAATATTTAAAGATAACTCTTTTGTACTTGCACAAAAGATTTTTCCTTGATTGGCTGATACAAAAGGATAATCATCACAAGATACCTTAATTAAAATCTCATCACTTTTATAGGAATTGGCAAGTACACCATTTATCAAGTGCATAAGAATATCCTTATTATCCTGTGCTAAAACAAGGGTAAACGATTGAAAAACCTCTAACAGTGCTTCAACTAATTCTGGCTCCATCTGCTTGCGTCTCTGTTCGTATTCTGCTTCAAGCTGACTGCGCCTATCTTGAATTTCATTTTCTAATTGTTCCTGTCTTAACTCTAACTCTCTAGTTGCCTTTGTAATTCCTTCTTGATACCCTTGTTCTTTTGCTTGGCTCATCGATTCTTGTATCTCTCCCTGAGCCTCCTCTATTATCTTTTGTGCCTGTAAATTTGCTTCTTCTATTATCTGAGCAGACTCTTGATTTGCCTCCTCAATCTTTCTTGCAATATCTTCTGGTGAAAATGCTTCCTCTGCACTCTCCCCTTCACCTAAAATTGTATCTTCATCTGTTAATCGTTCCACAACATCTGCTGTAAGACCATTGACAAATCCATCTGGATCTGCTGCGCCATTATAATCTTCTGAATCAATAAGACTTTTTAGTTTTGCTCGAATCAGCTCATTATAATCAATGATACGTTCTTCTTTGGTGACCATTGAACTTCTCTTTAATAAATTAGACAATTATCTCGTCACCTCCGCCTCTTGCAATAACAATCTCAGCAGAATCTTCAAGTTTCCTAATAACATTAACAATCTTTTGTTGTGCTTCTTCAACATCTTTCATACGAACAGGTCCCATATATTCCATATCCTCCCTAATCATAACAGCAAGACGTTTAGAAAGGTTATTAAGAATAACATTTTGAACTTCCTCATTTGCACCCTTAAGTGCCAATGCAAGGTCTCCATTATCAACATCACGAAGAACTCTCTGAATTGCTCTGTCATCAAGAGTAAGGATATCCTCAAATACAAACATCTTCTTCCTGATTTCATCTGCTAATTCTGGTTCTTCAACCTCTAAGGTCTCCATAATATGTTTTTCTGTTCCTCTGTCAACCGAATTTAAAATGCTAACGATAGCATCAACGCCACCGACCATTGTGTAATCCTGATTAACAAGAGAAGACAGTTTTCTTTCAAGTATCTTTTCAACCTGTTTAATAACATCTGGCGATGTTCTGTCCATCTGCGCAATTCTCTTTGCAACATCCGCCTGCTTTTCAGGCGATAATGCCGAAACAACAAGAGATGATTGTGCTGGTGGTAAATAGGATAAAATTAATGCTATTGTCTGTGGATGTTCATCTTGAATAAAGTTCAACAACTGACTTGGGTCTGCTTTTCTAACAAATTCAAACGGTCGAACCTGAAGGCTTGCCGTAAGTTTACCAATAACATCTCTTGCTTTTTCCTCACCAAGTGCTTTCTCCAAAAGCTCCTTAGCATAATTAATACCACCTTCAGCAATATATTGCTGCGCAAGACAAACTTCGTAAAACTCATTGAGTACAATCTCTTTCGTCTTTGGCGAAACACTGCTTGTATTTGCAATCTCAAGAGTCAATTGTTCAATCTCATCTTCCTTTAAATGTTTAAATATCTGTGCAGATTTTTCTGGTCCTAGCGCTATCAACAATGTAGCTGCTTTTTCAATTCCATCCATTTCCTTTTCTGCACTGGATGATTTAGCCATATCAAAACACCTCACTTATGTAACGGGCAAAATTTATTCCCAGCCCTCATTTAACCAGTTACGTAACAACAATGCCACGGCTTCTGGATTTTCATCAACAAATTTCTCAATAGCCTTTCTTGTCTCCGATTTCTCATTTTCAATAATTTCTTCAACACTAGGCTGATTCTCTCTCGCTGTAGCCAACATTTCCTCCACAGACAACTCTGGTTCTGTTTCTTCCACTGTAAGAGGTCTTGCACTTCTGATAACAACAAATGCAAGCAATCCAAGTATAATTGCTGCAAGCGCAATCTGTAACCAGAATGTAACTGTATTAACCACGTTACTTGCAGGTGCATCCTCGAAAAATGGAACTTCATAGGCAATAACAGAAATATTGTTTCTAGGAACGCCCGTTCCTGCTGACAAAAAATCCAACCAAGTATCATCTACCTGCTGTGCGATTGATGCAGCATTGTCAATCTTAAACTGTTCCCATGTTGTTCCTTCCAACAAACCAAGCTCTTCAACTTCATTTTCATTATATATTCTATTCCTTATAAAGGATACTGCTAATGTTGAATTTTCTTTAACAATACTGCCAGGTTCTGTTGTTGTAGTGGTCACAAGAGTATTTGGCAAATATTTATATTTTTTTACGGAATATGTAGATGTGCTTCCATTGCCTGTATCAATATTATATGTTGTATCATCGGACACTGTACCTGGCGCACCACTAGCCCCTGATGTTCCTTGTGACTCCTCCTCATAAGATTCCTCAAAGATTGCTTGGTCATCACCCTGTGTCGTATATTCAGTAGCAATTCTATTGACGGCATCCCAGTCAAGGTCAAAATCCAATGCCAAATATACCTCATTATATTGTCCTGTTGCTAAAAGTCCTCTTCTTAACTTGTTTGTAGTAGTTTCCTCAATCTGGGACTTATACTTTAATTTGCCTGCATAACTGACACCAGAATTAGAAGCGGCATTGCTTGGACCTGAATATAATGTATTTCCTTTATTATCAATAATTGTTATATTATTTGTCGTACTATTTCCAACGGCAGTGGCAATAAAATTTGCCATTCCCTCTGACACTTCATCGGAGATTCCTTTTGATGTATCCAGACAGACTGCAACTGATGTTTCTGATGCAACTGCATAAAAAGAATTAGAAGCCTCTGGTATAGAAACGGTTACAGTAGCACTTTTTACACCATCTATCAACGACAAATCACTTGCAAACTTTGATTCAAGATAGTGTTGATACTGCTTTGTCTTATCAGACTCCGTTGTGGTAAAACTGCTTTCCATCGCATCTTGAAATGTATAACCATCTGGCTGTACATCCTCCGATGCAATCAGCATCTTTGCATTGGTAAGATTATTTTTATCTACTTTAACGACTAACGTATTGTCTTCAACTACATTCTTAATATTATTTTCATTGAGAAGTGAAATAACACTGTTTAATTCTGAATAGTCCTTACATGTGGTTAATACCTGATAATTTGGTCTTGTCACAACAAATACAATAATACCAATTGCTATAGCAACCGCAGCAATCGCACTGAGCAACACAGTCTTTTGTTTTTTTGTCCAGCTTTTCCAGGTCTCAACGATTTGGTTAGTTATACCTTTAAACCTCTCAGCCATTTATCTTAACGCTCCTTAAATCTGCATGTTCATTAGCTCTTTATAAGCTTCTATTGCTTTGTCTCTCACTGCAACGGTAAACTGTAATGCAATGTTAGCCTGTTGCTGATATGCACCCAATTCATGAGGATTTGTAAGCTTTCCTATCGCCCAATCAACCTGTGCCTGCTGTGCTTGCTGAATATATGTATTGGTACTCTCCACCAGTCCTGCTGCCGCATTAAAAATACTATCAAATGTACCATCTGATGACTTACCAGAACTAATTGTTGCGGACTGTCTCATTGCATCTGTAACTTTATTTGCATAGTCTGTCCCTAGACCATTAATTGCCTGTGTTATATTCATTGTTATTCTGCTACTAAAAACATACATAAAAATGTATATAATAGCTTTTCCTTTCCCAGATTTTAATATTTTTTGCTCTTTGTTTTCAGGTCTTGACCATCATTATACGAACTTCATTATGTCTGACCAATGCTTAACCCTTTACTTGCCATCGCCTTGCTCGCATTAAATGCAGATATATTCGCCTCATAAGAACGTGAAGCATCGATTAAATCGGTCATTTCTTGAACAACATTTACATTTGGATATGTAACATAACCATTATCGTCTGCATCTGGGTGAGAAGGGTCATACACCATATTCATATCCGTTGATGTATCTTCATACACGGATGTAACTTTTACGCCATCGCCCAGTCTTCCTCCACACGCATTTTTTAATACACTGGCAAATGAAGAACCGTTTGCATTTGCTCCCTGAATTGCTGTTGCTGCCGATAACGTCTTTTCTGTAAATATTACCGATTTTCTCACATAAGGCGTGCCTTTCGATGTCCTAGTTGTATGGGAATTTGCTATATTTTCAGAAATGACATCGGTTCTTAACTGCTGTGCTGTCATTCCTGACGCGCTTATATTAAAAGCTGTAAACATGGACATAATCTTTTCCTCCCATTATTTCAATACCATCTTAAATCTGCTAAACTCATTGTTCATACTATCAATAAGTGCATTATAATTAATCTGTTCTGCTGCTAATTCAGCATTTTCTGTTGATATATCTACATTATTGCCATCTAAGCGATAGGATAATGTAGCATTATCTGTGTATGTCCTATAAGTAACCATTGATGTATCTACATGATTCACTCTCTGCGTAAGCGTCGTATATGGTCGTCCAGCCTGTTCTATAGCTGAATTAAGATACGACTTAAACTCAACATCTTTTCTTTTATATCCTGGTGTACTCCCATTGGCAATATTATTTACGAGTACTTCTTCCCTAGCCCAACTTGCATTTGCTGCTGCATTAAGGACATCTACATATCCAAAAATATTAGCGTTCATATTGACACCCCTTTCATACTAACTCAATATTATAAAATATTGTTAAGCAAAAATAAAGCCTTTTTTTAGATTACTTTAAGATTTCCATATAAAACCAATCTTTAATCAAACGTTCTACAGCCTTACTATATGTGGATTCACTCTTGTAACATTACCAATATACAAATTCTAACCAGAAATTGGCTTTCAATACATTACCCAGTTTATTGCCTATGGAAATAAATCAAGGATGCAGCCAGCACTGAGCAACACTCAATTATGGTGTCATCCTTAAACATAACCTATTCCATTTTTTAAGAAACTAAACCATGTAAATAACACAGTTACTTTTCATTATACTTTTCTAGTTCTTGCAAAACAACATCATTGACAACTTTTATGTATGTTCCTTTCATACCCGACGATTTTGATTCAATCACCCCTGCACTTTCAAACTTTCTAAGTGCATTGACAATCACAGACCTTGTGATACCAACTTTATCAGCTATCTTGCTGGCAACTAATATTCCTTCCATACCATCTAATTCCTTAAATATATGTTTAATAGCTTCCAATTCTGATGTTGATAATGTTTTAATTGCCGATTTGACAATTTGCTTTTTTCTGATAAATGCTGCATTCTCTTCATTGACTGAACGCAGCATCTCCAACCCAACTACAGTTGTCCCATACTCACACAATATAATATCATCAATCTCATATTGTGTATCTTTCTTATACATAAACAATGTTCCCAACCGCTCTCCTGCCATTTCAATTGGCGTCAAAAGCGCTTGAAACTTCTTTATATTTTCATCAGCAAAGCCTAAAGTTGAAAGATTAACATTTTCTTTTGTAGATAATACACTGAGTAATCGTTCATTAAGCATATTGTCAATAAATGTTCCCACCTTATTTAAAACAAGTTCACTTATGACCTCTATACCCTTATAAAATCCTGTACCTAAAACCTTTCCTTTTTTGCTGACTACAAGTATATTTGATTCTAAAATACTACTCAAAACATCACATATATCAGTAAACTCTATTCTGTTAGAATTATTATTGTGTAGTAATTTATTAATTTTTCTAGTCTTATCAAGTAATTGTACACTCATTTGTATATCTACCTCCATCTGTGTGCCATTACTCTTACTCTACTACTCTAGCACATTTGTGTAAAAATTTCAACATTATGCACATTCTTTTCTGAATTTTTTATAATTTTATATACAATTTCCCGCAAATGCTTGTTCTTAACTTTCATCCTTTTCACTGTTTTTGACCTCAACATAGCCGCAATTATTGTCTGCACATGCCAGCTTATTTCCCTTTTCCACCATATAATTGCCACATTGCGGACATTTTTTATTCACTGGTTTTTGCCATGTCATAAAACCACACTCTGAATTATTTTCACAACCAAAATATCGTCTTCCTTTTTTAGTCTTTCTAAGGACAACTTCTTTGCCACACAAAGGACATGAAACGCCTATTTTTTCAAGATAAGGTTTCGTATTGCGACAATCTGGAAAATTTGGACAGCCAAGAAATTTGCCGTGTGGTCCATATTTAACAACCATGTTGCTTCCACATAACTCACACACAACATCACTGACTTCATCTTCAATTTTGACATTCTCCAGTTCTTTCTCTGCATTTACGACAGCGTCATCTAAATCTGGATAAAAATTTCTTATAACTTCTTTCCATTTTACATTTCCCTCCTCAACACTGTCTAAAAGTGTTTCCATATTTGCTGTAAAATTCACGTCAACAATTGAGGTAAATGCTTTTTTCATAATATTGTTAACAGCTTCACCAAGTTCTGTAACATATAAATTTTTATTTTCTTTTGCAACATAATGTCTGGAAATAATTGTTGTTATGGTAGGTGCATATGTGCTTGGTCTGCCTATCCCTAACTCTTCAAGCTGTTTTACTAATGAAGCTTCTGTATAATGTGCAGGAGGTTGTGTAAAATGCTGCTCACCTTGAATATCAATCAGCTTTAGATCAGAATTTTCATCAAGTCCTTTTAACAACAAACGGTTTTCTTCTTGCTCATCAGGTTCTTTGTATACAGACATAAATCCATCAAACTTTATTTTTGAAGAAGAAACACTAAAACGATATAATCCTGCAGCTATTTTTACAGTCATTGTCTCATAGATAGCACAACTCATCTGACTGGCTACAAACCGTTTCCATATCAGTTGATATAATCTTAACTGCTCGCGTGATAAAGATTCCTTCAAAACAGCAGGTGATAAAGATATATCAGTCGGTCTTATTGCTTCATGTGCATCTTGAATTTTTTTTGTCGTCTTTACACTTTTCTTTTTATCTGTAAGATATTTTTTATCTGTAAGATTTTTTGTGTCTACAAGATATTGTTCGCCATAATTTTCCTTGATATATTCAGCAGCTATACCAACTGCATCGTCTGAAATTCTTGTTGAATCTGTACGAAGATATGTTATAACGCCAACTGTTCCATTTCCTTTAATATCAATTCCTTCATAAAGCTGCTGCGCAATTCTCATCGTTTTTTGCGTAGAAAAATTCAATTGTTTGGATGCTTCCTGCTGTAATGTACTTGTAGTAAATGGCAATGGCGCTTTTTTTACCCTCTCACCGCGCTTTATACTTTCTATCACAAATTCGCAATCTCTTACAGCATCAACTATGGTCTGCATCTGTTCCTTGTTCTTTATATCAATCTTTCCTTTTTCATCACCATAAAATTTAGCTGCTAATGGCTTTTTTTCACCTTTTACTTTTAGGTTTGCATTAATTGTCCAATATTCATCTGGTATAAAAGAATTAATCTCCTCTTCTCGGTCACATATAATACGAAGAGCAACGGACTGAACTCGTCCTGCACTTAATCCTCTCTTTACTTTCGCCCATAAAAGCGGACTTATCTTATAGCCGACCATACGATCTAACACACGTCTGGACTGTTGTGCATCAACAAGATTCATATTAATTTTTTTTGCATTTTTTAACGATGCTTTCACCGCGTTTTTTGTTATCTCATTAAATGTTATTCTATAAATATCTTTGTCTTCTAGTTTTAAAGCTTTTGCCAAATGCCACGAAATAGCTTCACCTTCTCGGTCTGGGTCTGTTGCAAGATAGACTTTATCTGCCTTTTTGGCATGCTTTCTCAATGTTGCAAGAATATCTCCCTTGCCTCTTATTGTTATATACTTTGGTTCAAAATCATTTTCTATATCAACACCCATCTGACTTTTTGGCAAATCACGTACATGCCCTTGAGAAGCCATCACTTCATAATTAGTTCCAAGAAATTTTTTAATTGTTTTAACTTTTGCTGGAGACTCTACAATCACCAAATACTTTGCCATCTTTGTTTTTTCCTTCCGCCAAGTTTACAAACTGTTTCTTATATAACGATTATGTCCAACCTCTTTAATATATCCATTTAATTGCAATTCAAGCAAAATTTGTATTGTGCGTTGAATGTCAAGCCCCGACCATCTGACAATTTCTTCAAGGCTTATCGGACACAAGCCGAGTAAACTATACAACATATTTTTTTCACTTGCAAGAACATTTATTTTTTCATACTCATTTTTTTCAGAATATTTTAAATCTGAATGGTCTATTTCACTGTTTTTTATCCATTTTGTTACAAAACTGCTAAATCTAATATCTTCTGGATTGGTGATAACCATTGCTCCCTGTTTGATAAGTTCATTACAGCCCTCACTTAAAATATCTCCTATCCTTCCAGGAACCGCCATCACTTCTTTATTTTGTTCCAATGCCAAATCAACCGTAATTAAAGAACCACTTTTCTTTTTTGCCTCCACTACAATCACTACATCAGCCAGCCCACTGATAATCCTATTTCTTACAGGAAAATTGGCAGGTATGGGTCTTGTGCCTGGTGGATATTCCGAAATAACACCACCATTTTGTATTATATTGGAAAACAATTCAATATTTTGGCTTGGATAACAAATATCCACTCCGCATCCCAATACAGCACAAGTATATCCATCTCCTGCAAGACAGCCTTTATGACCTGCTGTATCAATTCCTGCTGCCATTCCACTGATAACTTGTATCCCCATATGTGCAAAATGTTCACCCAGCATCGCTGCTACACTTCTCCCATATTCCGTACAATTTCTAGCACCAATAATAGCAACAGACACCCTATTTTCACTTGGCAATTTGCCCCGCACATACAAACAAGCAGGAGAATCATACAATTCTTTTAATTTTGATGGATACTTATCACTTTTTATATGCACAAACTGTATATCAGTATGACACATTTTAGTAAACGCATTATATATATCAACATCATCTTTACTTTTTATAATTCTATTCACATCACCACGATGTAAACCCTTAATATTATATAATACCGATGCACTGGCATTATATGCTGTTTTTGCATCATTTAAGCTGCCAATAATTGCTTTTATTTTCATACAGCCAATACCTGAAATATTGCAGAGCCAAAACCAATAAAAATCGTCTTCCATCACATCACCCCTAAACTATTTCTATAAGAAATGGCTTCACTGATATGACTTATCTGAATTTCACTACTGTCTGCAATATCGGCAATCGTTCTTGCAACTTTAAGTATCTTATTATAACCTCTAACCGTTAAATGGAACGTATTATATGCTTTTTCCAATAATTGTTTTTCCTTTGTTCCTAATATACAATACTTTTTAATATCCATAACATCCATTTGAGAATTAAAATAAATGGAAGATTCTTTAAATCGTCTTTTCTGTATCGCATGTACCCGTTCTACAATATCTCTCATATATTCTGTTGTATACATTGTTTCTTTAGAAATCGTATCCTCCTCACTTAAATCTTTAAAATCAATTGTTTCAAAATGAATATTCATATCAAACCGGTCCCATATTGGCTGGCTAATACGCCCTAAAAATCTTGCTATATCATGTTCTGAACAGCTACACCTTTTTCGGTCAGGATAATAGCCGCATCGACATGGATTCATAGCAGCCACAAGCATAAAATCAGATGGATATACATATTCTCTTGAAAGTCTTACAAGCCGTATTGCTTTATCTTCTAATGGCTGTCTTAACGACTCTAAAATATAAGCTGGAAATTCTGTCAATTCATCTAAAAACAATACGCCTGATGAAGCAAGCGTTATCTCACCTGGCTTTGGAACAACACCGCCACCTAAAAACGCTGTTTTTGTAATACTATGGTGAGGACTTCTAAATGGTCTTTTTTTAATGAAAGAATTTCTTGAAAGACAGCCTGCTATACTGTAAATTTTTGTAATCTGCAATGCTTCTTCATATGTCAACTCAGGAAGTATACCAGAAATTCGTTTTGCAAACATTGTCTTTCCACTGCCTGGAGCGCCAATATAAAGCAAATTATGCATACCGGCAGCAGCTATTAATGTAGCTCGCTTTGCCACCATCTGTCCCCTGATATCTCTAAAATCTAAATATGTATCATCAAAAGCAGCATAAACTGAAGAATGTTGTCCTTCCACTACATTATTAACTGTATCTGGAAATATGCCATTATTTAAAAAACAAATTAATTCTTTTAAATTTTTTACACCATAGGTTGATATTCCTCTTATCAATTTCGCTTCATATAAATTATCTACAGGGACAATACATATGGAATATCCTTTTTCTTTTGCGGCAATTACACTAGAAAGCACACCGCTAACAGCATTGACAGTACCATTTAAGCTTAGCTCCCCAACAATAACAATATCTTTTAATTTATCACTATGAATATACCCATTTGCCGCAAGAATCCCTACAGCAATTGGTAAATCAAATCCTGTGCCTGCTTTTTTCACATCAGCAGGCGAAATATTGACAAGAATACGCTGTGGTCTTAAATCATACCCACTGTTCTTAATAGATACACGAACACGCTCTTTTGCTTCTCTGACCTGTGCTGCCAGATAACCGCTCATCTCAAAAAATGGCAGACCATCTCCTGCATCAATTTCTACATGTACCACTAGCGCATCTAAACCAAAAATTGTTGTACTAAAAACTTCACTATACATTCTCCTCCATTCTAGGAGAACAATCAGATTGATAGGATATTATATTTTTTATATATTTTATTGTATAAATATATTATCATGACGATTGTTATATTTCAATAATATTTTTTTATTTTTCTTATGCTTGACACAAAATTGCTTATGCGCAAAAAGCAGTACAGAAATGAGGAGGTTTTTATGGATATGCAAGAATACAACACAAATGCTTTTTTTTAATCCACTATTGACAGCTTAAATATCACTCTGTCCGATATGAAAAATAAACTGTCTCAGCTAAAAAAATCCAATTGAGGGTGGAACTTTTCCACCCTCATAAAAAATTAACAATCCTTTACATCATACATATCACTTTTACTTTGAACACACTTTTTATACATATCATCATACTGTGTTGAACAGATATAACTTTTTTTATAATTATCTGTAACAATGTGAACTTCACCATCAAAGGTCTTATAAATCTGTGTAAATTCAAAGCCAAAATATACTTTATTATTCTCATCTTCATTGACAATATCTGCCTCACATAAAATATACAAATAATTATCATTCAATCCTTCTGCCGCATTTTTACGGCTAAGAAATTGAACGCCTGTAACGGATACGTTTTCAGCATATTCATTGTTAGGCTTATAAAGATAATCGGAATTTCCTGTTGCCTTGTACATCATACGAAATGTTGTATCTTTTGTCATATCAACAATCGCCTCTTTGCACATTGTTTTTAATAAATCCAGTTTATTTTTATCGATATCTGCACTATCTGTCACATATGTACTTAGCTTGTCCGCCTTATATTTTTGTTCAGTCTTATCTATAATAAATCCATGCTTTCCTAACGTTTCAACATCGGCATCACAATGAACTGTAATCACATCATCTTTTGTGATATTTGTTGATTTATCAATAGAAAACGATAATGTAGATAAATATGTGTCCTGCCAATTATTTTGAACGACTGCATAAGCTTGCGGACTAACACCAGCAAATGTAACTTCTACCATAGAAAATATATCAATATTTTGACCTTCATTAATTCCTTTTGCTTTAACCGAAAACTGTTTATTACCCAATTTTATTTTTGCATTTTTTACAAGTTCTTCCGAATATTCTAATTGAACAACAACCTTGTCCCCATTTGACAGCATATTAGGATTATCAATATGCACTTTTATACTTTCTGATATATCTTTATACAATTTTAATTGCTCTATATCCTTCTCGTCACCTGCTATATCTGAATACAGTTTTTCACGATTAATCTGGCAATCAGCTGTCGCATAACCATTCGCTCCCATATATTGAATCGTTATATAATCTTTCATATCAATATTGCTTTTTCCTGCCATCAAAAAAACAATTATCAATAAAACACTAATACATATTGCTCCTAAACCTATCCACTTTATTGTTTTATTTTTCATAAATGACCTCTTAAACTCTATTTTTTCCTACAAAACTCATCCATTTGCAGGAAGCTGCCGATATAATAAAACGACAGCTTTTTACAGTAAAATAGATATTTACAACCCACTTTACTGTTTTAGAGATTATTGTTATCTAATAAATGTTTTAGCTTCTCTAATGCACGCTTTTCGATTCTACTGACATAGCTTCGGCTAATTCCCATATCTTTTGCTATCTCATTTTGTGTTTTTTCATTACAATTAAAAAGCCCATACCGGTTAATTATGATATGATATTCACGATATGTCAAAACATTTTGGATATATTTTTTGATTATTTTTATTCGTTCTAAATTAATATAATCTTCTACTATATCAGGCTCTTCATCGCTAATAATCTCAATAATACTAATTTCATTTCCCTCTTTATCGGTTCCTATTGGTTCATAAAGTGAAACTTCCCTTGCTTTTTTCTTCTCTGTACGCAAAAGCATAAGAAGCTCATTATCAATACATTTTGCTGCATACGTTGCCAAACGTATTCCTTTTTCAGGTTTGTAAGAATTAATTGCTTTTATCAATCCAATGGTGCCTACTGATATTAAATCTTGTATATCACGTTCTGGTGAAGCATATTTTTTTGTCATATGTGCCACCAGTCTCATATTCTTCTCAATAAGCAAATTTCTTGCCTGCAAGTCTCCTCTCCGGCATCTTTTCAGCATTATCTCCTCTTCTTGTGCAGACAATGGTTTTTCAAAACTTTTCAAAGAAAGGCACTCCAGACACATATTTATATATATTATGTATCCTAGTGCCTTTTATTGCCTTTCCAAAATTATTTATTTGTGCGTATAGTAAGACCAATTAAATTGCTTTTACACATCATCTTCTTTTCTTCGGAGTATATCATAATCATTTAATTCTATTCCAACATCAATATAGAGCTGTTGTTTTGGATGTGGTGCGCTCTCCATAGCAACACCTTTTTCATCAACAATTTGTTTTACTGTCACTGTATAATTTTCACCGTTTGTTCTCATCACTTCAATTTCTTCACCAACGCTAAATTTATTGCGCTGTTCGATATGATACAAACCTTCATTATTTTTGCCATCAACAAGTCCTAAATAAGTATACTCTTTAATATAGGTATTGGTATCATATATCTGTGTATTTTCATTTGGCTTTCCAAAAAAGAATCCCGTTGTATATTGTCTGTATGTACATTTTCTAATTTCAGACTTATAAAATTCAAGATTGCTCCTATATAAATCTTCACTTTTAAGGAAGTCTTCTATTGCCATCTTATATGTTCTGGCAACCGTAGCCACATAGAGCGCTGTTTTCATTCGACCTTCAATTTTAAAGCTGTCAATTCCAGCCTTTATCAACTCCGGAATATGCTCTATCATACATAAATCTTTAGAATTGAAAATATAAGTGCCTCTCTCATTTTCATAAACTGGCATATATTCACCAGGTCTTTGCTCCTCGACAACAGCATATTTCCATCTGCAAGGATGCGTACATGCCCCCCTGTTGGCATCTTGACCTGCCATAAAGCTGCTTAACAGACATCTTCCAGAATAGGATATACACATTGCTCCATGTATAAATGTCTCTATTTCCATCTTTTCATCAATATGTTCTCGAATTTGCCTAATCTCTGTCAAAGAAAGCTCTCTTGCTGTTACAACTCTTTTTGCACCTTGTTCCCACCAAAATTGATATGTCATATAATTGGTATTATTTGCCTGTGTGCTAATATGAATATCTACTTGTGGCCATACCTTTTTTGCAATTTTAAACATGCCAGGGTCTGAAATAATTAAGGCATCGGGCGCTGCCTTTTTTAATTCTTCAAAATAAACGCTAGCTCCTTCTAAATCATAATTATGCGCAAGTATATTTGCAGTAACATAAACTTTACATTGATATTGATGAGCAAATTGTACCCCTTCACATATCTCATCTAATGTAAAATTTTTTGCCTTTGCCCGCAATCCAAATGCCTCACCACCAATATATACTGCATCAGCGCCATACATTACAGCAACTTTTAACACTTCCAAATTGCTTGCTGGAACTAATAACTCAATTTTTCTGCCATTATACACATGTTCTGTTCTATTCATACGCTTCAATAACAAGCACAAAATACTGCCTTTTACAGCAAACGTGCTATACCTTTCTTGATTTATAGTAAAGTCCAATCAATCAACAAGTTTATTTGATAAACTTGCAAAAGTTTCACAGCAACTTTTTTATCTTTATATAAAAAACAGATACTACTCCTTATAAGCAGCTTTTACATTCAATTATTATGAAACTTATTGTTTCACACTTAATGTAATTCCATCACCTATAGGAACAATTGATGTTACAACTTCTTTTGAATGTGTAAGCATATATAAATATTCTCTCATTCGCTCATGGATAGTTCTATTTCTTCTGGTAATACTATATTTGGATTGTATAATTTCGCCTTCTTGCAACACATTATCTGAAATCAACAAACCGCCTTTGGGCATCTTTTTTATAATTTCTGTAAAATAAGAAAGATATTGCCCCTTTGCTGCATCCATAAAAATAAAATCAAATTCTCCATCTAATGTTTTTAGAACATCCATTGCATCACCTGCAATCAGTGTAATAACATCTTCTTTTCCTGCTCTTTTAAAATTATTTCTAGCAACTGGTATTCTTTTATCATAATTTTCAATTGTAGTAATGGTGCAATTCTTTGGCATATTTTCGCTCATAAGAATAGATGAGTAACCTACTGCTGTTCCAACTTCAAGTATTTTTGAAGGTTGTTTTAATGCCAAAAGAACTTTAAGCAGATTCCCCATCTCTTTTCTAATAATAGGCACATTATCAGCTAGTGCCTCTTTCTCAATCAAATTACATACTTCTGAATTACCCATGTCTAGTGAATTGATATAAGACACAATTCTTGGTTCTACTATCATATCTTATTATTCCTATTATTCATTTTGTTCTGAAGTTTCTGGACACATCATTTGAAACATCTCTGATGGTTTCATTGCAGTATTTAAGTTATATGTCCCACCCACAAATTTATCTTTATAATCAGACAGTATAATCTGAAAATACATAATTTGTTCATCTTCTGTAAGTCCTAAATTATAAAGCTGCTTTGCAAGCTCTTTTGGTGTGACTTTATCCTCAATTGTAATCTCAACTTCTCTGGCATCTTCTGATGTACTTACAGCTTTCTCATCGAATATATTGCGACCAAAAGAATAGCCTGTTGTTCCCACAGAAAATATAATCCATATTCCCAACACAATAATAACTGCATTGAGTGATATTGATACAATCATTCTTACACTCTTGTTATTCATAACTTTTTATTTCCTTCTGTCCATCAATCCTTTAGAAAGTCCATATCAAAATCAAGACATCCAAAAAGCGTTATACAAATCTCTTGCATCATACGACACAAACACATTTCAGCAGACAAATAACGATCTACTTGAGGCTGCCTACGAACATCTTTAAATCGCTCATTAAGGCTTAATGTTTCATTAATAACATCACCTGTTTCGTCCGAATACTGATACATAAAATTTAACTTTCTAAACTCATCCACAGCTCTCTTTAAATCGGGCTGTCTTTTCATATAATCTTCAAGGGACTTATATTCTTTATACTCAGGACTTTCTAATATAGCAATTTTTAATTGTTCTGTAAGTTCCTCTACTTTGTTCATAACATTCCTTTCGTTCATGAATAGTCAAGCGAATAATTAAAATCCGCTTATCGATTATAACTGTGCCTCCATAATAATTGGAAGAATGACCGGATTTCGTTTCATCTTCTTCCATAAATATTCACTTAAATCATCTCTAATGGTATTTTTAATTTTGCTCCAATCGCTAATATTTTTATCCATACATACTTGTACAGAATCCTCCACAATAGCCTTTGCCTCATCAAGTAATTCTTCCGCTTCTCTTACATAGACAAAGCCTCTTGTCACAATATCTGGTCCTGCAACAAGCTGTCCACTATACTTTTCCAATGTCAAAACAACAATAATAATTCCATTTTCAGCAAGATTTTGTCTGTCTCTTAAAACAATATTCCCCACATCACCAACACCAAGCCCATCGACAAGAATAGAACCTGTAGGAACTTTGTCTGTAATTTCGCCCTTATCTTGTGATAATTGTATCACATCTCCTGATTTGGCAATAATAACATTTTCTTTATCATATCCCAAAGACATAACAATTTCTTTTTGCGCCACTAAATGACGATACTCGCCATGCACTGGTATTGCATATTTAGGCTTAGTAAGCGCATAGACCAGTTTAATCTCCTCCTGACACGCATGTCCTGAAACATGGGTGTCCTGAAAAATTACTTTCGCACCTTTCATACCAAGTTCATTAATTACTTTGGCAACGGATTTTTCATTACCTGGTATTGGTGTAGACGAAAATACAACCGTATCGCCTGGCATAATGGATACTTTTCGATGCAGATTTGCAGCCATTCTTGAAAGAGCAGCCATTGATTCGCCTTGACTGCCCGTTGTAATAAGAACAATCTGTTCTGGCGTATAATCTTTCATAGCCTCTGTATCTATCAATACCCCTTCAGGAATTTTAAGATATTCCAGATTTTCAGCAACCTCAATAACATTCACCATACTGCGTCCTTCAACGCATACTTTTCTTCCATATGCCACCGCTGAATTAATAATCTGCTGAACTCTATCCACATTGGAAGCAAATGTTGCAATGATTAATCGGCTATTTTTATTATCTGAAAAAATCTTATCAAATGTTGCCCCTACTGTTCTCTCAGACATTGTAAAACCAGCTCTCAACGCATTCGTACTATCACACATCAATGCAAGAACGCCTTTTTTGCCCAACTCGCCAAACCGCTGCAAATCTATTGGTTCTCCATATACTGGCGTATAATCCACCTTAAAATCACCCGTGTGCATAACAATACCTGCGGGTGTAAATATTGCCAATGCAGCAGCATCGGCAATACTGTGATTTGTTCTTATAAATTCTACACGCATCTGTCCTAAATTAATCGATTGCCCATACTTTACAACTTTACGCTTTACAGTCTTTAGCATACCATGTTCTTTTAACTTGGACTCAATTAGTCCCATTGTCAGTTTTGTAGCATAAATAGGTACATTAATGTCTTTAAACACATATGGAATCGCTCCTATGTGGTCCTCGTGACCATGTGTTATCACAAATCCTTTTACTTTTTCTATATTTTCTTTCAGAAAAGTAACATCTGGAATAACTAGGTCTATTCCTAACATCTCCTCCTCTGGGAATGATAAACCGCAATCAATAACAACAATATTATCATCGTATTGAACTGCTGTAATATTCATTCCAATCTGTTCAAGACCTCCCAATGGAATAATCTTAACACAATCGTTATTGCTATTCTTCATACCCATCCTTTCATGTCATAAGCAACTTCACAAGGCTTATTTTTTATTTTATATTATAAATACATAGCACGAAAATACTCTGTTTATTTTATTAAAATTTTTCACTCCTCTGAATCTTCTAATAATTCTTCAAATATTTTCCCTATGCTCTCTAATTCCTCATCACTCTCAACAAACTCATAAACTGCTTCTTTATCTTCTTCCTTTGATAAATCTTTTAATATATAACAATCCGTCTCATCATCTTCTGATTCTGTCACCAACAGATAATGAACGCCATTAATTTTCGTTTCCTCTAATACAAAAAATGCAAGTATCTCCCCATCATCCGAAGTAAATTCCAAACTTTTCATAATTAATCCTCTTTACTTTGATTTGCCAAATAATCCAAATATCCTTGCAGAATAAAAACAGCCGCAATCTTATCGATTACCGCCTTCCTTTGTTCTCTCCTCACACCACTTTCTATTAGTACATTATTTGCAGAAACCGTACTTAATCGTTCGTCCCACATAACAACTTCAATACCTGTCCTTCGTTCAAGCTTTTCAGCAAACTCCTTACAAGCTTTGCCTCTCTCTCCTATTGTATTATTCATATTTTTAGGAAGCCCAACAATAATCTTTGCAACATCGTACTCCTCAATAATTTCCTCAATTCTAGCTAACGTCTTTCTTAATTTGTTTTCTTCCTTCCTTGTTATTGTCTCTAACCCTTGCGCCGTTATTCCAAGCGCGTCACTAACTGCAACACCAACCGTCTTTGCTCCATAATCCAACCCAATAATTCTCATCTATAAACCTTTTCCTTCAATAAAGTACTTTAAGACTTCCTCTACCAGCTCGTCTCTCTCAACTTTCATAATAAGGCTTCTGGCATTATTATGACTGGTGATATAAGTTGGGTCACCAGACATAATATAGCCAACTATTTGATTTACTGGATTATATCCTTTTTCTTTCAATGCAAGGTACACCTGTTCTAAAATCTTTTCAACAGATATAACCTTCTCTGGCTGTGTCTTAAAAAATTGTGTATTATTATCTGCCATAATCCCCACGTCCTTTTTGTATATGGTATCATATTACATTAATTTTTTCAATAAGACAAGTCTTTTATCATAATAAATATTAATAAATCTTTATAAAATTTCAATTTTTAATTTAAAACACTGGAATCTACTTCTGCAATCCCAAGTACAATATTAAAATTTCCATTTCTCATTCTCAATTCATCCATAAACGCTTTTTCATCTACATCTTTTTTCATATACACATAATATGTAAGTTCATACATTGTACCCATATTGGTTGTCTTTACCTTTATTAGTTGTGCTTTTGTTGTGTATTTTTCAAGCAAATCATCAAATACATGGTTAAAATTCAAATTTTCAGGAACGGTTATCTTTAATTGTCTATTTTCTGATGAATGGTCTGCAAAATGAATAAAATTTAACAATACTAATAAAAGGAGCAATACAACCACAAACACGGCTGCAAATAAAACATAGCCAAGACCACAAGCAAGACCGCTAGCCATTGCAAAAAATACAATCGCTATATCTTTGGCATTGCCCGGCGCACTTCTAAAACGTACTAGTGCAAACGCTCCTGCCATTGAAAATGCACGCGCTACATTGCTTCCAATCAACAAAATAACAACGGATACAATCGCAGGCAATATCACAAGCCCTATAATAAAATTTTTCCCATAGCCTTCTTTTTTACATAAATACATATATACTATTCCAATAATAAGCCCTAATATTATTGCCGTTCCAACACTTAACATTGCGGAACCGATATGGATTGTATTATCTGTTGTAGTGGTAAAAATGGATTCAAACATATTTTTTCTTCCTTTCGACTTTTATTAAAAGAACTCTGATGTTCCATAATATATTTTTTATATTCTGTTCCATATTTTGAAAAAGAAACAGGATAAATATTTAAATTTGACATAATTTTAGTAAACCATAATGGAACGGCTCTATTTATTTTAATCTCCATAAGATACATATTTTCAGGCAAAAGCTGTTCTCCAAAGCTTCCATATTCAAGTCTAATATCTTCCCTTCTGGTTGTTATATTGGTATCAAATGTAATTCTAAAATCACCATCATTTTTTTCAAAATATGCCAGTCTATCATATGATAAATATACTTTTGGAACAATTTTATAAAAATTTTTATAATAATCAATTTCCCCTAATAATTGATTATTAATGTTAGAATTATTTTGAATAATATAACTCGCTGATACATTTCCGCTTAAATAACGATATGCATCTTTTAGCTGCATCTGTGTTCTTCTCTTGTAGACAATTCCATTGTATTTTTTCTTAATTTCTACAAAAACATTATCTTCAACAGATGGAATACCATAACTTCTAACACGTAATTTTTCCTTATATACAGGTTTATCTATACAAGCCCGAATAATATCGTTATTAATAGTATCATAATAAATATTGCTTATCTTATAAAATTGATTATTTTTATTATAGGTATCCATCACCATATAATCACTTATTTTCTCAAGCATAGCATCATATTGCTGTTGATTTAATAAATACTTTTTTTCACACCTGTTAAATACTTCAATTGCCATAATTCTCCTTTCTTTTAACCATATTTTCCATTTTTTGTTTTACATATTTAGCAGGCATGCATCTGCTATCTATATATCTTTTTTTCTTGCAGACTTAGAATACCGATAAAATGTGTTTAAATTATGTATAAAATGCGTAAAAAAAGTGACCAATTATTTCCATTGGTCACTTTTTTTATCTTTATTTTGCTTCTGATTTCATATATACATCAATTTGATGAAATGGAATTTCAATACCATTCTTGTCCAGCTCTATTTTATATTTTTCTAAGAATAAAAATCTTGTATCCCAGTAATCCTCATATTTCACCCAACATCTTGTCTCTAATGTCACACAATTATCGTCAAGCGATTTTACAATAACTTGAATATCTTTTTCTTTGTCCACTGCCGGATAACATTTCATAATGGATTCCAGTATTTGTTTAGATTTTGATATATCACTGCCATAAGCAATGCCGATTTCTATATCCAATCTTCTTATACCTGCCGCTCCGACATTAGTAATATTAGAATTTGCCAATGAGCCATTTGGCATCATAATAATTTTATTGTCTGGTGTCTTTAATTTGGTATAGAGCATATCAATAGAAACAACGGTTCCCTCACAGCCATTGGACAATACATAATCGCCAATTGTAAATGGTTTAAAAAGCATAATTAAAATACCGCCTGCAAGATTTGACAAACTCCCCTGCAAAGACATGCTGAGCGCAAGCGCCGCCGAACCAAAAACAGCAATAATAGAAGCCGTCTGTATGCCAAGTATATCAAGTATCGCTGTAAGAATAATTGCATAAGATACCATTCTCAAGATAGAGGAGATAAACTTAATAACCCCTATATCAAAATCACCTTTGCTCAATGCTTTATCACATATCTTTAATAGTAATTTAACAAGATATTTTCCTATTTTCCACACCAACAAAGACAAGACCAATTTGAAAATAATATTTAGTCCCCAATTTGCAATATCACCAATCAATTTATTGATATTTCCAGAAGAAAATAGAGAGCTTGTCTCTTCCACTGTATTCATTACACTTTCAATTGTTGACTCCAGCAATACTTTTTGAATCATACTCTACTCCACTTATTTATCCGCAAGCTTTGACAGTTTTATATCCGATTCTTTTTTTATCTTATCATATAATTCTTTGGCTGTTTTTAAACTTTTTTCAGCTTCAGCACATTCTTTAGCGGTTTCTTTAGCTATTTTTATTGCCTCTTTTTCCGCTTTCGCAGCAGTTTCTGCAAGACCTTTAGCATGTTCAAAAACCCTTTCTTTTTCTTTAATATCATCAAGCGCTTTACTTAATGCAATATTGGTATCTGATATAATTTTGATGCGTTTCTTTTCCGATTCTGAAAATTCTACATAATCATACAATGCAGCTTCCAATGGCTTCAAATCAACAAGCAACGAGTTTTCTTGTCCATTATATGGTTCATTCGTCGTCCATAACACTTCTTTTTTATTTAAAATACTACTATATTTTCCTGGATTTGATATACCCAGTCGAAAAGCTTTTCTTTCCACTGGTGTAAAATTAATAACAACCAAAACTTGCTTTCCGCTGTTATCAAATCTTGTATATGCAACAACCGTTTCTTCCGATGATGTTGTATCTACCCATTGAAATCCTTGCGGCTCTTGGTCAAGTTCATATAATGGCTTATTCTTTTTATATATTGTGTTTAATTGAATAATACTTTCCTCACAACCCTTACACTGTGAAATATCAATACATTTTTTACCAGGATGCGTGTATAAAAATGTCAATGCTGTCATTATATGTTTTTGTACCATATCTTCTAACTGTGATGGATCTTCAATCGATAAAACAGGTGCTGCCGCTCTTAAATTAAGCGCTTTTGTATCAAACATCAATATATAGTTTTCTGTGTAATGATAGAGCATACTTAAAAATAAATTTTTGTAATCGCTTTTTCTAAATAGTGGGTCTTTACAATAAAAGCTTGCAAAATCCTTTTGAAAATTCAAATTCACCTTATAATCAAAACCAAGACCTTGCTCGCTAACATTAGTTGTCACTTTTGACCATAAACTGTTTTCTTCAGCAATAAACAATACTTTTTCTGGTAATTTTTTGATTTTATTGCTTACATTTTTAATAAACTCTATCGCTTCAAGATTTTCATTGCCACCATATATATTTGGTGTCCACTGTCCTGCTTCACAGCCATAATCCCTATAAAGCATAACGGATACATCTTTGAGCTTAATGCCATCGACATGAAACTGCTTTATCATATACATAATGCTTGACAAAAGATAGCTGACAACTTCTGGTTTATTGTAATCATATATTGCCGCTTTGCCATTTGACGCCGAATCAATAAAAGCTTCTCTTATATCATACAGATGAGTGCCATCATAATATTCAAAACTGCCATATCCCTGTTCCATATATGCACAGTTACATTCTGCAATAACACCTATTCCTCTGCAATGACAATCATCAATAAAACTTTTTAATTTATCACTTCCAACATGTTGATTGATACAAAAATTTCCAGCATATAGCGCATTTTTTGCATCAATAGTTGATGTTATTTTACCAATCTCAACATAATTAAAGCCTAGCTCCTCTATTTTTTTTGCATCAACATCAGCAATAATATCTTCTATATCAATTTTATATATCGCCATTGGTGATGTCACATCCACATTATGCTGCCAGTTATTTTCCGACCATATAAATTCATACAAATCATTATTATCTGCCATATTATATGGGTCTGCTTTCTTAAAAGTAGAATTGTCTCGCAATTTTACTTCATAACAATACTTATCTTCCTTTACATTGTTTGGAATAAACAATGTAAAAATACCACTTTCTTTATCCTTTATCATGGGATGCAATCTGCCATCATAATTATTAAAAGAGCCAACGACGCTCACACGTCTGGCGTTTGGCGCCCATACAGCATAGGATACGCCATCAATACCATTTATCTGCGTTTCATGACTTCCCATAAACTGATAAGCATTTTCACATGTTCCACTGATAAATTTTTTTACATCCGCCGCCTTTAGTGTCACATGAAATGCGTAGGGGTCTGATACGGTTGATACAACACCTTTTACATTTTCAATAGACAACGTATAAGACAATTTTTTCTTTGATGGAATAAGTACTGCAAAATATCCAGACTCATCAACTTTTTCCATAATATATGTCTTTTTCATTGATGCTACATTCACTTTAATTTCAACGGCATCTGGTCTAAATACTTGAATTAAAAATCCTTCTTTTAATAATCGTCCACCCAACAACTCATTTGGCTCATCGCTTTCTGCATAAACAATCCCTTCAATTTCAGGCCAGTTCATTAAATTATAAAGTTTATTCCCCATTAAAAATCCCCTTTCTTGTTTAACTTACAAGTTTGGAAAAAGACACAAACTTAAAAAATTTATATAAAAGTAAGGTTGTTAAGCCATGTATTAAAAAGGCTTGTCCATACGCTTACTTCTGGACAGTAATGTTTACAATCCTTTGTATCAGTCTCTTTTGTTCCAAGACCTAACCCATGCACACCTGATGGAAAAATATGAAGTTCAAAATTAACATTCGCTTTTCTATAAGCTGATGCCAACATTAACGAATTTTCAACAGGCACTGAATTATCTGTAAATGTATGCCATATAAAAGCTGGCGGTGTATCGGATGTAACATTACGCTCAACAGAAACTAACTTTAATATATCAGCATCCGTTATCTTATCCTGCAATAATCTTTCAAAAGATAATAGATGCGCCTTATCGCCAGAAGTGATAACAGGATAACCCAACATCAAACCATTTGGTTTAATATCATCACTATTTAACTGCATTAATTTCAAGAAATCATCCATAATTGGATTATTATACAATGTGCCAAGACAACCTGCCACATGTCCTCCTGCTGAAAATCCTGCCATAATAATTCTACCTGGATTGACATCCCACTGAGCTGCATGTTTTCTTACATAATCAACTGCATAAGCGGCTTCATATACTTGACATGGAAATACATTCGGCATCAGACTATATCTTAAAATTGCTGCATTGTATCCCATATCCAACATTTTAATTGCAATTACTTCTGCCTCTCTTGGAGAATGATGTTCATATCCGCCACCCGGACAAATAATAACAAATGGTCTGTAAAATTTGTTTTGATAATCTGGAAACATATCTTTAATATAAGTGGTAATCGTTGCTTTATTGCCATTGTGACTGATTCCAAGTTTGCTATAATCAATATCAATTTCTATCACTTCATGTATCATAATGCCATATCCTTTCTTTTATTTATAATCAAATACTTCCTTGATGAGATTAAATTTTATGTATAAATATACCACTTCTAAGTTTTGGTTCAAACCAAGTTGATTTAGGAGGCATCAAAAGATTTGCATCGGAAACGGCAAATAATTCGCCAATCGACGTTGCATACATTGAAAATGCTAAAACACAATCTTTGCTGCAGCGTCTTTCAAGCTCTCCTAATCCGCGTATACCACCAACAAAATCAATTCTCTTATCCGTTTTAGGGTCTTTGATACCAAACAATGGCGTCAATATATACTGTTGTAAAATTGCTACATCTAACCCATCAACAGGATGTGAATTTTGAATATCTTTATGTGCTGTAAGTTTGTACCATTTTCCCTCCAAATACATGCCAAATTCACCCTTATTTTCAGGATTAACCTGCTCATTGGACAATGTGACATCAAAATATTTAGAAATTTGTTCAAGTAATGCAGCAGGCTCATATCCATTCAAATCTTTGACAACACGATTATATGGAAGTATCATTAATTCTTCATCTGGAAATAACACTGAAAGAAAATAGTTAAATTCTTCATTTCCTGTATATTCTGGATTGGCATCACGTCTTTTTAACCCTACCTTTACAGCCGATGCTGCTCTATGATGTCCATCAGCAATATATATAGAATCAATCGTTTCAAACGCATGTTGAATTTTATTAATACTTTCTTTATTACCTATCTTCCAAACTTGATGCTGTATACCATCATTGGATACAAAATCATAAAGTGGTTCACTATTCTTTACTCTAGCCACTTCTTCCCTTATTGTATCATTGGCTCTATAAGCGAGAAAAATAGGACCTGTCTGTGCGCTTAATGTATCAACATGTGTAATTCGGTCAACCTCTTTTTCAGCACGTGTATTTTCATGCTTTTTGATAACATCATTTTGATAATCATCAATGGATGCACAGGCAACAATTCCTGTCTGTGTTCTTCCATTCATTGTAAGAGCATAAATATAGTATGCTCTATCCTTGTCTGTTATATAGGTACCATCAGCAATTGCTTCTTCTAATAATTCCTTTGCTTTTGCATATACTTCTGGCGCATAGGTATCTACAGAATCATCAAATTGTGTCTCAGCTCTGTCAATTCTAAGAAATGACTTTGGCTCTCTTTTTACCTCAGCAACAGCTTCTTCTCTATTATATACATCATAGGGAAGTGCTGCAACACGGTCAACACATGCAACATCTGGTCTTATACACTCAAATGGTTTAATTGTAGCCATAATACTCCTTTCACGCTGATTTTCTATACAGCTTTATATTTTATAACATAAGGTTTATCCACCAAGCGATAATACTTATTTAATGCAAATTATCTGCAAAGTGTAATAACCATTATTTAACTATTTATTCTGATATATGAAGCTGCTCTGTAAGCTCTTTCAAATCATCTACCATATCAACAAATTCCCTGACCGTCTTTGCATTATTTTCACTAATTTCAAACGTATCATTGGCATGTGCTGCCACTTCTTCTGAAATTGCTGAAATAGTAGCTACACTGTCAACGATTTTATCGTTGGCTTTTGAGAGTTCTTCAACAAAAGATGCTAATTTATTGGAATTTGATGAAATATCATATGTATTGTTCTCAATAATTTTAAAACTAGCATCGGTATCGCTTGTAGCCTGTTTTTGACTCGATATATCAATTACAATTTGATTTGTCACATTGACAACATTCTTTAAAGCTTCTGCTACATCACTTATCATCGCTGTAATATTTTCAGTGGCACTCTGCGTCTCGTCAGCCATCTTAGAAATTTCTGTTGCAACAACGGCAAATCCTTTGCCTGCCTCTCCTGCTCTTGCTGCTTCAATACTTGCATTTAACGCTAAAAGACTCGTCTGTGAAGTAATATTTGTAATAATGTCCACAACCGAATGCATCTTTATCATATCTTCGCTTAATCGGTTAAGCTGCTGTGTGGCAAGCTCTCCTGATTGAACTGATACATTTACCTTTTCAACTAATAATAACATGGTCTCATTGCTATGATGAATTGCTTTCATCGTATTATTAACACTATCTATAATCTGTGAAGAACACTTTTTTACATCATGTACACGCTTTTGTATATTTTCTGTCATTTCAAGCTGCTTTTGCACTGCATTTGCTGTATCCGTAGCCCCTGCATTCACCTCATTCATCGCACTGCTTGTCGATTCAACCGCATCATTTAAAATATTAATTTTATCACTAATAACATCAATATCTTCTGTCATTTTTATTGATACATTCATTGTTGTATCAAGCATCTTTGCCGTTTTTTCACCCTGTTCTTTTATATGAGACAACTTTAAAGAGTTATTTCTCTCCAACGATTTTGAGACATACATAGAGTAGAGGCAAATAATAATTATAACAAGCACTTGAATTTCAACGGAAGCCAAATCTTTTGTTGTATAAACCTTACGAACAAAAAGCATTGTCACTTGTATGATATTGACAATAATAACACCAATATTAATAGGAATGGTATATTTATAATCATTATATACTGCTATCGCAACAAGCATAGGGATAACATATACAAACGCTAATAAATTATTGGTTGTCAATAATATAAAGGTGTAAAATACGGCAAAGCTATAAGCAACAATATGCCTAATAGCCGATGCATCTGGTTTCTTTCTATATGCAATTATTCCAAGAACTGGACCAATAAGTCCAATTGCTATTGTAAGAAGAACATAGCCTAACGACCTTGCCCCTTTTACATACTCCATTATATATGCAATTGCAATAACAATGCACTCAATGGTTTGACATGTGACAGCCACCTTATTGTAATTCGCCATATCATTTATAAATTTATTTTCTTTTTCCATAAAACCTCCACTTTTACTTAATATAAAAATAAATTAATTCATAAAATAACGGATACTATATTCACAATCTATTCTTTTGTCTATAAATAATACATAATACAATATTATATATTATTTATAGACAAAAGTAAAGGAAACGGTGTATTAAAACTACTGACCGTTTCCTTATTTCATCCTTACAAGTAAATTCATTTACATCTATTATAACATTCATTCTTATCTAAAAAAGAATGTGTTGCTATAAATGATTAAACAACTACTCTTACCTTAATAACGCCATCAATTGCTGACAACTTATCAACAACACTGTCCGATGCCGGCTCACTGATATCAAGCATTGAATACGCATAATCGCCCCTTGACTTGTTTGACATCTCTTCAATATTGATACCTTCATCACCCATTACTGATGTAATCTTACTGATAACAGCAGGTACATTCTTATGACAAACGGCTACACGCCCAGCTGTTTTGCATGTTCCCATATCACAGTTTGGATAGTTGACAGAATTGATAATATTGCCATTTTCAATATAATCAGCAATTTCCTTAACAGCCATCACTGCACAGTTATCTTCTGCTTCTTCTGTTGAAGCGCCAAGATGAGGAATTACAATAGCGCCTTCCATATTAGCCGTTGTAGCATTTGGAAAATCGGTAACATATTTCTTTACTTTTCCAGATGCAAGAGCTTCTCCAATAGCAGACTCATCTACTAAAACATCTCTTGCACAGTTAATAATAACTGTACCATCCTGCATCATATCAAATGCTTCTTTATTTATCATACCCTTTGTGCTGTCCATAGCTGGTACATGGATGGTAATATAATTACATTCTTTATAAATATCCTCAACATTAACAATATGTTTTACCTTACTTGAAAGGTTCCATGCTGCATTGACTGAAAGATATGGGTCATATCCATATACTTCCATACCAAGTGCGATTGCCGCATTAGCCACAAGCTGACCAATAGCGCCAAGCCCGATAACACCAAGTTTCTTGCCCTTAATTTCTTGACCTGCAAATGCTTTCTTTGCTTTTTCTGCGGACTTTGCTATATCTGCATCGCCTTTATTTTCCAAAACCCACTGATTGCCGCCAAGAATATCTCTTGAAGCAAGTAGCATTGCAGCAATCACATGTTCCTTAACCGCATTGGCATTGGCGCCTGGCGTATTAAATACCACAATACCTGCATCTGCACACTTATCCAGCGGAATATTATTGACACCTGCACCTGCTCTTGCAATTGCAAGCAAATTATCAGAAAGTTCCATATCATGCATCTTCGCACTTCTTACAAGAATTGCCTGTGCATCCTCAAAACTGCTCTCTGTATTATAATCATCTGAAAATAAGTCAAGACCAATCTTTGCTATATTATTAAGACAATGTACATTTACCATTATTACGCATTCTCCTTTTCAAAGTTTCTCATAAACTCAACAAGCTTTTCTACCCCTTCGATAGGCATAGCATTATAGATAGAAGCCCTCATACCGCCAACGGTTCTATGACCTTTAAGATTGACAAAACCAGCCTTTGTAGCCTCCTCAATAAACTTTGCATCCAATTCTTTGTCACCTGTCACAAATGGAACATTCATAAGAGAACGGTCTTGCTTTACAACAGTACCCTTAAATAACTTGCTCTCATCAAGAAAATCATAAAGGATTTTTGCTTTTTTCTCATTGTGTTCTTTCATTGTCAAAAGTCCACCCATCTTTTTAATCCACTTAAATACTTTGCCGCAGATATAAATATTATAACATGGAGGCGTGTTATAAAGTGAATCGTTGTCTGCCTGTGTCTTCCATTTAAGCAATGTAGGCGTGCCAGGCAAAACATCATCTGTAATTAAATCTTCTCTTATAATAGCAATAACAACACCTGCTGGTCCGATGTTCTTTTGAACACCACCAAAAATAACGCCATACTTTGAAACGTCAACAGGCTCTGACAAAAAACATGATGAAACATCCGCTACAAGAAGCTTTCCCTTTGTATTTGGAAGTTCTTTATACTTTGTTCCATAAATTGTATTATTCTCACAGATATATACATAATCAGCATCTTCTGGAATATCAAGATTAGAACAGTCTGGAATATATGAGTATGTTTTATCCTCTGAAGATGCAACAGCAATCGCTTCACCATAAATCTTAGCTTCCTGAAAAGCTTTCTTAGCCCATTGCCCAGTGATAATATAAGCAGCTTTTTTATTTTTCATAAGATTCATAGGAACTTCTGCAAAAAACTGCGAAGCCCCGCCTTGAAGGAATAATACCTTATAATTCTCTGGAATATTCATCAGTTCTCTAAGATCAGCCTCAGCCTCTTTGATAATTGCATCATACACTTTTGACCTGTGGCTCATCTCCATAACAGATTGACCACTTCCATTGTAATCTAACATCTCAGCAGCCGCTTCTTTTAACACTTCTTCTGGTAACACTGCCGGTCCGGCACTAAAATTGTAAACTCTTGCCATTTCTCTTTTCCTCCTAACTGTTTTACCGCCCATGCGGAAATACTGTAACATAACCTTAACTATTGTATGCCCATCAACTCATGTTGTCAAGAAAGGATATTTTATCCTTTATTTTTTTGATCGAGGTCTTGTCTGTCAAACGCTTCTGAAATTGCAGCACCTGGCGATACCATAGGAAATACTTTATCTTCTCTATTAATATCACATTCTATAACGCAAGGTATATTTAACTCAATGGCTTCTTCAAGCGCCTTATTAAACGACTCAATATCACTTACCTTATAGCCTTTTGCTCCCATACCTTCAGAAACCTTTACAAAATCAACCACATCATCAAGGACCGTTGCAGAATAACGCTGTCCATAAAATAAATCCTGCCATTGACGAACCATTCCTAATACATGATTATTAAATATTATTTCAATAATAGGAATATTATAACGAGTAGCTGTGGCAATTTCATTCATATTCATTCTAAAGCATCCATCTCCTGCAACATTGATAACAACTTTATCCTTGCAGCCAACTTTTGCTCCAATAGCAGCACCAAGCCCATACCCCATTGTTCCAAGTCCTCCTGAAGTTAGTAATGTTCTTGGCTTTGTATATGTATAATGCTGTGCCGCCCACATCTGATGCTGTCCAACATCGGTTGCAATAATAGCCTCTCCATTCGTTATACGATAAATGTTTTCCATAATCAATGGACCATTTAAACAATCTCTGTTATATCGCATTGGATATTTTTCTTTTAATTCTTCAATATAGTCAACCCATTCTTTGTGGTTAAGTTGCTCTAATTTCGCATTAATATGTTTTAATACCTCCAAAGCATCTCCTATAACAACAGCATCGGTTTTAATATTTTTATTAATCTCAGCCGCGTCAACATCGAGATGAACAATCTTGGCATTATCTGCAAACTTCGCAGCATTGCCCGTCACTCTGTCTGAAAATCTTGCACCAATCGTAATTAACAAGTCACACTCTGATACGCCAAAATTAGAGGCTTTTGTTCCGTGCATGCCAAGCATACCTGTATACAATGAATCTGAACCATCAAATGCGCCCTTCCCCATAAGTGAATCTGCAACAGGAGCATGAATTTTATGGACAAATTTTTTTAACTCATCTGAAGCATCGGCTGCTATAACGCCGCCGCCGACAAATACAAATGGCTTCTTTGATTCTTTAATAAAAGAAACAACACGCTCAACATCTTCCTCCTTAATGGTATCTGTCTTTCTCTCAATTGGCTTTGGCGTCTCTTTTATATATTCACATTCATTTGATGTGGCATCTTTTGTCACATCAATTAAAACAGGACCTGGTCTTCCTTTTTTTGCAATACGAAAAGCTTTTCGTATAGTGTCTGCCAAATCTTCTACATTTTTAACAATATAATTATGTTTTGTTATTGGCATTGTCACGCCTTGAATATCAACCTCCTGAAAACTGTCCTTTCCAAGCAATGGCACTGTTACATTACATGTAATGGCAACAACAGGAATCGAATCCATATAGGCAGTGGCAATTCCTGTGACAAGATTGGTTGCACCAGGACCTGATGTAGCAAAGCAAACCCCCACTTTTCCTGTTGCTCTCGCATAACCATCAGCAGCATGTGCCGCCCCTTGCTCATGTGATGTAAGTATATGTGTTATCTCGTCTGAATGTTTATATAACGCATCGTAAACATTGAGAATAGCACCACCTGGATATCCAAATACTGTGTCTACGCCTTGTTCTTTTAAACATTCTACAATGATTTCAGAACCGTTTAATTTCATAAATCATATATCCTTTCTCAAAAAATATTAATTATATAATTGCAGTATTTTTATTATTTATATGGTGTCTGGTGTCTTAAGAATGGCGCCTCTATTTCCTGATGTCACCATTGATGCATATCTTCTAAGATAACCTGTTGTCACTTTAGGTTCTCTTGGCTGCCATTTTGCTTTTCTTGCTGCTAATTCTTCATCAGAGACTTTCAATTCAAGCTTTAACTGTGGAATATTGATACTGATAATATCGCCTTCTTCCACTAATGCAATTGGACCGCCCACAGCAGCCTCTGGCGACACATGCCCTATCGAAGCACCTCTACTGGCTCCTGAAAAACGTCCGTCTGTTATAAGCGCCACCGTTGAACCAAGTCCCATGCCAGCAATAGCGGAGGTTGGATTTAACATTTCTCGCATACCTGGTCCGCCCTTTGGTCCCTCATATCGGATTACAACAACGTCTCCTGCTAGAATCTTGCCGCCTTTAATTGCCTCAATGGCATCCTCCTCACAGTCAAATACTCTGGCTGGTCCTTCATGCACCATCATTTCCTCGACAACTGCTGAACGCTTCACAACCGAACCATCTGGCGCAAGATTTCCTGAAAGCACTGCAAGACCGCCTGTCTTACTGTATGGATTGTCAATTGGTCTTATTACTTCTGGATTCAAATTCACTGCATGTTCTATATTTTCACCAACCGTTTTGCCTGTAACGGTTATACAATCTCTATGAAGAAGTCCCAATTTATCAAGTTCATTCATTACAGCATACACACCACCAGCCTCGTTTAAATCTTCCATATATGTAGGACCTGCTGGTGCAAGATGACATAAATTTGGTGTCTTTTCGCTGATTTCATTGGCAAACTTAATATCAAAATCAAACCCTACTTCATGAGCAATCGCTGGAAGATGCAGCATACTGTTTGTTGAACAGCCTAGTGCCATATCCACTGTAAGCGCATTTAAAATGGCTTCTTTTGTCATAATATCTCTTGGTCTGATATCCTTTTTTAACATTTCCATAACAGCCATTCCCGCATGTTTTGCAAGTCTTATTCTATCTGAATATACTGCTGGAATCGTTCCATTGCCGCGAAGCCCCATACCAAGCACTTCTGTTAGACAATTCATCGAATTGGCTGTATACATACCAGAACAAGAACCACATGTAGGACATGCCTTGCGCTCATATTCGCACACATCCTCCTCTGTCATTGTACCTGCCGCATAAGAGCCTACTGCTTCAAACATCGATGAAAGGCTTGTCTTTTTCCCTTTTACGTGACCAGCTAACATTGGTCCACCACTTACAAATACTGTTGGAACATTAATTCTTGCTGCTGCCATCAGGAGTCCTGGCACATTTTTATCGCAGTTTGGCACCATAACTAATGCATCAAACTGATGTGCCAACGCCATACACTCTGTTGAATCCGCAATTAAATCTCTGGTCACAAGCGAATATTTCATGCCAACATGTCCCATTGCAATTCCATCACAAACGGCAATTGCTGGAAAGACAACCGGCACACCGCCAGCTTCAGCCACTCCAAGCTTTACTGCATTGACAATTTTATCTAAATTCATATGTCCTGGAACAATCTCATTATATGAGCTAACAATACCAACAAGTGGTTTATTCATCTCCTCACCTGTAAAACCAAGTGCATTAAACAGCGAGCGATGTGGTGCCTGCTGCATACCTTTTTTTACATTATCACTTTTCATATTTAACCTCCTATGATGCGACTGATTTTTATCTTATTTTTCCTGTTATTTCAAGTACCATAATTACCTCTATCCATTTCAATTATGACTGAATCATTTTGAATGAAACAATATATTTTCTTGCAATTTCTAGTCTATGAAAAAAACATTGTCTGTTATTGTTATTTAATTCGCTCTGAGACAATATCGCCCATCTGTGTAGTCGAACATTGAGTCATACCCTCCGACATAATATCTATTGTTCTATAATTTTCTTTAATTGCCAAAGCAACTGCCGCCTCAATTGCATCGGCTTCTTTGTCCAAATCAAGCGAATAGCGAAGCATCATTGCTGCACTAAGAATGGTAGCCAGCGGATTTGCAATATTTTTTCCAGCAATATCTGGCGCTGAACCATGACTAGGCTCATATAATCCAAGTTTTGTCTTGCCAAGACTTGCACTGGATAACATACCAATCGAGCCTGTTATCATACTTGCCTCATCGGACAAAATATCGCCAAACATATTCTCTGTAAGAATAACATCAAATTGTCCTGGATTCATTACAAGCTGCATAGCACAGTTGTCCACAAGCATATTTTCAACTTCTACTTCTGGATAATCCTTTGCTACCTCGGCAACAACCTTTCTCCATAATCTTGAGGAATCCAAGACATTTGCCTTATCTACACTCACTAATTTTTTGCGGCGTTTCATTGCAATCTCAAAACCTTTTATGGCAATTCTTCTAATTTCATTTTCATTATATGTAAGCGTGTCTACCGCTGTCATAACACCATCGACTTCTTTAGTCCAACGGTCGCCAAAATATAAACCCCCTGTTAATTCTCTCATAATAACCATGTCAAATCCATTGCCAATTATTTCATTTTTGAGAGGACAAGTGTCTTTTAACTCATTATATAAATATGCTGGGCGAATATTGGCAAATAATTCAAGCTCCTTGCGAATTTTTAAAAGTCCTGCCTCTGGTCTTAAATTAGGAGCTACATCATACCATTTTGAATTGCCGACATTGCCGCCAACAGCGCCTAATAAAACTGCATCCGATGCTTTTGCCGTTGCAATGGCTTCATCTGTCAAAGGCACGCCACATGCATCAATAGAGCAACCACCCATCAATATCTCTGTGTAATGAAAGATATGTCCATATTTTTCTCCAACACAGTCAAGCACTTTTCTTGCTTCTCTCACAATTTCTGGTCCAATTCCATCACCTGGAATCAATGTAATATTAAATTCCATAACGTTACCTCTACTCCTTTCCCAATTCCATTCATAATCCTTGTTTTATGAATATATTTATATCAATAATGTCTAATTCACTACATCATAACTTATTTTTTATTTTTTTTCAAGATATTAAAATTGTAAGTTTCCCATTTTTTCTGCACTCCAATCAAAACATGCTTGGTGGCAATATATGAAAGTTAATTGTCAATATCAAAATAACTCTTGCAATACCAATAATTCCTTTTCTCCCTCTTTACTATCATTTATTTTGTATATTGTAATTTTTTGACACAGGTTTAATTTTTTACTATGATTCTTCATATAAATTATTCCATTGATAAACTATTTCTTGTGCTGATATAATAAGTTCACATTCTTTATGATATGGCTCTTTATCAAACCAAATCCAACAATCAAATTTAAATGTTTGATAACCTATATACGAATAAAGAAATTCAAGACTGCATAACCCATTATTAATTTGGCTCATAAATTTTTCTATTGTACATTCTTCTCGAATGATTTTTCCATCTTTTTCTGTAAATATATATATGGTTACTGCAATATCATCCGCATATAAAAGCATAAAATTTACCTGCCCTTCATCTGTATAAAATAATTTTTTATCAGTATTGTCTTTGTTTCTTACCCAAAATCCATCGGGAAAAGAAAAAGAAAGAATCTCATCTTCTAATGAGACTTTGGTTGCCTTACAATCATGTAAACTAACATTTATATCTTGGGTTATAATTTCTGTGCTTGTATGATGACAATTTTTATACATATCAATCCTCATTTCTATATTTTTGTTTATATATAAATAATCCTTGCAAGTTATCTATTATCTAAAAATAATATTCTTATTATTTAGAACATTTATTATAACAATTATATTATATACAATAAATCATTATAAAAAATATTAATAAAATGATTGCTTTTTAAATTTATAATATTTATTTATAAAAAATAACATTTTATCTATTGACAAAATTGTAAATTATGGTATTCTTTAATAATTTAATTTTATTAAATGGTCGGTTAGGGAATTTTATTATTGGAGGTATGTATTATGCACAATTTTATCTATGTAACAAAAAAGGAAGCACAACCTATTAAAAATGAATTATATCAAATACCTTTTGAAATTCAAGATATTGTAAGAAAATTTTTTACATTTCAATTTACTCCTGTTGGCAGTTCAAGCGATAATATAATTACAAAAATTATGAAGATTCCACTAGCGTATTAACTATAAAAAAAGTAAATACATCCACTTATAAAATTAAACATAGTTGTGATTTTGCAATAGTATATAACTGTAATGATGGGAGACAACAATATATACGATTTAATAAAAAAATTAATAATTACACTTGGGAATATCGAAGGAATGGGTTTAATGGCTTATCAAAAAAAATAAAATGGTTAAAAAATAATCACTATTGGGGAGAATTAAAAGATTATTATATTGATAAGAAAAATTACAATAATAACCCTGACAAACATTCACGGTCAATTTTGGCAGAATCTATAAATGAACTGTATCAAAAAAAATAAATCAATAGAAAGAAAAATTATATGAAACTATTAGAAATAAACCAATTTTCAACATTATCTGAATCCGATTGTATTCAAATACAACAAGAATTATCTCAATATGTCGTAGAAAAAAACACTATTCCTTTAAGCGAAATTCAAACCGTTGCAGGCGTTGATATTGCTTATTGGAAAAAAGAAGAAACCGAATGGGCAGTATGCTGCATTGTCGTCCTTGATGTACATAAAAAAACGGTAATAGAACAAAAACATGTTGCTGATAAAATTAACTTTCCTTATATTCCAGGTTGTTTTGCCTTTCGTGAATTACCGCTTGTTATTCAGACTGCTGCCAAATTAAGTCATCAGCCAAATCTATTTTTATTTGATGGAAATGGAATACTGCATCCTAGAATGATGGGTTTAGCAACACATGCTTCCTTTTATTTAAAAACGCCAACGATTGGCATTGCAAAGCGATATTTTCAGGTAGAAGGCGCACAATATTGTATACCAGAAAGCACTGCTGGCTCTTATACGAACATTATAAAAGAACAGAAAATATTGGGACGTGCTATCCGAACCCATACCAATATAAAACCAATCTTTGCCTCCGTAGGAAACTATATTGATATTGATACCGTAACAAAATTAGCCTTTCAATTCACCAACAAAGAAAGCCATATTCCTATTCCAACTCGACTGGCGGACTTAGAAACTCATAAAATGCGAGCTGAACTTTTAGAAGTGAAATCTTAAATCAATATCAAATATTTTGCATATTCAGTATTGTTTTTTAAGAATATTTCAGATAATGAATATTTTAACAAAGAGGCTGTCACAAAATAAATTTTCTTTTATTTTGCAGCAACCTCTTTTATTTTTTATTACTATTTTAATATAATTAATAAAATTAATTAGTTATTTTAATTTAAAATCTATTCTCCAAAACCTATTTATCATTTTCAAAAAACATATCTTCAAAAATCTATTTGCTATTTTTTGCAAAAAATTTATCAACCAATTTACACATTACAATAAATATTGGAACAGAACCAACCATCCAACATGCTGTTTGAATTATCTGATTAACTGTAAGTGGATAAATTGCAAAAACCTCTCTTAAAAATAAAACACTCAAAACAATTCCTGCTGTCATCATAATACATACAACAATACGAATCCTATCCATTGGCATACAGACTCGTATCAGCTCACACATACCAACAGCAAGCAAAATCAGTATAACAATGGTTGATAACTGTTCATGTGCAGTCTTTGTAATATTTCCAATAACAACAAATATTGCCACTAAGAGAAAATCCGTAATTGCCGCTGGCAATGCTTTCATAATTACATTTCTTAAAAACCGCCCTTTAATAAGACTTTTACTTGGCTGTAATGCCAATAAAAATCCTGGCGCACCAATGGTAAACGCTCCAAGCAAAGACAACTGTGTCGGATATAATGGATAACGGTTCCCTGAAAGCATAGAAAATAAAGCTAAAAGAATAGAAAATATATTTTTAACAATAAACAAAGAGGCTGTTCGCTGAATATTATTGACAACTCGTCTTCCTTCTAATACCACAGAAGGCATACATGAAAAGTTGGAATCCAACAAAACAATCTGAGCGACATTTGAGGCCGCCTCACTTCCTGAACCAAATGCAATACTGCAATCTGCACTTTTAAGTGCTAGCACATCGTTGACGCCATCACCTGTCATAGCCACAACATTGCCTGCCTTTTTTAAAGCCTGAACCAATCTCTTTTTTTGGTCTGGCTGCACTCTTCCAAAAATGGTATATCGTTCTGCCGCCTCCTCAATTTCTTCATCAGTCTCAAGAGAGGATGCATCAACAAACATATCAGAATGAGCTATTCCTGCATCTTTTGCAACGCAGGAAACCGTCAATGGATTATCTCCTGAAATAACCTTTATCTCAACGCCCTGATTTGCAAAATATTCAAAAGTCTCCCTTGCCTCTTTTCTTATAGCATTGCCTAAAACAACTATCGCCATTGGAACAATCGGTTTTTCTAATGGATGTCCATCAAGCTGCCCGTCATATATGCCAAATATAAGTACACGCATACCACGTCTAGCATACTCTTCTATCTGTTTTTGATAATTACAATAATCGTCAAGCAAAACTTTTTCGGGCGCACCAATAATATAATTTTTCCCGTCCTCCATCGAAGCCGAACTAAATTTTGTCTCCGACGAAAAACCAAACGTTTTTACTGCTTTCAAACCTTCTGATTTTGTAAAATACGCTTTTAATGTATCCATTGTATTATTGTCATTATCAAGTACAGATACAAGGTTTCCTATCTTATTAAAAACGTCTTCTTTTGATACATTCGTTTTTATAGGTACAACCTCATTTACAGACATTTTATTTTCGGTAATCGTTCCTGTCTTATCAACGCACAGCACATTCACTCTTGCAAGTGTTTCAACACAAGCCATCTCATGTACTAAGACATTTTTTTTACCGAGCCTCATAACACTTACAACAAGCGCTACGCTTGTAAGAAGATAAAGCCCTTCTGGAATCATGCCGACAAGTGCCGCAATAACTGCAACGACACTCTGTGAAATATTGTGATGCAGCAAAAAGTACGTTTGACAAAACATTAAAATTCCAATCGGTATAATCGCTATACCAATTGTTTTTACCAACTTATCTAGGGAACTCATCATCTCCGTTTTCTGCTTTTTTCTGGACGCCTTTGCCTCTAATGCAATCTTTGAAGCATAGGAATCCAGTCCTACATGCTCCAATACAGCCCTACACTCACCTGCAACAACAAAACTTCCCGACAAAAGCTTATCGCCGACATCCTTTGTTATCTCGTCGGCTTCCCCTGTAACAAGGGCTTCATTCACTCGAACACTGCCATTTACAACTATGGCATCAGCACTGATTTGCTTTCCTGCGCCCAGTATACATAAATCACCAAGTACAAGCTCTTCGGACAACACTTTTTTCTCTTTTCCATCTCTTATTACTGTAGAATAGGAGGCATTTAATAATGTTAATTTATCGAGAACCCTCTTTGTCCGAATCTCCTGCACAATACCAATCAGCATATTAATGATAATAATAGGCAAAAATGTCATATTAATATAGGAGTGTACTAAGGCAAGCATTAGCGTAAAAATAAAAAATATTAAGTTAAAATACGTAAATACATTGCCTGCTATAATCTGTCCTACTGTTTTGGACTGATTCTTAACAGGCTCATTATACAGTCCTTCCTTGATACGTTTTTCTACCTGTTTAGATGATAGACCTGTATTTACATCTGTTTGTATATCCATAGGCAATTTCCATTAATCTTCTACTGACACTGCTTTTTCTACCTGAGCAATTGCACTTTTTTGCATTGAGATACGACAATTTTTATTATTGCCAAACTCAACAATAACATCATCATCTGTCATATCTATGATAACTCCATAAAATCCACTGGTTGTAAGAATATAATCACCTTTTCCAATAGAATCCATCAGTGCTTGTTGCTGCTGTTTTTGCTTTTTTTGTGGCTTGATTGCAAGAAAGTAAAATAGAGCAATCAATGCTACCACATAAACGACGATAACAATTCCTTGTTGCATATAAAAATCTCCATTCCTGCGCTGCTTTCTTATTAAACTAAAAAACTATTTACTTATGACATTGATAAGTTATTTAAATATACATTTTGTGCCAAGCAACGCACAGACACAAATTCATTTTTAGCCTCCATCAGCGGCTGATTGATAACAATAGAATCCTAACAATGCACAAATTCTACTACTTTCAATCTTTATACTCTGCCAATTACTGTGAGACATCTAACTTTTTCCATAATATATTACATTAATTTTATCAGCCTGTCCAGTACGTTCCATTATTTTATAATTTTTTAAGTTATTATTCATATAGTAAAATCAAATACCCTGCTGCAAGCAACGAGATATCAAGTTCGCAACGTAGCAATACACCCAAAGGACACTATGGTATTTGACCCTCGCAACATTTTTATCAATAATCTTATCACTAGTCTATAAATTAATTTGCATCGTATATTTTCATCATTTCCAGCCGTTTTGTCTTAAACGAATGGTACTGTCCTGCCTCAATAGCATCCCGTATATCTTCCATCAAATGATTATAATAATACAAGTTATGAATCACACAAAGTCTCATTCCAAGCATTTCTTTTGCTTTTAATAGATGTCTGATATATGCCCTTGAATATTGACACGCCTCACATGGACACCCTTCCTCTATTGGATTATCCTCTTTTTCATATTTTGCATTAAATAAATTAATTTTGCCAAACTTCGTATATACATGTCCATGTCTGCCATTTCTTGAAGGATACACACAGTCAAAAAAGTCAATGCCTCGCTCCACTGCCTCTAAAATATTAGCAGGCGTCCCAACCCCCATAAGATATGTCGGTTTATCTTTTGGCAAATAGGGAACCGTCTCATCAAGAATGTGATACATTTCCTCATGCGTTTCTCCAACAGCTAAACCACCTACTGCATACCCATCTAAGTTCATATCGGCAATATATTTTGCATGTTCAATTCGTATATCAGAATAGACCGCTCCCTGATTAATACCAAAAAGTAATTGATTGGGATTAATTGTATCGGACAATTCATTTAACCTTTTCATCTCATTTTTACAGCGCACCAGCCATCTTGAAGTCCGTTCAACTGAATTTTCTACATAAGCTCTATCTGCTTTTGCTGGCGCACATTCATCAAATGCCATAGCAATTGTTGAACCTAAATTTGATTGAATCTGTATACTTTCCTCTGGTCCCATAAATATTTTATGACCGTCAATATGACTGTTAAAGGTAACACCTTCTTCTTTTATCTTTCTAAGACCTGCTAAGGAAAACACTTGAAATCCGCCAGAATCAGTAAGAATCGGCTTATTCCAGTTCATAAAACGATGAAGCCCACCCATCTGTTTAATCAATTTATCGCCTGTACGTACATGAAGATGGTATGTGTTTGACAGTTCCACCTGTGTCCCTATCTTTTGTAAATCTATTGTTGACACAGCACCTTTTATTGCTCCAACTGTCCCAACATTCATAAATACAGGCGTCTGAATTGTCCCATGCACCGTTTCCATAACAGCTCTTTTCGCACGTCCATCTGTGTTAAGTATCTTGTACATAATAATCTCCATTCCGAAGCGTAGCGTAGGAATTGTACAATAGAAAAAACTATTAAAGCAGCCGCGAAAGCAATTTCTATTGTTGCATCAATCCTTATTTGTGACACTTCGGCACAAATAAGTAACAAACTTGTTTGTTTATAAAAAATCTTTTGCATATAGCATACTTTTTACAATATCAACCTTTTGTTCTAATATTTGCTCGTATAAAATCATTTCAATATAAAAATAGATACTAATTCCATCAAGCTTTAATTTTCCCGATTATAAAACTTTACAATCTTATCCATTGTCGATGTCATATTTTCCAATATCAAGTCGACAAGTGTAAGCGCTGCCATCGCCTCAACGACAACGACTGCTCTTGGCACAATCATTGGGTCATGGCGACCTTTTATGGAAACTTGTATATTCTCTCCCTGTTTGTTGACCGTATCTTGTATTGCAGATATAGACGGTGTTGGTTTAATAGCAGCTCTAAATACAATATCTGCTCCATCACTTATGCCGCCTAAAACCCCTCCCGAATGATTGGTCTTTTTTATGATATTCTTTCCCTCCATCACAAATGCATCATTATTGGTAAAACCTGTTGCTTTTGCAGCCATAAAACCATCACCAATCTCAAAACCCTTCACTGCCCCAATAGACATTACTGCTTTCGCAAGATTGGCATCCAATTTGTCAAACACAGGCTCTCCAATACCAGACATAACACCGCTTATCACACACTCAATAATACCACCAACAGAATCACCTTTTGCCATCTGCTCTTTAGCAAATAATTCAACCTTTTGTGCCGCCTGTTTATCGGGCATATTAAACGGATTTAGAGCAGCTTCCTCCATATTGAAAGAATTATAATCAATTGCTATCCCACCAATTTCTTTAGAATATGTAGTACATGTAATACCTAACTGCTTTAATATCTTTATTGCAATTGCTCCTGCGGCAACTCTGCCTATAGTCTCTCTCCCAGAACTTCTGCCGCCGCCTCGATAATCTCTAAAGCCATATTTTTCATCAAATGTATAATCTGCATGTCCTGGTCTGTAATATGATGCAATCTCTGAATAATCTGATGAGCGCTGTGTGGTATTTAAAACCATCATGGAAATAGGCGTACCTGTTGTTTTTCCTTCAAACACACCTGATAATAACTGAACGGTGTCACTTTCTTTCCTTTGTGTAGTAAATTTTGACTGTCCAGGTTTTCTTCTATCTAAAAAAATTTGAATATCCTCCTCACAAAGCTCAACGCCAGACGGACATCCATCTACGACAACACCCAATGCTTTACCATGCGACTCGCCCCATGTTGTAATTCTTAATATATTGCCATAAGTAGAACCTGCCATAAAACAATTCTTCCTTTCTGTAAACTGTAAATTTAGTCAATAAATCTATTTTCTTATTTTTAGCCTTCATGCTGCAATTATTTTTAGCAGCAACTAATATTTCAAATTTGGCACAAAACGATAACAAACTTGCTATATCTTTATACCATATTTTTCAAGAGTATACTGCATTTCTTCCACAGCTTGTCTAATTTGCTGTGCTTCTATTTGTGTAACCTTTTCCGGCGTCGTTTTCCCAAGTGCTTTTGATAACATAGAACAGGTTTCTTTAATGTTCTTTCGCTTTTCCTTATCCCAATCTTTTTTATGCTCCTTTAACATTGCAGAGACTGTCCTTACCATATTTTCAGCAGATATAACCATCTCAACCAGCTCGCCTTTTGTCTCGTCTTGTTTGCCATAAATATCTGCTTCCCATTTTGCTCTCTCAATCTCGTCTTCACTCATATTCGAGCTTGATGTTATGGTAACAGACTGTTCATTGTTAGTGTCTAAATCTTTGGCAGACACATTGACAATTCCATTGACATCAATATCAAAAGTTACCTCAATCTGAGGAATCCCTGCCATCGCCCTTCTAATCCCTGAAAGTCGAAAATTGGCAATTAATTTATTATCTTTTGTGAATTTTCTTTCTCCTTGATATACTTTAATATCAACAGATGTTTGATAATTCCCCACTGTTGTAAATATTTGACTATGACGTGTAGGAATCGTTGTATTGCGTTCAATCAATCGACTGGCAATACCGCCAAATGTCTCAATAGACAAAGATAACGGTGTAACATCCATCAAAATAATCTCTGAAGCAGTAGAGCCAGGTATAAGCTGATTACCTAATTTTCCACCCTGTATGGCAGCTCCCATCGCAACACACTCATCTGGATTTAGATTCCTTGAAGGCTCCCTTCCCATAATCTCACGCACTTTTTCCTGAACGGCAGGTATTCTTGTCGAACCGCCAACAAGCAAAACCATATTGATATCATTTTTATTCAGCCCTGCATCCAATAAAGCATTTTCAACAGGAGCGACGGTCTTATTAATTAAATCCATTGTAATCGCTTCAAATTGCTGTCTTGTAATATTGATATCCATATGATGCGGTTCGCCTTTGCTTACCGCTAAAAATGGAAGATTAATATTGGCATTGAGTGCAGAAGACAGTTCTTTTTTTGCTTTTTCTGCTTCCTCTCGAATGCGCTGTAACGCAGCAACATCTTTTTCAATATTAATTCCTTCGCTCTGCTTAAACTGCTCCACAAGATAATGCACGATTCTTTGATCAAAATCATCACCACCTAAATGATTGTCGCCTGATGTCGCAAGAACTTGAATCAAATTATCGCCTATCTCTATAATGGACACATCAAATGTTCCGCCTCCTAAATCATATACTAAAATCTTTTGTGACTGTCCATTATCCAATCCATATGCCAATGCGGCAGCAGTTGGTTCATTGATAATTCTTAATACATTTAACCCTGCAATCCGTCCTGCATCCTTTGTCGCCTGTCTTTGGGCATCACTAAAATAAGCTGGAACTGTAATCACAGCATCGGTTACTTCCTCACCTACAAAGCTTTCTGCATCTTCTTTTAATTTGCGAAGTATCATTGCAGAAATTTCCTGTGGCGTATACTTTTTTCCATCCACCTTTTTGCGATAATCTGTACCCATATTTCGTTTAATTGAAAAAATAGTTCTATCCGCATTAACAGCCGCCTGCCTCTTTGCTGCATTTCCAACGATTCGCTCTCCCTCCTTAGAAAATGCAACAACTGAAGGGGTCGTCCTATAGCCTTCTTTATTTGCTATAACAGTCGGCTCATTCCCCTCCATTACAGCGATACAACTATTTGTTGTGCCTAAATCAATACCTATTATCTTGCCCATATGATTTCCCCATTCTTCTACTTGTTCTACAATTTTGTCTGTCTGTTACTACACCATACATTTACACCACAATTTTGCTGTAGTTACCATAATAAAAATCATTTCTATTTATGCAAAAAAATTACATCGTAAACTTTTTTATTATAATCACAAAGCGAATAATAAGTCTTAAACCCATTTACTTATTATTCGCTGTAACTATTATATCATAATTTAATATATAGCAGGAAGCTAGAAGTTTGTGTAACAAACTTTTATGCCACAGCTATGCTGTGGCTATTATATCATAATATCAATAAAGAATATATCCTTCAAATATCAATATTAATAAAAAATATATAAATTTTTTGTGATTCCTCAAGAAAAAATTTCTATTATTGCTGCTTATTGCTGCTATGAGGCAATCTTACCCTGAAAATACTTCGTTTTAATTTATTGGCATCAAATGGAACCAACGGATAAATATAGCTCTTTCCTGAGATTGTCTTATTAAAAATAATACTAAACAATCCTATACCAATTCCAATTACAAAACCATACACATTAAATATAGCGGTAAGACATAACGTCAATACACGTATAAATTTCATGGCATATCCCATTTCAAAGCTAGCCTGTGAGTATGTTCCAACGGTTACTACTGCCATATATAATAATGTCTCTGTATTAAACCAGCCAGAACTTACGGCATATTCTCCAACGACAATACCAGCAACAATACTTAATGGCGTTGACAATAACGTAGGCGTATTAACTGCTGCCATCTTTAATCCATCTACTGCTAATTCAAGAATTAAAAGCTGCCATATAATAGGAACTGTAATATCATCAGAAACTGTAATAAAATTAAGCCATTGTGGAATCCAATGCGGATTTTGAATCAACAAAAGCCATACTGGAGTAAGCAACATGGTTACAAAAGTAAAAATAAATCGTGAAAGTCTAAGATACGTTCCAATAACAGGAGCAAAATTATAATCGTCTGGTTCTTCTACCAAATCAAAAATAGAAGTAGGAACAATCATAACTGCAGGCGAATTATCTATCATAATAACAATATTGCCATCAAGTATTGCGGCTGCTGCTGTATCAGGTCTTTCCGAATATTTAAACTTTGGAAAAGGGTCAATCCATTTATGTTGAAACATACATTCTGCAAGACTTTCCAAATTCATTGTCAGTGACTCAACTTCCAAATTTGTTACAATATTGGTAATTCGATTTAACAATTTCTTATCTACCAAATCATCAATATAACAAATTGCCACATCAGACCTAGAACGTCTACCAACATTATACATTTTCATAGAAAACTTGGTATCTCTTATTCTTCTTCGCAACAATGCCGCATTGGAGACTAATGTCTCAACAAAACCATCTCTTGAACCGCGAAGAACTCTATCTTTCCAAGGCTCTGTAACAGAACGCATAGGATATGTTCTACAATCTAATAAAATACATTCATCAAATCCATCTATAAACATTACAGACACACCTGATAAAAAAGCGGTTATAACCTGTTCTAAATCATTTGATTTTTCAACTTCTGTGTAAGGCATACCCACTTTTAAAAATGTATCTAAGTTTTGTACATCGTCCTTTTTCAATGAATAAAAAAACTGTATTAATTTTTCAATCATATCCTCTTGAACAAAACCATCAATAAAGAAAAAGCCAGCTTCATGTTCTCCAATTATAACATTTCTATATAAAATGTCAAAATTAGAGTCTACTCTAAGCTGATTTTTAAGCAGTTGGATATTGTATTGAATATCTGTCTTAAAATCATTCATACTGTATGCAATCCTTTCTTTTACACTAATGTAATGTCGCCATTCTGTTATTATATTTTGTCCAAAATAACATAATTTTCCTAACATAATACACTAGCTTCTCATGTTCAAAGGATTTCCAGATTATGAAAATTTATTCAACACTAGATTCTTATTTTTTATATAAACTTTCTTATTTTTTATCAATTTACTTAATAGCAAATTCCCACCCTGCTTATATCTTTATGATATTAAAACAAAAAGTTTACTTGTTGAGGTAAAAAAAACTATTGCAAAATATTCCTTCATATAAGACATCATCTTATAGAATTACATTATTTTGCAACAGTTTATATAAAGAGTTGGCATACTCTCTTCATTTTTTATTATGAAGAGAATATGCACAACAAAACTATAATAATTCGTTATTAAGCTATTATTTTTCTGCTCTCTTAACAAGTGCTTCATACTTAGCTTTTGCATCCGCCTCAGCTGCACTAAAGAGTTTTTCTGCTCTCTCTGGATTTTGTTTCTTTAAATTAATATAACGACTCTCGCCCATAATAAACTCTTGATAATCCTTTGTAGGAGCTTTGCTGTCAAGCATAAATGGATTTTCGCCATTTGCTGCCTTTCTAGGGTCGAATCTAAACAGATGCCAGTAACCAGACTGAACAGCTAATTTTTCTTCTTCCATAGCCTTAGACATGCCCTTACGGATACCATGATTGATACATGGTGCATAACCGATAATAAGTGATGGTCCATTGTAGCTTTCAGCTTCTTGAATAGCCTTTACACATTGATTCATATCAGCACCCATAGCAATCTGTGCTACATAGATATAACCATAACTCATAGCAATTGCAGCAAGATCTTTCTTCTTAACATCCTTACCAGCGGCAGCAAACTGTGCAATAGCACCAAGATTTGTAGCCTTTGAAGCCTGTCCGCCTGTATTAGAATAAACTTCTGTATCAAATACAAATACATTAACATCTCTATTTGCAGCTAAAACATGGTCAAGTCCGCCATATCCAATATCGTAAGCCCAACCATCGCCACCAAGAATCCACTGTGACTTTTTAGATAAAAATTCTTTTTCTGCAAGAACTTCTTTTGCCTTATCACAATCACAGCCTGAAAGAACAGATATCAGCTTATCTGTAGCTATACTGTTTGCCTCACCGTCTTCAAATGTATCATAATATTCTCCGATAGCTGCCTTGATATCTTCCTTATCTGTGCTTGCTAAAATCTCATCAAGCTTATTCTTAAGAGCAGCTCTGTTTGAATCTTGAGCAAGTTTCATACCAAAACCATACTCTGCATTATCCTCAAATAATGAGTTACCCCAAGCAGGACCTTTGCCTTCTTTATTTACTGTATATGGTGTTGAAGGAGAAGAACCAGCCCAGATTGATGAACAACCTGTTGCATTTGCAATCAACATTCTATCACCACAAAGCTGTGTAATTAATTTTGCATAAGGTGTCTCACCACAACCAGCACAAGCGCCTGAGAACTCAAGCAATGGCTGTTTAAACTGTGAACCCTTAACAGTTGTCTTCTTAAATTTTTCAAGAACTTCTGGCTTTTCTGGAAGAGTACGATTAAAGTCAAAAACCTTCTGTTCTTCTAATTGTGACTCAAAAGACTTCATTTTCAATACATCATTCTTATTATTACCTGGACAAACATTTGCACAAGCTCCACAACCTGTACAGTCAAGCACAGATACCGTGATTCCAAAGTAATATCCTGGCATACCTGTCATAGGAGCCATCTTCATGCCTTCTGGCGCTTTTGCTTTTTCTTCTTCTGTCATAACAATTGGTCTTATTACAGCATGTGGACATACATATGAACATTGGTTACATTGTATACAACCTTCTGGATTCCAGCGAGGAACATCAACAGCAACACCACGCTTTTCATATGCAGCAGTGCCTTGTGGGAATGTACCATCAATAATATTCTTAAATGTAGAAACTGGAAGTTTATCACCTTGACAAGCATTGATTGGCTTCTGAATATTATTGACAAAGTCAAGTACTTCAGGAGTTCCCTCTGTAGCCTTTGAGCCAAGTTCCTCATCAGCACAATTTTTCCATTCAGCAGGAACTGGAACTTCTACAACTTCACCAGCGCCTCGCTCAATAGCCTGATAATTCATCTGTACTACATCGTCACCTTTCTTCGCATAAGAAGCAAGTGCTTTTTCTTTCATATATTGGATAGCTTCATCTTCTGGTATAATATTAGCCAGCTTAAAGAATGCTGATTGAAGAACGGTATTGATACGTCCGCCAAGACCAATCTCTTTGCCAAGCTTAATACCATCAATAATGTAAAACTTTACATTATGTTCTGCCATATATCTCTTTGCCTGTCCCGGAATATGGTTGCCTACTTCATCAGCAGTCCACTCACAGTTAAGAAGGAATGTTCCACCATCCTTAACATCTTGAACCATATCATACTTATTCATATAAGCTGGACAGTGGCATGCTACAAAGTCTGCCTTCTCAATAAGATATGTTGATTTAATTGGCGTCTTGCCAAAACGAAGATGTGATGTTGTAACACCGCCTGATTTCTTAGAATCATAATCAAAATAAGCCTGTGCATACATATCTGTATGGTCACCGATAATTTTAATTGAGTTCTTGTTTGCACCAACTGTACCATCTGCACCAAGTCCCCAGAACTTGCATGATGTTGTTCCATCAGGTGCTGTATTTGCTGTCTCTGTACGGTCAAGTGATGTATTCGTAACATCATCAACAATACCCACTGTAAAGTTTTTCTTTGATTCATTTGCATAGATAGCAAAGATATCTGCTGGTGTAGTATTCTTTGAACCAAGACCATAACGTCCATTAAGTACTGTTGTATTCTCAAATTCTGTTCCCTTTAATGCTGCAACAACATCAAGGTAAAGTGGCTCACCAACAGAACCTGGCTCTTTTGTTCTGTCAATTACGCTGATAGTCTTAACACTCTTAGGCATAACTGCAAGGAGATGCTTTGCTGAAAATGGTCTGTAAAGACGAACTTTAATAGCACCAACCTTCTCACCCTTAGCTACCATATAGTCAATGGTCTCGTCAATAGTCTCACAGACAGAACCCATTGCAATAATAACCTTTGTAGCATCTGGCGCACCAACATAGTTAAATGGCTTATAGTCTGTGCCAATCTTTGCATTAACCTTGTCCATATACTTCTCAACCATATCTGGAACAGCATCGTAATATGGATTGCAAGCCTCTCTTACTTGGAAGAAGATATCTGGGTTTTGAGCTGAACCATGAAGCACTGGATGCTCTGGATTCAACGCCCTCTTTTTAAATGCAGCAACTGCATCCATATCGCACATTTCTTTTAAGTCTTCATAATCCCATGTCTCAATCTTTTGAATCTCATGTGATGTACGGAAACCATCAAAGAAATGAAGGAATGGCACACGCCCTTCAATTGCAGCCAAGTGAGCAACTGCACCTAAATCCATAACTTCCTGTACACTGTTGCTACAAATCATTGCAAAACCTGTTTGACGACAAGCATAAATATCCTGATGGTCGCCAAAAATTGAAAGTGCATGAGATGCTAACGCTCTGGCAGATACATCAATAACACCTGGAAGTAACTCTCCAGCCACCTTATACATATTCGGTATCATAAGAAGAAGACCCTGTGAAGCTGTGTAAGTTGTAGTAAGCGCGCCAGCTGAAAGCGAACCATGAAAAGCACCTGAAGCACCACCTTCTGATTCAAGCTCAACGAGCTTAACTGTGTTACCAAAAATGTTCTTTCTTCCCTGTGTAGCCCACTGGTCTGTATAGTCAGCCATTGGTGAAGAAGGAGTGATAGGATAGATAGTAGCAACTTCTGTAAATGCGTATGACACATGTGCAGCAGCTGTATTACCATCCATAGTTTTCATTTTTCTTGCCATTAATGTATACCTCTCTTTGTAATAATTTTGGAGTGAATCGCTCCGCTAATTTTATTTTAGACTTTTTTGCACTAAAAGTAAAGAAAATATTGGAAATAAACCATAAACTTTTATCATCTTTTTGTACTAAAATAGATACAATTTTTTAATTTTATCAAGTAAGTTAAAATCCTGCTTTTGAAGTGAAAGCTCAACTTGTCTGTTTAAAAAATGTCATAAAGCGATAATACGATTATCAGGAAGTAACAAAGCCGATTACAATTATTTACTTGACTGATTTTATACATTTATATCCATTACAAAATCCAATCCCCTAATGCAGCAGAATTTTGTTCTATTCTTGCAAAAACAGACGAGTAATCAACAATACAAAATATATTATCTATATCATCAAATTGGCTTTTTATCTCTATTTTAACCAAATTAGACTGATATAATTTTTCTCTTTCTTCTGTTGTATACATTATATTTTGTTGCTTTTCATATATATCACATAGATAATCTATGATAAAACAATCAATATAAAGCAGTAAAAAAGCTTCTTCGTTATCGTCATCATCAATCAGACAATTTAATATTTCTTCAACATTTCCTGCAAAAATATTGGCATAGGTTAAATTATATTCATTGCATTTTTTTTCATAGGATATCATTTTTTGTATCGTTTCATTTTCTGGTTTCAGTGTTTCATGGTACTCCCATGCCGATTCATCAAGCAATTGTTCGTTCAATATGGCATCCCAACATTTATCCAGCAATATCCGATATTCTTCTTTTCTATTCCAGATTTTTTTATCTGCAAATTGACAATAGGACTTGTATTGACGCTCTAAACCAAACATGGCAACTTTTCGTTTATCCCACTTGCTTAATGCAATCATTTTATTATATATTATATCTTTATATTGTGTTGTAAAATCCATACTTATCCTTTAGGCTGTGACTGATTTTTAAGAATAATAACCTGCTTGAAATTTAGTAAAACTATAGAATATAATAATATTTCCATATTTTATATTGCCTTTTAACAAAAACAAATTTATATTCAAAAAGCCTCTTGCATTTTTATTTTTATAATAGCCCTAAAATCATCATTCATCATAATTACTCTATATTTATCTTTGAAAAGTCTATCTCGAAATCATCATATATTCCAGCTTTAACAATATCTGAAAAAGAATAATCTTTTATATCTTCATTCTCAAAATTATATACCATAACGCAATTTTTTTGTTCATCTACAATCCAATATTCACGCACGCCTGCCATATGATATTGAAACAATTTCCTATAGTAATCCATCTGTCTGCTGGCTGGTGAAACGATTTCAATAATCCAATCTGGAGCGCCATTACATCCTTTATCATTTAATTTACTTTTATCACATATAACCGAAATATCAGGTTCTACATATGTTTTGTTATCAGCTTTTAAAAATACGGCAAATGGTGCCATATCAACTTCACATGAACCTCCTTTTTCATCAATATAATCTGCAATTTTCCTTAACAGAGCAAGACAAACTTGTTGATGTGTTCTGCTTAGCGCTGCCATCATATACATCTGCCCATCAATTAATTCCGCCCTCTGTCCATCAGGCAAAGCATCAATATCTTCAATTGTATACTCTGTTATCGCTTGTGGTAAACCCATAACATCACCCACTTTCTTTCTAATATTATATTTTTATTATAATCAATTTATATTTGTTCGTCAATAAAAAACTGCAAATAATTTAAAAAATGATAACGTACACTATTTCGTTGAATCATTAGATAATAATACAAACAATAAAATACAATAAATGTTATATAAAAAAAGAGTATATCATTAAAATTACTTTTAAAAATTCCTGATATACTCTTTTTTTCTGATTAAAATTATTAATTAAATATTATTTGAAAAACTATTTATTCGCTGCTTTTCCTAAATTCACAGACATACCCGCAAGATGTTTCATTAATATTACTGCATCACTAATATTTACACGATCATCAACATTAACATCACTAGCATCCATGTTAATATTTAATCCTTTTATATCTGCAAGATATTTCTTTAAAATAACTCCATCTTGTATATTGACTTCTCCATCTGAATTAACATCACCATATTTAAAACGAACTTTCTTTAAAACAGCCTTTATTGTTGCATTTTCATTTCCAACTATAATTTTTGTGTTAGCATTGTCTATATCTTTAATTTGTATATTACCAGATAGCACTTTCCAAGTATCCAATTCATAACCAATTGGTATATAAGCTGATATATCTAACATTTCATTTTCACATGCATCTAATGTATAACTAGGTACACCATTACTAAAAATTGTTCCTTGGTCAATAGAAATAGTATGTGTTGGTTTTTCATCTTTTTTATAAGAGTCAAAATCTGCTTCTTTCTTTTCATTGTTACTGCTTACTATCGCATATTGTGCAGATTCCATAAACTTACCATTTTCATCAGAGTTATATGTTTCTCCTTTTGAAAGTACAATATTATTAAAAGTGGTATTTCTTAATATAGTATCATTTGTATCATGTTCTAAAATTTCAATATCCATTACACCAGTGTCATTTCCAATATAAGTAAATGAATATTCTTCTCCCTCTGGCAAGTAAAATGTTTTTTCGTCATTTTCAACAACCACTGAAATTCCTGAAGTGCTAGGAATATTATTAATTACAGAAGCAACTAATGTATTTTTAGAATCATAGACATAAACATCAACAGGACAATGTACTTTATATTCTTTTACTCTTTGTAGACTCTCATCTAATATTTTTTTATATTTATCATATTCTTCTGGGAAATCTTCTGGCAAATAATTCACCCAACTTGTCAAAACTCTTTCATGTTCTGAATACATACCACTTTCAAAACGGTCAATAGCTAATTTTACTGAACCATAATCCGAACCACAGTCAAAAAAATTACATATTTTATTAATAGTAGCCGAATCCACACAATCTACATATTCATATGCACAACCACAATCATAAATAACAGCATTAGAAAGAATATCTATTGAACTTAAATATGCCTTTGCATTATCAACTGTTTGATTTTTTAAATATTTTTTCTCTAAAGATTCATATGTTTTACGAGTTACTTCATTCACTTGTGTTGCGGCAATCATTTTATAATATTTCTCAGCAGTTTCATCTGTATTAAACACAATATTTGTTAAATATTTTGAGGCTTTATAAGCTACTATAATAATAGCTGCATTTGGATATTTAATTTGTAATTCTGACATAATACACTCATCCCAATATTTTGAAATACATGATTTAACCACTTCTTTTCCAACAGCCTCAAAAGCACCATTAATCATTTGTTCTGCAAATTCATTATCAGAGGCTTCTATTATGTTCATACATTCTGAAAGAGCATCTGAAAATGCTTTATTATTTGATGGACAATTATTTTTCATTTCCTTTAATACAGTTTTTATAGAATCATTCAAATTTCTAATATTGATATATGCAACCATTTCCTCAATAAAATCTCCAAATGTATCTACATAATCCATAACTTTCTCAAATTTATCTAACCAATCTACTGCTTTTGACATTTTTTTCTCATCAAAGTATTCTCCTGCCAGTTTCATTGTCTTTAAACGCATATCTTCAGTAAATTTTAAATTTTTTGTATCTTCATAAATTTCTAATGAATACTCCGACTTTAAATTTGATTTTATTAACTGAATTAACTCATTTATATCTTCAAAAGTATCTGCTATCATGTCAACAACATTATCTTTAGAGGCATTCTCCAAAATATTTAGTATAATTGCATTGTAAATGTCTTTTTCTTCAAACATATAATCAACAAGTTTACTTGGGTCTAATGCGGCATCACAAGTTTTTGTTAATATGTTCCATGCAGTTATTAAATTAGCGCCTCCATTTTTTTGTAATTCCTTTACCATAATTTCACTTGGAGTATTTTTTATATATGTCATTTGTGATGGTATTGAAGAATCTGTTAAATGGTTGGCACGGTATAGGTATTCGTTAAATATATTGCTTTTTCCAAAAATCTTGACAGGAGTGAGTTGGTTTGTTGTTGTTCCATTTCCTACTTCCCCATTTCTATTATCCCCCCAACAATATAAATCTCCATTTGTTGTAATGGCTACACTCACAAAACCATCTAATGAAACTTTTTTTACATTACTTAATATCTTTACTGGACTTAATTGATTCCCTGTTATTCCATTTCCTACTCGTCCATCATCATTTCTCCCCCAGCAATATAAATCTCTATTTGTTGTAATGGCTACACTCACAAAACCATTTAATGAAACTGTTTCTACATTGCTTAATACCTTAACTGGACTTAATTGATTCTCTATTGTTCCATTTCCTACTTGTCCATAATAATTGTTCCCCCAGCAATATAAATCTCCATTTGTTGTAATGGCTGTACTCAAACCATAATTTAATAAAACTGTTTCTACATTGCTTAATACCTTAACTGGACTTAATTGGTTCTCTGTTGTTCCATTTCCTACTTCTCCATACCAATTTTTCCCCCAGCAATATAAATCTCCATTTGTTGTAATGGCTGTACTCAAACCATCATTTAATAAAACTGTTTCTACATTGCTTAATATCTTAACTGGACTTAATTGGTTCTCTGTTGTTCCATTTCCTACTTCTCCATCCCCATTTTTCCCCCAGCGATATAAATCTCCATTTGTTGTAATGGCTGTACTCAAATCATAATCTAATAAAACTTTTTTTACATTACTTAATATCTTTACTGGACTTAATTGATTCCCTGTTGTTCCATTTCCCACTTGTCCATAATAATTTTTCCCCCAGCAATATAAATCTCCATTTGTTGTAATGGCTGTACTCAAACCATAATTTAATAAAACTGTTTCTACATTGCTTAATACCTTAACTGGACTTAATTGGTTCTCTGTTGTTCCATTTCCTACTTCTCCATACCAATTTTTCCCCCAGCAATATAAATCTCCATTTGTTGTAATGGCTGTACTCAAACCATCATTTAATAAAACTGTTTCTACATTGCTTAATATCTTAACTGGACTTAATTGGTTCTCTGTTGTTCCATTTCCTACTTCTCCATACCAA
>CAJUBU010000006.1:88494-126251 GCA_910585095.1 uncultured Lachnospira sp.
ATCTTAACTGGACTTAATTGGTTCTCTGTTGTTCCATTTCCTACTTCTCCATACCCATTTCTCCCCCAGCAATATAAATCTCCATTTGTTGTAATGGCTGTACTCAAACCATAATCTAATGAAACTGTTTCTACATTACTTAATACCTTTACTGGACTTAATTGGTATCTAAATTCTGTTCCATTTCCTACTTGTCCATATCCTACTTGCCCATAAGCTTCTGCATAATAATTTTTTCCCCAACAATATAAATCTCCATTTGTTGTAATGGCTGCACTCAAACCACCATTTAATGAAACTGTTTCTACATTACTTAATACCTTTATTGAACTTAATTGATTCCCTATTGTTCCATTTCCTACTTCTCCATACCCATTTCTCCCCCAGCAATATAAATCTCCATCTGTTGTAATTGCTGCTGTAGTTGAACCATTACTTGTAACTGATTTCACACTCTTATTAATATATGTTTCCTCTTTCGTTTCTGTTGCTGCCTTTGCCCCCATTTGTGCATATGTCATTTCAGCCATTCCCAAAATAGAATTAAAAAATAAAACCACCATGACAATTACTGACACCATTCTCTTTTTCATTGTGTACCTCCATAATTAAAATTATTTTATACTTATGAAATTATTATAAATTCCCTTTTTCTGCCTGTCAAGAAAATATATACCCATATTTATGGGAATATTTATTTTATATCACATCTCATAAAATAAAAATAGAGGTGCTGTTGATATGATAACTTATGAACCATTCTGGGAAACCCTAAAAAAAAGAAATATTACTACTTATAAATTAATAAAAGATTTTAACATAAGTCGTGGTATGTTAGATAATTTAAAACATAATCGAAGTATTACTATGACTACCTTAAACGAACTTTGTAAAATGTTGGATTGTGATATAACAGATATAATAAAATATTCTAAAGAATAACACAACCTTGCTTTTAATGAAAAATAAAAAGGTTAAAAGCATTTATTTATTTATTACAAATATCTACAGACTTTTCATACAAATTTTATTGTAAACAACCTTATTTTTCTGTATAATTAAAATATAATTTATATAAAACTTTCTACACAAATTACTATAAATGAGGTAACAACATGGCACAAACTACACCAAAGCATAAAATAAAAGACAGCATATTCACAAATCTATTTCAAAACAAAAAATATCTTCTTCAATTATATAAGGCATTGCATCCAGAAGATTATAATGTGACAGAAGATGAAATTGCAGATGTTACCATCAAACATGTATTAATTGATGCAGACTATAATGATTTGGGCTTTTCCATTAGTAATCGATTACTGGTATTAGTGGAAAGCCAGTCCACATGGACATTTAATATTATCATTCGTGCGCTGATGTATCTGATACAAACATATCATGACTATTTTAAACGTACCAACCAAAATTTATATGGAAGTAAAAAAGTAAATATTCCAAAACCTGAACTGTATATGATATATACAGGTGATAGAAAAAGTATTCCTGATATCATATCACTTTCAAAAGAATTTTTTGGCGGAACAAAGACTGCGATTGATGCCGAAGTAAAAGTTTTATATCAGGAAGACGAAAAAAAATATTATCGGACAGTATATAATTTTCTCCAAAGTATATAATGAACAAAGAAAACTATACGGAAACGCAAAACAAGCAATAACAGAAACAATCCGTATTTGTAAAGACAGAAATATACTAAAAGAATATCTTGAAAATAGAGAACAGGAGGTTGTAGATATAATGATGACATTATTTGATGACGAACAAATTTTAAAAGCTTATACAAAAGATATTGAAGATAATAAAGAAAAAGAAACCGAAAAAAACACCGCAAAAAGAATGATAAAAATGGGTAAACTATCGCTTGATGAAATTTCACTTTGTGTACCTACATTATCACTTGATGAATTAAGAAAACTTGAAACAGAAGTTTTACAATAAACATAAAAATAAAAAAGTGAAATTAGAGAGACCATTTCAAGTTTTGTGTAAAGTTAATATAACATTACTTCTAATGATACAAAATTGTGGACACTCCCAAATTGCCATTCACCATATTTAATATTATTTTTATAAAAACACAGCACAGTCAATTCATATCCAAAAAGACCGTGTTGTGTTTTCACACTCTCTATAAAATTTTCACGTAGACATTTATTACAACAAAATCCTTATATCATAATTTTTCATCATGAACAGCCAGAAGTTCACCTTGCGAACTTCCATGCCACAGCTTTGCTGTGGTTATTATATCATAATTTAATATATAGCAGGAAGCCAAAAGTTTGCGTAGCAAACTTTTATAGCTCGGCTTTAGCCGAGATTATTATATCATAATCTTATATTCATTTGCATTCTCATATCTCACATACTCATTTTCTTATATTCATTCCCATTTTGATATCTTAATCATCACTTCCCTGCAATGCGTCATAGCCAGCCTCTCCTGTACGCACCTTCACAACATTTTCAACATCATATACAAAAATCTTTCCGTCACCAATATGTCCTGTATAAAGTGCTTTTCTTGCCGCCTCAATAACTTCCATTGTAGGAACTTTAGAAATTACCATTTCTACTGAAATCTTAGGAAGAAGCTGCATTTCAATAGGTACGCCACGATAGTATTCTGGCGCTCCTTTTTGTGTACCACATCCAAGTACTTGTGTCACTGTCATACCTGTGACGCCAATCTCATTCATCGCTTTCTTTAATCGCTCAAATCGCTCCTGCTTCATAAGAATTTCAACCTTTGTAATCTTTTTGTCATCAGGAATATCCGACTGCTTTACAACGGCTGGCACTGCTGAATCTATCTTTTCTGAACCAATTTCTTCATATTCATAGGCATCATAAGAAAGCTCACTTGTTGAAATCTCAAAACCTGCATAAGCGCTGGCTAAACCATGTTCCGTTGCATCAAGACCAATAATTTCTTCCTCTTTTGCAGCTCGAAGACCAATTGTTGCCTTAATTACCAAAAATACAATGGTGATACATACTGCTGTCCAAGCGACAACACATACAAGACCTACAAGTTGAAGTCCTAAAAGCTTCAATCCTCCGCCATAAAATAAACCTTTCATCAAGACACCATCGGCATCGGCAATGCTGTAACCAGGTACTGTATTTGTCGCAAATAATCCAACTGCAATTGTACCCCATATACCATTGCAACAATGGACAGCAACTGCACCAACAGGGTCATCAATATGCAGTTTATAATCAAGAAGCCATACTCCAAATACAACCAGCAATCCTGCCACAATACCAATTACAATGGCACCTACCGCATCGGTTACATCACAAGGAGCTGTGATAGCAACAAGCCCCGCAAGAGATGCATTTAAACACATAGACACATCGGGCTTACCATACTTAACCCATGTAAATATCATACAAGTTACCGTTGCCAGTGCTGGTGCTATCGTTGTTGTAAGAAACACCGATGCAAGCTGGTCTACACTTGTACATGCTGCACCGTTAAATCCATACCAACCAAACCATAAAATAAATACACCCAATGCACCAATTGGAAGGTTATGTCCTGGAAAGGCATTAACCTTTGTAATCCTGCCATCTTTATCTTTGTTAAATTTGCCAATTCTAGGACCTAAAATTTTGGCGCCAATTAAAGCAGAAACACCACCAACCGTATGAATCGCACAAGAACCTGCAAAATCATGGAAACCAAGCTGTGCTAACCAACCGCCGCCCCAAATCCAATGTGCTTCAATTGGATAAATAAGCGCTGATATTACTGCAGAATATACACAATAGGATAAAAATTTTGTTCGCTCAGCCATTGCACCAGAAACAATCGTAGCTGTCGTAGCACAAAACACCAAATTAAATACAAAAGACGACCAATTAAAATTTTCATATGTAGTAAAAATATCAAATCCTGGCTTTCCAATAAAACCTAATAAATCCTCTCCCAGCAATAAACTAAATCCAATTAGGATAAACGTTACTGTACCAATGCAAAAATCCATCAGATTCTTCATAATAATATTGCCTGAATTTTTAGCTCTGGTAAAACCTGCTTCTACCATTGCGAATCCTGCCTGCATCCAGAACACCAACGCTGCACCAATAAGAAACCACACCGCAAACAATTCGGCATCCACTTGTTCTAAAATCATTCCTAAATCCATATTTCTTTTCCTCCTTTATATTTTCTTTCTTATTTTCTTTTTATAAATTAAATTTTCTCACACAATAAAACAATCGAGTAGGAAAGATTTATCTTTCCCTACTTGCCACGCCGCCGATGCACCATGCAATAGCATATTTCCTCTGCATCGACGTGTGCATAAAAAAAGACGTGCAACCACTCACTATGGTTGCACGCCTTTGTGCTTAAAATAATTTAATTTATGTTGACATTATACACCAGACTTTTTATAATTATTGTAAAAATCGGACATATTTTATACTTTTTTTAGAATTTTGTAGGTAATTTTCTATTCTTATAACATAATTTATTTTTATATAAACATACTTGGAGGTCAACAATGAACAATTCCTTTATCTTTATACAACCACAACTTCATCTTCATTTTTACAAGTATCCTTATAAAACAATCAATACCCCATCCAATATGACAATTTATGATGTATCAGACTATAATCAAAAATACTATGGCACTCTTAACCATCTTCAAATTATGCCTTCCGCCAACTGTATATGGATTCTATCTTATAATGGGACACAAGATTTCCGTTTTTTGTGTATTGGCAGTCAAAGTCGTCCTATATCAATTGATATATCCTCCTATAACAATCATTTTGTTGTTATTTTTGATATCAATACAATTTATTCAAACACTAAAATCAATTGCCTGCGTCCTTCTCTTTTAAGGGACCAGCAAATTGACCTAATACCCCATGCACAAAGTTCTGAATATAAACTTTTAACAACATTTATCAATGCAGCTTCTTTTAATAAACATATTGAAATACTATTAAATTATATCAATCAATATACAACATGCTGTTCTTTTCCTGTCTCTTTTCAAATGATGATGGATATGATTTTTACTGAAAATGAACCTATTTTACTGCAAAATATCTCTGCTAAAACAAGATATTCTGTTCGCCATATTAACCGAATGTTTCATAATTATTTAGGATATGGTCCAAAAACTTTATGCAAATATATTCGCTTTCAAAAAGTTTTAAGAGAAATGATTAACAATCCACACCGCCAAAATTCTGAATTTATCTTAAATATTGACTATTCAGACCAAGCACATTTTCAGCGTGAATTTAAGTCTTTTATGGGAGAAACACCAAAAGCTTTTTGTAATCAGCTAATTAATATTCAAGCAAATACTCTGAAAAAACATAATTGCTTACATCAACTCCATAATCTGTAAGAGCATACCAAATTTGACCGTCTTCATCTGAGGAATATGAAACCATTAATTTTTGGTCAATATGTTTTTGAAGCACATTGCCAAATATTTTGTGAATTGACACACCAAACTGCTTCTTAAAATCATTGGCACAAATTCCTCTGCTCTCACGCAACCCCAAAAACATAAACTCTGACATGCAGTCTTTTTTTGTCAATTGTTCCTGTTCACATACAATGGATTTTTTTCCCGCTTTTTTCATATATTCTTCTATATTTTGTGTGTTTTTATATCGAACATCATTTATCAAAGAAGACGCCCCTAAACCAAATCCAATATAGTCGCCGCGTTCCCAATACAGCTTGTTATGCCTGCACTCATATCCTTGCTTGGCATAATTGGATATTTCATATCGGTTATATTGATTTTCAAGCAATATTTTTTTGGTATCATAATACATCAATCGTTCGGTCTCCTCATCAGGCACACTTGGATACATATTTATATTTTCATATAAAGGTGTGTTTTCCTCAAGAATTAAACTGTAAGCAGAAATATGCTCTGGATTTAATTTTACAATTTTTTGTATATCTTGCATATACATATCTAATGTCTGTCCTGGCAGAGCAGACATCATATCAATATTAATATTGCAAAAACCTGCTTCTCTCGCGCAATTATAGCTGTACAAAAAATCATTATACGTATGAATCCTTCCAATTCTTGCAAGCAGCTCGTCCGATGCTGACTGTAATCCAAAACTTATCCTGTTTATATTTGCCTCTTTATAGATACATACTTTATTTTTATCAATGGTTCCTGGATTGCATTCAATGGTAATCTCTGCATCCTGTCTTACCAAAAACTTGTTATAAAGAACCTCCATTATCTTAAAAATAAATGCACCATCTAAAATAGAAGGCGTGCCGCCCCCAATAAAAATACTGGATATCGTATCGACATTTCTGTCAAAAAATTGTATTTCCCTGATTAATGCATCCACATATTCGCTATAAATACTTTGATTTGCTGGAAACGATAAAAAATCACAATACGCACATTTTTTCACACAAAAGGGGACATGTATATACACGCCCCTATTTTCTAAAATTTTATTATTATTTGACATAAACTTACAAAACGCAATTATTCATCATCTAACTTCAACACGCTCATAAACGCCTTCTGTGGAATCTCTACGCTTCCAATCTGACGCATACGTTTTTTTCCTTCCTTTTGTTTTTCAAGAAGTTTCTTTTTACGCGAAATATCTCCGCCATAACATTTCGCAAGAACATCTTTTCTCAACGCTTTTACTGTTTCCCTCGCTATTACCTTACTTCCGATAGCCGCTTGAATTGGTATCTCAAAAAGCTGTCTTGGAATTTCTTGCTTGAGCTTTTCACACATCTTGCGTCCTCTCTCTTCCGCATTGCCTGAAAATACAATAAATGAGAGCGCATCCACTTCTTCTTTATTGATAAGAATATCTAACTTACACAAATTAGAACGACTATAACCTTTCATTTCATAGTCAAAAGAAGCATAACCTCTTGACCTTGATTTGAGCGCATCAAAAAAGTCATATATAATTTCATTGAGCGGCAAATCATATTTTAACAAGGCTCTAGTCTGTTCAATATATTCCATACTGTTATATATTCCGCGCCGTTCCTGACAAAGTTTCATAATCGCACCTACAAATTCCGTAGTCACCATAATTTCAGCTTTTACTACGGGTTCTTCCATATAAGAAATTTCAGATGGATTCGGCATATTGGATGGATTGGTTAAATCAATCACTTCACCATTAGTCTTATGAACTTTATAGATAACACTTGGTGCCGTTGTAATTAAATCTAAATTATATTCTCTTTCTAATCGTTCCTGAATAATCTCTAAATGAAGCAATCCCAAAAAACCACATCGAAAACCAAAGCCTAAAGCAACCGAATTTTCTGGTTCAAACTGCAGCGAAGCATCATTTAACTGCAATTTTTCCAACGCTTCCCTCAAATCTTGATATTTAGCGCCATCGGTTGGATACAATCCGCAATATACCATTGGATTGACTTTCTTGTAACCTGGAAGCGGCTCTTTACATGGTCTATTATTATCTGTAACCGTATCGCCAACACGTGTGTCGGACACATTTTTAATACTTGCTGTTATATAGCCTACCATACCTGCTGATAATTCATCGCATGGGATAAATTGTCCTGCTCCAAAAATACCAACCTCAACAACTTCTGCCACAGCATCAGTCGCCATCATTCTAATTGATGTACCTTTTTTTACAATCCCTTCCTTTATACGAACAAAAACGATAACACCTTTATAAGAATCATATAGGGAGTCAAATATAAGCGCTTTAAGCGGCGCCTTTGGGTCGCCTTCAGGCGCTGGAATTTTTGTCACTATCTGCTCTAAAACATCTTCAATATGAATCCCATTTTTTGCACTAATTTGCGGTGCATCTTGTGCTTCTATCCCTATAACATCCTCAATTTCATCAATAACTCTCTGTGGCTGTGCGCTTGGAAGGTCAATTTTATTGATAACTGGAAATACATCTAAATCATGATCAAGCGCAAGATAAACATTTGCAAGAGTCTGCGCCTCTATTCCCTGTGCTGCATCCACAACTAAAATTGCTCCGTCACAAGCTGCTAATGCTCTTGAAACTTCATAATTAAAATCAACATGTCCTGGCGTGTCAATCAAGTTAAAAATATATTCCTGCCCATCTTTCGCCTTATAAACTGTACGCACACTCTGTGCTTTAATGGTAATTCCGCGTTCCCTCTCAAGCTCCATATTATCAAGGACTTGTTCTTGCATTTCTCTTACTGTAAGCAAACCTGTCTTTTCAATAATGCGGTCTGCAAGGGTTGATTTGCCATGGTCAATATGCGCTATAATACAAAAATTTCTAATATTACTCTGATTCACCTTTATTTCCTCCATTAAGGTATTTTCCTATTCCAGAAGCGATAGCTTTTGCTACATTCTCTGTTTCACTATTGATTATCAACATATCACTGTTACTTGTTATAAAACCAAGTTCAAGTATCAAACTTGCACTTTTACTGTGTGAATTAACATAATAATTTTCTTTTGAATCAGCAAGTGTACCATACTTTACATCACGATTATGTATTCCTGTATTTATTGCAATCTCTTCAAGAATAGTTTTTGATAATTTTAAAGAATTATTCGGCTTACTGCTATGAATCCAAGCTTCTGCCCCATTTGCAGCCTCATTTGTCGATGAATTTAAATGAATTGAAACAAAGACATCTGCGTTTTTATCATTTCCTATCTTTACTCTTTGTTCTTGTGATATTCCTATGTCCGACGTCCTTGTCATAACAACCTCTGCTCCCATACGTTCAAGCTCTTGTTGTACTGATTCTGCTATTAAAAGACATATTAAACTTTCTTTATAGCTGCCTGAAACAGTGCCTTTATCACTTCCACCATGACCTGCATCAATACAAACAATGCTTCCATTATTTATTGTCCATGTATTTTTTTCTGGCGTTGCCGAATTATTATTTTTTGCAGCTACCACATTGTCTAATGTTTGATTTTGCATGTTATCTGTATGTATATCTGTACCTGAACCCTTAAAATCATCATATATGATAAGACCAAACCATATTATTGTAGCCACTGTTAATATACCAAACATATGATCCCACCTACGAGGTTTGCTTGAGGTCTGCTCCTCATATGGGATTTTTCTATTTGATTTTCTATTTGTTTTCTTCCCCACGCCGCCCTCCAGTCAAGCAAATATTTGTAATCCGCTTCGCTGCTTACTCATAACCTCATTGCTGTTTTGCAACATTAAACTATCTCTATTATTTTCTATAAGTATTTCCATCTTGTCAAGCTTTTTTACACAATAACTTTTTATCCTTTATAAATATCAAAAGGATTCCATCATAATCCCTATAAATTACCCAATATCAAAGGGGCTGCCAACGACAACCCCTTCCTTACAATAATCTATGAATTTTTTACGATTTCTTTCTTTAATCGCTTAATAATCTTTTTCTCAAGACGTGATATGTACGATTGTGATATACCAAGCATATCTGCTACTTCTTTTTGTGTCTTTTCCTCTCCGTCATCGGAAGATAACCCATACCTTAAATCAACAATAATTCGTTCCCTCTCTGGAAGCTTATTAATTGCTCTATTGAGTATCTTTCTTTCCGCTTCATTTTCTATATCTTTATATATGACATCTTCATCTGTTCCTAAAATATCCGATAACAGCAATTCATTGCCATCCCAATCCACATTTAATGGCTCATCAATAGATACCTCTGCTTTTGTTTTATTATTTCTTCTCAAATACATCAGTATCTCATTTTCAATACATCTTGAAGCATATGTAGCAAGTTTTATATTCTTATCTGCTTTATATGAATTAATCGCTTTGATAAGTCCAATTGTTCCTATAGAAATTAAATCTTCAACGCCAATTCCTGTATTATCAAATTTCTTTGCTATATATACAACAAGTCTTAAATTATGCTCAATTAGCCTCGATTTAGCTTCTTTTTCTTTTTCTGTTCCAAGTTTTGATATCGCTTCTGCCTCCTCTTCTAATTCAAGTGGAGCAGGAAGAATATCCGTGCCGCCTATATAGTGTACATCAGACTGCCTCATAAAGCAAAGGTTTCTGATACTAGGCACTATTTTAAATTGAAATCTATCATATGATGCAACTTTTAAAACCATTATACTTTCTCCTTTAATATTATGCATTAATCAATTATATTAGAATTAACTAACATGTTAAATTCTCCATCTGAAGATAACCTATGTCTGCTGATTCCCAACAAAGCCATAGGCACTTTAATTACCTTTTTACCTTGGTATATGCATATATTTTCTGCTGTAATCACTTCCAGTAAACCACTTTCACAACCTAACGAACTATATGGTATAAGATGTAATTTTACATTTACGCCAAGTTGAATATTTAAAGGAATACTATCTGCCTCTATGACCGAAACTGGTTTTTTTAGAATAGGGTCTATAAGAATATTGCCTGTATCTATATATCCCTTCACTCTAAATGTTACATTATCTAAAGTTACTTCAACCTGACATTGGCTTTTTTCATATACTGTAATCCTTTTTATTTGACTTCCTATAACTACAAGAATAACTAGAGTAATTGCAAGAAAGATTGTTAATTTACTATCTTTTAGTATAACTTCTTTAAGACTATAACCTGCTGGAGTATAATATATAAACATATACAAACAACCTGCTATGACAAATGTTATGGCGTACAATACAACAACGCCTCTGATAAGACTTCTTTTATCTATTTTGCCTGAGCATATTCTCACCATGCATATGCTAATAAATATGTAAGTACATATATGAACGATTGGAATGATGTCTCTCGGTATGACAAGAACGACAACCGACCATAGCGCTCCTAAAGTGGAAGAAAGCAGTATCCGCAGCCATGTAGCAGCATAGCCGCAAAACCTGTTAAGACAAACAAGAACTATGGTGTCCATAAGAAAATTAATTATAAAAAAGACATCCAGATATATTACAATTGTCCTATCACCTCCTAACAGAACAATTATAAAATAGCAAAAGACGCGAATTTTATCGAATTTACTGCAAAAATTAAATTTTATTTGTCGAAACGCGAAATATTCATTGTTTGCAGCAATCAAATACTCCATAGCAAGCTATGGGGTATTTGACCCTTGCGGCAGTCGCCAAATGGAAAGGCAAACATGCCACAAGCATGTCCGCCGGGTTTGTTGCTCGCAGAAATAAAAAGACTGCTGCAAAAAAATTTTCATTTTTATCCTGCAACAGTCTCTCTATTATAATATGTATACTTTACTATCACTACATTACTTTTTATTTTTTCTAAGAAATGTAGGTATGACTAAATCTTTTTCTGCCACTGTAGGTGTAACGGGTTCTACATGTTTTAATCCAGGCATCGAAGTATCCGTTGTTTGTCTTGATATATTGGATGTATTTGTTGATGTTGTATTCTTTGCTAAATTACTTGTACTACCAGAAAAATTATATGTAGGCTTTACTAATGGCTTTGTTGGTGACACCTTATTTGAAAATCCAGCCATCGCGTTATTGACATCAACATCTTCAATACCTGTTGCAATAACTGTTATTGTTGCTGAATCCTGAACCGTATCATCATATACAGCACCAAATATAATATTTGCATTTTCTCCAGCCAATTCCTGAATATAGCTTGCTGCCTCGTTTGCTTCTACTAAGCTAACATCACCAGATATATTAATAATCACATGTGTAGCTCCATCAATGGTTGTATCAAGAAGAGGACTGCTAATCGCTTCTTTAACAGCCTCGATTGCCTTCTCATCACCTGTAGAAGAACCAATACCAATATGTGCAATACCTTTATCGGTCATAACCGTCTGCACATCTGCAAAATCAAGATTGATAAGACCAGGCACATTAATAAGGTCTGTAATACCTTGTACTGCCTGCTGTAAAACTTCATCAGCCTTTTTTAAAGCCTCAGGAATGGATGTCCTTCTATCTACAATTTCTAAAAGCCTGTCATTTGGAATAACAATCAATGTATCCACATTATCTTTTAACTTTTCTATACCTGCAAGTGCATTGGTCATTCTTGTTTTTGCCTCAAACTTAAATGGTTTTGTGACAACGCCGACCGTAAGCGCACCTTTTGACTTTGCAATACTAGCAATCACTGGAGCGGCTCCTGTCCCAGTTCCGCCACCCATTCCACATGTAACAAATACCATATCAGCGCCTTCAATTGCCGCTGTCAACTCGTCAATATTTTCCTGAGCCGCTTTCTCGCCTATCTCTGGCTGCGCGCCAGCCCCAAGACCTTTTGTAAGCTTCTCACCTATCTGTATTGCATTAGGAGCCTTGCACATCTGTAAAGCCTGTGCATCGGTGTTTACGCCGACAAACTCCACTCCTAATATTCTTTCCTCTATCATTCTATTCACGGCATTGTTGCCTGCACCACCAACTCCAACGACCACTATCTTTGCTGATGCACTTGATTCATTCGTTTCAATATTTATCAAGGTTAATGCCTCCTTTTTACCCACTATGTACCATAATATAAAATTAATAGCAAAATATCAACATATTTTTATTATTTTTTTTAATTTTTTTTGCATTTCTTAAACATTGTAAATGTTTTCATTCCTTTTTAAAGATAACAGAAGATTCACTTCCATTATAATCGGAAAGATATAATGTCCCCTTAAGTCCTTCTATTTTTTTTTCCATCTGTTTCAAAGCATAAATCCTATCACTACAATCTTTTGGATTACCTAATATTACTTTTATATCATTAATATATAAAGTAACATTGTACGAATTATCAAAATATATCTTGTCCACTTCTAATTGATATTTATCAAACGATTGTGTCAAGTCTAATATACTTGAAAATATACTATTATTATTAATTTCTAATTTTGAATTTAGCACAATGGACGAAAATGTCAATCCTTGAATTTCAGGAACATGCTCATATGTTTCAGACGAACTTTCCACAACAATACCATCTTTATCAAAAAACATATTACATCCCATATAACTTATATATCCTACAATAGGCTTCTCATACACTGTCACAGTCATGCTATTAGGCCAGCCTATACTTACCTCATATTTTTGAACAAATGTAATTTGTTTATTTTTTTCACCAAATAATAAATAAAATAACGCATTTGGATTTTCAGTTTCAAATATTTTTTCAGTCATTTGCGCATCCGAATAATGATTTCCGCCAATATATTCTATTTTATTTACCCTAAATAGAAAAAAAGAAGTCATTATGCCAACTGCCAAAATAACAATTATAATACCAAAGCTTTTTCTTAATATCTTTTTAGTACCTTGTCTTTTTTTTTGATTTTCACTCATAACTATTGCTCTAACTTAATTTTACTTGAAATATTAAATACAATTCCCATCTCTGCCATCAAAATAACTGCTGAACTTCCTCCATAACTTATAAATGGCAGCGATACGCCTGTATTTGGAATCAAATTCGTTACAACGGCAACATTCAATACAAGCTGAATTGCAACATGTGCAAATACTCCAATTGCCAGCATCATTCCAAATAAGTCTGGAGCATTATGAGCAATATGTACAATTCTTCTTAACATAATAGCAAATACCAAAAGAAGACATAAAGCACCAAACAACCCTAACTCTTCACATATAATAGAAAATATCATATCATTTTGAGATTCAGGTATATAACCTAATTTTTGAAGGCTTTTTCCAAGCCCTTTCCCAAATAAGCCGCCAGAACCAATGGCATAAAGCGCCTGAACAGTCTGATAACCTTTTCCAGAAGAAAAACTTTCAGGGTCAACCCATATAAGAACTCTGTTTAAACGAAAGTTACTTGTAAGATTACCTGATTTTATAATTTTAGAACACCACGCATACAGTCCGCAAACGCCCACAATACCTGCGCTCCCTAACGCTACAAACAAACTGTAATTGGGTACAGCCACAAATATCATAAGAAATCCAATAGCCATTACAATAATAGCACTGCTTAGATTGTCTGATATTACTTTAATTAACACTCCCTGCACAATTGCCAATGAAAATATAACAAATGCCACTTTAAATTTTTTCAATTTTACACTATTATTGCTTATAAGCGTTGCAAACATAATAATGACTGCTGTCTTGCAAACATCGGCAGGCTGAATCCCCACAGGACCGATTCGTATCCATCTTGTCGCCCCATTTGCAGAACTTCCAAAAGGAATCAATGCAAAAATCAGTACAATTGAAAAAATAAATATAGGCCATGCAAACTTATACCATATGTGATAATCAATCTTATAGCACATATACATAGCAACAAATCCTATCAGTGTAAATATAAATTGCTTTCTAAAATAAAATGCTGCATCGCCCTCTTCAAGCTGTGCGGTATATGAACTCGTACTATATATCATAATCAGTCCAAATCCAATAATAAATATTGTAACAAATAGCAAAGTATAATCAAAATATTTTAATTTAGGTTTTTTCTTTTTCTTTGCCATAATAACCCTTCCATACCGCTAAATTAAACTGAACTCTTACAATAAATGAACATACTCTTTAAACATTCTGCCTCGCTGTTCATAATTATCAAACATATCCCAACTTGCACATGCTGGAGAAAGTAACACCGCATCACCTGGTTTGGCATGTGCTGCACATATATGGACAACTTCTTCTAAATCTTTTGCATATATAATATTTTCAAAACCTTGCTTTTTTGCCGCCGCTGCAATTTTTTCACTCGTTTGCCCCATCAACACAAGCAGCTTTATCATAGGATGAAAGCAAGCTACATACATATCAAAATCAGCGCCCTTGTCAAATCCGCCGCCTATCAATATCGTTGGTCTTGACATTGCCTTTATCGCCTTTATTGAAGCATCTGGATTGGTTCCCTTAGAGTCATTATAATAAACTACACCATTTTTTGTTGCAACATATTCAATTCTATGTTCAACAGCTTTAAAACGCTTTACTTCATTGATAATAATATCCAATGGAACACCAACTGCCACGCACATTGCAATGGCAGCACAGACATTTTCATAATTGTGTACACCAATAAGATTCATGTCCTGTACATGAATGATATCAAAATCATTGCTGCCATCTGTATATTTTATTAAATCGCCCTCTACATAAACACTTTTTTGTGCTTTTGTACTTTTTGGCGGTTTACGCTTACTAGAAAACCATATTATATCTGCATTACAGTTGTTGCCAAAGTCCACAAGATAACTATCCTCATAATTTAACACGCAAATATCATTCTTATCTTGATTGGCACTGATACGTTCTTTTGTCTCAACATAACATTCCATTGTGTGATGTCTATCCAAATGGTCTGGTGTAATATTAAGAATTGCGCTGACCTTTGGATGAAATTCATGTATGGTTTCTAACTGAAAACTGCTTATCTCAGCTATTGTATAGGAATCCTTATTGGTTTTATCTACTTGTGTTGTATAAGGATTGCCAATATTTCCAACGACATAGGATGATTTCACCCATGCCCCTATAATTTGACCTGTAAGCGCTGTTGTCGTAGTCTTTCCATTGGTTCCTGTTATAGCAATAATTGTGCCTTTTTCAAAATGATATGCAAGCTCAATTTCTCCCCAAACAGGCACATTTTTTTCTTTAAATCCTACAACAACAGGATTGTCAATCGGTACACCAGGACTGATTATCAACAAATCATAAGATGGTATGGTATCATAATCAAACTCACCAATAACAATATCTGTTTTTATCTCTCCTAATTTTTCTTGAACCTTCTTTATATCAACCTTTTTATTGGCGTCATAAATGGTTATCTTAGCGCCTTTTTCGTATAATAATGCTGCTGCTCCAATGCCGCTTATTCCCGTTCCAATAACCATACAACATTTATCTTTCAATTCCAATTAAATCCCTCCATAATAAATTTTTGTTATTATACTCTTATTCATTTGAACTGTAAAGATATGGAAGAATATTTTGATATAATTCTTTAATCACAGGAGCGGCTATCGTTCCGCCATAATATACCCCCTGTGGTTCGTCAATCAGACACATTGCAATCACTTGAGGATTATCCACAGGTGAAAATCCAATAAAACTTGAAATATACTTTCCTGAACCTCTTGGCAACTTTTGTGATGTTGCTGTTTTTCCTCCGATAGAAAAGCCCTCTATATAAGCCTTATTCCCTCCGCCTTCTTCTACAACTTGCCTTAAAATATCTCTCATGGTATCACTCGTCTGTTTACTTATTGCATTTTCTCCAATTTCATATGTAAAATCAGTCACCGAATTATCAGCACTAACTGCTTTTACTGCAAAATGAGGCGTCACTAAATTACCTCCATTCACAATTGCTGCGGCTGCTCTTAACATTTGTATCGGTGTTATCTGAAATGACTGACCAAAAGACATCGTTGCCAATTCAACAGGTCCTACATTTTCCTTTTTGTGTATAATGGTTGAGGCTTCACCTGCAACATCAATCCCTGTCTTTTTTAACAATCCCAATTTTCCCATATACAAATACATATTTTCTGTTCCAACTCTTGAACCCCACTCAATAAATGCAGGGTTGCATGAATTCATTACCGTTTCTGTAAACGATTGACTTCCATGTCCTGTTGTTTTGTGACATCGGATTCGTCTATCTCCTACCATCGTAGAACCACCACATGAAAAATGGTCGTTCAATGAACAAACACCTGTCTCCAAAGCGGCTGTTGCTGTCACCATTTTAAATACACTTCCAGGCTCATATGTATCATTAATACAAAAATTACGCCATTTTGCATTTAAGATATTCATATCAAGCTCATTTCCATAGGGGTCGTTCAAGTCGTACTCTGGGGTGTTTACCATTGCCAAAATCTCACCATTTTGCGGATTCATCACAATAATAGAAACGGCTTTTGCTCCCTTTGCAAGCTGTGTTCTCTCCGCAAGCTGTGTGGCATAAGACTGAATATTGTAATCAATGCTTGTATATAAACTATCTCCTGCTATGGGTTCATCTCGGTCTTCACCACTCTTATCCAACTCTTGCCCCCATGCATCAGTCAATGTAAGAATCTGCCCAGAATCCCCTGAAAGATACGAGTCATATTTCGCCTCTAACCCAATAATACCTTGATTATCTGCTCCTGTAAAACCAAGCACTTTCGAGGCAAGCGTTCCAAAAGGATAATATCGCTTATAATCTTCATCTACTTTAACACCATCTAAATTATAACTTCGTATCTTGTCTCCAATTTCTTTATCGACATTGGACTTTACTTTTTCAATAGCAGAAACTTTTTCTACTCTTTTTTTTGCAGTACTTTCTGTTATTTGAAGCTCCTTTACAAGCATATTAATAACGGCTTCTTTATCTTTTATCTGACTATGAATAACGGAAACAGTGCATACAGTCTTATTCGATGCCAATACAACACCATTTCTATCATAAATATATCCTCGCAATGCTTTGATTTTTCGCTCTCTCTGATGAAGGTCTAATGCTCTTTCCAGATAATAGTCCGACTGAATAATCATTACATATACAAGCCTGACACAAGTTGCAAATAATGCAACAAAAACACATATCAAAAATACCTTTATCTTTTTTCTATGCCTGTTATAAACCACTCCATCTCTTGACATCAAATCACCTAAATAGAACTATAAATAATTTTTGCAATTATATTATATTATCCTATTTATAGGATTATTCCTGTAGGGCAGGTCTATAACTTTGTAACTTTAAAATCAAAAAATTTTTATGGTATGGATACCATTCCCTCATCTGGTGTATCTGATGTATCTACTTCCTCTGCATTAATATCTTTAAATATATTGAGATATGGGAGCAGCTCTTCAAAAATATTTTTTGACAGCACTTGTGCATCCGACGTTGTTCCTTCCGTTCCAGTTGTTTCGTAAGGCTCATCTATAACTGTATATAAAACAACCTGTGGATCTTGTGAAGGAGCGCAGCCAATAAATGATACGAGCCATTTCAAATCAGCTCTTGGATATTTTTGAGCTGTTCCTGTCTTTCCGCCTATTGAATATCCCGTCACGCTGACTTTTTTAGCAAGCCCCTCATCAACTGTTGATTTTAAATACTTTCTTAAAAGAGAAGAAGTATTTTCTGTCACTGTCTGTTTAATTAACAATGGTTCTATATTTTTGACAACTTCCCCTGTATCTTTTTCAATTCTTTTCACAACATGAGGCTGATAATAATTCCCCCCATTGATAATTGATGAAAAAGCTGCTGCCATCTGAACCATATTGACATTAATTGTCTGCCCAAATGAATTACACGCCAAATCCACTGGCAACATATCGCTGTTGCTAACAACGCCTGCTTCTTCTCTTGGCAAATCAATACCTGTTGTTGCTCCAAATCCATAAAGGGTTTGATATACACACCATTTTTTTGCTCCAAGTTTTGATGCAATCTGAATCATAGCAGGATTACAAGACTCCATAAGAGACTTTTCAAGACTAATTTCTCCATGACCGCCAGAACCACTGGAATGGCATCGAATCTGTACTCCTGTTACATCTTCATAAGCGTTGCACTGAAATGTATCACCGTCATGCGCAATCCCTTCCTCTAAACATGCAGCCACTGTAAATGGTTTAAATGTAGAACCTGGCTCATATATTTCTGATACGCAATAATTATTCCATAAAGAATATAATGCTGTACTGGTAGCCGAATCATCCATTGCATCAATTTCTTCCTGTGTATAAAGTACTGATAAATCTCTAGGATTGTTTAAATCAAATGTGGGACAGCTTGCCATTCCAAGTATCTCCCCATTTTTAGGATTCATTGCAATAACGCCTATATTTTTCGCTGGTCTTTCCTCACTAAGCTTCTTAATATTCTTTTCCAAAATATCCTGCACTCGATAATCCAGTGTAGTAACAATATTATATCCATCAATTGGTTTTTTTTCTTGATTTCTAACCTCTAAATCCTCTCCTACATAACTGTAACTCATTCCGTCCGTTCCTGAAAGTTCATCATTATAATAACTTTCCAAACCAACTTCACCGCCATTTACCGTTGTTGAAAATCCTATCACATCCGATGCAAGCGAATTAAATGGATACCTTCTTAAATAACTTTGCTCAAACCATACGCCTTTAATATTGGGGTTATTTTCAGTGTCTTTCTGTAATGCTTGAAACGCTGCAATATCATCAGCTGAAAGTTCTTTTAATAATTTTTCATATTGGCTTGATGGTTTTGTTTGTAGAATAGACTCTAAATTTTCTCTCTCAAGATTAAAACATTGCACTAATGCCGCAAATGTTGGTTCTTTATACTTATCTTCTGACAATATCATTTTGGGGTCAAGAATAAGATTATACACTTTCTCACTATATGCTAATACGGTTCCATTACAATCTGAAATCTGCCCTCGCTTATATGGAAGTGCTGTAGACCTATAACTTAATTTATCCATAACAATTTTGGAATACACATCACCATTATCATAATTTATCATAATGATTCTTCCTATAACCACCAGTAATAACACGATAATAACAAAAAAGGCAACGCTTATCTTATTACGAGTTTTTCGCAGCATTGCCCTTTTTTTTCTCATATTTTTTTCTCTTAATTGATTTGTATTACTCATAAGCTTTCCTTAAATATCATTACAAAACCATATTGGAAAATTTACTCTGCTTCTGGAACATCACTGTACTGTTTTACATATTCGCTAACCCCCGCCTCGTATGTAATAACTTGGTCTCTTTCTGGATACACCATACCCAACTCCTCCGTAGCTATCTTATACAAAGAATCATAATCTATATTTGTATTGATTTCTAATTCCATCTCATCATTTTTATTCGTAAGCTCTGTCAATTCTTTTTGTAAACTATGAACCGCTGCTGCATTCTCCTTTACTTTTGCCTGAACACTAAGATACTGCCAACAAATTGCAAACATAGCAACCACAATACCAGACACAGCAAGCGTATATACAAGATTAAGACGATTATTTCTGTTTATTTTACGTATTTTTTCTCTCTCTTGCTGTCTGTCTTGTTCCGTAGGTCGATGTTTCTTATGCGGAACAATTTGAGGAGAATATTTTTTTGATGGTACTGCCTCCGCCTTTTTTACCGCATTGCCATATACATACATATTATTCTTTTTTTTATATTTTGTATTCTTTGCTTTGTGAGTCATATCCGTCCTCCCTATCAACAACATAAAATCATATACACTTTTTTTCAAATACTCTTAATTTTGAACTCTTAGACCTCTTGTTCATCTCTATTTCATTATCACTAGGAACGATTGGCTTTTTTGTAATTACACTGCCCTTCGATTTCTTTCCACACACGCATACAGGAAAATTACTAGGACATACACAAGGGTTTTCATTGTTTTTAAAACGTGTCTTGACAATTCTATCTTCAAGTGAATGAAAGGTTATAATACATATACGCCCCTCATTACAAAGTCTGTCAATCATCATATCTACAGAATTCTCCAACACTTCCAATTCATGGTTTAACTCAATTCTTATTGCCTGAAATGTTTTCTTAGCCGGATGACCTCCTACCGACCTGAATTTCATAGGAATCGCAGCCTTGATAATCTCAGTCAGTTCAAATGTTGTCTCAATAGGTTTGCTCTGTCTTGCCAAAACAATATGCTTTGCAATATTTTTTGCAAACTTGTCCTCGCCATAATCCCTTATGATTCTGTATAGTTCAAACTCTGTGTACATATTAACAATTTCTTTTGCAGTCATTGTCTGTCTCTGGTCCATACGCATATCCAACGATGCGTTGACTTTATATGTAAACCCTCTCTCTGCCGTATCTAATTGATAAGATGAAACACCTAAATCCAACAATATTCCATCGACCTTATCAATTCCCAATTCATCTAGTACAAGATTCATGTTGCAATAATTGTTGCGAATTATTGTAACTTTATCACAAAACTCCTTAAGTCTTTTTGTTGCAGCTTCTATAGCAGCTTCATCTTGGTCAATACCTATCAATCTTCCACATGTTCCAAGTCTCTTTGCAATTTCATAAGAATGCCCGCCACCGCCAAGAGTTCCATCAACATAGATACCATCTGGTTTTATATTCAAATGTTCTATTGTCTCATTTAAAAGAACTGATTTGTGATTAAACGTCATGATTAGCCTCTTTCCCAAGTTGAAATACAATGCTTTTATCATATTGAAAATCCTAAACTTTCCATTTTCTCTGCAATCTCATTCATATCATCATTATAAGTACTCATTGATTGTTCCCAATTTATCTTACTCCAGATTTCAACCCGATTTGCAACCCCAACTAAAACAACTTCTTTCTCCAGCTTCGCAAACTCTCTTAAAACCTGTGGTAATAGTATTCTCCCTTGTTTATCAACTTCACAAGCTGCTGCTCCAGCTAAGAAGAATCGTGTAAATTGTCTTGCGTCTTTATTTATAAGCGGTAATATTTTAAGTTTTTCCTCAAACAAACTCCATTCACTTTTAGGATATACAAACAAACACCCATCCAATCCTTTGGTTACAATAAACTTATCGCCAAGCGTCTCCCTGAACTTTGCTGGTATAATTAAACGTCCTTTCACATCAATTGTATGGTTGTACTCTCCCATAAACATGAAGTCTTACCTCCATCTACCACATCAATCCTCTTACTACCACTTTCCGCCACTTTAAACCATTTTAAACTTAATTAAATAAAATAGCAAGACCTTTTTATGCAAAATATGCTCCAATCGTGCTATTTAAAAAATATAAAGCTTTTTTCAAATGTCTAAAAATCTTTATTTCCACATATAATGTAAAAATTATATTTCGTCTTATTTTTAGTGCTTTGACATAAATAGAAATACTAGTTAAGTGGATATTTGCAATCTGCTACATTGCTTGCTCAAACCACCTAGTTACTATCGTAACTTTTTAGTGAAAGACTTCCTTGATGAGATTAAAAAAGTCGTTGCATTACCCAAATTTTTTAGCTAATGCAACGACCTATAAAATTTATTTCTAATGACCTATTATCCTACTTTTTATAAAACCTTATCCATCTAATTCTTTATTCTAACTAGTCAAACAAATATTCATAATCCACTTTACTACTTGCTTATACATTAAATCGAAACAATATAACATCTCCATCTTTAACAATATATTCTTTTCCTTCCATTCTCACAAGTCCTTTTTCTTTTGCTGCACTGTAAGAACCACATTGAAGCAAATCTTCATAATACACAACCTCTGCTTTAATAAATCCTCTTTCAAAATCACTGTGTATCTTTCCTGCAGCTTTTGGTGCCTTTGTTCCTTTTGTTATCGTCCATGCTCTTGTCTCCGTCTCGCCTGCTGTAAGATAACTGATAAGTCCAAGCAGACTATAACTGGCAGCAATCAATTTATCAAGACCAGACGATCTGATACCCAACTCTTCAAAAAACATTTTTTTCTCATCTTCATCAAGTTCTGCCATCTCCTGCTCAATTTGAGCGCATATAACAAACACGCCGCAATCTTTTTGGGTGGCAAATTCTCTGACTTTCTGCACATATGGATTTGTATTGCCATCGTCTGCTAAATCATCCTCTACCACATTTGCAGCAAATATAACTGGTTTTGCTGTCAAAAGATTGTACTCTTTAAAAAACACTTCCTCTTCTTCCCCATCAATCTCAAAATTCTTTGCAAGCTTTCCATTTTCAAGATGTTTATAAAGTCTTTCAATAAAATCACATTCTTTTGCAATATCTTTATTATTGTACGATGCCCTTTTTTGTTTGGAAAGTCTCCTCTCAAGAACTTCCATATCAGCAAATATCAACTCTAAATTAATTGTCTCAATATCTCTCAATGGGTCTATTGAACCGTCTACATGAACAATATTGGCATCGTCAAAACATCGAACAACATGAACAATCGCATCTACTTCTCTTATATTGGCAAGAAATTGATTGCCAAGTCCTTCACCTTTTGATGCCCCCTTTACCAATCCTGCAATATCGACAAATTCGATAACGGCTGGCGTCACTTTTGCTGAATGATACAATGCGGCAAGCTTTTGCAGTCTATCATCTGGCACCGCCACAACGCCCACATTAGGGTCTATGGTGCAAAATGGATAATTTGCCGACTCTGCACCTGCCTTTGTCAATGAATTAAATAAAGTACTTTTACCTACATTTGGCAATCCTACGATTCCGAGTTTCATTTTTTCTTTATACCTATTCAGAAATCTGTTCTTTTAACAACAAACAAATAATTATTTATTGTAAAACAAATAATTTTTAAAGATTTCCGCCTTTCTCTATATTTTCCGCATACCTCTTGGATATCGGTTTTTTACTGTTTTATAGCTATTTACAAAGCAATATTTTATTTTTATTTTCTATTATCTCAATAGTTCTTATTGCCACACAATACTATATTTTATTATTCTATTCTAAGTACCACTGCAAGTACCATAAGCAAACGGCTATTTACAATTTGCTTTGCTGCTTGAATATAACCTTATTTGCACTTTATGTTATTTAGGCAAAAATTTAAACTCCTGACAAATCACAAAAGCGAGGAGTTTCTCTGATAAAGTTAAATGACTTTAAGATACTCTTCAATACATTTCAATTCTTTTTGCTTTTCATCATTAGTAATATGGACATATAAATTCATCGTTATGCTAATATTAGAATGTCCTAAAATCATTTGCAGTGTCTTTGGCTTCATTCCTGCCTCAATACATCTTGTAGCAAACGTATGGCGCAAAACGTGCATTGAAAATCTTGGCATGCCTATCTTGTCACAATAATAAAATAATTTTGTGTCATATGCACTGTTTTTTGTTGGCGTACCATCACGACACAAAAAAACCATGTCTGCCCATTTTGAAGGTATCTCCTTTAATGATTTTAATTTTTCTTGTTGGTTCTTTAATATCATAATCGCTTCATCCGTCAAAGGAATATCTCTTATACTATTTGATGTTTTAGGTTCTCCTATTCTCCACTCTCTCGAAGAATACCGATACTCCATTGTTCTTTGAACATGAATCATTCGATTTTTTATATCAACATCACTCCATCTTAATCCAATCAATTCTCCAGTGCGAAGCCCTGTCTGTAAAATAAGTGCATATTGATTATAATTGCTTGTCCCTTTTGTCCTTTCAAGAAAACATTTTTGTTCTTCAATGGTCAATGCTTTTGTTTCTTTAGACCTTTTACCATTTGTACATTTTACACTTTTTGTCACTGGATTTTTTGCAATCATTTCATTTTCTAAAGCGCTGTCAAACATCATACGCATAACAAGGCGACTATGTTCAATAACCGAATTGGAATAATTTTGTGCCATTTTATTAAGAATATTTTGACAATGAATAGGCTTTACTTCTTGAATGAGCATGTTCCCTATATAGGGTTTAATATTTTTTTCATATCGTTCATTATAATTTCTTCTTGTATTAAAACGAATATTGTCGCCTTTTACATTTTCAATCCAGTAATGATACCATAAATCCACTGTAAAATTTTGATTGGTCAAAGCATTTTGGCACTCTTTTTCTAATTGTGCATCTGCCAACCAATTTCTGCAATCCTGCAATTTAGAAAAAATTTTTTTTACTCTCTTGCCGCTTTTATTGGTATATCTGCCTACATATTTTCCCTTTTTGTCTTGACTAATACCAACGCCTAATGTTCTTCCTTTTAAATCTCTTCCCATAAAAATAACCATGCCTTTCCATAACATATCCTCTATTCTATGAAAAGAATTTTTAATACAATATTGTTATATATTACCATATAAAAATTCATAAGTCTATATCACAACTCAAATATCGATGCTATGTATTGTTCAAACTCTTTTCTTTTAATTAATTTTTTTCTTCCAATATATAAAACAAAAGGACAATTTGGCTTTTTTGAAATCTCATTTAATTTGCATATTCCTATATTACTGTAAGCCGCTGCTTCCTCTATAGTAAGATTTATTTTTTGCCAAATTGGTATTTCAATCTCTTTTTTTTTAGTTTCTTTCATAGTTCGCCTCCATACCGCAAATTGAACATTCTAATTTTAAATCTTATTCCCATCTCAGGATATTTTTATCCATATATTGTAATCCCATTTACCGTTAATTATTACTTAAAAGTTTTTGTTCTAATTCCTTATAATCATACTCTCTTTGCAAAAAATTATTAAAATTATTAGTATGCGTAGCCTCTTTTTTTGTTTTTGCCAGCTTATCAAAAACAATTCCTTGATATCCGCTTGCAATGCTTTCTTTTATCACTGCCGCCATTGCCTTATCACCATATTTATCAGCACTTTCTGCTATTTGCCTTATCAAATTTTTCAATCCTGTTTCCTTGTAAATAAATCCTCCCTCTTTCTTATATTTAATCCAATCATTTACAACATCAAAAAGACTCTTTGATATATCAAATTCTATTAAAAACTGTTCAATTAATTGAGCTTGTGTTTTATTTTTCTTTTTGACCTTTTCTTTTTTTTTCTGGCTTTTTTTTAGTGTACTTAAACCTTGATTTTCAAGCGATTTTTTCCAAGAATTATCTTTTGAAGAATCTGCTAATTCTTTGTCTCTTAATGCAGAAAGATAAACCATAGCCATATTTTTATTATCTTCAGATAGTATAGCAAATAATTCTGCAATTTTTTTTCCATCTTGAATATCTTTTTCTGTCACTATATCTCCTCCTATTCGTTGTACGATTATTGTAAATCGTTTAGCGTTGTTTGTCAATATCAAACCTTGACTTTTTTGTCGTCCAACGATATAATTTAAAAACAAAAAATAGAAGGCTTACTGTCTAAAATTTGCAGATGGTCGAAAGATATGAGGATTTATATGGATACAATTAATGAACGAATAAAATATATTAGAAAACATTTAAAAATGTCTCAAAAAGATTTTGGCAAAAAAATAGGATTAAAACCAAATTCATTAAGCGATATCGAAACAGAAAAAAATGCTGTAACAGAACAAACATTAAAAGCTGTTTGTCGAGAATTTAATATAAATGAAGAATGGCTGCGTACAGAAAAAGGCGAAATTTATAAATTTATTCAAACAGACGATTATTCTGAAATAGCAACTATTATAGGTGAAAAAGACCCAAAAGCCAAACAGGCTATTATCGATTATTGGAAATTATCGGATTCCGATAAAGAATTATTTTGGAAATTTATGAAACGATTTATGAATGGAATAGAGGATTAATCCTCTATTTCCTTTTCTTTTTCTTTTAATATTTCTAAATGTGTTTTTATTGTTGTGTAAATTTTAATAAGTACATTCACATTATCTATCTTTTCAATCATTTCAATAATAAGTTTTTTGTAATAATTTTTTTCTTTCATTTTTAAACTCCTTCTTTATAAAATAATAATGCTATTATTTCATAAATTAAGAAAAAATCTATTCTTTTTTCATATTAATATATGTTTTAATATGATGTTTTTTCTCACCTTCCTCCAATAAAATTACCAAATGAATTTGCAACTTTTTATATTAACTACCGCTAAAATTTATCTATTACGCTTAAAATTCGCTTTATTTCTATTAAATTTCACAATAATAAATTGTTCTTATTGTGAAATGGTGTTATATGTATACTTCTTTCATATTTTTCTTTTGTCAAAGCGTTATGTCAACTACAAATAATATAATATTCCTTTATTTAATCACCTAGCAAAGCGGATTTCAAATATCTGTTTGACCTTGTATTGCTCCTAACAAAATAAAGATTTTTTATTTAAAATAACAATTCTTATAAAACTTGGAAATTATTGTTTTATATTGATTTATGTTATTGTTTTATAATTATATTTTTAATTAATTTATTTTTAAAATTTTAAATAACTTTTATATTAGACATAAAATAACAACGGATAGTATTTTTTTAACTATCCGTTGTTAACTATAAAACTATATTGCAATCATTTCTTTTAATTTTTCAATTTCTTTTTGCTGTTCTTGAACAACTTTTATTAATGGAGCAATAAATTCATCATATCGAAGCGAATAATCATATTCACCTTCTATTACTTCTTCGATAGGTTTCTTTAATTTCTTTCCATTTTCATCTTCATATTTGGTAATTTTCTTTGGCGACTTAATAAAACCTGCAAAATCAGAACTGTCCATATTTAAAGTATTCATCAGCTTCTCAATATCCTGCGCAATTAACCCGTAATGTGTTCGTCCTGAGGTACCGTCAACCATTTTGTAAGATACAGGATTTAGACCATTAATAAATGCTTGGGCTTTTTGTGTTTCAAGATTGTTGATATCGGTTTTTCTTGTGCGGTCTGAGGTTTGGATGGTGCCGTTGGTAGCGTAGATATTGCGCCATTTAGAATTACTTTTTCCCAAATCCATTAAACTAGTCGAATAAAAGCTATCATCAAAATAAATACTTTGATTATTAAGCCTAAATTGTAAAGAATCTCCTTCCTTAGTTATTCCATTTATATTAAACTCTACACTTTCATAACCAGCTTCATACACATTATTATCATTATCTTCTAGATAATGAGTACTTTGCAATTTAACATAATCAGCCCTCACTGTATTTTGACTTCTATACCCATTATAAGTATCACTATCATCATCAAAACATATTCCCCCATATTCTTTCATATATACTATATCGCCATTATAAGATAACGCATTCTCAACTATATTTTTATCATTTGCACTCATTAAACCATTTTTGCTTGTTGTTGCAAGTGGTATATCCTGTCTAATATTAGCTGCACTATAATCTACACCATTTAATATAATTTTTCCCATAATTGTCTCCTATTCTAAATTTAAAATATTAATTTGCATCTGTTATAAAATATAATGTTCCATTCATTTTTTCAGTATTGGACAGCGAATTGTATTGAGCCTGTGTAAGTTCTCTAAAAGGCAATGCCCCAATATTTGCAGGGGTACAGTAATTTTTATAATTAACACTGTCTAATAATGTTCTTTCCTTACTCCATTCTTCAATATGTTGAAATCCCCATGAAAGATTTTTATTATTACCAGAGAAGGGAGCCTTTATATACATTCCATATAGATTACCATCACCAAATCCGTTCCTGTGACGAATATTTATAAGATAATTCCAATCAGAATTACCATCTTTTGAATATGTCCCTAAAAAACTTCTATAATCACATAAATTCATTAAATCAGGTAATACAAGTGAACCACTAGCAGGCAATGTTGGATTTGACGTGTTTGGTCTAGTGTTTGAAATAACTAAATCTCCTGTCATTGTATCACCTGACTTATTCACAAAATCACTTGCATGTTTTCCATCTACTTTATCAGCATTGCCGCCGTCCGCTATACTAACCCAATCACTCCATTTTCCGCCATTAGCTGACCTCATATACAGCTTATTTCCCGAAAATGGCATAGCAATCTGTGTACCTGAACCACCGCCCATACCAATATAAGGAAAAAACATAATATGCCAATATCCTGAAGTACTGTCATTTGTCTTAGGAACTATTTCTGCTGAATTACTAACAGTAATATAAGCCTTATTAAAAGATGGATTATTCAAATCTATATTTGTATGATAAATACCTGAAGTGACAAAATTATCATACGCCTTGCCATTCAACTTATTTGAATCCCAAGCGTATTCTGCATAGCTTATAGTAGCTTTGCCATCACTTCCAATCTTCAAATCTTCCAAATCAGAAAAATCTGCCTTGTTATGTTTATGAATTTTATTCGCATATCTAGTATCGGTATCTTCATTATTATAATACAAAGCATATCCTTTAATATCATTTGCTTCTACTAAATCAAAGTTTGTTAAACTTTGATTAGAGTTTCCTTCAATTCCCCACTCATTAATATTCATATATTCTTCTGTACGATGAATAGTTCCACCAGTTATTGGCAATGCTCCAATATTTTCAGCAGTTAAATTAACATTTCCTGTTCTATATGTACTCTCACTACTGCCTTTCACCGCAACTGCCAAAGGAATAGATGGTTTATTTTTAATATAAGCAGCACTTGAGGAATCTGTAATATTCCAATCAGATTGTACATTTACTTGTGCGCCTGTTTCAATATCATCAAGCTTTTTCTTATCCTCTGGTGACATAAGACCAAATTCCGTTTCACTTGCTGATGGAAGAGAATTATCTCCGTCTGTAATGTAATAAATCGTTCCATTCATTTTTTCTGCATGAGTAAGATTATTATATTCTACTTGTGTTAATGTTCTTGTAAGCGTTCCTGATAAACAATCCCATTTACTATCTTGCGTCCAATAAACATTAGTACCTGCAGGATAAGAATAACCTGCACCATCTTTAAATCTGGAATCCGTCACAAAGGCTTCATTAATGTTGTACATATGTCCTGCTATATTTCCTGATATTGGAATTTGTGAAAAAAGAATCGTTCTTTGTGGAAGCAGTGAACCTTTCCAACTATCAGCATATTCCTTTGATTGTTCACTCCAATATTTAGAATTATTGGTGCTTTCTTCTGCACGTATTCCTGTATTCCCATGCGCCCAGCTTTCTGCTTTTTTTGCTGAATTAGCAGCATTGGCTTCACTTATCTGCGCTTTTGCAGATTCTACTTTAATTTGTGCAAGATAATTAGGTTGCAATTTATCTTCTGTAATACTTCCATCTTTGACAATCGCTTTTACTGTTCCATCTGTCTGTACTTGAAAATTAATTGTATCTGTATCTAAAAATTCATATTGTGTAATTAATGCTGATAAATCAATATATTGTTTTGTTCCGTCATCTAAAGTAAGAATAATCTGCTGTGTGTTTACATCATATGTCCAATTAATCGCAATTTTTTCTAATTTTGTATCAATTATAAATAATGAACCATTTTTTCTTGTAATGGTAAAAATACCTGTACTTTCATTAAATTGCACATCTCTTATAAGCGGTGCAACTTCTTCTTTTGTAGCTTTTTTTTCATCAAGTTGTAATACTCTATCATCAATCTCATTAATTGAGGTATCCATTTTATTTAAATTTTCATCATTAATAGGGGTGTTACCACTTGGATAATTTTCCCAATTAATGCTGCTATATGTCTTATTCATTTACATCCTCCTTTTAAATTTTTTAACTATGTATTAATTATAAATTTTATGTTCCATGTATCATCTCATATAATTTTTCAAAATCTTCATGTGTAAATGTTGTGGAACCTAACCTTATTGTTCCAGTCTTTCCTGAATCAAGTATTATCTCACCTGCTCTCATTATTGCTATTATATAATTACTAGATGGATAACGGACTAGTTCTATTTTTTCTGATGACATTATGCTTTTGTCGTTACCTTCAGAATAATTCAAACCATTACTTCCTATATTCCATCCTGCAATTGTGCCTCCACTTGCATTAATCGTTCCAGATATATTTGCATTCGTTGCATGTAATACTCCCTCATAAGAAACACGAAATGGGGCATTATCACTATCTCCACTACCTGCATAAAACGCTTGATTTGCACCCATTCCACATATTCCATTATCATTTGAATATTTCATTGCTCCATCTTTACTAAGTAAAAAATGTCCTATTTTTCCTTCCTCTGCATTAATTATTCCAGAAATATTTGCACTTTCTGCATGTAAGTGTCCATCATATGTAACATGAAAAGGAGCTTTAAGACTATCATCTCTATCTCCTGCATAAAATGCTGCTCTTGCTCCTAATCCGCATACTGCATTGTTTATTTTTGTATCATACTGCATCCAGCCCTGCTCTTCATTAATTTCAAAGTTTCCAATCTGTCCTCCCTTTGCATATAAAAGACCATTATATGTTACATGAAATGGAGCTTCTGAGCTTTTGTCACTCCCTGCATAAAATGCTTCATTTGCCCCTAATCCGCACACTTTATTGCTTTCTTTTTTATCATACTCCATCCAGCCCTGCTCTTTATTAATCGTAAAATTTCCAATCTGTCCTCCCTTTGCATATAAAAGACCATCATATGTGACATGAAAAGGAGCTTTAAGGCTATCTTCTCTATCTCCTGCATAAAATGCTGCTCCTGCTCCTAATCCGCACACTTCATTGTTTATTTTTGTATCATATTCCATATAACCAACTTCATTAAGTAAAAAATGTCCTATTTTACCACCTTTTGCTTCAATGTTTCCTGTAATTGTAACATTTCCATTTTCCTTTATTTTAAAATTTGGTGAATCGACAGTAAACATATTATTTGCATTAAAGTGTATTTTGTCAGCAGACCCATTGATTACTGAAACAACCCCATTCTCACCATCCTTGTCCACTTTAAGTGACAAAGAAGCTTTAATCTCATTTGTAATTAATTCTAATGTTTCTTCTTTTCGCCATCCATTATGACTCCATTTTATATAGTAATCTCCACTTGATTGGTCTAAATAACGTGAATTATCAGGAGCATTGTTTAAATCTTCTTTTGGCTCACCATATCCATAATAATCAACCCTACGTTTTCCTATATCATATTTACTTGTAGCTGCTGCAACGGTTGAAGTTATACTATTCGCTGTCTGTTCAATAGAAGTTTTCAATGTTTCTGCAGTTTTTTGCAACTCTTCATGTTTTATCCATGACGTTCCGTTTGATTGATATAAATATCCTGTCTCTTGGTCTAAATAATATTTATTTCTATATTTTTGTGGTTGATATGTTAAACTTCCTGCTTCATCTACAATATTATTTGGCTTTCCATAAGAAGAGATTTCTATGGTATATCCTATTGTATCCCACTTGGTATTTTCTTTTGCCACAGTACTTTTTATTTGCTCAGCAGTCTGCTTAATTTCAGATGAAAGACCTCTTTCTACATCATCAATATGTGAATTAGTTTCATCAACATTTCTTATTAATGTATTTGTTTTTCCCTTAAGCTGTATAATACTTTTATTAACTGAATTTACATTTTCTGTTCGACACTCTTCTCCTTTTGCACTAAAAGTATCTCTTAATGACTGAATCCCTTTTAAAGTACGCTCTAAAATATATGTTTCAATCAAATCATATTTCGTTGACATCCTTATGCCATCGCCAACCTCAAGACATGGATTTCCTTTGCAATCAGCAGAAAATGGGCGATAAATAATATTTTTTATTTTATTATAAATATTGGTACAAATCATTTCCAATTCTGCTGCATTTTTTCCATAGACAAGAAAATTATCTTCAATAATATAACAATTTTCTCCTTCTCCAACAATACTGCCTATATCATTTTCTTCTTTTCTAATTTGAAGTTTATCAATACCTCTTACACGATAATCTTCATAATTGGCTGTTATATAAAAACTTTTTCCTATATTTGTACTTTTAGGACTTTGAGGATACAAATGACCTGTCTTTGACTGTGGAAGATAATCAGGAGCATGGTCTGGAAATAACTCATTTGATGGATAAAGTCCTTGTATATCCTGTTTCAAATAAATATAATGAAATTTACCATCACGTCCAATATGTCCAAAACATCCATTAATTTCACAGATTGCCTGAATTACTGCTGCCCCACTCAAAGAAGATTCTTTTAGAACACTTTTACTCTCCGTTCCACTATTTTCTTCCTCTCTATTTTCAACCTCAATCGTTTTTTCAACAGTCATATTATCATTAATAAGCTCATCCATTTCGGACTCCTCCAGTCCAAAATGTTCTATAAAGCTTTTACGAAACTGTCTCATTGTCACTGTTTGAATGGTCTTTTCTTGAGCCAATGGAAATACAGAATTATACCAATCTATAACATCTGAATTGATAATATCATACATTGCATCGTAAGCTGTTATATCTCTGTACATATGGTCTGCTGATAACTCGTCTGAATAAACCTTGTATCGTCCAATTTGAAAAGTCTCATATATATCTATTCCTGTATATATATCTGTTCCTATTTTTACTTCTATTGTCACTGTCAACCATTTATCTTTCATTGGAAGAAAGGTATTAGAAACTGTAAATTTAATCATACTTGCTTCACAAGAACCAAATGTCAACTCATTTTCTGAACAAAGGCTTTCTGTCAATTCAAATTTTTCTTGATGTAGTTCTTTATTGGTAATATCTATTAAGGGTTTTTTCATCCCATTTTCAAAAATGGTATATTCATCAGACACAATATGAATTTGTTTATCAATGCTATCTTTTAAAAACAATTCCTGATATTCATAATTAACCATCATAAACACCTCCTATAAACGCAAATCGAATCGGTTTATATTGTATTAACGTATTTCCCTTTGTCCAATATATCTGCGGCTCTAAATCTGCCAAATAAGCCATTTGTTCAACATACTCACCTGTTTCTGGTATATAGGCTTTAATTTTACATTGACGTGCCTTTGATATTTCATAGCCCTTTTGAATATTTGACATCAGCTCTCTAAATTCTGTTTCACTTAACATTTCTGGAGTTTCAAATTCTATCTTTACTACCTTAAGCTCTACTGCATTCCTGTGTAAATAACCATTGGCATCGGTATAGTCATCGACATCCTGCATATTAACATATGCTTTGTATGATTCCGCTTTTATAAATTTTTGCGGAATTTCATAATCTCCTATTTTAAGCAGATATCCTTCATATCCCATAAATATCACCTCCTGTAATATGGGTAAACATTTTTTATATTGTTGAGTAAAAAAATATTTTACTTTTTTATAAAATACCGCTGTAAGTCATCTTATTTTCTTATGTATTTACGCATAAAAATAGCACCTGCCATTTAGGGCAGATGCTACACTTACTTAAGTCAAACGGATACTCTTAATCCGCTTTATTACTTAATAAGATTAAAATAATATTTTAAGTTTTACTGTATTTCAAAATATCTTAAGCTAATTTCTGGAACATTATATGTATCAATTGTTTTTGCGAAAATTCCAGAACCTTCTTTTACTTCAACCGTTGCTAACCCTTTGCCAAAAGCATATGCCTTAACAGTATCTCCTTGTTGTAATCTAGGTTCCCTATTCTCTCTTTCATCATTAATAAGAAGTTTTTGTCCATCCATTTCTGCCTTTATTTTACCATTAAAGATAATACCATCAGGCTCTACTTCTGTTACCGTAAAAGAAAGTATTATTGCTTTTCCTCTATAACTGTCTGGATATCTCATCAAATTATCATACGATACTTCCTCTGAATTTTGTGAAAAATATTTTATATATTCCTCATATTCTTTATTCCAATTATTTTTTGCCTCATTTCCACTACACACAACAAATGAATTTTGTAGTTTATACGTATCTTTCTCTTTTTGTAATTGTCCTTTTACTGTAACATATTCTCCATATTCAAAATCATTTTCATCTTGTGTGTAAACTTTTAAACTATTTCTATTCGTATCCATAGAAGAAGATATGTGATATTCATCTTTAAGATTCACACAACTTACAACCATTATTGTTGTTTGAATTTCTTTTTCTTTATACTCATCAAAATTCGTTATTAGTTTTTCATAAAATATATCCTCTATTTTTACTTTTTCTGTTTCTGTTTCATTCATTGCAATTGTGCCTTTTTTACTTTCTTCAAGAGAATTATCATTTTTGCTATCTTCTTCAGTAGAATTAATAAAAGTAATTTTTAAAAGATTTTTTCCATTTATACTTCCTATAATAACCCCTACTACAAAAATAATTGCTATTCCAATTAAAACATATTTTATTTTTTTATCTTGCCTTTTTCCACAGATAAGACATATTTTTGATTTTTTAGAAATTTCTGATTGACAATACTGACACTTTTTTATTTCATTTATCATGCGTTTCTCCTATAATATTTTATAAAATTGTATCACATATATCAATTTTTGTCACTAATAATATATTACTTTTAAACTATCACTTCCGTGTTAAAAGCCAATATTTTTTGAAAATTTTATATTGTTTTAAGATATTATCAAAAAATAGGTATCAAATTCTTTTGAGTTGCACGAGCTCTTGTTTTATACTCTTTTTGCCAACAAGAAAATATCTTATTTGGGTCGCCCTCTACTTGGAAAGTTGCCTCTGCTTTTATTCCTCCGCTTTCCCTTATTCCTCGCATTATTCCACGATAAGCAGCTTCCTCTATACCTCTTGCAAAATCTCCTCCATTCTGGGCAGTTCCTATTGCTCCTGAACTAATCATTATCTCATCAACCAATTGGCTCATAGCTGCTTTATTTGTAAGCGGCAACACCCCTTCTTTGCCTGCCTCACCTATTTGTGCAATAGTTGGTCTATAAACAAGACCACCTGTTGCCAATCTAGGTAGTTCAACTTTTGGTATATCAGGAATAGCTGGTATACCTACAACACTTGTTAATTTATTAAATCCGTGAATAATATTATTTACTAAATTAATTGTTCCATTTATTACTCCTTCTGCAATAGATGGTATCAAATTAAAGACACCCTTAAATACATCAACAATTCCATTCCAAGCCTTTTTCCAATCACCGCAAAATATACCTGTAATAAAATCAATTAATCCGCCAAAAATATCTCCTATATTGGTTATTATATTTCCAATCGTATGAAACACATTTTCAAAAACAGGCTTTAAATTATCCCATAAAAAAGAAACAATTGGAGACAGTACATTATCCCATAAAAATTGAAAGACCTCTATTACTGTATGTACTATTGGAATAACAACATTATTAAAAATATCACACATTCCTTCAAATGCTTTTGCTAAAACATTTTTTATTGTGTCTGCAAGCGGAACTATAACATTTTGCCATATCATCGAAAACTTTTCAGAAATAACTTGTATAATAGGTTCTAAAACATCCATAAGAAATGAACCCAATGGAACCAACACATTATTCCAAAGATTTTCAAATGCTTCTGTTACCTTTGGCAAAACAGTTTCACCTATATATTGCAATGCTGGATTTATCATATCCATCCATATACTAGTAAACATTTCTTGCAAAAATTCACCAAGCGGAGTAAGTACTTCTAAAATTCTATCCCACCCTGCTTGCAAATCTGGAAGCACTGTTTCTGTAAGAAATTCAAGTGCAGGCTGTAAGCCTTCTTGAATTGCAGATATTGCCTGATTAAAACTTTCTCTAACTTCTTCACTTTTAGTAAATACATAGCCAAGTCCAATTGCTAATGCCGCTATTGCTAAAACAACTGCCAAGATAGGCGTTACTGCTGCTCCAAATGTCGCTGTTACACTGCTGTCAAGAGCAACTGCACTCCCAAAAGATGAAACATTCATACTGCCAACATTCACAGGTACATATTTTAAAAAATCTGATAGATGTGAACTTATAAATTCAACAAAATCAAATTTTGAAGAAGTACTTTCAACCTTTAAAAGTGAAAGGTCTTCTATTGTAACTTCCAATCCTGTAATATTAATATTACCTATAAGCTCCTTAACATCTTCCCATATAGTACTCCATTCTATACTATTAATAGCTTGTCTTATTGTATTCCATATTTCTTCTACCCAAGTATTAATTGTGCTTGTTAAATCGCCAAAATTTAATTCAACATTAAATTCAACGCTTCCGCTTATATTTAAATCACCAAAATTTTCTAAATTAATTGTTGGTGTAAATGTTAATTCTGAATTTAAAACTGCATTTAATGTATTAACCATTAATATGCCTAATTCTCCAAACAAATTTAAGGATTTAAATGAATTTTTTATAGTCTCCCATATTTGCTCTACCCATATATTAATGGTGTTTGTTATATCACCAAAATTTAATTCAACATTAAATTCAACACTTCCATTTATATTTAAATCACCAAAATTTTCTAAATTAATTGTTGGTGTAAATGTTAATTCTGAATTTAAAACTGCATTTAATGTATTAACCATTAATATGCCTAATTCTCCAAACAAATTTAAGGATTTAAATGAATTTTTTATAGTCTCCCATATTTGCTCTACCCATATATTAATGGTGTTTGTTATATCACCAAAATTTAATTCAACATTAAAATCAACGCTTCCATTTATATTTAAATCACCAAAATTATTTAAATTAAATGTTGGATTAAATGATAACGCTGAATTAAAAACATTCTTTAAGGTATTGGTAATTACTGTTTCTAATGAACCAAACAAATCTACTGAAATAAGGTCTTTTAAAAAATCAGAAAATTCTATTCCAAAATTTATTGCTCCCTTATATATGCTATCCCAATCAATTTGATTAACCGATTCTGTAAGGATTTTTTGAACATAATCACCAAAATTATAAAGACTATTTATATCTCCTTTATAATCATTCCAAACAATATCAATCTGAACTAAACTCACATTATTACCAGTGCCTGCATTTATACCACCAGAATATTCACGAGGCGTAATAATATTATTTAACTCATCAAATGCACGTATTCCTCTACTCATCTTTGAAATATTTTTTGTAGCAACTTGTGTACTTTTAACTACATTTTGCGCACTATTCGACCAATTATTAAGAACAACTCCTGTATTATCGGACTTAAACTCCCATCCAAAAATTGCAAAAAGTGCTTCTGATACATGTTGAGTAAATATATTCACATGTTGCAATGTACTATCAAGTACGCTTGTATTTATTTTTTGCAAATTACTTATTCCGCTACTAAGTGACTGTATTCTTTTTTCTAATTTTATTAAATTACTGGTGTCCATTTTCGTAAGCATTTTTATATTTGATACATCTATTTTTTCAAGTTTTTTCAAACTTTTTTGTTCCTTCATCCGTGG
>CAJUBU010000006.1:126261-142511 GCA_910585095.1 uncultured Lachnospira sp.
AATAATTTATCCATATCTTTAATTGCTTTCGATACATTTGTTTTTACTTCTATTTCTAAAACTGTACCACTTTTATCTATTACTACTTTTTCCATAATTTCATCACCTCTTTACAGTAAACAAAAAAGAGGGCATAACGCCCTCCTTTAATAAAACATTAAAATTATTTACAAAACATTGCATTCATTACTCTAAACATAATATGGATTTGGTCTTGTGGCAATAATTATAATATCTACAAACCAGCCTATTCCAAACAGTCCAAATGTAAATAAATATAATAAGCCCATTCCTGCACTTCCTTCATAAAATTTATGCGCTCCCAAATATCCAAACAAAATACATAATATAAGAGCAACTACTTTGTCAACCTGTTTTGGCTGCCTAACAATAGGCGGATACGACGGTCTTGCAGAAGCATTGGCAACATTATTTATCACAATGCCTTTATTGGGGGTTGTATTTTCAACCTGTCTGCCACATTTTACACATATAATACTATCTTCTGGTATCTTTTCCCCGCAAAACTTACAAAATTTCATTTTTTCAAATGAATAGCCACAATGCGGACAGTTTCTTGCCGTATCGCTTATTTCTCTTTTACATTCTGGACAGTTTATTAATGCCATGCAGTTTCCTCCTTAATTGTACAAATCAAGCAGATACTTGCAATCTGCTTTTCTGCTTGCTGATGAGGTTAAAAAGTACTTATCATTGATGTTCTTATTTTTCAATTAAAAATTTAAACTTTTTATTTTTCCACACATCTGGCGAAAACTCTATTTCAACTTTTCCCCAATCTGCATCCACTTCATATCCTATCCATCCCTTCATCTTTTTTCCAGATGCTACACTTCCATCAAGTGTAGAATCTGACTTATCTATCATTGCTGCCACCGAATAATTTAATGAATAATCATCTGCATAAGCCTTAAAACTTAACAAACTGCTAATTGCTAAATCTTCATCTGAATTATTTGCAATTTCAAATTCAGCAAGAACAAACACTTTTCCTTCTGATGGCTTATAAAATCCAGAACCTTCACTCTCTTCATAATTACTCAAAGTAACTTGAACATTTTGCATCTGTGCTGTCTCACCCACTGAAAATGTATCCTTTTTATTTTCTTCTGTAGTAGCATCATTTTCAACAGAATTGTCTGAATTTACCTTTTTCGGCTCATCATCTTTCCCAAACCCTGCTGCGACAACTCCTATCACAACAAAAACTGCTAATGCAATTAAAATGTATTTTAATACTCCTCCCTGCCTTTTTCCGCAGTTAAGACACATATTTGCATTTAGAGGCATCTCAGCTTGACAGTATTTACACTTTTTTGTTTCATTTGTCATTTTTAAATTTTCTCCTTAAATTAAGTATATAATATTTTATGAAATTATATCATATTAAAAAAGATAGAATTACATTTTTTATATTTACAATATCTCAATTTATACTATTGTGTGTTTGAAAATGTCTTATATTTAAAAATAACAAATTAATGTAACAAAAAAGATAATAACATTATTATTTAAAAATAATGTTATTATCTTATCACTTATTTTAATTTTTATATTTCTACATGGGACTTTCTGGAAGATTTTGTTCCTTCAGCAATTTAATTCTTTGTTTCATTTCAAAAACAGCACATTCTTCTTTTGACTCACTGTACTGTTGTTGTGTATCATCATATATTTCCTGCATAATTGGCTTTCTAATATATTTCGATTTTGCCTTTTTTCCAGCAAGGCAATGTTCCACTGCAACAGATACAGCTGACATTGTATACTGATTGAAAAGCCATGCAAAATAATCCTGCTGTTTTACTTGTTCCTGATGCCCTTTTAACATAAGCTTAATAATATGAGGATTCATACGCCAAAATTCATCCCATGATATTCCTATAGCATTGGCTTTAGGGAACCATTCATTTTCAAATAATTCCCTTAATGATTTATAATTTTTTATCTCTTCGGAGTCTTTTAATTCTTGTTCTCTGTAATTTCCGTTTGCGTTTTCTTCTGGAGGCTGTGAAAAAAATCCGATTTTTCCACCTCTTTTGATATAATGTTTGATAACTCTGTAAAATCGCCGCCATTGGCAATATGCGCCTCTATTTGCTTTCCTGCTTCTTTCTTACTTAATCCTGCACAAATACCAAAATATGCACGAATAAAGGATAACTGTTTTTGACCTATTTCTGAAATTTCTATTCCCATATCCTCTAAATCACAGACCAATTCAAAATCAAACGGTCTTGCTTTGTATTCTTTTTCATTTATTGTAAATGTATTCATATTTTATTTCTCTTCTTTCTTTTTAATTTTCCTAAATATATAAAAAATCCAATACCTTGCAATCAACATATCAATTTTTTCAAATTTGAAGTTTTCTAATCTATAAAAACAATACTATCTATAGTCCAGCGGATATTTGCAATCCACTTCGCTGCTTAATGAGGTTAAATTTTTTACTCACATAAAAATCAGGACTGCTATATTTTAAAAAATATTATTATATACTTCATTTTCAATCATTTTCTATAACAGTCCTATTTTAATGCAAACTTTTGGTTGCCTGTCCCTATTTTATGCTGCCTTTATTTTAAATTTTTCTTAAAATCGATTTTTTTAATTGCCAGCTTTGGCTGTCAATGTAATGGATGTAGGATAGCCATTTTCATCTTCAACTACGGTAACATTGTAATCTTTTTCAATCCAACGAGGAACGGTTGATACTGCAATTGTTGCTGTTCCTGTCAATTGTTCTTCTGTAGCCTCATCTGGTGAAAAGCTCTCTGTTCCAATAAAGCCTAAGATACCTTCGCTTCCCTTGCCATCTGTGCCATAAAGAATACAGATATCCAACTTCTTACCTTCATTATTTGCAAGTTCATCTTTATATTGCTTCTCAAATGCACCTTGAACTTCCATCGAACCTGCTGAACGTCTGCCTTGTTCTTGTGTCTCAACCAAATCTTCCAATGTTGAAGTATCGACCATATTAGGCGAACCAAAAGGACTTGGAATAGACTTTGCTTTCATAAGAAGCTTATACTCACCAGCCCAATAATTTGCTTCATTTAATTCTTTCTCTTTTACTCTATAAATAATTCTACTTTTTAAACCTATTGCCATTGTTGTTACCTCCTTTATTCTTTCACATTTGACTGGCAACACAAATATTTATCCCTTTGCAACCTCTTTTATGAAACAAGGTCAAACAATAAATACTTTACCTTGCATCAAATAGTAAAATATGAAGCTATTGATTTAGGGAATTTTCAATTTCTTCGATTTTAAGTCTACCAGATTTTCAATAGGACATTCTATGACATGTTTTATTCTTCTAAATATTTTACTCCATACTTTTTTTCAAATTCTTTTAAAGCCTTTTCATGTAATCTTGTAATCTGTCGAAACGAATAATTCATATCTTGTGCTATTTTTTCAAATGTTTTCTGCTCAATATATCTTGAAAATAAAATATCGTAAAAAACCTCATTCTCTATACTGTCAATCTGCGCAATAATCTCATTTTTTCTGTCTACATACTCATAAATTATCTTGTCAAGCTGATTCTGAAGCGCATCAATTTTTGCATAAGTATTTCCAATCTTATCATAAGTTAATGTCGTTTTTACCCTTTCTTCACCATTTATTGCTGATATACTATAAGATAATTCTCTTATTTGTGATATTTCAGATAATTTATTTTTTATTATTCTATTTAGCCTGCTAATCTGCAAAAGATATTCTTTTGTTGTCATTATGCACCCTCCTATCTCAAAACTGAACGGATACCATCAAATGTAATTTCGGACATGATACATTATATTTTTCAAAATTCTTTCTGAGGCAAAATGGGGCAAATTATAATTTGTAACTTTGTCAAATTTTACTGTAAAATAATGGTCAATGATTTCTTTATATTCTTCATTTCCATCAATATCCGATGCCAAAGAAAGTATAGTATGCCCCCAATCATCCTTATATTTTTTTGTAAAACGCTCAATAATCATTTTTAATGTTTCATTGGTTAAGACAGGATGAAAGTTCCCTGTTAATCTATAATATTGTTCAATAAAATACCGAATACAACACACAACATTTTCAGACTGCACTCTCTCCATATGCAGCTCATCATAACTTATCTTTTCTGCACGTTTTATCATTTCATCAATCCTGCTTTTTTGCTCTTTTAAAGAATATATTTTTTTAGAGACTTCTTTCTTTTGTCTTGAAAATGTTGAATTAAATTTTTTAGTTGTTGATATATTGATATTTAATTGACCTTGTTTTTCTGTCTCTTGAAGTTCAACCCCCAGATTTTCTATACCTTGTTTTTGTATTTGTTGTTTTTGTATCTTCTGCTTTTCTATATCTTGTTTTATTTCAAACTGTGGTTCTTCATATACTTCATACTCATATTTTAATCTTCCATTATCCGTTTCATTTGGAAGTTTTTTTGAGACAATGACATATCGATTTAATTTCAACTCATTTAAAGCAGACTTAACGGCCGTTTCATTTTCTTTACATATGGCACATAATCCTGCAATCGAATAATTCCAATCATCAGGCAGCGAAAGCATAACCGACAATAATCCTTTTGCCTTTAAACTTAAATTTTTATCTCGAAGATGAATATTGCTCATAATGGTAAAATTCTTATTTTTATGTACTCTTATCACAGACATTGAATTGAACTCCTCAGTTAAATTTTATTATTTTATCAACAAAAGACCACGCAAGTACCAATTTTGCATCAAAATATAGAGATTAATATAAAATTTTATATCGTATCATTTTTTTTAAAATCATAAACTTTATTCTTTTAAAACTTTATATCAAATTTTATTACTTTATATATAAATTATAAAATCCTACGATTCCTAGTTTCATTTTTTATATAACGCTTTTTTTAATAACACAACTTTTCATTTTGTCATCTTTTTATTTTTTGTTATATTTATACCAATAAAATATTTAATATCTAATAAATAATCAAAAAAGGAATTGCGAATATTCTTCCAACTTAATCATTCCCTTTATGTGACAACCATAAAATATTGTATTTTTAAGGACTTTACTTATATATATATTTAATATAAAAATATATAGAAATCTTTTTATTTTGTGATATAATTGTCATATAAAATAAAGTTTATATTATATTATGTTATATTTTCCAACAAAAGATATAAAATAAATAACTGTTAAAGAACATATACAAAATGTTTTATTGTTATAAATCAATCAAAGGAACTATGCCTATGAAAAAAACAAATACTAATCATAACCAAGAAAATCAATTATTCTATCAAACAACAATTATTTCATCTGATGAATCAGCTTTATTAACCCAAACTAATTTTTCTCTTTCTGTAACAGGTATCATGTTTGGTATCCCTTTAGAGACTTCTATTGTACATAATCATTCTTGCAGTATCTTATCAGGGAAATTTTCTTTTTCAGAAGATTATCTTATTAAGCTGCTTAATGGCATTCATCAAGATTTTGGAAATGCGTTTGCTCAAGCTCCTTTTTATCATTATATAAAAAATTTAGCAGGCGACGTCGCGCTTATTTGGCAAAACAATGGACTATTTGCGGCAGCATATTGCAATGACACGCTTTCTTTTGGAGTTATGCACGAAAAGAAAGGAACTGTTCTTATTGTGTCCTTTGAAAACGATTCTCTATGTTATGCCGCTGAAAATGATGATTTTAACAATTTTCTTCAAATGCTAAAAGAAACGGTAGGTGCTTTTCATTTATGTTTTGCTTTTAAAAGCGGAGACCTTTCTTTATCACAGGGAAATGCTTTATTACAAAAGCTTGAAAAAATTGCTTTTGACAAAGAATGTCCTTCTTTCTTTCTGCCTAATAATATTGCATTAAAAGATATTTCTGTGCTTGTTCTTGCACATGCTAATTTATCTGACAGCAATATGGGATTTTTAAATGTTTTATCAAAAATTCTTCCAGAAGGAACGACCATATCTCTCAGCGCTGGTTTTGGAAAAAGTTTTTTTATTCTTTTACACATGGATTCTTCACACGCTAAAATAGACAAGGACAAACTGGATATAAGAGAATTGGACTGTTCATTTATATATTCAACTTCTATTACACTTTCTTTAAAGGGAACGCTTGCTTTTTATATTGATGGACATGAACATTTATTTATCATTTCTTCTCTAGCAAGTGCAAATGAATTTTCACTTGCCGCAAGTTATTCAAGCACCATCAATCCCTTGACAATCGGCAGCTTTTTTAAATTATTTGAATTGGGCATAAGCTTTGGCTACACTAACGGCTCTCTTATCTTTGGCGGCTGGGGCAGTGTAACACTAGGAAACCTTGACTTATTTGCATTGCTATTTATGAAATGTACAGGCAATGTCCTTTCCTTAACAGCACTTGGCTTGGCAATCAATCAAATGAGTTTTACGCAGTTGTTAAGCGCTTTTAACATTACACTGCCCGGCGGTAAAGATTTTGAAATTTTTTCTATTGAACCTTTGCCTATTAAAGCTAAAATAATGGATATTACCCCATTAAAAAATATAAAGAATACAAAAAACAATACAGACATTTATAAAAATGTTGAATTAATAAACACCAATTCCTCTATGGAAAATACAGATACATACAATGATATTGACAAGGATACCTTGAAAAAAATTGCTGATGCTTTCTGTGCCGCCTGTGATGGTTCTTGCGGCGGACACACCGTTTCTTCCGTCACTTTTGACAAAATCCTTGTCCGTAAAATCGCGCAAGGCTGGATGCTTACCGACCAAAATAATATAAGACATTACACCATCAGTTCAAAGGGGGAGATTGCACTGGCTCCACAGCTTTATTACTGCACCCAAAACAGTATTGCCGCTGGAAATTACACACTTTACAAAGGCTTGTTTGTATGTGCTTCTCTTGTTCTTTTAGGCGTTAAAATTAATCTGTTTTTAGAGGTTAATAAAGACGGCGGTATGGAAACGCTCGTTAATATATCCCCTATTAACTTAGGATGGCTTGTATTGGACAGAGCCGTAAAACAACAATCCATGCGCAGTATGGAAACATTAGAAAATAAAGACAACAATTTGCTTGACCAATATTTATATGATGGCAGTGGTCCGACACTCTACCTTTGCCTGAAGAAAAATGACTATGTTTTATATTTAAATGCTTCCTTAAAGCTCTTAAATATCTGTGAAATAAGCGCTTTTTTAAGCTATGAATCGGGCAAATTTTATCTTGATGCATCGATTGCGTTTTTCACTTTAAAAGCACATCTTACACTCATTGCCAATTATTCAGATTTTAACAGCGGACAATTTTATTTTTCCATATCCGTTGATTTATCGTTTTTCCAAAATATCGCCAATAAAGTAGTAGATATGGTAAAAGCATTTGTTGCTAAAACACAACAGAAACTTACAACAGCACAGCAGCAGCTTGATTACGCACAACAAAAAGTTCTAGGTCTTCAATCTCAAATTGCCAATGTTGACCGCCAGATAGCAAGATACAATCAAGAGCTTCATAATCTTCGCTGGTGGCAATTTTACAAAGCGCCTTATTTATTAATTGTAATAGGCGGACTGGAGTTAGAAAAAGCGGGCATTTATATTGCAATAGGCGCCGCCTATGCTGCTCTTGAAATTGCAAAGCAAGTATTAGAGCTTGTCAAACAAGCTACAGGAGCAATTGGCTGGCTCATTCAACAGCTTGTAAAAGCCATCAGCTCTATATTTTATTTAAAAAGCATTTCTCTTACCATTAATGCCCAACAAGCTAAAAAAATGCAAATCGAGATGGCAGCCTGTTTTACTTTATTTGGAAAAGACTACAATGCCAACTCACAGATATCACTTGGCGGCGATGTGAAAAATGAACTTCATAACAGCGCTTCTGATAAAATTACAACCAAAGCACAAAATGAAATGGATAAAATGAAAAACGACCATTTAATTTTGCAAAATGCGCAATGTTCAATTAAAGACTTTTTAATGGAAAGCCACTTTCCTTACAGCGATTGTGAAGGCTATACGAAATGTTTAAAAGATGGTCTTGATTTTTCTGATAAATCAGCTATAACTGCCGGCTACTTAGAAACCATGTACCAAAATGATTTTGACGCCAAAGACCCTTTATCTGAACGACATGACGGGCAGATGTACCGCAAATTACATCAAGTAAAATCTCAATGGCAGGGATTGTTTTCTTCGGTGCAGGAGTTAGACTGCTCTGAATTAATACAAGAAGCTAAAAAACAGCTTATAGAACAAAATATACAGCTTACTCAACAGGAACTTCACTCTTTTGATGAGATTGACAAAAAATGGCAGTCTTTACAGGGGCTTCAAAGCGCTATCAATGAAGAATCGGACAGAATTTCCCAGATTGACAGTCGATTTGTGGACATAAAAGAACAGACCCAACAAGAACTTGTCCATCGTTTTAATATGGATTTTCCATATATTTCCGATGTTTCGCCGCAAGAGTGTGCCGACCAATATTATGCTCATTTATTTACTTTTTTTGCTGCCAGCAGTAATGAGACTTACAGCAAAAAATATGATACGATACTGCCCAATGCACTGCCCTTTTTTATAGACGACAGTGAAAATTACTTTGTGAATCCTGCCAATGAACCTATTATTGACAAGTTATTTGCTGAAGTTTGTTCCAACTCTTCCGAGATTGAGATGCAAAAACTTAAAAATGCGGCGCTACAGGATATGGAAGCTAAGAAATCATTAAAAAATTATCATACTCGTATTGAAATTTAAAAATTACTATTTAAAAATTTTTTATATTAAAAAAATATTTTTTAATTTTATCAAAGGGCAAAACAAATTGCAAATATTTACTAGACTACTATAAAATTTAAATTATTAGGAGGAAATTATAATGAACGAAACAAAAAAAGAACCATGTGTTATTGACACTGCTGCTCCATTAACAACTATGGATAACGATTTAAACGCCATTACTTCCACACATATTAATGTGGGCGTAAATTTTGCCCTGCTCAATACCTATTTAATGGCTGTGCTGGAAAAAGATGAAAATGGTGTTGAACTTTTGGTAAAACCTCAAGTTCAATATAAATCACAGCCTTTTACACTTACTGAATTGATAGATGGTATTAATGAACTGTTTAAAGGCTTAACAGGCGGCAGTGAGTTTAACTTATCTGCAGAAACGATTTTGAATCAAATTAAACAATTTTTAAAAGGAAGCGGATTAGATACAATGACTATTGCTATCCAACAAGTATTTCTACATTTAACCAAACCCGCTAAAGGCAAACTACAATTTGAATATGCCTTTAGTATCAGCATTACCATGTCTGAAGATATTGACCTTACAGATTTTACACTGGCTTCACTGCAATCATTAAGTTTTGGCATTTGGAATACAGACAATAAACGAATTTTATCGAATATGGGATTGTTAAGCATCGCTGAACAGCTTGCATAAAAACTATTTATTATAAAGAATATACACTTGTTAAACTATTATTTATAGTTTAACCTCATCAAGAAAGTTCCTCACTTCAATACTGCAAAGGCATAAATGGGGGGGACTTGCGTTGCGATAGTAGCTAGGTGGTTTAAGCAAGCTGTGTAGCGGATTGTGAATATCTGCTTAACTAAAATTCAAGAAAGGAATCATTCTATTTATGGAATATGACGAACTAATAGAATTTTTAAATCATTATGGTTATATAGAATATTTTTGGAATTATATCAATGCACTTATGGAGCTTGCAAAAAATTCTGATATATTTATAAAGCCTAAAAGTTGGATTTATCTCTATTCTCCTGAACTGAGCGAAGGATGGACTCAATTTATCCAAAATATATATAATATAACTGATACCAATTTTGATACAACTATTGATATTGAAGAACTAGAAAATACTATTCGCCTAATATTACAGCAAGAATGTAATAAAATTGCAGAGTTTTACTCTCAATCTATTTTTTATCCAATAGGACAAGGACTTATGAACGCAACTTTTTTGAATACAGGATTGAGTTTTGATGCTGATTTTAATGCCAATCATGGAACTGCTGAAATTAAAAGAGAGGATTTTTTTTCTGTTCATGTATATGATTGTGGAAGCGGTCTAAGTCCTACAATTTCGGATGATAAAAATTCAATTCTTGATGATTTTTATTGTACATTAAAAACCTATTGTGATACATATTTTATAGATTATCTATATATATCTCATTTTGATACAGACCATATTAATGGTATTGGAAAATTATTACAGATATGCAATTGCAAAAATATCATCATTACTTACACACCGCCTTTATGTATTCTTTCAAACTTGTATAAAATGATTTCAGAATCGGATGAAAATAACGAAACGATAAATGAATACCGTTATCATCAAATGATGTTTCCTGTTGAAACATTAATTGAATTAGCTGGCATCCAAAATAATGATATCAATATTATTCAATTAGACAGCACTGATTCATTAAAACAAAATGTTTTTTTAGAAAATTTTTCTTCCCAAGCTGCTGCCTCCATTGGAGCATTAAGCCATGCACTTGTAATAGAATCACAGCAATCCTATCATATAACAAACAACTTCAATTCAAATACTGTTCATGTTTATCATGCCTATCCAAAATCAACTATAAAAATGGATAATAATGATTATCTAAACAATATTTATTTTGATGAACATAATTGGAAATACATGATTTCTTATTATGTTCCTAATGGTAAAACAATTGATGAATTAAGTATAAAATTTGCCGCCCTTTTACATGAACACTGGAATGATATTCCTTTAGATTACGAACAAACACTCTGGAGAGAAAGAATATTATTCCACTTGCAATCTCCAGATGACAGAGCCTATTTTAAAAAAATATACAAACAATTTTCAAGCGATATCAATAGACTTTCTCTTTGTGTTTCTATTGCTCCCAAAGAAACAACACAAATATCGTCTGAAGAACTATCCGCTCAAAATCATTTTAATGATAAACTTCATATATATGAAAATACGATTCACCAATCAGGTACATTGCTATTGACAGGAGATGCTGTTTTACATGCAAAATTCAGTGGAGGAATTACATATTATAACTCTATAATAAACGCATTAAACGCAAATAATTTTCCGCCCATTCAAACGATATTGCTGCCACATCATGGCTCAAATAAAAATATTAGTAATGCAGCTTTTAATGTACTCTCTCAGACAGCAAAACAATGGATAGTCAGTTATGGAAAAAATAATTCGTATGTTCACCCTTGCGCTCCCCCATGTACTTGGATTGGAACACATATTTGCGTGCAGTATAATATTCATCCAAAGGAAAATACTTTTCCAAAGGAAGCTTCTGAGGACATTAAAGATATTATCATTCCAAAACCTGATACTGCAGCAGAAGACATTGTTGAACCTATAAACGATATAACCTTATATCATTGTCATGATTCCTCTAAAGTTACCGTTTTTATTCATCATGAATTATACCGGCAAATATTTTTTAAATAAACAAAAAAAACGGTTACAAAACCAAACATATTTTGTAGCCGTTTTATTTCTTACTCTTCATTTACTGCACACATAATATCTTCAAACTGTTTTACATTAGAAGCGACATCACCTTCAAAAATACCAGACCCTGTAACAATAACATTTGCTCCTGCATCTAATACCATCGCCAAATTTTCAAGATGAACTCCTCCGTCCACCTCGATATCATAATCAAGATTTTTTTCTTCTCTCAATTTTTTGACAAGTCTTAACTTTTCAATAGAAGAAGGTATCAACTTTTGTCCGCCAAATCCAGGATTAACACTCATAACAAGTACCATCTCTACCATACTTAAATAAGGCTCAATGGCAGAAACTGGTGTATCTGGATTCAGAGAAATACTAGCCTTTGCACCAAATTCCTTAATTTGATGAAGGGTACCAACAACATCGGAACAAGCTTCAACATGAACCGTAATAATATCTGCTCCTGCCTCGACAAAGTCTTTAATATAGCGTATTGGCTCATTTATCATAAGGTGTACATCAAACACTTTGCCTGTTGATTTTCGGACAGACCGAATAACGGGCAATCCAAATGATATACTTGGAACAAACAATCCATCCATAACATCAATATGGATATATTCTGCTCCTGCCTCGTCCACTGTGCGTATTTCTTCACCAAGCTTGTTAAAATCAGCAGACAGCAATGATGGTGATAATATGTTTTTCTTCATCGCTTCTCCATTTCTTCATATCTTATTTATTATGTTAATAATGATTAATATAATATTTATTATGTTAATATTTTTTTTGACTCATCAATTCTTGATACAATGAAACATAAACATCATATCGTTCTTTTGATAAAATCCCCTTATCTACAGCTTTTTTAACAGCACAATCTGGCTCATTGATATGAACACAGCCATTATACTTGCAAGAACCTTCATATTCTTCAAATTCAGAATAATAAAATCTCAATTGTTCTTTTTCTATTACAGGCAAATTAAAAGATGTAAAACCTGGCGTATCACATATATACGTTGCCCCACTTACATTAAAAATTTCAGAATGTCTTGTCGTGTGACGTCCTCTGCCAATTTTACTGATATTTCCAATTTCCATTACATCTTTATGATAGAGTTTATTGGTTATGGTTGATTTTCCTACTCCAGAGGGTCCTGCTAAAATCGTTGTTTTATTTTCTAACAATTGTTTTAATTGATCTAAACCCTCATTTAAATTGGTGCTGGTAAAAATTACTTTACAGCCACATTTTTCATATTGAAGTTTTATATGTTCTTTATCTTTATTATCAACTAAATCTATTTTATTAAAACAAATAATGGTAGGAATTTCTTGATATTCCATCATTACAAGGAAACGGTCAAGAAGATTATAATTAGGCATTGGATTTGCAATAGCAAATATAATCAACGCTTGGTCGATATTGGCTGCTGCTGGTCTTATCAGTTCATTATTTCTTGGCAATATATCAATAATATTTCCAGTAAATTTCTCTTTATCCACAATTTCTACAACAACATTATCTCCAACAAGCGGTTTTATCTTTCTATTGCGAAACACGCCTTTTGCCTTACACTCATATATATGACCATTATCAAGATATTCCTGATTTTCGCAGGCTTCTACATACACATAGTAAAAGCCCGCTATTCCTTTTATAATTTTGCCCTTTTCCATATTAATTTGTCACAGCTCCTGCTGCATTATTATCAGGTGCTGCTGGTGTATTATCTGCTGCCGGTGGCGTAGTTCCCACTGGCGGTGTGGTTGCTGGCGGTGCTGGTGGTGTAGTTGACTGTGGCGCATCTGTTGGTTGTGGTGTTTGTGGTTCTGTCTGCTCTGCTCCTGTTCCTATTGATATACTAATCACTTTTCCAATTTCTACTGTTTCTCCCGCTGCAATGGATTGTGAAAAGACGCCTCGAAATGCCTCAACATTTGGATTATAATCTACTTCAACTTTTAATCCTGCCGCATCAAGCGCCTGTCTTGCCTCGCTTTCTGATTTTCCCAAAACATTTGGCACAGTTGCTGTCTTAGCTTCTGCTTTTCCAACACTTACTGTAATCACAACTGTTGCTCCTGGACTTGCCTCTGTCAAACCAGCCGGTGATTGACTGATAACTTTGCCTGCTTCTACTGTATCACTGTTTGCAGTTCTTACACTCACTTTAAAGCCTGCTGCCTCAAGAACCTCCGAAGCGTTAATCTGGTCAGAACCTACCACATTAGGCACAGACGAAACAGACTGTCCTGTACTGATAGATAATGTTATTGTTGTATTTTTTGCTACTTTTGTTCCTTTGACCGTTCCCTGTGATATTACAATTCCTTCTGGAACCGTTGTCGATGCCTGTTGTACTGATTTGTATCCTAAGCCAACATCATTTAACATCTGTTTTGCTTCTTCCTCTGTTTTTCCGACAACATCAGGAACAGGAACTTTATCCTTATCTTTAACATTACTTGTTGTATTTTGTGTATTATCTATCTGCTGTGTTGTATCATTTTCTTTGGCTGGTGATGAATTTCCTGCAAACAATCTTACTAATACAATAACAGTTATTACTGCAATTAATGATACAATTCCCACACCTATCCATTTAAATACTTTATCTAATTTTTCATTATTTTCATCGCCAATATCATCATCATCATAATCATCGACCTTTTTATCAACTTTCTTATGTTTTTTTAACGGAATATCCAACTCTTTGTCGTCATCATCATAATCATCTTCGTCGTCATCAACTAAATCATTATCATAATCATCATCTTCTTCTGATGAATCCTGCAAATCATCTTCTATATCCTCATCTTCGTCATCATCATAATTATCAAAACCAACCATATCTGTTGTCAAATTCCTTTCATTAGAATTATTTGCATATACGGGCATCATTTTTACAAAATCGCTCTCTGGCATAACCAGTGACTTTTTCAAATCTGATATCAATTCTGTTGCAGTTTGATATCTTCTCTCTGTTTTTTTCTGTACACATTTAAGAATAATTTTATCTATACTAATTGGTACATCTTCTGTAACCGTTGAGGGAACTGGTATCTCATCTTGTATATGTCTTACAGCAACGGACACGGATGAATCACCATCAAAAGGAACTGTTCCCGTAATCATTTCAAATAATGTTATGCCAAGTGAATAAATATCTGTTCGCTCATCTGAATACCCCCCTCTTGCCTGTTCAGGACTTATGTAATGAACAGAACCCATAGCAACCGAATTAATTGTGCTTGATGAGGCTGCCTTTGCTATACCAAAATCGGTCACTTTTACTTTTCCATCTTTTGATATAATAATATTTTGCGGCTTAATATCCCTATGGACAATATGGTGACTATGTGCCGCCTCCATCCCTTTGGCAACTTGAATTGCAATACTGACGGCTTCTTTATATGGAACTTTTCCACGTTTTTCAATATATTTTTTTAACGTAATTCCCTCTACCAACTCCATAACAATATAATAGATACCATCTTCATCTCCAACATCGTACACACTGACAATATTGGGGTGTGTAAGTCCTGCTGCTGATTGTGCCTCTGCACGAAATTTTGTAACAAATGTCTTATCTTGACTAAATTCATTTTTTAATACTTTTATGGCAACAAACCGATTAAGCTTATGGCATTTTGCTTTATAGACATCCGACATACCGCCTGTGCCAATTTGTTCAAGAATCTCATATCTGTCAGCTAAAAACATCCCATTTCTTAACATATATTCTCCATTCTTACTTTTTGCAATTCTATATTCATACATTTTGTATTAATATGACTGAAATATTATCTTTTCCACCATTATGATTTGCTGTATTTACCAATGTAATCACTGCCTCTTGAAGATTTGCACTATTTTTTACAATTTTATATATCTCCGAATCCTCAATCATATTTGATAATCCATCAGAACACATTAAAACAATATCGAACGGCTTAAGCTCCACGGAAAACATTTCAGCTTCCACCTGAGCCTCCCCGCCAATCGCTCTTGTTATCACATTTTTTCTTTTATGTGTTCTAGCTGCTTCCCTGTCAAGTTTTCCCATGCTAACCATCTCTTCTACAAGAGAATGGTCTCTTGTAATTTGAATAATATCACTATTGATAATATACAATCGGCTATCACCGACATTGGCAACTTTCAATGAACCATCTATAATTGTTGAAACAACTAATGTCGTACCCATACCTGTAAAATCTTCTGATTCTTTTGCTTTATTTACAATCTCTTTATTTACTTGTTCAATAGCTGTATTAATAACTGAAATAGGCTCCTTACCAGCCGATGTTGATATCTTTTCAACAATTCCTTTAACTGTGTACTTTGAAGCGATATCTCCTGCTTTATGTCCTCCCATTCCATCTGCGACAATAAACAGATTTGGAAGACATCCAATACTTTCCAGTGAATAATAAATGTAGTCCTGATTGATATTTCTTACTATTCCCGTATCAGTAATTGCATATGCTCTCATATATATCAGCCTCCAACTAAGCTTACTTCCTTTGTTCAATCTTTATGTTTTATCAAATATAAATACTATCATACAAAAATAAAAAGTCAAGGCGCATTTTAACCCTTATTTCTGCGCACGTTTTTTACGCATAAATTCTCTATTGACCTATATAACTTCTGCGAAGCTGTCCGCATGAACCATTAATATCA
>CAJUBU010000007.1:0-32210 GCA_910585095.1 uncultured Lachnospira sp.
AAATAATCTTTTAATGAAACAGTTGTATAATACAATCTTTTTCACCACTTTAAAAGCATACCCCCATATGAAAAGGCAGAATCAGAAATCTCCACCATACTTCAATCTCTTCAGAGTCTTACATCAAATCCAAACTCCACATAATCTCCGAGAGTCAGTTCAATCATCTTAATGATATAATATACATTGATTATCTTTCCATTTCTCATCAATGCAATCCAAATTATACTTACTCGATTTTTAGATGTACCAGCTCTAAAAAATTATTCAGCAAATACGCTCTTACTGCTATGATTTCTTTATCTTTGTAGAAAAATACAAGCATAGTACCCCTCATTAAAACTTAAACACCTCATCTGGATTAAAGTCATCATCTACAATTAACTTTCTAGTAGCAGGGTCTGCAAAGGCTGATTCTCCTATTAAGTTCTTCGTCATAAACTTACGACAAGTTTTGAACTCATCGCCATTTAGATGCATTCGGCATAACCATGTCCTCATTGCATATTTATCATTCATATTATTTCTAGGAATCAATGAACTGGCTCTTTTCAAGTCTTTCGCTGATTGGCAAAGTGCCAATGAAAATTGGATGTATGCCTTGATAACTCCTGCATGGAGAGAACCATTGAAAAGTCTTAACTCAATACCTTTATCAGAGAATAAACTTGAGAGGTTCAGCATACTGTATCTGTCTGATGTATTGTTCCAAGCCTTCTGTAATGCATCCATATTCTTAAAACTGCGTTTACATCTCTTTTCCAAATCCTTACTCACATATTGGCAATATTGAGATAATCGACTGTCTGGAATATTGAATGCTCTCTCTAACAGATATTGCTTAGAACTCATAAGTCTAATCAGGTTTCGCAGAGTATTTTGATTATGTCCTGAATCTGACACATGAACATGAATACCACAGCGATATCTCTCTGAAGAAACCCCACCCGCTTTACGGATTAATCTGATTATTTCTTGTAACATGGGAATATCACCATACTCAAGCACTGGTGACACAAGCTCCACCTTATAATCGTTTGACGAAGTCTCTAGGAGAGAATCATTATATCGATAGAATCCATATATGCTGCTATCGTATTTAACATTCCACTCCCTGCCTTGCAGGTCAAACAATTCATCATCATTAAAATATTCTGTAAGAATCCTTCTCACATTTGTTTTGGAAATACCAGTTAACTCAATTTCCACACCAAATCTTTGAGATTTCATAGCTGTTAAAAATCCATCCTCATTTTTCATAATAGATACACACCACCTTTCATGGTGTGTATCTATAACTCTAATGTATCTTCCTGTCAACTACTTATCAATAATTATTTTGCGATTATGTTATGAATTTAAAAAGAAGTCAATACCCCTAAGATAGCTTAAATGAGAGAATTTTGCTGATTTTAAGGGAACTGACTTACATAGAATATTGCCTGTCAGTACCACAACTAATAAAAACAGATACAATATTTTTGTACTCTTTAAAACTTCAGTTCTGATGAAATACATTACAAAAATTCTATTTGTATGGATACTGCTATAAAGATATCCATATGAAATAAAGGTCATCTTTAAGAGTAAAGCCCATTATTGGAAAATAATCTATACTGCCAATGATGATATAAAAATACGATACTCTGAACACCTTTCGATGATGCTTAGAAAAATATCTGCTTTATTGCAATTACAAGTAAAATATCATAATTCATAATAGCCCCTAAAGAGTTTCACATTATCAGTTGCGATAACAAAGGTTTTAACTTATATTCTAATTGTCATAAAAGGCAGCGTATATCACGAATGTGTAGCAAGGTAAAGGATAATGTCTATACTGTGAAGTCTGCTGAGGTAAACAGCTCATATGCGTATTGAAGAATATGAAGGATAACAGATACATCTTATACATATTTACTATCTTAACTAACATCACTTAACTTTTATTATCTCTACTCATTTAATAATTATTTGTATGAACTACTGTCTTAAAATGATTTTATTTATTAACTTTCTGTTCTATTTCTTATTGTAATTATTTGTTTTATCAATGAATGATATGAAATAAAATCAACTATACTCACTGAATTTCAATCATATATGCTAATGGTTATGCTGGTATTCTACTGAAATGTTCCTCTTATCGCAATATTTCCCAGCTTCTCACACACAGAAATTCAATCATTCCTATCAAATCTGCATACCCCTAAAGATTAAATATTTTTCTAAAATACTTAGCAGCAGCTGATGCCTGATGAATGGAATTAAATGCCTCCCACGCATCTGGCGCTAATGTATGAAGCAACGTCTCTAAGTATTTGGAATACTCCATTACAACAATTACTGGCTCTGCTTTATAAGTCCCTGCATCAATACCTGTTTTGAATGTTGGCATCACCCATACACCCTCACTGATTTCTCTAAGTGACCTAGCAGATGTATCAATATCTGCATTTGTAATCATCACTTCAACTGGAATATTGCTGAACTGGGTACCTGCGAGCATTCTGCGGATATACTGCAATGTCAATTTTGCGTTCTGTTTGAAAATATACTTTGATTCTCTTTTCTCGTTATCATCTGAATTGTTCTCAGGCTGTTTGTTTTCACTTTTCATTCCATAATCTACGGAACTCTTAGTAAATGGAAAAAACACATACTTCGCTTCATTTTCTGTAACATTAAACCATTTCTGTTCAGAACTCTCTTCCTCATTTGATATCTCAATATATTTATCCAAAAATTCCACATATTTTTTCATTTCATCCTGCAATACAAAAGAACTGTAGAATTTAAATACATTTCTCCTCTTAATTTGCAAGGCATCCTGCTTATTTTTTTGTGCATCAACGCATATATTAAATCTTGATGATACAAGATATGTCCCCTTTAATTCTGATAATCGTTTTGCAAATTTAGTCTGGTCAAAAACCTTTGAAACATAAGTAGCATCGTTTGTTTCTGCGTAGGGAATATCAAGATAATATTTTGTCCCACTCTTGTTATATATTTTTAATTGCATCAAATTAAGTGCATCTTTTCTTTTCAAATCTACCCCTGATATACATTCAGCTCCACAATCCAAATACATCTGATAATTCGCATATAAGTCTGATAAAATGCTAAGAATACAGTCATTATATAAATGTCTACTACTCAAATTATTGTTCATAAAAAATGTAAATGCCTTCACATATTCAGATAACTTTTTTGACTTTGCATCTGCCTGTAAAACAAGATATACCCACTTCAGCTTCAGCATTACAACATGCATATATTTTTCAAATCTTTCAATACTAAATTCATCTGAATCGCTATTATATTGGGTAGCTTCAAGCACTTTCTTAAACATCTCGGCTTTATCCATCACCTTGTCATAGATATCTGTTTTCCTTGCTAAATTTTGTTTATCCTTATCTGTACTTAGATACCTGTTTTCCAACTCGTCAATTCCATATTCCAAAAATTCCACCGCCTTATCAACTGCATTCTTTGAATCTTGGTCCATTTCTGAATACGAGTTAGATTCTGGCAGGCTGCTCAGATATTTTTCATAAATATTTTTAAAGAATAATTTATCCTCTTCATTTTCTTCACGACCTCTGGCATACGAAAATGCTTTATTGAATGTCTCCTCTACCAAATCAGCTACTTGTTTTTTCTTTTCATTATCTTGCAAACATTTGTAAAATGATACATTCATATCACTAAAGTCATTATATACTCTTTTGGGCTTTGAACCATCCTTATAAAACGAGTTCATAGAGCATACCCCAGAGCCTCCAAAGCTATCAATGACCATCTTCGTTTTTACTTTATCCAACTGGAATACATCATTGACAAGCCTGCATAGAAATTCAGGCTTAATCCCCTGATAATATTGCACTGCTTTGAAATATGGTCTGTAATCATAAATTACATCTGCTACTGGATTTAAACCACTACTTTCAAACAAAGCCTTATCTACACAATACTTATCCAAAATCATCTCATACTTATCATTCAAAACATCCACATTTTGACATACTGGTTGCAACTGATTATTGCTGTCATAGTAATTTACATCCTGATACAGGTTGATATATATCCTGTCATAGATTACAAACTTAAGTATATCGGGCAGGTCATCACCAAAAATATGGCACTGCATACGAATCAGTTTATCATTATCTGTGTTGACCGTAATGTCTTTATGTGGACTGAAATTATAAGCATACCCCAGAGCCATTAAGAACTCCATCACCAACTGCTTCTTACCAATATTTTTTTTTGGTATGAATACACTAATATCATCTTTACCAAATATCTCACTCAGCTTACTCAGCTTGCCCAACAGATTTTTTTTATATTCATTAACATCTTCTTCCGTTATCTGTATGTGGTTAATGGTATTAATAATTGCATTGGAAATAATCAATAAATCATTTCCTGCAATTTCATTTTCACATTTTCTATTAAGATGCTTAACTTCCTGAATATCTGTATCCAAACCTAAAAAAGCTAAATCAACATCCTTTTTCCTCAGTTGCCCTTGTATTCTAGGTTGTGATACGATACCAGCCTGAATCAGTGAACGGGCAGACATTAACTCCTGATAAATATATTCAGCCTCTCCATACACAAGTAAATCTGTGTACTCTTTTTCCTTGTTGCGTAAACGTTCTTCCCTTATTCTGTTAGATTTCATATCAGCAACTATTTTCATTGCCTCTTCTATCGTCTTTGGTGGTTCTTGTTTGACAAAATTCTCTTTGATATACTCAGCCAGAAAACTCATGCTTTCCTGCTGAATTATACCATCTGCTGAACGAACTTCCGTTGAATCAGTTTCTTCTGTTGCTGCATTTACAGACTTATCCTTAAATGCTGGAAGTCTCAAATCATTATCCTGCAAAACCCAGTCGCAGAATCGGGTTATTTCTTCATCCTTAACCTGAATAGTGCGTTTTGACTTCCTTATATCGATATCTTGATGGCTTTTATTAGAGAGGTAGAAACATATCTTTTTTATATCTTCCAAAAGTTCATCTTTTGAAACACCTAATGCATTACTATATCCATCAAAATCAGTGATACGATCATCCTCAAAACGAAGATGATAGCTGTAATCATTATAAATCATATTATAAAGCTGAAGATATCCATTCTTTTCAGGTCTGCGTACCCAGATAATATTATCTTGATCATTATTTGAATCCTCATTTCCCTCATAAAAGTATCCCAGACCATCCTGAATATCAACTGTACTAAACATCTTAAGTATCTGTAGAAATTCATAATAAGAGTAATAATTATTTCGTTGACAAAGGTCATATGGCAATTCTTCCCGATACATTGCTGCAGGAATCTGGGCAGATTTATCCTTCTTTAAATTATTATACTCCAAAACATCATCTTCAAGTTCTGTCTCTTTCTGAGGATCCAGTGTTGCAAATGTGTCTGGAATCTCTTTTAATTTTACAATTTTCTCAGCAATATTTTCAGCATTGGGATATTTCTGCCAATAAACTCTTGCTTCTTTTTGGCTGTCTTTTGGGGAACGGAGAACTCTTCCAATTCTCTGACGAATTTTAATATGTGAACCAATCTTAGAATAGAGATAGATTGTATTCAGGTCTTGAATATCATACCCTTCACTTACCATGTCTACAGTAATCATTATTTTTCGTCTACACTTTGGCTCATGAAATTCCTTCTCAGCTCTCTCGCCAGCACTGCCTTCATTTCTGATATCTGCATACTTTTCTAAACAATAATCCTTGTATATTTTATCATCCTGCTCAAGGCTATTATTTGATATGTACACAAAGCAAGGTATCTTATTATCACACAATAACATTCCTAACTGCATTGCCTGATTTCTGTTTTTAACAAACACAATCGTTTTACCCCAGTCACCACAATGTTTACTTATCCTATCAGCTAAATACTCCATTTCATCTTCTGGCATACCATCTTGAAACTCATCCACCTTGTAAATATCAGGCTTAACTAAATAACCATCTTTCACAAGCTCCGACAGTGTTATCACTTCTATCCTATTATTTCTTTCACTTTCACTTTCTTCTCCGTATGGCGATGTAATACAAACCTGCTTATCACCAATAAATCCATCCTTAAACCAAGCATTAAAAACATCAAGATATCTGTCATTTCTAAATACAGTTGCTGTCAAACCAACCATACCAAATCTATCGACAGGATACTTAATATCGTTTCTATCTGTAAATAAACAGTGAAAGAATTTCTGGATTTCATTTGCACCAATATGATGAGCCTCATCATATATAATATATAACTTCTTATTGTTCTCTTGACTGGCTTCAATCCATTTATCAAACTCATTGCTCTTTCTGTCGGCAACTGCTGTTATACTACTGACACTTGCAAAAAGTATCTGTGTGTCAGGATTTATTTCAGAAACTCTGCTTGCAAAAACAGAATTAACATTTGTGCATATCAACTGGCAGGAGATCTCACCACCCAGTTCATACTTATTAAATTTCTCAATGGACTGTTCAAGCAGATTTACTCTATCTGCCAACCATAAAATCTTATGCCCTTTTTTCATTCTATCAAGACAAAATTTGATGCCAATAACTGTTTTACCTCCGCCTGTTGGTAACGAAACTAATGTACTGAATTTATCTTTCTTATCAAGAATATCAAGTTTTGAAATATAATCTTTCTGATATGGTCTTAAATCAATTTGTTTATTATTGCCTTTTAAATTATCCATTCACTTTCTCCTTTATGTTAGAATATAAATCAAACTTCTTATTAAGTAAATCTACCCCTTTCAGTTTATTTGCTCCCTTTAATACAATAATCACACGATACTTTGACATAATCATTTCCAGTTCATCTTGTGTGAGATTGTATGCTTCCAAGTCTATATAAATAAAAGTGGTTTCTATGCCTTTGTTATTAAGGTGATAGAGATGTCCCTTTTTATCTTCTATTTCTCCCAAAGCCTCCAGCAGTTCTGCCCTATCTTCAATACATCCTATCTGAATACTGCTGGAATCTTTATCCACTGCATCCAAATAATTGAAAAAATCAGAAAAATTAAAGTATTCTCTTACTGCTTGTACAGATTCCTCATTTATTTCACAATCCTTAAATACCTCCGCAAGATAATAGCAGGCGGCTGCCCTCAATTCAGCAATAAAATTGTTACTTCCAACAACTGGCTTCTCCTTTACATACCCCTCCAGTGACCTTAAATACAAATAATATTTTTCCTTATGGTTTTTTATATATGTGATACCTGAAAAATCCTGTATCAGCTTATCTTCCAGTTCTAACACTTTTTTACAGCTCTGCTCACGATAATACCTTACAATCTCCTCACTGGTTTCAAAACGTGGAACGCCTCTCTTGGCATCTGCCTCTGCTTTTCTCTTTGCTTCTCTGAAATGTACAATATTGTATGCACCAAAATGTTCATCATCGTACTCAATTCCATATGGAACAGAATCATTTTCCAGATAAATATCAGCCCTTCGAATTGTCTCAAGATGAAACTTATATTCTTCTCGATATTTATTAAACATCGTTTCATTTTGTTTCACATACATACTTACTGAATCTTCTCCTGCCCATACATCCCTTAATCCGCCAGATATAGCACTAGAATCTTTCATATCAAGTATATCAAGTATTTTCTGTTTGACCTTTGTTGGCGGACATTTTTCCCCATTGTTATTCAAGTGGTTACTAAGAGCAAAACAAAGTCTGGCAAAAGCATAATTCATATCATGTAAAAAACTGGCTGACTGCTCATCAGATGGTCTTGTTAATAAATAATCTTTAGCATCGGTAGTCGCAACATTAGCAATAATATCCAGCTCATTTGTTACCAAAATTGTGGATGAACAGGCGTATGGCGCTTGAATATGCTTATTGAGATAATCAGCGATATCGACTGCTTTAGGTCTTCCAAATACTTCTGGTCTCATAGAAAAATACTTTTTCTGCAATTTGTTATATGCTTCATAACTACGAACTGGAAATACCCCTAACTTACTAAAGGAATTAGGCTTCAATCCAAATACTTTCGCCAAGTCTGCCTGTTTGAATTGAAACATATCAATTAACTTATAGGAACATGCAAGGATAAACTCTATCTCATATTGTGTATGCTTCGCCTTCTTATTTTCTGAACTGCGAATCATATTCTCTATCTTTGATGCAATACTCTTATACCTTTTACTTAAATCTTCGATAACTGCATCTTTGTTAAAATCATTATTACTTTTGAAATTTACTAAATATGTATAGTAATGATTGAAATCATCTGCAATTTCATTTGTTAATGGAATATCAAATGATTTCTTTGGCGTCTTAATTTCAAATGGTAATGAATCTTTATATACTAATCTCATAATAAAATTCCTCCATAAAAATTATATCACAAATGTTTATTTTTTACCGCATATAAGTCTACATACCCAATTATCATAATAAAAAATACACATATCTTCTCTTTTTTAGCAAGTCTAAATACCCTTATAATATGTGTAGGTGATATGAAAACTCATAGCTTAATCCTCAAAATTTTAAAAAAGATAAAAAATAGCTTGATTAGAAGATACTAATCAAGCTATTTCATCATAATTATTACTATATTCATCTTCTTAATATCTTCTTTGTCAAATTTAGGAATATTATATCAAAAAAATGGAAAAATTTATATACTATTTGATAAATAAATCAATTAAGAAAATTCAATCACCTATTATCTATCTTATTGATAAAGACAAACGACATATAATGATATAGAATTAACTCTCAGCTTTTTTTACCACTTTAAAAGCATACCCCAAATATGAAAAGGCAGAGCCAGAAAGCCCTGCCATACATACTTCAACTCTATTGTGTATTTCTACCTATCTCTAAACCTCTTTCTTTTCAGACAAAATACCTGACAATGCCTTAAATACATCTTCAAACATATGGGTACTTTTTGTAATTACCTCCAGATTATAAAACAACTTATTGATACTTTCCTCATAATCGCCGCTGTGAGTCACCTCATTTATCTCTTTATAATCATACTCATGGGCAATCGTATCCGCCGCAACTTCTATTAATGTGTTAATATCATCGACTATCTCGCCCAATATAATATTCTTTAGCTGTCCAGCCGTTTCAAACTGGATAAAACATTCAAAATTCTTATACTTTGAATCAAAACGGAAAAAGAACCATATCCCCTTATATGTATGGCATACATCTGCATTTGAATTTTCAAAATAGCCGCCATACTTTTCAATTAACTCCTGAATTTTCTCATCTTCTGACATTGTGTTATATACCTTCCTTTCCTATAAATAATGTCTGGTACTATAACTCTCAACTCAAAAGATGTAAAGTCCTATTTTAGTACATTTTCAAGCTATTCTCAGGCTATACAATACATCAAAAAACAGGCACACGCTATAAAACTATCAAAACTTCCAAACAGGGGCTATAAAGCTATCTATAAAATTTTTCACAGGCTGTAAAACTATCAAAAGCAACTTTTCAGGGTGGACAGTACATCGAAAACCCAAAAAATTTAAAAATCGGTCTGATTTTTCACTTATCAGACCGACTTTTTCCTCAAACTTTCACTTTTTAAAACTTTACATTTTCACCAAACCCCAGTAAAATCAAGCCTTCTAGCCCTCTTCATTTAAGCTGCTTAGGCGTATCGCTTGGTCGGCGGCGATACACGCATCAATAATCTCTTGAATATCTCCGCCCATAATTTTATCAAGCTTATATAAAGTCAATCCAATTCTATGATCTGTCACACGACCTTGTGGGAAATTATATGTTCTAATTTTTTCAGAACGATCGCCTGTACCTATTTGACTTTTTCTTGCATCGGCTTCTGCATCGTGTGCTTTCTGCATTTCCATATCATATAATTTAGCGCGCAGCAATGCAAATGCCTTTTCTTTATTTTGAATCTGTGATTTTTCCGTCTGTGAATAAATCACAATACCTGTTGGATAATGAGTAAGACGAACGGCTGAATCCGTTGTATTGACACACTGTCCGCCATTGCCGGAAGCACGCATAACATCAATTCTTATATCTTTATCATTAATTTGAATATCCACATCCTCTGCCTCTGGCATAACTGCTACTGATGCCGTAGAGGTATGGATTCTTCCTCCAGACTCCGTCTCTGGTACTCGCTGGACTCTGTGAACACCGCTCTCATATTTCATCACAGAATATGCGCCTTGACCTTTTACCATAAATTCAATTTCTTTCATTCCGCCAATACCTGTTTCATCGGCATTGACTACTTCAATCTTCCATCGTTTAGACTCTGCATAATGTGTGTACATACGAAACAACTCTGCGGCAAACAAAGCCGCTTCATCACCACCTGCGCCTGCTCGAATTTCTACTACAATATCTTTGTCATCATTTGGGTCTTTTGGCAGCAATAATATTTTCAACTCATTTTCTAGTTCTTCTACCTTTTTCTTGGAATCATTTAATTCTTCCTTTGCCAGCTCCAAAAGTTCGGCATCGCTTTCTTCTGATAACATTGTTAAACTATCTTCAATATTTTGCTTACAATTTTTATACTCAGTAAATGCTGTAACAATAGGAACAATATTATTTTGCTCTTTCATAAGCATCTTAAATTTATTTTGGTCATTTACTACATCAGGATTGCTTAGTTCTGCTGTGATGTCCTCATATCTGTTTACTATATCTTCCAATTTATCAAACATATCCATTGATAATTACACACCTTTCTTCTTAATCACCTTTAAGTTTTCCCATTACAACTCTGCACAAACCTGCTAAATCCTTAACAATATATATATCTTCATAACCGTTGGCAGACATAATGTCTCTTACCTGCTTTGATTGATTGCTTCCTATTTCATAGAGCAGCCAGCCGCCTGGCTTTAAATAATTTACAGATTGTTCTGTGATTTTTCGATAAAATAAAAGTCCATCCTCACCGCCGTCTAACGCTACCAATGGGTCAAATCGCCGCACTTCATCGCTTAACGTATCAATCACCTTTCGCTCAATATAGGGCGGATTGGAAACGATTACATCATACAAAGAATTTAAACAAATATCCATCTGTGCATTTACTTGCATATCCATTTTTGAATTTGTTTGCACTGACAAATCTATATTTTGAAACAAATCACTTTCTATCCATTCAATATTTGCTAAAAGACGGTCTGCATTATCTTTTGCCACTTCAAGTGCTTTTTTTGATAAATCCACACCAACTGCCCTTGATAATTTTTTTTCACAGGCAAGCGTAATAATAATACATCCTGAACCTGTACACATATCCAATACGCTATCGCCTGTATTAATACATTCTAATGCCTTTTCTACAAGCACTTCTGTATCTTGTCTAGGAATAAGCACATTTCTATTAACTAAATATTTTCGCCCCCAAAAGTAAGTATAGCCCAGAATATGCTGCAAAGGTTCTCTATTTGCCCGCCGTTTTACTAATTTCTCAAATGCAGTATACAGACTATCCTCCATTTTTTCCTCACAATGTAGCAAATAAGCTGTTCTATCCATATTTGCTACACTCATCAACAATTCTTGACTATCATATTGAGGATTATCCACACCACATTTTTTTAACCGTTTGGCAGCCACTAAAACTGCCTCTCTATAAGACATATAACTCATACCATTATTTATCTGTTTTTCTCTCTTTAAAAAGAGGAACCTCATCTGCAATTAATTCATCAATAACTTCAGGTTGTTGTTCTTCAAATTCAATCCCATCAAACACATCGTCGGATTCAATATCATCTTCTGACTCATCATAAAGGCTATCTACCTCAATATCTTTTTCTAACGGTTCAGAAAACTCTTGATTTTCTGGTGAATGATGTGGTGAATCATTGTCTAAATCCTCAAATTCAATATCTGCATGACCTTCAAATTCAAATTCCTCTATATCTATATCATCATTTATATTATTTTCATATATAGGAGTATTTATATTTTGCTCTTTTACATTTATATCTTCATTTATTTTATCAACAGAATTAGCAACCACATTGCTATCCTTAGAAATCTTAATATCCATCGTTTGTGCCTTTTGTTTTAATGCCTGTTCAGAAGCCTGTATTGCTGCTTCCTTATCCGTCTCGTTCTCATAATATGCATCAAGAAACTCTTGCCAATCAAAAACAGCCTCAACTGCTTTGATAGCAACCTCAACCATATCAGCATCAGGCTCTTTTGTCGTAAGCTTTTGAAGCAACATACCTGGCTTGCTAACAATATTTACAAAAGCATTATCATTTCTTCCAGCCCATTTCAATATCTCATAAGAAACACCTGCAATAACTGGAATCATAAATATTCTAATAACAACCTGTAATATCGTATTATCCACTCTTATAAATATAAAAAATAGAATACTGATAAACATAACCAAAAACATAAAACTAGTACCACAGCGTTTATGCAGTCGCGAGCTATTCATAACATTTTCCACTGTTAGCCTTGCTCCATTTTCTATACAATTGATACATTTATGCTCTGCTCCATGATACATATATGTTCTTTTAATATCATTCATTTGCGATATAGCAACCATATATAATAAAAATATAATGACTCTTACCAAACCCTCAATAAAATTTAACAATATTTGTGAAGAAATTAAATTTTTTAATAATCTTGACACAAAATATGGCAATATCATAAATAATCCCACTGCTAATACAACCGATACAATCACTGTTACAGCCATCAGTATAGATTCCAGTTTATCTTTAAACACTGCTCTGCCAATCTCATCTGCCTTTGTCTTTTTCTGTTCGGCAGGGTCGTCATAAAATGAAGCAGAGTACGTAATTGTTGATATTCCTGTCACCATTGAATCAATAAAATTAAATACCCCTCTAATAATAGGATAATTTAACCATTTATATTTATCAGTTAACATTTTACTGTCTTTTACAACAAGTTCAATTTCTTTGTCGGGCTTTCTTACTGCAATTGCATATTTATCTTTGTTGCGCATCATGATGCCTTCAAGTACAGCCTGCCCGCCAATTCCAGAATTTTTCATATTAATCCCCCATTCCAAAACATAACATAAGAAATTGCACAATAGCAATTCATAAAAACAATTTCTATTGCCACATCAAATCTTTAACGCTTTGGTATAATTTTCTATCAGTAAATTAAAAAAGTTACGGTGCAAAAAGAGTTGCCATACAACTCTGATAAGTTGAACTTTTTATAAAATAAAACAACAGATGCCACGCAAATGCGCGGCATCCTTATTCAATAAAAGATTGAGACCTCCATGACCTCAATCTTAAATAGGCATTAATTATTCTTAACACCATACTTTCTGTTAAACTTATCAATACGTCCGCGAGCAGTTGTTGCCTTTTGTTGACCTGTATAGAAAGGATGGCATTTAGAACAAATCTCTACATGGATTTCTTCCTTCGTTGAACCTGTCACAAACTCATTGCCACAGTTACAAACAACTTTTGCCTGATAGTACTCTGGATGGATTCCTTCTCTCATGATTTTCACCTCTTTAACAATTATTTATTTATTCATTGCAAGACTTAATCTTACAAAGTAATCTTTGTCTTCAATAAGCAGCGTTGATATTGTATCATATGTCATAATCATATGCAAGACTTTTTTCAATTGTTTTAAAAACAATTGGTTTTAATAATTGTTTGTATTAATGAAAAATAATGGAAAATTTATCTAAAAATATAATTTTTGAATTACAATTTTTTATATATGTTTATTTTTGCATACAATTTGTACAAAATCATTATTATTATGCGTTTTACTAAATAAATCAAGTACTTTCTCTGCTGCCTCATCTGCTTTTAAACCACTCAACGCTTTATGAATAATATCAACAGCTTGTTTTTCATCTTTATTTAAAAGTAAATCGTCTCTCCTTGTTCCTGATTTCGCAACATTGATAGCTGGAAACACTCTTTTTTCCGAAAGTTTCCTATCTAATACCAACTCCATATTGCCAGTTCCCTTAAATTCTTCAAATACAACATCATCCATCTTACTGCCTGTTTCAACTAACGCAGTGGCAAGTATGGTAAGACTTCCACCTTCCCGCATATTTCTAGCAGCGCCAAAAAAACGCTTAGGCATATGAAGTGCAGCGGGGTCTAAGCCGCCTGAAAGTGTCCTTCCGCTAGCTTGAACCGTAAGGTTATAAGCTCTTGCCAGTCTTGTTATACTATCTAAAAGTATAATGACATCTTTTTTATTTTCTACCAATCTTTTTGCTCTCTCAATAACCATCTCAGACACTCTTTTATGTCGTTCTGGAAGCTCGTCAAATGTTGAATAAATTACTTCTACATTATCGCCAATAATGGATTCTTTTATGTCTGTTACTTCTTCTGGACGCTCGTCTATAAGAAGTATCATTAAATGCATCTCTGGATTATTCTTTGTAATCGCGTTGGCTATCTGCTTTAAAAGTGTAGTTTTTCCTGATTTTGGCTGTGATACAATCATACCTCTTTGTCCTTTTCCAATTGGACAAATCAAATCAACAACTCTCATAGCAACAGTGCTGCTATTTTTTTCTATATGTATTCTCTCATTTGGAAATATTGGTGTAAGACTTTCAAATGATGGTCTTTTGGTCGCTTCAGCAGGACTCATGCCACTTACCGATTCAAGATACATCAGTGCCGAAAATTTTTCTCCTTGATTTTTGGGTCTTTTTGGTCCTTTTATAAAATCACCCGTTTTAAGATTAAACTTTCTTATCTGAGATGGCGATACATACACATCATTATCACCCGGCAAAAAATTTTCGCAACGTATAAATCCATATCCCTCTGACATAACTTCTAGTATTCCATTTGCAATCTCTTGTGGTGCCGCTTGTTGATGAGAATATCCTACTGCCTGTTGTGTCTGGACTCCCTGTTCATTTTTTTCAATACCATTCACTTTTACCTCGCCCTTAACAACTTTTTTTTCCTTTTCAGATATTTTTTCTTCTTTTATATTATCCTGTTTATCTGTCTTTTCTTCTTCTTGCTTTTCTTGTTCTGATACAGCAATTAACGCATTAATTAATTCAGCCTTTCTCATTGAAGAAATATTTTTTAATTTTTTATCTCTTGCAAACTCTCGCAAAACAACAAGAGATAATGTTTCTAACTTTTCTCTCATAAAAGTCCTCCATTCTTACTCAACCTGCAAACCACAAGCACAAACCTATGAACTAAATTTTATTTAGCTATTTTCCTATTTTATAAATCTTAAATTTAAAAATAATTAAGGGATATTATACTGAACTCGTATTAAGAATTAAATCCACCACCCTCGTGGAACTAAATTTATTATACACTATTTTGTCCAAAATTCAAATAGATTTTTTTTTGCAGCTATGCTATAATAAATAGCCAAAGCGCAATTTTTTATATTAAAATTTATACTGCTATAAAATTTTATACTTTTATATAATAAATTTTCATAGCCGCCTAATAAAAATTTACATTGAAAGGAAATTAACAATTATGACAAATGCAGAAAAAGCTATCGCACTTCATGAAGAATGGAATGGAAAATTTGAAACAACTCCTAAAATGACCATTGCCACAAGACAAGACTTAGCACTTGCTTATACACCTGGCGTTGCAGAACCTTGTAAAATAATAGCCCAAGACAAATCGGCTGCTTATAAATACACAATCAAATCCAACACCATCGCTGTTATATCCGATGGAAGCGCTGTACTTGGTCTTGGAAATATTGGCGCCTACGCTGCGATGCCTGTGATGGAGGGAAAATCGGTTCTCTTTAAATCCTTTGGAGGCGTCAATGCTGTGCCAATCTGTCTTGATACACAAGATACAGAAGAAATTATCAAAACCATTGTACATATTGCACCTGCTTTTGGGGGAATTAATCTTGAAGATATATCTGCACCAAGATGTTTTGAAATTGAAGAACGCTTAAAACAGTTATTAGATATACCTGTTTTCCATGATGACCAGCATGGTACTGCTATTGTTGTTCTGGCAGGTATTATCAATAGTCTTAAAGTAACGAAAAAGAACAAAGAAGACTGTAAAGTTGTGGTTAATGGTGCAGGCTCTGCTGGTATTGCTATAACAAAACTGCTTCTTTCCTATGGATTTAAACATATTACAATGTGTGATAAAACAGGTATTCTTTCTAAAAATAGTGAAGGTTTAAACTGGATGCAAAAAACTATGATGGATTTAACTAACCTTGAAAATAAGACAGGTACACTTGCCGATTCACTTGTTGGTGCTGATATTTTTATCGGTGTATCTGCGCCTAATATTGTTACATCCGAAATGGTTTCAACAATGAATCAAGATGCCATTCTTTTTGCGATGGCTAACCCTGTACCTGAAATTATGCCTGATATTGCAAAAGCGGCTGGTGCAAGGATTGTTGGAACTGGACGTTCTGATTTTCCAAATCAGGTAAACAATGTTATTGCTTTTCCGGGCATATTTAAAGGTGCATTAGAAGGACATGCAAAACAGATTACAGAAGAAATGAAACTTGCCGCTGCAATTGCTATTGCTAATTTATTATCCGACGATGAATTAAGTGATACAAACATCTTGCCTGAAGCATTCGACCCACGTGTGGCAGATGTAGTAAGCAAAGCTGTAATGGAACATATCAATTAAATTGATATATTAATATTAAGTACATAATATAAGGAAAAATATACTAAAATATGGATACAAAAACTCTTTACAAACTTATGATTCTTTATATGTTAAATAAAGTTAGTTTTCCATTGTCAAATACACAAATAACAAACTTTTTTTTGGAAAAACAATATACAACTTATTTCACAATACAAGAAGCTATCAATTCTTTACTTACCGATAATTTTATCCGCGAAATGATACATAGAAATAGCACACAATATGTATTAACTGATGAAGCGATGGAGACAATAACCTTTTTCTCAAATAAATTATCTATTGAAGTAAAAGAAGATATCAATTCTTATTTAGTGGAACATCATTATGAATTAAAAAAAGAAATTGGCACAACCTCCGATTACCATCGAACAACAGACGGTGATTATATTGTCCATTGTATGGTAAAAGAAGGTAATACCAATTTAATTGAATTAAATATCAGTGTTCCCCTTGAACATCAAGCAGATGTTATGTGTGCAAACTGGAAAAATTCAAGTGGTGATATATATGAATTTATTATGAAACATTTAATGCAAGTAAAATAATCATGTCAAGCGGATATTTACAATCCGCTTCGCTACTTGCTTAATGATATTCAAATCATTATTTTTTTATTCGGACATATTCAATGATTCAATATATTCCCATATTTTATCGATGTTTTGCTTTGTCTCTGATGAAACAGGGATAAGCAAATCATCTTTTTCCATACCAAGCCCTATTTTAATCTCTTTTATATGCTTATCAATCTGACTTCTTTTTAATTTATCCATCTTTGTTGCAATAATAACGGGACGATATCCATTGCTTATAATCCATTGATACATCATGATATCATTTGCTGAAGGGTTATGCCGTATATCTATAAGAAGAAAAATTTGTTTTAGCGAATGGGAATTTTTTAAATATCGTTCTACCATCTTGCCCCATTTTGCCTTGATTGCTTCATTCGCATTTGCATAACCATAACCTGGTAAATCGACAAGAAACATTGTATCATTAATATTATAATAGTTAATTGTCTGTGTCTTGCCTGGCTGGGATGATATTCTTGCATACGATTTTCGATTGATTAAAGCATTGATAAGCGAGGATTTTCCCACATTGGATTTGCCTGCAAAAGCAACCTCCATCATGGTTGTTTCTGGAATCTTGCTTGTGATGCCAACAACAATATCAAGATTTACCTTTTTTATAATCATCTTTATGCTTCTTTCCCCACGATATCTGTTCTGTACTCAATCAACGGCTTTGCTGTTCCCTCAACAGCTTCTTTTGTAATAATACACTTTGCAATCGTATTATCTGAAGGAATGGTATACATAACATCATTCATTACATTTTCCAAGATAGACCGTAAGCCTCTTGCACCTGTCTTGCGCTCAAAACTCTTTTTTGCAACAGCAATAATAGCATCATTTGTAAAGTCAAGGTCAACCTCGTCAAGTGAAAACAATGCTTTATACTGTTTGATAATTGCATTCTTTGGCTCTTTTAAAATACGTACAAGCGCATCTTCATCCAATGAATCCAAAGAGACAACAACAGGAACTCGACCTACAAACTCTGGTATTAAACCATACTTTATAAGGTCTTGCGGAAGTACTTGAGAAAACATCTCTCCTACATTGGCATCCTTTTTTTCTTTAATCTGTGCATTAAATCCAATGGAACTTTTATCCATTCTGGACTCAATAATTTTTTCTAGTCCATCAAATGCTCCACCACAAATAAACAAAATATTTGTTGTATCAATAGGTATCAACTCTTGCTGTGGATGCTTTCTTCCTCCTTGAGGCGGAACAGACGCAACTGTCCCCTCAAGAATTTTAAGCAATGCCTGCTGAACGCCCTCGCCGGAAACATCTCTTGTTATAGACACATTTTCTGATTTTTTTGTTATCTTATCTATCTCATCAATATAGACAATACCATATTGAGCTTTCTCAACATCATACTCTGCTGATTGAATAACCTTTAAAAGGATATTTTCTACATCCTCCCCCACATAACCTGCCTCTGTAAGAGTGGTTGCATCGGCAATAGCAAATGGTACATTCAAAATTCTAGCAAGATTTTGAGCCAAAAATGTTTTGCCTGAACCCGTTGGTCCTAACATCAATATATTACTCTTTTGTAATTCTACATCTACTTTTCTGCCTGAAAGAATCCTCTTATAATGATTATAAACAGCTACTGATAATACTTTTTTGGCAGTGTCTTGACCTACTACATACTCATCAAGAAATTCTTTTATTTCTTTTGGCTTTAATAAATTGATATCTAAATCCAACTCATCATATATACTGTCATCTTCATCTTCATTATACAACTCTTCATCAAGTATTTCTTCACATATACTTACACATTTATCACAAATATATGTTCCGTCAAGCCCTGCTATAAGCTTTCTCACTTGATTTTGAGATTTATTACAGAATGAACATCTAAGCACTTCATTCATATTCTTTCCAACCATTCTTTACTCCTAACTGATATTATGCTCTCTTTTCTACTATGCTATCTATCAATCCATACTCCAAAGCTTCTGATGCAGTCATATAATTATCTCGTTCTGTGTCACGTGCAATCTCTTCTATTGATTTTCCTGTATTAGCAGCAAGAATTTCATTCAATTTATTACGTGTCTTTAAAATATTTTCTGCAACAATCCTAATTTCAGTCTCTTGTCCTCTAGCACCGCCTGAAGGCTGATGAATCATAATTTCTGCATTCGGTAATGCTAGTCTCTTTCCTTTTGCGCCGCCAGCTAACAAAAAGGCACCCATACTTGCAGCCATGCCCATACATATTGTTGACACATCACATTTGATATACTGCATTGTGTCATAAATAGCAAAACCTGCTGATACAGAACCACCTGGACTATTGATATACATATGAATATCTTTTGATGGGTCTTCTGCCTCCAAAAACAGCAACTGTGCAATAACAATATTGGCTGATACATCATTGACTTCTTCACCTAAAAAAACAATTCTGTCTTTTAATAATCTTGAATAGATATCATAAGACCTTTCTCCACGACTATTTTGCTCAACAACATAAGGTATTAAACTCATAAAAACCCTCCATTTCTATAATATTTCTTTTTTCTGTATATATGCAGAAATCTTGAGACTATTGCAAAGCCAAACTTTTATACTAGATATAATATTTATCCAAATAAATCAAAACTATATCTAATGTTAAAAATTTTTTACAATAGCCCCAAGCTCATTAATTGCAATATTAATCGGCTTTTTCAACAGCAGCATCTGTAATAAGCTCAACAGCTTTTTGAATTTTCATATCCTCTTTAATCTGTTCTGCTTGTTCTTCACCTGTTAATTCCTTAATCTTCTCAATATCCATATGATAAGCTTCCGCCATCTTCTTTAACTCTTCTTCATACTCATCATCGGAAATTTCTATGTTTTCTGCCTTTGCTACAGCAGCAAGCACCAGACTATTTTTAATTCTTTTCTCAGCCTCAGGCTTCATATCACTAAGAATTTTATCTGGTGTAAATCCTGTATATTGAAAATATTGTTCAATGGTAAGCCCTTGCTGCTGGAGCCTTTGTGAAAAGTCTTCAACCATTCTTTGTACTTGTGTATCAATCATAGCACCTGGAATATCCATTTTTGAATTTTCAACTGCCTTATCAACGGCTTCATTTTGTTTCTTTGTTTGTGCTTCGCTCTCTTTTTTCTCGCCTATTGTCTTCTTTAAATCTTCTTTGTACTCATCTAATGTATCAAAATCTGAAACATCACTTGCAAAATCATCATCTAAATCAGGAAGTAATTTTTCCTTAATCTCATTGATTTTTACTTTAAACATAGCTGGCTTGCCTTTAAGATTTTCAGCATGATAATTTTCTGGGAATGTAACATGAACCTCTTTTTCATCGCCAATATTCATACCAATAAGCTGTTCTTCAAAATTGTCAATAAATGAATGCGAACCTATTGTCAAAGGATAATTGTCCCCTTTTCCGCCATCAAAAGCCACACCATCCATAAATCCCTCAAAATCAATAACGGTCATATCGCCGTCTTGAACGGCTCTGTCTTCAATGGTGACAATTCTTGAATTTTGTTCTTGAACTTTCTTTAATTCTTCCTCTATATCAGCATCTGTAACTTCAGAATCTACCTTTGAGATTTCAACGCCCTTATATTGTCCTAATTCAACTTCTGGTCTTACGGCAACCTGTGCTTCAAATATAAACGGCTTTCCTTGTTCTAACTGAACAACGTCAATTTTAGGCTGTGAGACAATATCAAGTCCGCTCTCCTCATACGCCTCAGCATAAGCATCTGGAATAATCATATTAGCTGCTTCTTCAAAGAAAAAGCCCTCTCCATATAATTTTTCTATCATTTTACGCGGAGCCTTGCCTTTTCTAAAACCAGGCACATTAATCCTGTTCTTATTTTTATTGTATGCTTTATTTAAACCGGTCTCGAATGTTTCTGATGAAACTTCTATTACAAGTTTAACCATATTTTTTTCTTCTAACTGTTCTACCTTACAACTCATTATAAATTTTTCCTTTCATAAATTTACTCGTTTTTTATCTTTGTCTTGGACTTTCTTCAAATGTCACAGCACAACTGTTGCCATTATATCACACACATTCCTTTGTTGACAACATATATTTATAAAAAAAAGCTGTAGTACAAAAGTACTACAGCTCAAATATTGAAGATAGATATAAGTTTTAAAATTTTTTAATTACTTACCAGACATCTGTTCTTCTTGTCTTTGAATCATCTTCTTAACCATATTACCACCTACTGAACCAGCTTCAGCAGCTGTAAGGTCACCATTGTAACCTTCCTTAAGATTTACACCAATTTCAGAAGCTACTTCCATTTTGAACTTATCTAATGCGCTCTTAGCCTCTCCCTTAGTTTTGCTGTTTGATGAATAGTTTGCCATAATAACACCTCCTAAAAAGTTTTATTTTGTTAACTTTTATTGACAAAAGCTATATCTGACAACATTCTTGCTGTCTTGATAACATAGACCTATCAAGACAGCATTTGTCGCCCTGAAAACATCTACGTTATCTTGATGTTATTATGTGCTGTATTCACAAAATTATTTATGGTAAATAATTCCCATAAATCTCAAAGGAATCAAAAATTGAATGCCATTTATTGGAAGCATATGCTGTAACACATATATAGGAATTATCACCTTTTGTCGCATAACTTACCATACAATGTCCCGCTTCATTTGTATATCCTGTCTTACCTGCTGTAATTGTCACTCCTTCAACTTCTGTTCCATACATTCTGCTAAACATGGTACTCGTTAGTAAAATACCTTCTGGATGCTGCTCTGTTGTTTTTGTCGTATACTGATATGTTGACAATACTTTAGCACAGTCTGGATTACTCATTGCATAATTCATTATCATTGCCATCTCTGTACATGTCGTATATTGATTATCATCATATAATCCAGATACATTCATAAAATGTGTATTGCTCAGTCCAAGCTCACTACACTTTTTATTCATCAATTCTACAAATGCATCTTGACTGCCTGCTATAAGCTCTGCAAGTCCCTCTGCCGCTTCTGCTCCTGAAGGTAAAATTAATCCATAGAGCAATTCATTAAAATCAATGGTTTCATTTTCTAAAAATCCCGCAACCGATGCATCCTCTAAAAATAATCGGTTTAACATCTCAAATCCAAATGTATAAGAATCATTTTTATTCTTAACATTTTCTATTGCTACTATCAATGTCATAACCTTTGTCATCGATGCTGGATATATTTTAGTTTCAGTTTCTCTGCCCGCAATCAATTGATTAGTTTTTACATCAATGAGAGAAATATAAGGAGAATTTACTTTTTCACTGTCAATATTCACATAATTGCTGCTTTTCTCCACCTTTGGCATTCTTGTCGGTTGTATAATATCTGGTGTTTTCACATTATTCACTGCTACTTGTAATGTTTCTCTCTCATTAATAGAATCTTTCAGTTCACTGTCACCGCCGTGAATCATTCCTACTGCACCAGAAACACAAATGACAAAAACAACAGCTATAAGAAACATAAATACTTTAATTTTTCTTAATTTTTTTTGCCTTAACTTTTTCATTTTCATGGCATGTCTTTTTCGCCTTCTTGCATTTTGTCTGGCTATTTCTTCTATATTATAATCATCTATAAAATCATTCATTATTAATCTCCATATCATGACTGACTTATATCTTACTATCAATCAAGCTAGTTATTCAAACCAGTTATTGAAATAATCCCATATTGTGTCGAATCTGACAAGCTTTTTGCCGCCTCTTGACCTACTAATAACCGCACAAGTTCTAATCCTAAATCCAGAGATGTCCCCATACCTTTTGAAGTCGTTATATTACCGTCAGTCACCACTCGGTTTGGCAATACCTCAGCTCCTTTTAAACTTTCTTCAAATCCCGGAAAGCAAACCGCCTTTTTTCCTTCCAACAATCCTAATTTTCCTAGTATACTAGGTGCTGCACAGATTGCCGCAATTCGCTTTTTTTCTGCACAATGTTTTTTTATAAGCTCAAGAAGTTCTGTGTGTTCTAAGTATGATTTATGTCCTGGTCCACCGGGTATAAATAAAACATCTGAATCTTCAAAATTAGCTTCTTCAAATAATGTATCCGCCTTTACTACTATTGATTGAGCGCTTGTAACATAACAGTTTCCAGTTATAGAAACCATTTCTACCATTATATTTGCCCTTCTTAATATATCAACAACAGCCAACGCTTCTACAGTTTCAAATCCTTCGGTTAAAAATGTTGTAACTTTCATAATAATCCCCATTTCTGCGCTGCTTTCTTGCGCAAAAAACAAAATAAAATATTTTGTTTTTACAACTTTGTGTCAAGCAACGCACAGACACAAATACACAACAAACTGAAAAATGAATGCAAATATTCTCAACATATGGCGATTATATCATGTATTACAAATATCACCAACTATTTTTTACAATTAAATTTAAAAAATAAATACATTATCTTATCTTTTATAAGTTAAAAATTAGGAGAAGATAAAATCTTCTCCTAAATATAATGCCATATTTTCTATAATTATATACCATATAATACTTTTATAATAATAAAATCATCAATCATCCCTTTATAAGACATCAAAATATATATTTTTACCAATTACTGTAAAAAATAAATCAACTGCCCGCTGGAGGTATTTAATTCTTGTAGCATTTCATTATTTATTAAAAATATTCATTATAAAATCCAACAAATTATATTTGCTGAACAAAACGGCAGCTACAAGCGATACGGTAGACATAATTTTAATTAAAATATCAAGTGATGGCCCTACGGTATCTTTTAATGGGTCGCCGACTGTATCGCCAACAACGGCTGCATCATGTGCTGGAGAACCTTTTTTCTGTCCTTTTATCGCTCCTGACTCAATATATTTTTTAGCATTATCCCATGCGCCGCCTGCATTGCCTGTAAAGATTGCAAGCATAATAGCAGAGAGCGTCGCGCCGATTAACAATCCGCCGACAAAATATGGTCCAAAGAGAAAACCAGATGCTAATGGAAAAACAATTGCCATAATTGCTGGCATTTTCATTTCTTTAATTGCGCCTTGTGATGAAATTTCAATACAAGTCTTATAATCTGGTTTGGCTTTGCCCTCCAAGATTCCTGGAATTTCTTTAAACTGGCGTCGCACTTCCTCAACCATCTTTCTGGCAGCTTTTGCAACAGCCTCTATCAACATTCCTGAAAACAAAAACGGCAACGCCCCTCCAACTAAAGCTCCTGCTAAAATCTTTGGGTCTGTAAAATTCAAATTTAATTCTGCTTCTATTGGCTGAAACGCATACAAAAAGCTAACCATCAGTGAGAGCGCCGCAAGAGAAGCAGAACCTATGGCAAAACCTTTGCCGATAGCTGCCGTTGTATTGCCGACAGAATCAAGCTTATCCGTTATTTGTCTTACTTCTGGTTCAAGCTCTGCCATCTCTGCAATGCCGCCAGCATTGTCTGATATAGGACCATATGTATCAACAGAAACGGTTGCTGATACAAAAGAAAGCATACCAACCGCTGCCATAGCAATGCCAAACATTCCAGATACCGCATAACTGACATATGTTGTAATACCTAATATAATCAACGGATACATACATGATTTCATTCCCACTGCAAACCCCTGTGTGATAGTAAGTGCAGGTCCTTCTTTGGAAGCTTCTGAAATCATCTGTGTAGGTTTATAATCATAGCTGGTGTAATACTCTGCAATTCCACCAATAACAACACCACTTAAAACACCAAGCGATGCGGCAACCCATGGCGAAATCCAGCCTATGCTAAATCCAACGCCCTTTAAGTCATAGTTCATACCACTAAACATCATCTGCGTAGCGATAAACCCACCAATAATGGTAATGGCAGCCGCGCTCCATGTAGAAATATTTAAATCTCTGTGAGGATTATCTGAATCTTTCTTAAACAAGACAAATGCAACTCCAAGTATGGAAGCAATCAAGCCAAGTGCGGCAAAGACTAGCGGAAAATACATCATTTTTTGTAAGATATCATATGGAATAAATGCCTGTGCATCAACCGCCGCATGTAATGCCAAACTAATTGCAAGAATAACAGAAGATGCAATCGCTCCTACAAAAGATTCTAAAAGGTCTGAGCCAAGTCCCGCAACATCTCCTACATTATCGCCTACGTTATCTGCTATTGTAGCTGGATTACGTGGGTCATCTTCTGGTATATGGGCTTCTGTCTTTCCAACAAGGTCTGCTCCCATATCGGCAGCTTTTGTATAAATACCACCGCCAACACGATTAAACATTGCCACAATGGAACAACCCAGCGCATAACAAGAAAGACATTGTGTAAATACATGCTGTCCTTCAATTAACAATTCATATCGAATCAATCCCAAACCATAACCAAAAATAATATAGACAAGAAACAGTCCCAAAAGTGCAAAGCCGCCCACACAAAGTCCCATAACGGAACCACCTTTTAATGCAACCTTTAACGTCGCACCAATATTTTTTGTCAAGCGCGCTGTATTTGACACCCTTACATTGGAATACGTAGCAATCTTCATACCAACCCAACCTGCGGCTGCACTCATTATTACACCAATAATAAAACATATGGATGGTTCCCAACTAAACGCACCATACTGAACCGTAAATATCACTGCAAATATAACTGAAATAATCACAACAACCACTGCAATAATTTTGTATTCATATGTGATAAACGCATTTGCTCCTACACGAATTGCCTGTGCAATCTCTGACATGCGAGCAGTTCCCTCATCCATCTTTTTAATTCCGATGAAGTTGAAAGCTGCATACCCAAGTGCAAGCAATGCTGCCACAATGACTAAAACTAATAAAGCCTCCATAATTCTCCCCCTTAATAATATGAAAATTTACAACAACATTTCACATCAAGCCCCACTCTTGTTTACCCCATAAGCTTAAAGAATATGCTGTTTATAATAATTTTACTAAAATTAATAAATTTCGTCAATTCTTTATATTTTGTCTCTATCTTTTATTCCATTTTGCAGCATCGCATCATATTTTTCCCATGAAATATATCTTCCACCCATACTCTCCAAATGTTCGGTATGAAATTGACAATCAATAAACAAATACTGATTGCTACATAACCATTTAGAAAACAAAATCAACGCTATCTTTGAACCATTTTCTTTTTCTGAAAACATACTTTCTCCAAAAAAACAGCGTCCAATACAAACGCCATAAAGTCCGCCTGCAAGTTCACCTGCTTCAAAAGACTCTACACTAAGCGCATATCCTGCTTTATGAAGATTGTAATAAGCATCTTCCATCTCATCGGAAATCCATGTGCCTTCATTAAACTCCCTTTTTATCCGGCAGCGATGCATCGTATCTGCAAAATCTCTATTGATTTTTATGCTAGGCTGATATTTTTTAATATACTTTTTCATGGAATGTGAAATATGTATTTCATTGGGAAAAATAACAAAACGCTTATTTGGACACCACCACATAATTTCTTCACCTGGACTGTACCATGGGAAAATTCCATTTTTATACGCCAATAAAAGACGGCTGACACTCAAATCGCCCCCAACGGCAAGCAGTCCATCAGGTCTAGCAAAAAGCGGACTGGGAAAATAAATTTCTTTCTTATTTAATAGGTAAACAGGCATATTTTACTCACTTTCTTTTGATAAAAACTGAACATCAAAACAATCTCCAGTTGTAGTTAGTTTACACTTACCGCCTTTTTTTAACACGCCAAACAATATCTGGTCCACCATTAACGGCTTAATTTCACTTTGAATAACACGTTCTATCTGTCTAGCACCAAATTCAGCACTAATCCCTTTTTGTTTTATCAATTTTTTTGCTTTTTTATCAACATTCATCTTCACGTTTTTTCTTGATAACAACGTCTGAAGCTCCCGAATTTTTTTATTGACAATCTGCTCTGCTGTTCTTTCATCAATTGTATTAAATACAATAATCTTACTTAAACGATTGCGAAATTCTGGCTGAAAAATTCGTTTTACTTCCTCTAAAATAATATCCGATTTTATATCCACATCGCCAAAACCAATTCCTTTTTTGCCAATTCTGCTTGCACCTGCATTGGATGTCATAATAATAATTACATTTCTAAAATCGGCTTTTCTTCCTTGATTATCCGTCAATGTGGCATAATCCATCACTTGAAGAAGGACATTATAAATATCGGGATGAGCCTTTTCAATCTCGTCTAACAAAAGAACACAATGCGGATTTTTTCGGATTTCTTCTGTGAGCAATCCGCCCTCCTCATATCCTACATACCCTGATGGTGCGCCAATCAACTTTGCAATGGCATGTTTTTCTTCATATTCACTCATATCAAAGCGAACCAGTTTCACACCAAGCTCTTTTGCTAAACTTTTTGCTATCTGGGTTTTTCCAACACCCGTTGGACCTACAAAAAGAAAACTTGCAAGTGGTTTTCCTTCTTCTAAAAGCCCTGCTCTGGAAAATTTTACTGCATTAACAACTTGTGATATAGCATCATTTTGTCCATATACGTCATCAAGCATACGCTTTTTAAGTGTTGCAAGCGATTTGGTCTCATCTTTTGCCACTGCTTGTTTAGGAATACGACATGTCTTTGATAAAATTTCATCAATCAATTCTTTATTGATATATTGTGCCTTTTGCTCCAATGGATGAATTTGACGATACGCACCAGCCTCGTCTATCAAATCAATTGCTTTATCAGGAAGGTAACGTTCATTTTGATATTTTGCGCTCACTTCAACAGCATATTGAAGTACGCCTTTTTTATAAGCAACACCATGAAAACGCTCATAATTATCTTTTAAACCTTCCAAAATTTTGACAGCATCTTCAATACTTGGTTCTTTTATTTCCATATTTTGAAAGCGCCTTACTAAGCTTTTATTTTTTTCAAAATGTTTTTTATACTCCTCATATGTGGTTGCACCTATAAAACGAATATGTCCTGCTGCAAGGTATGGTTTCAACATGTTTGAAATATCAAATGTTCCTCCATTGACTGCGCCTGCACCTACAATATTATGAATTTCATCAATATAAATAATCGGATTTTCCTCATCATTAATACTGTCCATTACCATTTTAAAACGCTTTTCAAAATCCCCGCGATACTGTGTACCTGCTAACAGACTTCCCAAATCTAACGAAAAAATTTTTGCTCCCTTTAATGGCTGTGGAACATTGCCTTCATTTAGCAGTTTTGCAAGACCATAAGTGATTGCTGTCTTTCCAACACCTGGCTCTCCTATATGCAGAGGGTTGTTTTTTTCTTTGCGGCAAAGAATCTGCATTGTTCTTTCTAATTCCTGATGTCTCCCAATCAAGGGATTTACCCCTTCCAATTCATCATTTAAACAGGTGGCATACTGCTGCCAAGCTGATTCTTGTGCATCTTCTTGTGTATTTTTTTTAGAAAAATTACCTCTATACGATTCTCTATGACTTTCTCTACTATTTTGCTGATAAAACGGAGAATAAGCAATCGTCAACTCTTGTAATAATTCTGTCTGGTCTATCTTTTGGAGATTCATATAATAAACTGCATAACTTTGCTGAAGCTGATAAATAGCAAATATAATGTGAGGCAGTTCTATTTTCTTTTTACCACCATTCTCTGATACTTCCAATGCACACGCTACTACTTCTTTCATTCCCTGTGAAAATTCACAAGCGCCTTGAAATCTGCTGTCTTGTACAACCTCCATATAATTATCAAGATAATTTTTTAAATGTTCTTGCAGATGATGAATTTGTCCGCCACAATTTTGAAAAGCCTGCACAAATATTGAATTGTGACAAATACTATATAACAACAATTCTGGTGTCACCAATTCATAATGGTTTTTATGAGCAATCAATATGGTTTCATTAAAAATTTCTTTTACTTCCTTTGACATATTCATAATGATACTATCCCTCCTGTATCGTTAATCGAAATGGAAATCCTGCTTGCTTTGCTCGTTCTTTTGAAATTTGAACTTTTGTCACTGCAATATCATATGGATATGTACCAACCACCGCTTTACCGCTTTCATGTACCAAAAGCATCAAGCGCTCTGCCTCTGCATCGTCTTTATGAAAAATATCTATCAATATCTCAACAACAAAATCCATTGTTGTAAAATCATCGTTGTGCATAATCACTCTATAATGTTTTGGTTCTTGTATATTTATCTTTATTTTTTCTTTAATTTCTCCCTGTACAGACATGATTCTTCCTTTCTTTATATGTCAAGCAAATATTTACAACATATTTCATTTTTTAATTTATACTGTTTATTTATAGTAATAATTTATTTAAAATTTAATAAACTTACCTTTTTATAGTAACACTATTTATATACATTATCAATAATACTTTTTTGTATAATTTCTTACAATTTGTCAATAAATCATATAACCACAAATAGTTGTTGTACAGAATTACTTAAAGCCTTTAGAATATTATAGAAAAAGTTGTTAATATTAAAATATGCCAAAGAAAGGAGATTTTACCTTGAAAAACCTTAGAACTTTAAGAGAACAACGCGGTTTAAGTCAACAAAAACTTGCTGAAAAATTTTGTTTAAGCCAACAATCTATTTATAAATATGAAAATGGTCTTGCTGAACCCGATTTTGCCACATTAAAACAATTTGCCGATTTTTTTCATACAACTATTGATTATTTAATTGGCTATGAAACTGCTGACGGCACGCAAGAAACATTTACTATTACATTGATGCCTAAAACTTTTAAAGAAGCGCATCATCTTGAATTATATCAAAAACTTGGCAATCAAATGCAAACTCAACTTGATAATCTTCTTGAAATATTTGTAGAAGTTATTGCCAATAATAATATTAATAAATAAAAATCCAAAGATATAAAAATGAGACTTTTTATAAACAATTTTTATTCTTTGACAAATCACTTTTTTAAATTTATTCAATTCTTATATACTGATTTTACTTTTCATCATCTGTTTTATTATTCTTTTAATAAAGTCTTATTCACTTAAAGGGAATAATATATTCAATATATCATTTATTCCTTCATTATGATAAGCACTACATTCATAAATATGACATTGTGGGTTTAATATCCATACATCTTTTTTAAAGTCTTCTATATTAAAATTAGTATATCTTATCAAGTCCATTTTATTAATAATTAATATATCTGTTGTCTGAAACATAAGAGGATATTTTAATGGCTTATCGTTTCCTTCTGTAACGCTAAACACCATAATTCTCTTATCCTCTCCTAATTTAAACTCTGCTGTACAAACTAAATTTCCAATATTATCGATTATAATAACTTCAATTCCATTTAAATCAAGCTTATGAATTGCCTCTTGTATCATAGAGGCTTCAAGATGACAAGCCCCACATGTATTCAACTGAATCGTTCTAACACCAAAGTTTTCTATCCTTTTTGCATCGCTATCGGTATATAAATCTCCCTCAATCACTGCAACCTTACGAATATCTACTCTTTCAAGAATCCGCTCTAACAGAGTAGTTTTTCCAGAACCAGGTGTTCCAAGCAAATTGACAAGTAAAATTTCCCTGTCATGCAAAAATTGATTTAATCTGCTTGCTATATCATCATTTTTTTCCAACACCCTTTTATTGACTTCTATTATCTTCATAAATTCCTCGTTTCTAAAAAATTTATTACAATGATTATACCACAATTTTGTGCTTCTTTTTGCACATAATATCTTGGCTTCGCCGAGACTATTATACCATACACCTATCCTAAATTTATATAACAATTTCTTTCAACAAAAATTTACTCTATCAATATTTTAAACTAAAAATACAAAGAATAATATATAATCTTCTTTAGATAAATTTTCTTTTTTCTATGAAAACTTTTCATAATAAAACAAAAAATATATTGTGGTTTTTAAAACTATGTGTTATATTATTCAATATTATTATAATACATTTTATCAAACTATATTATTTAGTAATGGACGTTGCTTAATCGTATTTATTTTAAAAAGCAGCGCAGAAATGGAGATTATTATGTTTAAAATTATAAGCGATACAGCATGTGATTACACACTTGATTATGCTAATTCTGTTGATGTTACATTAGTTCCTTTTTATGTTACATTTGACGAAAAAACTTATTATAAAGATTTATATGAACTTTCTGTGGAAGACTTTTACCAAAAAATTATCAATAATAAAATTTATCCAAAAACTTCTCTTCCTAGTGTTCAAGACTATACAGATACTTTTTTACCTTATGTAGAAAAAAATATTCCTGTAGTTGCTATGACGATTTCCACAGTACTTAGCGGTTCTTATAATTCTGCAAGAATTGCTGCCGAACAATTAAAAGAGAAATATCCCGATGCCAAAATAGAAGTTATCAATTCACAATTAAATTCTGCCGCGCAAGGACTGCTTGTCTATGAAGCTATCCGCATGAATCGTGATAATATTGATTTTGATACAGCAGTCAAAATTCTTAGAAAAATGACAAGTATAGGAACCGTTATATTTACTATTGAAAGTCTTGATTACTTAAAAAAAGGCGGACGAATTGGAAAACTTGCCACGCTTATTACAGGTGTACTTAGTATTCGTCCAACGATTTTCCTTAAAAATGGTGAGATTAATTTAGCAGGTGTAAGCCGAACAAGAAAAAAATCAATTAATTCTGTATTTGAAAATGTAAAAAAACATTTTTTAAACAACCATATTGACCCTCAAACATATGATTTTAGTACAGGCTCATCAAACCTTTATGAAGAACGAGATGAATTAAGAAAAAATATAGAAGAAGCCTTAAATATAAAATGTGTTGAAAGCAGGGAACGTTTTGACGGTCGTGTCAGCATTATTACGGGCTGTCATACAGGTGCATATACTACTGGTATTGGA
>CAJUBU010000007.1:32220-141903 GCA_910585095.1 uncultured Lachnospira sp.
ATTTATGCCAAAATATGAAACATTGATAAACGAAGTCTAACTTCTTCGTTCCTTTTTCTTTTTGAATGATTGTATAATTTAGCACTTTATGTTACACTAATACAATAATCAAATACCTTACAATGATTGCCAATCGGACTATACATAGTCTGCTTGGCTCATTGTTTGCAAGTTAAAAAAATTAGAAAGGGGTAAAAAATATTGAATGAATTAAAATGGAATGATTGGTTTAATATTGGTGTAGATTGTATTGACAAGGCTCATCAACGACTCTTTTCAATTGTATCGAAATTGTTAAGTCTCAATGAAGATACAGCAAAACAGCAACACGCCTGCCGCGAGGGTATCAAGTATTTTAAAAGCTACGCGCTAAAACACTTTGCTGAAGAAGAAGCCTATATGCAATCGCTCCATTACGGTGATTATGCCCTACACAAAAGTTTACATGACAATATGCGCGATAACACGCTTCCTGCTCTTGAGGAAGAATTAGAAACACATCATTACTCTGTGGAATCCGTGCAACATTTTCTTGGCATTTGTATCGGCTGGCTTAACGGACATATTTTAATTGAGGACTATGCACTTTCAGGGCGTGTGTCTAAAAAATGGGTACATCAAGCCTCCGAAAATGAAATTGACTCCCTTGAAAAAGCAATTGTTCAAACATTAGAAAAGTTATTCCGAATAAAAGCGCAGCTTATGAGTATTCATTACAGCGGAGAAGATTTTTCTGCCGGCAGTCAGCTCTGTTATCGACTGCTCTACTACACTTCCAAAAAGGAACCTATACAAGTTTATATGATTTATGAACAGCAGATGATTTTAAATATACTCAGCGGAATGCTTGACAAACAAATCACTAAGGTTGATAAAACGGTCATTTACACATTTAAAATGCTCTCGCAAAAACTGATGGAGTGCATTGCAAGACACTTTGTTCTTGACGAAACTTATCAGCTAGAAAAAATAGATGTTATGACATTTGACCAGCTTACGAAAGCTTTTGACAAACAATATCCATCTTACAGCTTATTATTTAATACAAAAAATAATGGTTATTTTGCATTTTGTGTAAAAGAAGGCAAATAATTATCATCTACATAAAAATAAAAAGATACTACAAAAAGAAATTTTAACACTTTATATCTAGTATAGAATTTCTATTTTGCAGCATCTTTTTTATAAAATTTATTTGTTATAAATTTATTTTTTTAAGTATCCATAAATAGATATCTTCAAATATCTGTTCTTTATTAATTTCACTGTGAAGCTCATGTCTGCAATCATCATATAATTTTAACTCCACATCATCAAGCCATCTTGCATATTTGCGGTAAATCCTTTTGACAGCTTTGCCATACTCTCCTACAGGGTCTGCCTTACCCGCCGCAAACAATACGGGTAAATATCGCGGAGTATGCCTGATATTAGCATCTCTTATCACAAATCGTATCACTTTCAACATTCCGTCATAGGCATTCACTGTAAACATAAAGGAACATTTTTCATCATGGTCATATTTCTTTACAATCTCGTCATCTCTTGTAAGCCACGCATTTTCACTTTTACAATTCTTTATATCTTTATTATAATTGGCAAACATTAGCTTCTTTAAAAGTGGGCTTCTATATCGGTCTCCTTTAAAACGCTTTGTTATATGAACAAGCAGCCTTCCTGCTTGAACAACAATAAGTCGTTGATTGCCTGTTCCTAACACAACGCATGCATCGAGTTCATCCTTGTACATCATCATATATTTTCTTGTTAAAAATGAACCCATACTATGCCCTATAAGAATATAGGGCAAATTCGGATATTTCTTTTTCATAATTTTGGTAAGCTTGTGCATATCCTTGACAAGGTAAGTTGCACAATCCTCACAGTCAACAAAATACCCCCAATCATCCTTACTTGCAATCGAATCGCCATGTCCAAGATGATCGTTTCCAACAACAAGAAAACCTCTTTGTGTAAAATATTTTGCCATAGCCTCAAATCGTTCAATATGGTCTACCATACCATGTGCCATTTGAATAATCCCTATTGGCTTTGTATATTTTGTTTTATCTGGATACCATATACACGCATGTATATTACAGTATCCGCTTGTTGATAAAAAAGTCAATGTAGATGAATCTGTATTTGAATGATTGTTTTTGCCAGCCATAATTAACCCTCCTGATATTCAATTTCTTTAATATCTAAAAATGCATCGTTATCAATATTTTTAACCGTCTTTGGAATAACCATGGATAGATTACTACAATAACTAAATGCACCATATCCTATTTTTTCCAACGACTCTGGAATATTGACACTCTCAAGATTTTCACAGGAAGAAAAACTATATACGCCAAGTGTCTTGACACCTTCTGGAACAATAACTTTTGTTATATTTTTATTGTCTTTAAATGCTTCTGCTGAAATAGTCTTAATACCATCTGGAATTGTATATTCTCCACTCACCTGTTTTCCATTGACATATATATTCCCCACTATCACTACACCTTTGTCCGCTAAGATATCATTTTGCCATTTTGTCCCCTCAAACGCATTGGCTCCTATCACTTCAATTGTATTCTCTGATAATTCAATGGTTTCTAGCCCACTGCAATGAAGAAAAGCATTTTCAAGGATGCTTGTAACACTATCTGCAATATGAACCACTTTAAGATTCGAGCTATCCTGAAATGCACCGCGTCCTATAGCTGTCACTTTAATTCCCTCATACTCAGATGGTATGGTAATTTCAGAAGCATCTTTGCCTGCATCGGTAAGTTCTTTTACATAATATGTTCCATTGTCCAACTTTTCATACCGAATATATTGAATGGTATTCTTTTTTCCACAACCCATAAAGCATGATATCATAACGATACTAATTATTATTAAAGTATAATGTATTTTATTACTTTTCACTTTATTGCCCCTTTGACCACATATAACAATATGCTTGTGTTCTTGCTGCAAAATGATTATCTTTGAGTAACTCTTTTACCTCATCGCGTGTATACCATTTTGCCTCAATTTCTTCAACCGTTGACGTACTTGGTGCAAATTCACCTTTTGCAACACCAATAATAACAGCGTTCGTCTCATTTGAAAATCCTATCGCACTGTAACTATCATACAGTTTATCTTCTATCCTTACAATATCAAGTCCAGTCTCCTCTTTTAATTCTCTTGCTGCTGCCACCTCTGGCGTCTCGCCTGAATCAATCAATCCTGCTGGAAAATTATAAACATAATCATTTACAGATAATCGAAATTCTCTATTTAAAAGAATTTTCTCATTTGCCTCGTCAGTCATCACAATCACAACGCCGTCTGTATTGGGATTTTTTATTTCTTCTGCTGTTGTTATATTTTTGTTGCGGCTAATAATCTCATATACCTTCTTTTGATTATCAGCGGTCGTATATGTAATATCATATCGGTCAATAAATCTTCCTCTATGAACCTTCTCTATCTTATTAAACTTCATAATTAACCTCCATGCGGCATCTTAACAGCTAAGGACTCAAATTTTTGTATTTTTGCACAAAGAACGAAACGTTCCTAGTTAAGCAGATATTCGCAATCTGCTACGCTGCTTGCTCATAACCTCATAGCCATTATCACAGCTTATCAAACAAATAAATATTATTTTTTATACATACTAAATGAATCCATTGGATAATTTTCAAGGTTTTCACGAACGCCGCGCTCGTCTGCCTCGCTAATCATCTTATCGCGGTCTTTTTTAAATTCCATCTCTGTCTTATGCTGACTTGGTCCTCCTACACAACCGCCTTCACACATCATTCCTTCTATAAAATCTGCATTTAACTTCTTTGCCCGAAGCATTAACAACGCCTTTTTACATGCATCAGCCCCTGCACATTTTTCAACTTTATACTGTGATGGGTCAAGTCCTGCTTCCTCTATACTTTTAAGCACAGCATTGGTAACACCTCCGCCATTGCCAAAACGCTTGCCAAAAACACTTGCCTGCTGAACATTCTCGCTATCTGGCTCAAACTTGACATCTTTTGCCTTCATAATAGCGCGAAATTCACCAATTGTAAGAACATAATCTGCATTTCCTCTTACAGGATTTCTTTTTGCCTCATCTTTTTTTGCTATACAAGGTCCCACAAACACTGTAATGGCTTCAGGATTGCCTGCCTTAACCATCCTTGACACAGCGCACATTGGGGATACTGTTGTTGAGATATCCTCTGAAAGTTCTGGAAAATGCTGGCGAATCATATTGACAAACGCTGGACAGCAAGATGTTGTTTTTTTCTTGTCAAACTCATATGCTTCAACCCATTCATCCGCTTCGGCAGCAGCCGTCATATCGCCGCCAAGTCCAACCTCAATCATATCGTCAAAACCTAACTTTTTACATGCGCTTCTAATACTGCTCATCGTAATATCCAAACCGAATTGTCCTTCTACTGCTGGCGCAAACATAGCAATAACTGGCTTGTCGGATTTAATAGCATTGATAACATTGACAATATCTGTTTTTGAACCAATAGCGCCAAACGGACACCTATGTATGCACTTTCCGCAACGTATACATTTCTCATCATCAATCACACAGATGCCTTCTTCATCCATTGTAATTGCATTGACTGGACAAGCTTTTTTACAAGGTCGAATAAGGTCCGCAATCGCATTATAAGGGCAAGCCTTTGCACACATACCACACTCTTTACATTTATCAGGGTCAATATAAGCTCTGTCACGCCCCATTGTTATAGCGCCAAATTTACAAGATTGCTGACATGCTTTTGCCATACATTTTCTGCAGTTATCCGTCACAAGGTAATGTGACAATGGACAGTCCGCACAAGCCGAACCAATAACTTGAATCACATTTTTTGAATCTTCATGTCCATTATCGTTTGGATTTAATCCCTCCGCCAGTCTTACTCGCTGTCTTATAATCTCTCTTTCCTTATATACACAGCATCGAAACTTTGGTTTTAGACCTGGTATCATTTTAAATGGTATCTCGTCTTTTTGATCTTCAAATGTCCCCTCATAGACAAGCTTTGCCACTTCATAATTCACTTCATGCTTAATTTTCATAATGGTAGCATCATTCGTTAACATATTGTCCTCTTTTCTGTGCTATTTTTATTTATCTGCACAATTTACATAATAGCCGCAAAATATACGGCATTTAAGCGGATATTGCAATCCGCTACGCTATTTTTATTATATAAAATATTCGTTGTAAAAACAAGGGCTGTATTTTACCAACAGTTAAACAGCAGCATTTCATTTATTATTCACAACAAGCAATCAAAACTTAATAATGCGCTTTTTTTGAGCGTTTAACTTTTTCAATATCTTCCCTGTTAATCCATTCTTCTGTAAATCCACAAGAACAACAAATATAACGATTTATCTTTACAGCAGAAAAAATTGTTGCTCCTGTCATAATATTATTTCCAGAGCCATATAGTCCTGCATACCCATCAACAATAATAATATCAGAACCATTGCATTTGGAACAAATTTTTGTATCTTTCATACCATCCTCCATTTCTTTGCTACTATTGCACAAAAACTTTTTATATCAAGCAGATATTTGCATCCTGCTTCGCTACTTACTTATAACCTTGTACTTTTTATCCTATTACATTAAACCATATCTTATTACTACTTTAATCTTCTTTCCATATGTATTTGTACGGCGAACACCAACCAACTACAAAATCCATCATATCTGCCATATAATCACATGAGAGGCTATCTTCTAAAGAATTTAATATTGAAGCCAATAATTGATACACCATTTCTTCTTTCACCCCTAAATCATGCAGTTGTATCAATAATTTATAACCTTGTTGTACTGCATCATCATAAGAGTATTCTGTGACAGATAAACTTATCCTTTTAATTTTATCAACAATTTCTTCACTATTCATATCAATAACCATACATTTACACAGACACTTTTTTAACCTTCATTTACAGACTGATATTTTTCCCACAACTGGGCTAACGTAAATATTGTACTTTCTATCTTACTTGTATCTATATCAAGATACTCCCACGCAAACAGTTCTTTCTTTTTATCTGTAAATCCAAATAATTCAAAACTTTTAATAGAAGTATACTTTTCATATTCTGAGACAGGAATCGTATATAACGCTTCAAGTCCCGTATCTTCCATTTTAGAAATAAAGCCGCTTTCTATAATACCATTTTCACCGCGAAGAAATCCCAACACATAAAGCTGCCCATCCGTATCCATCTCAATATAACAAGGCTCTATTTGTCTGTCCTCTTCTAAAAACATTTTTATACGTTTAAAATTGGAGGCGTCATATATAGAAATAACATGATTCGTCGATCGTTTCTGTCGTTCTATATTATAAAAATAGTTTCCATCTATTGAAAAACAATACCCATCATCTTGACCGCCATCCACACGAGAATATCGCACTCTCTTTACCAAACTGAATGTATCCAATGAATATACACCAAAATATGCGCGTGTAGATTTCACAACAAAACAATTGTTCTTTGGGCTTAATTTAATTGTATATCCATATTCTATATTCTTCAATTGTGCCAATTCATTTCCTTCCTTGTCATAGACATACACCGTTGTACTTGTACAGCCTATGGCATATTCTTCATTAGAAACATATCCCCAAAATTTTGGCATCCCCTATCACCTCAACTCCTTTTTCTTGTCTGTATAAATCAATATCATTATATACTGTTTTTAGCAATCTGGAAATTAAAATATTTCTAAATCTGTCTGAAAAAACAAAATTTAAAAAGCGAATATCAGGGACGTAAGGAATTTTTCTAATCAAAAACCCCGCTGCAAGCAGCGAGGTCTCAAGCTTTCTCATAGTTTTTTACTTTTTCCTTCAATTCCTTTCTCCCGCTTGTCTGCGTCTTTTCATATATATGTGTCAAATGTTTTTTTACAGTCGTTTCCGATATATATAATTCCTCTGCAATTTGCTGATTTGTATATCCGCTAAAAACCAAATATCCTATTTGTGTTTCTCTTTTTGTCAATATATAGGCATCGGCAAACTTGATATAAACATCTTTCAATGATACTTCTTTTTGTTCTTCCGCTCTGTCTGCCGTATTGCCTTTTACTTCATTATCTTGTGCAATACTATCTTCTGCCATAGAAATATCTTGTTTATTATCTTCTTCATTTCTATTATTTTCTATGTCCATATTTTTTTTATTATTCATTTGATACAGCAGATAAAAAAGCGTTCCTGCAATCAATCCCAACAATAATGTACTGCCGTTAATAATCCAGCGAAGATTGGGATTGTGTACACTAATCCATTGCATAATAAATGTAAATATAAAAAGAACACTGTAAAGAGCAACCAGTAAATAAAATATACATTTATTTTTCTTCATTACGCGTTTCCGTTTCATCTTCTTCATTATTTATTTCCATCTCATGAATCAACGTCACTTGAACATTTGTTTTTAAAGGCAGCAATAAAAATTCAATGATAACTGCATAAAGACCAGCAAGACATATCACTGCAAGATTAGGTCCAATAAATTCTGGTTCATCAAGTTTTTTAAATAACATAATAATAGAAATAAACGCTGTAAAAAAACTGCTGATTAACACCAATTTCTGCACTACTAAAACAGCTTCTAAACATCTTCTTAATTGCGCAATAGAATATTTTTGTTTGCTGACTGAAAATGCCTTTACAAAATCTCTCCATAATCCTGATATAACAAGTACTGGTACACAAAAAAGTATTATCAAAAATAGAGAAGGCAAATCAATCAACATTACGATATCATTTGCTCCTCCTGTTACCATTACGGTATACATTAATCCTGCAATAATAACTAACATCTCAATTAATAATACCTTGCCTATATCCATCTTTTCATGTTTTTCTACCTTTTCTGTTTTCACTTTTTCCACCTTAATTTTCCACATATTAATCCTCCATTTATACATTATGAGTAGTATAGTATAAATTTTTTATATAGTATAAATTTTACACGTAACATAAATCGCACAATAGAAATTTGCAAAAATGATTTCTACTATCCTATCAAACGGTATTTGTATCTAAAATCTACCGCAATATTTCCATTTGTAAAGTTCGTTATATAGGATTTATGGTTATCATGTTTGCTCTTGAATTTCGAATATCCCGCATGTTCTTTAAAAAATTTCTGGTATACAGAATCCATATTGTAAATAGCATTTATCAGCGCAAACTTATCCACTTCTTTCAGCCATTTGTATTCTTTCTTTAATTCCCTATTAGGATATATTCTGTACTTATATGCTTTTAACATGGACCGTCACCTCCTATCTATTCTTGATTTTCTATATACTTTCGTAGCATTTCTTCAGATACATTTCCTACACTACATGCAAAATATCCATCTGTTCAAAAAGTATGTTCCTTCCAAAAATGTTTTTGTAGATAATTTTGGCATATCTCATACGAAAACTGTTTTATATCATCCAATATCTGTTTTGATGCCAACAGTTTCTTTCTATATTTGCATACAAAAATTATATGATACTGTAATAAATACTTGTGTCTGTTTTTAAATTTCCATATTCCCATGATACAAGTATAATACAAACCACCACTTTTGGCTACCTTAACCCACCATCTAAAGCCAGTGGGATTGCGGTAGCCATTTTTTCAAAATATAGCACACTACCACTATATTGTATATACTACCTTACATAAAAACAGGTAGTATATTGCTATACTACCCTTTATTGACAACTGTATTCTATTGTTTTAATATGTTTTATATTTTTATATAATATTATCTTTTTATGCTGCTTGACTTTCTTCCCAATCATTTCTAAACGCTCTAATCTTTTCTTTGATGACCATAGGATTCTCTCCTGCCTGTATGGACAATACCCCTTCAATAATTAATGCCATCTGCATTTCTTCCTCTAAACTGTTCTTTCTCAATTTTGCAGCAATCGGAATACATATCCAATTGGCAAGTATTGAACCATATAAAGTCGTAATCAAAGCCAGTGACATGCCTTCTCCTATGGAATCAGGATTCGTTCCCATTGATTTCATCATATTAATCAAGCCTAACAGCGTTCCAACCATTCCCCATGCAGGTGCATATGCACCCAAACTATCCCAAAACTGGATATGCCTTTTGTTATCCTCCACACGATTCATTAAATCGGTCTCCAAAATATCTTTTACCAATTCTGGCGTTGTACCATCAACCGTCATCCGAATACCTTTTTCCATAAATTTATTATCCAAATTTTGCATCTGCTCATCTAAGGCTAACAATCCCTCTTTCCTTGCAATATTAGACAACTCATATATCTGTTCTCCAATTTCATCTAAGCTCGTATTATTGCTGGAAAATGCTTTTTTTATACTTGCAAGCGCCTGTATATAATCTTTAAAAGAACTTGACGTTATCATAACGGCACATAATGCTCCTCCAAATGTTACAATCATAGACGGTATATGAATAAAATTCAATATCGTTTTCAATCCTCCATTTGTGGCAATACCAATAATAATCATTCCAAAGCAGCATATAAAACCTGTTATAGCTGAAATATTTATTTTTTTCATAACAATTCCTCCATTCTTATCAAACATTTTTTAGCTTGTTCATTTCATAGAAAGCTTATTGTTCTATATAGAAAAAATATCATAAAACAAATATGCTTACACCATAACTTTACTTTGCTCATTGCTAAAAAAAATGTATCATAAAAAGGAAAAACTGCCTATTCTACATTAAGCTATTTAAGGTATAATTTATATACTACCTTTTATACTACCTATTTTTTTCTGTAATATTTTTAGTAAAACTTCTACAACGTACAACTTTAAAAATATTACTTCGTATCTATTTTAATATTACCTGTACTGGTTGTAATCTCACATTTGCCGCCTGTTATCGTTTTAGGCACACGGATAGTTCCAGTTGAAGTTTCCGTTATAAACACCTTTTCAGAAAGCAATGTACCTGTGACATCACCTGTACTTGTTTTGACTGAAATCTGCGCTGCATCACTATTTTCAAATCGCACATCACCTATCTTATTTTCAATAAAAAAACAGTTAGAAGCAACAACATTCTTTAATACAATTGTTCCTGTATTACTTTTTGCAGAAAAATCAATACAAGCAACATCTGTCAAATGCACTGCTCCAGTAGTTGTTTCTATCTCAATATTTCCCTTAGAAGATACAGAATTGATATTGATTTTGCCCGTTGTAGATGCAAGACGAATCTCATTTGCAGAAACGCCATCCATCTTGATATTACCTGTGCTTAATTTAATTTCTATACCATTTAAAACCGATGCCAAACATTCTACATCTGCCGTATTCCCGTTGATTTTAAGCGTTTCAAAAGTAAAGTCTTTGGGTATAGCAATATCTCCTGTATGGGTATCTATAAAAAGTGATGCATACTCATTTTGCGGCAGATATACAGTCATTTTGGGACTTCCAATGGATATGCCAATATAATCATACCACTTTCGATTATCAATCATATCAATAATAAGCGTTTTATTCTGAACAGTGGCAGAATGTTTCATCTTCTCTGTTTCAAAACAAACAATTCTGCAGCTTTCGTCACCAGATGGAACAAATTCAATCTGTGTTGTCTCTACATTGATTGATATTTTATCAAACGCTTCATTTACCTCATAAGTATTCGTTCCATATTTCATCGTGCTAAATTTTGTAAAACCCAAATCAAAAAAATCATAGACCGCCATCACAACTACAAAAATAATAAACCCAAACACCACAAGAAAAGTTGCTATAATAAACCATATTTTCATTGTTTTACTCATTTTTTATCCTCCTTCCCCAAAATTAGGGATTTAACGCCAAAAACCATCTTTTTAGTCAAAAATAAAATTCCTTTTGTAACCGCTTTGCACCCAAAAAATAAAAAAATAGACAACCCCGCACAAAACATAGCAGCACCAATCATAGCAATTCCCACAAATCCATTACCTTGAAAAACAAAAATCACAACCGATACTATGCAGGCAAGTGAACACACCATCAATGAAACCTCAATTGCCCACAGGGAAACACTTACAGACCACAATACAGCATAACCAGCAAAGATTATGGCAAATGCGGCAATCAAAAGAGAAATCCATATAGGCGAACCCAATACCAAAAGTACAATTTCCCACATGTGCAATGTTCGCTTCGGTCTTACTTTTTCCTTTACAAGTTTCGTCAGAGGAATTTCCTCTATAATTTGTGATAAAACCTCGTTTACCGTTCCAATTTCAGAAATGGCTTCTTCTTCCGTAAGACCCTCTTCCACTCGGTCATCAATCATTTCACTGTAAAATATCAGTCGTTCTTCTAGGTCGCTTTGCGGTAAGCTAGACAATCCTTTCCTCAATTCGTCAAGAAATTCTTGTTTACTCATTGTCATCATCCTCCTTGGTTACAAATCGATATATGGACATAATTTCTTTCCACTCGTCTTTGAAATCCTCAATGCGTTTTAATCCCACATCAGTAATGTGGTAATACTTTCGCAGCCTTCCGCCATACTCTGCGGTTCGGACTGTCAACATACCTGCCAGTTCTAAACGCTTTAGAATGGTGTACAAGGTCGATTCAGACATTTCAATATACGGCTTCATATCTTTAATAATTTTGTAGCCATAAGAATCTTCGCTTTTAATAGCAGCCAATACACAAACATCTAAAAGACCACGTTTCAATTGAATATCCATACCATACCTCCTTATACGTAATACATCATATTACGAAGTATTGTTTTTGTCAATTCCTTTTGTACAAAATTGTATAAAAATAAAAAACGAAACCGGTTCCAATAACATAAAAAAAGCGGTTGCAAAAAGATTTTTCAATACCAAATATAGTTATAATTAACTTACCTAATCCCTATATTTCGTATGAAATTTCTATTTTGCAACAGCTCTTTGCTCATCTTATTATTATTGCTGCTCTTGAAACATCTTCACTTCATCACTTACACCCACATTGAAAAAGCCATCATATTGATGTTGTTCCAGATGATTTAACAATTTCCCAAGTTTCTTTGGTCTTACATATATAGAAGCAATATTTCCTGCTTCTCTTAACTTGTCAGCCTCTTTTATCGCTTGTATTACATTTCCTTCATCATATACTACTGCAATCTTTTTTGGTCGTTCTGGAATGGTTCGATTACTGCTCATAAAAATAGAGAAAATTCTTTCAAAGCCAATTGAAAAACCTACTGCTGGCACACTTTCATTTAAAAATTTGCCAATCAAATTATCATATCTTCCACCACCTGCAATAGCGCCTTTAAAATCAACACTTTCCACTTCAAATACGGTTCCTGTGTAATAGCCTTGACCTCGAACTAAGGTCAAATCAAACACAATGTCAAAATCAATATCTGAAAGCTCTTTAACAGCATTTATAATATACTTTATATTTTCTACTGGCGATGCTTCTTGAAGCAGACCAGAAACCACATCTAACGTAAAATCACCTTTTTGAAGAAAACCATTAAACCCTTCAATGGTCTTTTCATCAAAGCCTTTATCCTTTAATTCCTGCACAACGCCTTCCATTCCAACCTTATCCATCTTGTCAAATGTAATACATACACTGTCAAGCTCGTTTTCTTTAAATCCAAAGGAAAGAAGTATTGCCCTTAAAATCTGCCTATCATTTAACTTTACTTTAAAGTTTTTCATGCCAATAGCATCTAAAGCTTTTGTTGTTGTAAGAATCAACTCCACTTCACAATCTGCTGATTTTGAGCCAAGAATATCAATATCGCACTGCACAAACTCTCTCAATCGTCCCTTTTGAGGGCGTTCTGCTCTGTATACGCGGTCAATCTGTATACATTTCATAGGCAGTGTCAATTTTTCTTTATTATTGGCATAATATCTGGTTAAAGGCAATGTTAAATCATATCTTAACCCTATATCCGCTAATGTATTTTCATCTGCAACAGCACCTGAAGCTAACACCTTATCCAGCTTATCGCCACGCTTAAGAATTTTAAAGATAAGATTTAAATTCTCTCCGCCGTCACTTTTATTTAGATTTTCTATATCTTCAACAGCAGGCGTCATAATATGCTCAAATCCATTGATTTTATATACTTCAAGTATCTTGTTGATAAGATAATCCCTTATTTCTACCTCGTTTGGAAGATAATCATTCGTTCCTTTTACGGATGTAATTTTCATAAATTCACCTCATCAATCGCTCTGCCGATATCATGTCGCATAAATTTATTGACAAACTGAACCCACTCCGTAGCTTCGTATGCCTTTCTTCTAGCTTCCTGTAAATCCTTGCCAAGCGCCGTAACAGCGACAACACGCCCTCCGTTTGTCACTACTTTTCCATCACCGTCAAATTTTGTGCCTGCATGAAACAGAAAATAATCGTCTTTTCCATTAAAATTTTCCTGTCCAAAAAGCTCATATCCTTTTTTATATTCAATTGGATATCCATCAGAAGCCAATACAACACACATACAAGCGTTATCCTCAAATTGAAGGTCTATCTTATCGAGTGTTCCATCGATGCAAGCCTCAAAGACATCAATAATATCATTTTTCATTCTTGGCAATACAACCTGTGCTTCTGGGTCCCCAAAACGTGCATTATACTCAAGCACTTTTGGTCCATTTTCTGTGAGCATAAGACCAAAAAAGATAACGCCCTTAAATGGTCTATTTTCTGCTTTCATCGCATCGACTGTCGCCTGATAAATATATTTTTGACAATACTCGTCAATTTCCTTTGTATAAAATGGATTGGGTGATATATTGCCCATACCGCCTGTATTTGGTCCTGCATCCCCATTATACGCTCTTTTATGGTCCATTGCTGATGACATAATCTTAATTGTATTGCCATCAACAAACGAAAGAACAGACACTTCACGACCTGTCATAAATTCCTCTATTACAATGGTATTGCCTGAATCGCCAAACATTTTATTGAGCATCAATTCATCAACAGCTTCATTTGCCTGTTCTAAATCTTCACATAAGAAAACGCCTTTTCCCAGTGCCAATCCATCTGCCTTTATAGCAATAGGAAACGTTACATTCTCAAGATATGCCTTTGCCTTATCTGCATCCGTAAATGTCTCATACGCCGCCGTAGGTATATTATATTTTTTCATCAAATCCTTAGAAAATGCTTTTGACCCTTCCAATATAGCCGCATTTTTTCGAGGTCCAAAAACGCGTAATCCCTCTTGTTCAAATACATCAACAATACCGCCGACAAGAGGGTCGTCCATTCCTACAACCGTCAAATCAATATTCTTGTTTTTGGCAAAATCAACAAGTTTATCAAAATCCATTGCCCCAATATCCACACATTCTGCAACCTGTGCAATTCCTGCATTGCCTGGCGCACAATAAATTTTTTCTACTTTATCACTCTTTGATATTTTCCAGCATATGGCATGTTCACGACCGCCGCTGCCCACTACTAAAACTTTCATATTTCCTCATTTCTGTGCCACTTTTACACTTCTTACTTACTCTTATTTGCAATCATATTGATAGCAGCAGGAAGCAGTTTCCACTCTGCCTGCTCCATCACTCTTTTCTGTAAAATTTCAGGCGTATCACCCTCGCACACTTCAACAGCCTTTTGATAAATAATTTCGCCTGTATCCATGCCTTCATCTACATAATGTACCGTTGCACCTGTAATCTTAACGCCTTTTTCCAACACAGCCTCATGTACATGAAGTCCATAAAAGCCAACGCCGCAAAAAGAAGGTATCAAAGAAGGGTGAATATTAATAATCCTATGGGAATACGCATGTACCATTGCTTCCGGAATTTTTACAAGATATCCAGCCAAGACAATTAAATCCACTTGAAGTTTATTGACTTCATTTAACAAAGCATCATTAAATGCCTCTCTTGTATCATAAGATTTTGGGGAGATACAAAGAGCAGCTATTCCATGCTCCTTTGCCCTTGTAAGTGCGTAAGCCTCTTTATTATTACTGATAACGGCAACAATTTGCGTATTTGTAATCGTACCATTATCTATACCGTCAATAATTGCTTGAAGATTTGTTCCGCCTCCTGAGACCATCACAGCAATTTTTAGCATAATGTAACCCCTTTCTGTCCAACTTCAACATGCCCTATCATATATCCTGTCTCACCTGCTGCCGCAATTGCTTTAAGTACCTTATCTGCATCACTTGGCGAAACTGCAAGAACCATGCCAATTCCCATGTTAAATGTATTATACATCGTTTTTTCATTAATATCGCCATCTTTTGCAAGCATTTGAAAAATAGGAGGAATAGTATAACTGTCTTTCTTTATCATAGCACAGACATTTTCAGGCAGCATTCTAGGTATATTTTCATAAAAACCGCCGCCTGTAATATGACTGCATCCCTTTATGCGAACGCCTGCTTTTTTTATCTCTTTAAGCGTCTTAACATAAATTTTTGTCGGCACAATCAGTGCCTCCCCAAGCGTCTTGCCAAGCGAATCATAATATGTATCTAAAGATTCTTCTGTAATCGTAAATACACTTCTAACAAGAGAAAATCCATTGCTGTGTATACCGCTTGAGGCAATACCAATCAGTGTGTCACCTGCCGCAATATCCTTGCCTGTTATCAAATCCTTTTCATCGACAACACCAACAGCAAAACCTGCAAGGTCATACTCCTCAACAGGATAAAATCCTGGCATCTCGGCTGTCTCTCCTCCAATTAAAGCACATTCAGACTGAATACACCCCTCTGCAACACCTTTTACAATCGTTGCAATTTTTTCTGGCTCATTCCTTCCACATGCAATATAATCCAAGAAAAATAATGGCTCGCCGCCTGCACATGCAATATCATTTACACACATAGCAACACAATCAATACCAACCGTATCATGTTTGTCCATTGTAAATGCAATCTTTAATTTTGTACCAACTCCATCTGTACCTGAAACCAATGTTGGTTTTTCCATATCCTTAAACTTTTCCATTGAAAATGCCCCTGAAAATCCGCCAATTCCACCAAGCACTTCTGGTCTCATCGTTTTTGCAATATGCTGTTTCATCAGTTCAACTGACTTATATCCTGCCTCAATATCCACACCAGCTTTTTTATAATCCATAATGTTATATTACTCCTTTTAATTACTATAATTTTTATATCCTACTTCCTGCAGCTTTTCATCTTTTTTCTGAACGCTTGTTTTTAACGATTCACTATATGCTTTTAATCTTTCAAGAAGTGTTGCATCCGATGTTGCAAGTATCTTTGCAGCTAAAAGCCCCGCATTGGCACCGCCGTTAATTGCAACCGTTGCAACGGGTATCCCGCTAGGCATCTGAACAATCGAATACAATGAATCCCTGCCTCCAAGCGATGTTGTGTGCATTGGTATTCCAATAACAGGCATTGGGAATATTGCCGCACACATTCCTGGCAAATGTGCTGCCATACCTGCTCCTGCTATAATAACTTTCACGCCATTACTCTCTGCATTTTTTGCATACTCAAAGAATATATCTGGTTCTCTGTGTGCAGATATAATTCGCATCTCATAAGAAATCCCCAACTCCTCTAATATATCTGCTGCCTTTGCCATAACAGGCATATCTGAATCACTGCCCATAACAATTCCAACTTGTGCCATATTTCCTCCATTCTGTACTGCTATACTCTAAATTTGAGATTAAAAACGCCCTGTTTTTTCAACCCATTCTAATACTAAATTATACAGACTTATTTTACTTTGTTTTACCATAATCGTCAAATGGTTTGTTTAACTCCTCACAGCCTTCAAGCACAAATCGTCCATCTTTAATAATATCGATTTGCTCTCCATTTGTCTTTACAGCAGATATCAGGCCAATCTCATCATATGGTATGGTAATATCGGTATGACAATTAAAATATGCCTTATCAGGCTGAGTCTTTCTTAATAGAGAAATTTCATTGTCTCTTGATATAATTTCTTTTCCATCAGGATTATACACAATCACATCTTCTGCTCTTGAATAACATGTATCCCCCACTGCAAAATGCGGTCCCATCTTTTCAACAATTAATATTGGCAATTTACTGACAATATCATATTTATCCGCCATCACATAAGCCGTCGTATTAGTGCCGATTGCAAACTCGCCAAGCGGCAGTGATGTGTGATTATACAATACATTCTGTCTAAAAAATGCTTTATTTTTTTGTTCATCTTCAAAGTTTTCACACGTATAATCCGTTATCATTCCATCTTTAAAGTATACTTTTAATTCTTTAAATAACAAATCATTTAAATACACTTTACTGACATGAAGAATGCCCTCTGTTCCTTTAAGCACTGGTGAGGTAAAGACTTCCCCCAGCGGAATATTGACATCTGCAACACAATTTTCAAAAATCGTTTCTTTCTCTGGATTTTGAATCGTCATCATGCGCACTTTCATATCGGTTTTATTGTTGTTGCAGCCTTTAATTTCCACATAATCTGCACCATCTAAGACATCAATAATATGCTGTTGAATCTCTTTGTACACTTCATAATCCAATGTGTTAATCTTGACCACTTCATCAAATATTTGCTCAAATTTTTCGCCAATCTCCGGCATTGGATAAGCAATAATTGTAAAGCTTCTCTCCTCGCCCTTAATATATTGATTGACAATACTTGAGGACTCATTATCATACCGTACTGAAAGTTTTTGCTGCTTTTCACTAAACTGTATATTTTCGGGTTTGTCCACTGGCTCAAAAGGCGTTTCTCCAAATACTTCCATCACAGCAGGACCGCCAAATACGCCTGCTAAATCGGCATATTTTTCATAAGCCAATTTTAATGCGCCCAGTTTTCGCTCAACAAAAGCGCTGTCCATATATAAAGCGCTGTCAAAACGATGATCATATTCCATCTGCCTGTTTGGACTGACAGCATAATACCCCACTTTGATATGCATACGTTTATTAATTGTATTGACTGCTGCCCTATATATCGTTGTGTCAAGTCCCATTTCCTTAAACTGTTTTATTTCTTCTCGGACAAGCCTCTCAAAACCTAAACAATATCGGATATTAACAATTTTTTTCTTTGTTATATCCTTATTTCCTAATTCAAATCCTTTTCTATATCCTTCTGTAAATGTATATGCCATCGCCTGTATTTTTTCTTCGGACAAACGATTTAAATACTGTGCTGTCTTTATTTCATTATCTGTAATATACTCTCCAAACTGATAAAGGTAACGCACATCAGACAAATCTTCATTCATTATAATATTGGTGGCAAAATTCAAAGAAGGATCTATTTGCTCGCGCACTCGATACTCCACATATTCATCGCTGTAATCACTGACATACCAATATATAATATCTTTTAATTCCTGATACGATGGATTTTCATCTAAAAAACAGCAATATATTTCAATAAATAACTCAAACAGTGAGGTAATCTCTCCCACTCTATTCTCAAATGTCATCACAAGAATGCTTCTTAATTCTACATAAAGAAACGATAAAAGCTGTCCCATTTCCAAGCCAAAAATGCTTACTGCATAGGAAGGATTTGCATAGCTCTTATCATAATGGCTCACAAGTATATCTTCATACATCTGATAGTTGACCGCCTGCAATTGTTCAAGACTATCCTTTTTATGTCCATCTTCTTGAATCCATTGCGACCACTCTACACAACGCTCAAGAAAAGAAGAAACTGTTTTAAAATAGCAGGCGGCAGCAGCAGACAATGGACACACTGCGCTTTCACATTCTACTTTTATTCTTTTTATACGGTCAACAGCCAATTCATACCGTTCTTTTAAATTATCTTCAAACATTACCAAACCACGCCTTTCCAAATTTTGATAGGTCAATAAGCCATTTCAATTCTTCCTTGATAAAACAACCAGTGACACGCTCTGCAAGCCACCTTTATGTCCAATCAAAACCCCAATCCCATAATCAATACGGAAATCATAAATATGGTAAGAATCCCACACAGCAAAGAACCAATCTTTGAGAGTGTATAAAATTTATTATCCTCTTTAAAGCTAAGCAGTCCCATCACTGTACCAATAACGGACAACATCAGTGCAAGCAGCCCAAATCCTCCAACCTCTAAGCCTGCTGCTCCTCCTTTTGTAAAAGACATATATACACCATACACAAGACAACAAAGAGAAGCTATACCCATCAATGTGGATATAACTCCTCCCAATGTCTGACTTTTATCTGAAAATTTGTATCTGTTAAACAATTTCATGTTCAAACCTCATTCTTACTTTTTATAAAAACCTTATATAATTTGTATACTAAATATCCTAAAACTCCTCCTAATGTATTTAATATAACGTCATCCACATCACATGAACCCACTTTCGTTATAAGCTGGACGAACTCTATTGCTACGCTTAACGCACAAGACGTACATAATATACTCCAAAATCCCATTTTATGTCCAGATATTGATGGTAGAAAAAAGCCTAATGGCATAAATGCCAGAACATTTCCAGCAAGATTTAAAAAAACTGCCATTGGTCCCAAAGTATTATAATACATAATAAACCTTTTAATCTCTTTAAATGGAACAAGATTATAGCGATATTCTGTAGCTAAATGTGTTCTGCCAAACAGTTCTGCAAAAAATACAAAATATATAAGTATCATTATATATGTTAAAAAAGCCACCCATTTTATAACGGATTTAATTTTATTATTCTTCAAATTAATCCTTTCATACCTTTCAACAATAAATCATATTTTCAAGCAAACAGATACAAGTTAAAATAAATTTTCAGACTTATACGTCAACAGCTTTGCACCATTGACAATCATAATAATACCTACACCTATACCAAACACCATTGTCACTATGCCAAATATCAAATCTGATGCACCTATATGTTTCATTTTTTTATACAATTTTTCTTCCATAACCAATAATCCTCCATTTTTTACTTCACTATTTTACACCATACTCTTTATAATATTTATCCAATTCCGCTTTTATCTCATCATTTATCACAATACGTCCATTGTATTCTTTATTGTAAAGATACTCTACAACTTCTTCCATTGTAACTATTGCATTAGCTTCAAAACCATACTTTTCTTTTATCTCACACAATGCACTTTTTTCACCTTTTCCGCGCTCCATGCGATTTAAAGACACCATCAACCCCTTAATTGTCACATTTTTATATGCGTTTATAATTGGAAAAGTCTCCTCTATTGATTTTCCAGATGTTGTGACATCTTCTATAATAACAATTTTATCATTTTCTTTAATTGGACCGCCGAGAAGAATGCCTGCATCGCCATGGTCTTTTATCTCTTTTCTGTTTGAACAATATCGTATCTGTTTTCCATATAATGTATGATAAGCCATTGTTGTTGCAACACTTAAAGGTATCCCCTTATACGCTGGACCAAAAAGCACATCAAAATCATCACCATAATTATCATGTATCGCTTTTGCATAAAATTGCCCCAACTTTTCTAACTGTCCCCCTGTAACATACAATCCTGCGTTCATATAAAATGGAGATTTTCTTCCACTTTTTAGTGTAAACTCACCAAATCGCAACACATCACAATCTACCATAAATTGAATAAAATCCTGTTTATACTGTTCCATTTTTTAAATCTCCTTAAATTTTTGTATTTCATTTTTTAAATCAACTGAAACTGCTTCATTAACTGTTGTATATTCTTGAATTTGTGACATATTTGATGACAATTCTCCAATAGTAGTAGAAAGCCTTTCTATTCTTTCATTTTCTTCATTGATTGCACCAGATATATCATACACTCTATCATTCATCCTATCCGTTGACTGTGCAAGAGAATTTGATGTATTCATAAAGGTTCCCATCATATCCTCCAATACATCAGCATCACCTAAATATTGTGCGGAAGCTTCCACAAAATGATCGTAGTCTGCCAATACATTCGTTACGACAAACTGCAACAGCTTATCAGAAGTATTTGCCAAATTTTGTACGGCTGTTGTAACTTCATTGCTTATCTCTTGAATCCTATTAGCAGTATTTCGGCTGTTATCCGCCAATTCTCTGATTTCATCGGCAACAACTGCAAAACCTTTTCCTAAATCGCCAGCTCTTGCCGCCTCAATAGAAGCATTGAGTGCTAACAAATTCGTTTGACTTGCTATGGATAAAATTTCATCGGTGAGTGTTAAAATAGCATTGACACTTTTACTGTTTTCAACGGACTGCTGCAAATCGGCTTTTAATGTTGTTGTTATCTCTACGGACGCACTCTTACTGCCCTCTGCCATATCTTTAATCCCATTTGCTCGCCCTTTCATCTCGACTGCATAGGTCTTACCATTATTGGCATCTTGTAATATAGATTGACTGTCTCCACTAAGCGCATCCATCGCTTTAACAATATCCTCAACAGAATTAGAAATCGTATGTACTTTTGAGTATAATTCATCAGCCTGCTGTGTGACAATCTTGGTATCATTTGTAGAATCATTTACCTTCGTTCGTATATTTTGTGATGCTTTATCAAGAGAACCAGAATGTTCTTTTATCTGTTTCATAATCACTTGAAGTTTATCCATAAAAAGATTGATGCCTTGTGCCAATCGACCAATCTCATCAGTCTTTTTTATATAAACACGCTCATTTAAATTCCCCTCATTATTTTCAATATTTACAATAATCTTATCCAATTGTTGTTTTAACTTCTTTAATGGCAGAACTATACAAAAATATGTAACAACAATCACTAAAACAACGTTTAAAAGCTGTAGCGAAGATATAAATCCATTGATTGAAAGGCTTTCAGAAATACTGGTATTCATCTGAGCTGCTGAAGATGCAATATCTGATGAAGTATCCGTTTTTTGTATTACACCTTCAAGAAATGTTCTAATTTGCTGCATTTTGCTTGTCATCATCATATTGACAACAACAGTGAGTAACAATAAAAATAACTGGGGTATCATAATTTTTAAAGAAATTCGTTTTTTCACATTATCCTCCATTTTTTGCACAAAAATTTTTTATCCATTTACACATCCAATAATCTCATGAATATCTTTTACATTTTTTTCTTTCATAAATTGTTCAATTCCATCTATCACCTTAATAGTTGTCAATGGGTCATGAAAATTTGCTGTTCCAACAGCAACCATTGTTGCGCCTGCCATTATAAACTCCAAAGCATCAGCTGCATTAACGATACCACCCATACCAATAATCGGCACCTTTACCGCATTTGCAACTTGATAAACCATACGTACCGCAACAGGTTTAATTGCAGGTCCAGACAAACCGCCTGTCCTATTTGCAACCGCAAATGTCCTTTTATTAATATCAATTTTCATTCCTGTTATTGTATTAATAAGTGATATAGCATCCGCTCCTCCTGCTTCGACTGCTTTTGCCATTTCGGTAATATCGGTAACATTAGGGCTTAATTTCATAACAATCGGATGCTTTGACACTTTTTTAACAGCAGCTGTAATATCTTCTGCCACCGCCGCATTTTGTCCAAATGCAATGCCACCTTCTTTTACATTTGGGCATGAAATATTAATTTCCAACATATCAACAGAAGCATCTGAAAGCTTTTGTACTGCCTCAACATAATCTTCCTTACTTCTTCCACAAACATTGACAATAATTTTTGTATCATATTGTTTTAAAAAAGGAATATCTCTTGTTAAAAATGTATCTATACCCGGATTTTGTAATCCGATTGCATTTATCATACCACCATATGTCTCTGCAATTCTTGGCGTTTTATTGCCAGCCCAAGCCACTGTTGCAACCCCCTTTGTTGTGACGGCTCCCAAGCGGTTTAAATCAATGTAATCTGCATATTCCATACCAGAGCCAAATGTACCAGAGGCAACCGTTACAGGATTTTTAAAATGTATGCCTGCTATATCTACATTCATATTTATCAAATGTTCCATCAAATTTCAACCTCCATTGCATGAAATACAGGTCCTTCTTTACAAACACGTTTATTTTTCACTTTGGAATGTTCATCAATCTGTATTGAATCACAGACGCACGCAAGACATGCACCTATTCCACACGCCATCTTTTCCTCAAGCGATAAATAACAATCAATATGATGTTCTAGCGCATATGCCTTGATTGCCCTTAACATTGGCAATGGTCCACAGGCATAAATAACTTCCGCCTGTATAGAATACTCAAAAATGGCATCTAACACATTTCCCTTCACGCCTGCACTGCCGTCTTCTGTGGCAATGGTAACAGTTCCATATGATTTAAATTCATCATTGAGAAACAACTCATCTTTGTAGCCCAAAACAATATTTTTTTCACAATGAAGCCTTTTTGCCAATTCTAGCATAGGAGGAATACCAATTCCACCACCAAAAAGAATCGCTTTTTTATTGGCATAAGACGCTTCTACATCATATCCATTGCCAAGCGGTCCTTGTATAGAAAGCATATCTCCAGCTTTCATTTGAGAAAATTCTTTTGTTCCTTCTCCCACAACGCGATAGACAATTCTTAACAAGTCCCCTTGAATTTCACATATACTGATTGGTCGCGGCAATAGATGCGCGCCATTGCTTGAATAAACACTGATAAATTGCCCTGGCTTTGCTGCCTTTGCAATATCCGATGTCTGAAACCATATCTCATATATGCCTGTCGCCAGACATGATGTACTCTTTATTATGGCATTTTCTCTGTATGACATACTCTACTCCATTTCACGATTATACGATTTATATTATTATATAACTTAAACAAATTCATTAACAACCACTTCATGCAGTTTTGACACTCTATTTTATACTACTTATTCTCTAAAACTTGATTAATGTCCTCAATCATATCCATTGTAGCCTGCCTTGAAGCTTCCGCAAAATGATGCTCCCCAAATGATGCATATTCGTCTTTCGCATAGGCTGCAATAATGCCTCTTGAGCTATTTACAATAGCGCCTAACCCATCATCATTAAAGTATGGCACTAAATCTTTCGCTTTTCCACCCTGTGCGCCATAACCTGGCACCAATATAAAAGACTTTGGCATCACTTTTCTTAATACTTTCCCCATCTCTGGATATGTTGCGCCGACAACAGCACCAACATAACTATACGTATCCCCCATACACCTGCTTGCCCACTCGTCAACTTTCTCTCCAACCAACTCATATAATGGTTTACCGTCAACAAGCTGATCTTGAAATTCTCCGCTGGAAGGATTGGATGTTTTGACAAGAATAAAAATACCCTTTTTCTCCTGTCTGCATACATCTAAAAATGGCTTTATTCCATCTGTTCCCAAATATGGATTCACCGTTGCAAAATCTTCATCAAATGCGCTTATATAAGTATTGCCTACCAAAACTTTACCTAAATGGGCAACCGCATAAGCCTCTGATGTAGAACCGATATCCCCTCGCTTGACGTCGCCTATCACAATTAATCCTTTTTCATGACAATAATCAATAGTCTTTTTAAATGCTATAAGTCCAGAAACGCCAAACTGCTCATACATTGCCACCTGCGGCTTTACTGCTGGAATAATATCATATATATGGTCTATAATTTGTCTATTAAACTGCCATATTGCCTCTGCTGCCCCCTCTAACGTCTCACCGTATTCTTTGAATGCAGCCTCTTTTACATGTGCTGGAATAAACTTCATCATAGGGTCTAAACCTACAACAATAGGCGCATTTTTCTTTTTAATACCATCAATTAACTTGTTAATCATAAAAATAACCATGCCTTTCATAATTTATTTTTCACACTATATTTTCTTACAATTACACTCTACTATTTTTCTAATATTTCAACACATCTTTATCAACAATCGACTCACGTCCTGGTCTGTATGAATAGACGGTTTTACCACCCACAATCGTATAAACCACTCTGCCCTTAACTGTCTTTCCATTAAATGGCGTATTTTTTCCAAGTGAAGCAAATGTATTGCTGTCTATCTTATACTGCTCATTTGGATTGATAATCGTAATATCGGCAATTCGCCCAGGCAGCAAGGTTCCCCTGTCACTTTTAATAATTGTTGCAGGCGAATAGCTCATTTTGTCTGCCATCTGTAATGGTGTGAGTATCCCTGTATCTACAAGTTCTGTTATTGTAATTGCAACCGATGTTTCAAGCCCTGTTATGCCAAACGGCGCCTCTGCAAAAGGACGTTCCTTTTCCGTTTTATGATGTGGCGCATGGTCTGTCGAAATGCAGTCCATAACACCACGTTTTAATCCATCTATCAAGGCATCCACATCTTCTTGCGTGCGAAGCGGCGGATTCATCTTAAAGTTTGCATCGTCTGATGTCACCGATTTTTCTGTTAATGTAAAATGATGTGGTGTCACTTCCCCTGTAACTTGCAATCCTTCTTTCTTTGCATCCTCAATCATACGAACGCTGTCCTTTGTTGAACAGTGACACAGATGCAGTCTAGCGCCTGTATTTTTTGCCAGTATAATATCTCTTGCCACAATCACATCTTCCACTGCATTCATAATACCATATAATCCAAGCTGCCTTGCATGTTCTCCTGCATTCATCACACCTCTTGCCACAAGATTTTTGTCTTCACAATGTGCAAAGACTGGTATATCCACTTCTGCTGCAAGCCTCATAGCTTGTCTTGCTACCCTTGCATTCATAACAGACTTTCCATCTTCGCTCACAGCAACAGCACCATGCTCTTTTAATCTTTCAAAATCCGTTATATACTCGCCGTCTTGCCCTGCTGTTATTGCTGCAATTGGCAGCACGTTAATATCGGTTACTTCCTTTGCCTTATTAACGATATAGTCAACCATCTCAACACTGTCAATTACTGGTTTTGTATTTGGCATACAACAAACCGTTGTAAAACCTCCTCTTGCTGCTGCTCTGGCTCCTGTTCTTATCGTTTCCTTATGCTCAAAACCTGGCTCCCTAAAATGAACATGCAAATCAATCAAACCTGGCATAACATAATAATCGTTTGCCTCAATAACACTGTCCACCTCATCCGTAATATTTTCTTCAACCTTTACAATAATATCATCTTCTATTAATATGTCCTTTATTGCATCGGTATTACTAGCAGGGTCAAGCACCCTTCCGCCTCTAATTAAAATTTTCATTCTTTGTCCTCATTTCTGCACTGTGTTTTTCACAACGCTTCTTTTCCTAATATTTTTCCTAGATACATTTTCTCAAACTTCTCAGCAGCCACAGGTTTTCCAAAGAAATAGCCTTGAATATAATCAACGCCAATTTCTTTTAATAACTGAAACTGATGGATATCTTCTATTCCCTCAACAACAATTTCTGTTCCTATTGTTTTAGACAAATCGACAATCAGCTTAATAAATGCTTGTGCATACTCGTCTTCCACAATATCATCAATAAATGTTTTGTCCACTTTTATTATATTTAAAGGAAGTTGTTTTATGTAATTTAATGAAGAATATCCTGTTCCAAAATCATCTAGTGCGATTTCTGGTCCCAATTCTTTTAAGCCATCAATAATTTTCATTACACGGTCCATATCATTAATAGCAAAGGATTCTGTAATTTCTAGTACAATATTGCATGGATTGACGCCTGTCTTATCAAAAATTTCACGCACATTTTTAACGACATCTTTCTGTAAAAGCTGAACAACAGACAAGTTGACATTGATATGAAAATCTTTATATCCCATATCATTCCACAATTTACACTGTTTGCAGGCCTCCTCTAAGACATAATCGCCAATGTCGGTTATCAGTCCCAAATATTCGGCAAGCGGTACAAAATCACCTGGTCCCATAAATCCTAACGTCTTGCTGTCCCATCTTACAAGCGCCTCACATGACACACATTTTCTAGTTTCTACATCAACAACAGGCTGAAAAAACACAATAAATTCTTGTATCTGTGTCGCTATTGCCTGACGCATATTATTTTCAATATCCAATCGTTTGATTGTATTGACATCCTTTTTACTATCATAAAATGAATAACGATTCTTTCCAGACTTCTTCGCATCATACATTGCTGTATCTGCCATCTTCACCAACTCGTGAACTTCACAGCTATTGTCTGGAAATGTTGCTATTCCCATACTCATCGTACAAAAATACTCTGTCCCTATCAAATACCAAGGCTTGTTAAACATGGCTATTACATTTTCAACAATCCTCTCTAAATTACTATATTGATTTGGTGGTACAATCACTAAAAATTCATCACCGCCCATTCGGTAGCAATGACCGCGAAGTCCTGGAACACTCTGCAATCCTGCCGCAATTTGCTGTAAAAGCACATCACCATATTGATGTCCCAAACCATCATTAATATGTTTAAAATCATCTAAGTCAAGAAACATTACAGCGCCTTTTATACGTTCTTCAACAGCTTGTTTTAAAATTGTTCTCAAATCCGCTTCACATTTCATTCGATTATATATACCTGTAAGAAAATCATTATTTGCTTGATATTCAATTTTTTGCTGATTTTTCTTTTTTTGAGTGATATCCATAATAGTACAAACGCTCACAGCGCTTCCATCAATCCAAGTTAAATCCGAAAACTTCACCTCAAACCATAAACCAGACTGTGGATCGTAATGCTCCATTGGCTTTAACAGTTTGGTTCTTCTTTTATCAATATGAAGAAACTCTTTTACTGCCTTATTGGCTATTCTATTTACTTCCTCAATATGCTGTGCAATATCATTTTCAAAAAATATACTGCCATCCGTTCTGCCAAACACAATAATACCTGAACCAATACTATTTAATATCGCTTTTAGAACTTCATATGATGAAAGCAATGAATTTTTTGTCACCTTCTTTTGAGCTATGGCTTGAATAATATTGACAACATCACTTATAAACTTTAATTGTTCTTTGTTATACTCAATAACAGAATGAACATCCATAATAGCAAAATACATCACTCGAATATCATTAATAAATACAGGGGAAATAACAATTGATTTAATTCCCATATACTGTAATGTCTTACGCTCTTGTTCTGTACTGTTATTCATATTGCAGCATTTTAATTCCTCAACGTCAATATGGAACTTTTCCATTGCCATATTCGTTACAGGCAAAGGTTCTTCATCTTCACCCACATAGCTTATAACAGAATTAATCCAGCTATTGTCAACGCTTATCTGCAAGATAGCTGCATGTGATGTACAAAGATACTTCTGTGTTTCATGGATAATCTCTTCAACGATTTCCATAAATGTGCCGTCTTTGTCAAGAAGATTAACAATATTTGTCATTACATCGTCTTTCAAATTATAATTATCCAATGTTTCGTCCTCTCACCTTAATTTTTCACCTAAATATATTACAGTATATCTCATTTTGAAGTATTTGGAAAGTGTTTTGACATGGTTATCTATAAATGTTATTATATTCTGTAATAATTCAGTCATGCTGTCTGCATATTTTTTACAATTAGTACTATATGACTGTACGCTTACGTTATTTTCAAATCATAGAAAGGCATAGTTATTATTATGGATTTTATTACTTACACAACTACATTAAAGGCATGTGGTAATGAATATAAAAAAATTGTATTTTGGAATCGCTTTATACGCAATCCATTAGAAACCATTTTAACATGGATTCCTTCTATTATTACCATTGTACTTACTGTTATGGGATTTTTTAATACGTATCTTGCTGTCTTATATGCCGCCTGCTGGGCATATCCATTATATATTTTTCTGATACAATTTAAAAACAGTGTCAATTATCATTTAAAACACCGTGATCCTGCTGAAAGCGCACCTTGTAAAATAACCTTGCAAGACACAGGAATCATAGCCGATATACCAGATTTTGAACGAACAGAAACCTATGGTTGGGATGAACCAACCACTATTTATAAAAAATATGGTTATTATCTTTTCTTCAATAAATCAAAAATGATTGTTATGCTAAGAGAAGATGACATTCCAGAAGATAAACGTTTTGTTGTATCACAATATATTAAATCACATATTGATATGAATCATTGCAAAGTTCTCTTTTAATTATCAAGCAAATATTTGCAATCTGTTCTGTTGCCTGATAAGATTAGACAGGACTGTCACAAAATGAATTAATATTTATTCATTATGAGACAGTCCAATTTTAACTTTATTTAATTAAATCCTATCAATTTATTCATTACCTTATAACCATTTTTTGATATCATTCTACCAATTTTTCCTGGAAAATTAACGGAAAATCCAAGCAAACTATATCGTAATCTTCTGTATAGTCTTTTATCTTTTTTTGTATAATTCCAAAGTTCTTTCTTTTTTGCTAAATTTTCTTTTGTTCCTGATATTATTAAAAATATTGATGATACCTCCATCATAATTCTTAAATATTTAATCATATAAGAATCGCATTTTACATTTTCTACATGGCTTTCAAGGTAAAAATTAATCATTCTTTTTGTAACATCAATCTGTTGGTCAATTCTTGATATCATAATATCTTCGTTTACGGATTGGTCTGCTCTTCCAATAAAATACCTATAAAAATTTGTATTTACATAATACATTTTTTTAACAAACGGTAATGGTTCAAAGACAAATATATTATCCACATAAAACGTATGTTTTGGCAATTGCAAGGAACATTCCTTTAATATCTGGGTTCTATAAATAGCAGAATGCATAAGAATATATTGATCAATTTTAAACTTTCCTACTTCATTCCAGCCAAACATTTTTTCTACAGGAAAAACATTGTCATAATGAATAACTTTTTTACGGCTAACACCAACTTTGTTATATACATAATTTGCAATCAACATATCAGGTTCTTCTCCATCTTCAAAACTTTTAAGAACCGATAAAATCTTTTTATAACTTTTTAAATCAACCCAATCATCGCTGTCAACAACTTTAAAAAATTTTCCTGTTGCATGTGCAAGCCCTGTATTGACAGCCTCTCCATGCCCTCCATTTTCTTGATGTATCACTTTTACAATATTTGGATATTTTTTTGAATAATTGTCTGCTATCCTTGCTGTATCATCTTTCGTAGAACCATCATCAACAATAATTACCTCAATATCTTTACCGCCCGCTAATACAGATTGAATACATTTATCCATATAAGCTGCAGAATTATAACATGGTATTGTAAACGATATTAATTTCATGTCGCCGTTACTGAAAACTTATAAAAAATTATAAACTTTTATAATGTTACTTGTTTTACAATAACTTGCTCCTTTCTTATTTTTCTCATATCTTCTTGATATGCAACGCTGTAACCTGCGTTTTCTTTTTTCTAATTTCTTTACTTTTTGTATTTTATTAATATTCTGATACGTATTTTTATCTGAACATATTTCAATATAAATTTCTGTTTAAATCTAAACTTTTTGCACTACATTTTATCAGGGCATTCAAACCCTAACAAGTCAATACATGTAAGTAAAATATCTTTTGTTAGACAAATTAATGCAATATAGCCTTGTTTTTTTTCTTTATCTTTTTCACCAAGTATTTTGGTGCTATGATAAAATTGATTAAATATATTGGACACTTCATAAATATATTGGCATATTTTATGTGGAGCTTTCTCCATATATGCCATATCTATCATATCTAAAAATCGAGCAAGGGCTAGTTGAAGACTTTTTTCAATATTGGATGAAGCTGCCTGCACTTTATTATATAAAATAGGATTTCCCTCTTGTTGATATTTAGATAATATAGATTTAATTCTTACAATCGTATACAAAATATAAGGTCCTGTATTTCCCTCAAACGATATAAATCGGTCTATATCAAACACATAATCTTTTGAGGCCTGATTGGACAAATCACCATATTTTAACGCTGCCAACCCTACTATTTTAGCGATATTTAAAGCTTCCTCATTGGACATATCTCGATTGTTTATCACTTTATCATACACAGCATCTTGAATATCCTTTATAAGGTATTCCAGTCTCATCACACCACCTGAACGTGTTTTGAAAGGTTTTCCATCTTTACCGTTCATCGTTCCAAACCCTAAAAAGGTCATATCTGTATTTTGCTTTACAATTCCTGCTTTCTTTGCAACGCGAAATACCTGTGTAAAATGGAGTTCTTGCCTCTTATCTGCCAGATAAATATAAGCATCGGGATGATAATCCGATTCCCTTTGAACCATTGTGGCAAGGTCTGATGTGGCATACAATGCCGCACCATCAGATTTTTGGACAATACATGGAGGAAGTTCTTTTTTGTCACTCTCCTCTTGTATATCAATAACCATAGCGCCTTGACTTTCATAAGTTAAACCATTATCTATCATTTGTTGAAGCATATCCTTAATATATGGTTGAGAATCACTCTCCCCTTTCCACAAATCAAACGCTACATGAAGCTCATCATAATTTTTCTTTAAATCTGCTTTAGAAATATTCATTATATGTTTCCAAATAGCTGCATATGCCTTATTGCCTCCCTGTAATTCCAATGTTGTCTTATGGGCTCTCTCCATAAATGTCTCATCTTCTTTAGACTTCTTACTGGCAACAGGATATATCTGTTCTAATTCGGATATAGTAAAAGGCGGCTCTGATGGATACTCTCCCAAAAAGGATTCATCAAAATAAGAAAGATTTGGATTTTTGTCTCTTAATTCTTCTATAATAAGCCCCATTTGAAGACCCCAGTCTCCTAAATGTACATCGCCTATTACTGTATTGCCTGCATATCTTTGAATACGTTTGATACTCTCGCCAATAACTGCTGAACGCAAATGTCCTATATGCAGTGGTTTAGCAACATTAGCCCCACCATAATCTACAATAACGGTCTTATTTGTCACTTTAGGAACATATCCAAATTGCTTCGATACAGACATTGTATTAAGAAATTCTGTAAGATATGCTGGTGAAACACAAATATTGATAAATCCTGGTTTTATGCTTTCTATCTGCTCAAATAGTATATCCTCCTTCAACTGATTGACAACTTCATCAGCAATCGTTAATGGCGCCTTTTTATAGACTTTTGCTGCTGCCATTGCACCATTGCACTGATATTCACACAAATCAGGTCTATTGGAAAGAGTCACCTTTGCATATTTTGCATCATAACCACATAATGTAAATGCTTGACTAAGCACATTACTTATCTTTTCAATAATGGTATCCATAAATCCCTCCATATTTTTTATAATATAAAACAAAGGCTGTCACACAAAACAAAAGATACAAGAATACTTATCTTGTAACTTAAAGCTTAATGCGATAGCCCATTCATTCAAAGATTTTGATGTTAATACATAATATTTTTTAAAAATAATCCATAACTTTCTGCTGGAAATGACATGGTTACTTCTTTGTTCTCAAATACATCATTTACTATCTCTGGCTTTCTAATTTCGTTGCCAATGTCAAGCAGCATACCTATCATATACCTTGCCATATTGTGCATAAAATCATTTGCTGTTATTTCAATAACAGCCTCATTGCCTTGAACATCAATACCAATAGCCTCTACATTTCTTATTGTAGATTTACTTTTTTTAGCTGTGGTAAATGCTTTAAAATCATGCTCTCCAACAAAAAAATGACTAGCTTTTTGCATTGCCTCAATATTTAAACGATGAAATGTATGGTACGAATACTTACGTTTAAATACATCAGCAACATTGCCCATATCCAACACATACATATATGTTTTGCTCTTTGCGTTAAGCTGACTATGAAAACGCTCGTCAACCTGCTCTACGCTAAGAATTGCAATATCTCTAGGAAGATATCGGTTTAAGTAATTTTTAATATCATTTTTTTCTTTCTTTTGCGATAATTTAAAATTAGCAACCTGCCCCAACGCATGAACGCCTGTTTCTGTACGACAGCCACATGGCAACTCTATCTGTTCTCCAGTCATCTTCTCTATGACTGTCACAATTTTATTTTCAATGGTATTTGCCGAAAAATCCCTGCCAATTCGCTGCCATCCTTCGTATCTTCCACCATCATACTGTATATTTATTTTATAATTATACATTATTCTTCCAATACCTTTTTAATAACAGCAGCAATCTGGTCAATCTCAAAAGGCTTTTGTATAAAATCAGCGGCGCCTAGCTTTAAAGCTTCCACCATATTTGTATTTTGTCCTGCTGCTGTCACCATAACAACCTTTGCATTAGAATCATATGCCATAATTTCTTCTAGTGCTTCAATTCCATTTTTTATCGGCATAGTAATATCCATAGTAACTAAGTCTGGCTTAAGTTCTTTATATTTATCAATACCTTCCTGACCGTCAGAAGCCTCCCCTATAATTTCACATCCGGCTCGCTCAAGCATAGTTCTTAAAAATTTCTTTGAAGTCATTGAATCATCTACAATTAATATCTTTGCCATAACTATTCCTCCAATCTGTCTAAATGGCACACTTTGTCTACGGAATGTCAATTACTCTCTAAATGAATCTTACCAGAAACGCTCATAATCATATCTATTTTTTTGCCTTTCACATAAAAAGTAGCAATATAAAATGTCTTGTCACTAACAATATGTGCATCGCCATAAAAAACAGGCGGTCTCAATACAACTTCTACTTTTTCGTCACTCAATTTTGTCGCAAATAGACCATTGATACAATTAATAAGTTCACAAACGGAATCATACGCATTATCATCAAAATCTTTAAAATCTTCTTTTGCAAAAATAGATGCTAATTCCAAAAGAGCATCATCATCGCCGCTGATACCGAAAAAAACATTTTCGTCTCCGTCCATAAACTGACATCCTATAAAATGTCCGCCATATTCATTCGCTGTATTTATCTGTTCCAGCATAAAACCATCACCAACAAAATACTCCAAAGTCTTAAAAATACACTGAAACTGAATTGTATATCTATCATTCTTTAATTTAATAAATGTAGCTACCATATCATCCAGATTATTTTCCCTCAATACCTTTAATTCATAATCTGTAAAATTGCCATTATTATGACTCTTGGCAATGTAACTACCCAACATTGCATTATTCATATGTCAACTTCCTCTCAGCCTATATTAAACACAGTTACAGTTTTGTCTAAATTACTCTCTATAAATATGACATAGAGATTAGATAATTATTTATTCTAGTATACAATATATTAAATAATTGTGCAAGTATAGAACTAATTTCCTATTAATACTTACTTATCCTCCACACTATAATTTGGTGCTTCCTTTGTAATATGAATATCATGTGGATGACTTTCTCTCAATGCAGCAGAAGACATCTTAATAAATTTAGCTGTTTCTTGTAATACTGGAATAGTTGGCGCTCCACAATACCCCATACCAGAGCGAAGACCTCCCATAAGCTGAAATATTGTATCTTCAACAAGTCCTTTATATGCAACTCGCCCCTCAACCCCCTCCGGGACAAGCTTCTTTGCATCTGTCTGAAAATATCGGTCTTTACTGCCGTTTTCCATAGCGGCAATGGAACCCATACCTCTGTATACTTTATATTTTCTTCCCTGAAACAACTCAAATGTTCCTGGTGATTCATCACAGCCAGCAAGCAAACTTCCAAGCATACATACATTACCTCCAGCTGCAATGGCTTTCACAATGTCGCCAGAATACTTAATACCGCCATCTGCAATTACTGGAATACCATATTTTTTAGCTTCTGCATATGCGCTCATAATGGCTGTAACCTGTGGCACACCAATACCTGCTACCACTCTTGTTGTACAGATAGAACCTGGACCAATACCAACCTTAACAGCATCAACACCTGCCTCACAGAGTGCTTTTGCAGCCTCTCCAGTTGCAATATTGCCAGCAATAACTTGTAAATCTGGATATGCTGATTTAATCTCCTTTAAGGTATTGATAATATTCTTTGAATGTCCATGTGCTGAATCAATAACAATACAGTCTACCTTCGCATGTACAAGTGCAGAAACTCTATCCATCACATTTGAGGTAATACCGACAGCTGCACCCGCAAGAAGTCTTCCCTGTGAATCATGTGCTGATGCGGGATATTTAATCTGTTTTTCAATATCCTTTATTGTAATAAGTCCCTTTAACTTAAAATTATCATCTACAATAGGAAGCTTCTCTTTTCTGGCATGTGCCAAAATTGTTTTTGCTTCATCAAGTGTTATCCCATCCTTTGCTGTGATAAGATTTTCACTTGTCATACAATCTTTAATTGGTCGCTTAAAATTTTCTTCAAATTTTAAATCACGGTTGGTGATAATACCGACCAATTTTCCCGATTCATCTGTAATTGGCACACCTGAAATCCGAAACTTTGCCATAAGCTCATTGGCATCTTCTAATGTATTGTCTGGATGCAGATAAAATGGGTCTGTGATAACACCATTTTCAGAACGCTTAACCTTGTCCACCTCTTCTGCCTGCGCTTCAATAGACATATTTTTGTGAATAATACCAATTCCGCCCTGTCTAGCCATAGCTATTGCCATTCTATACTCTGTAACAGTATCCATACCAGCACTCATAAGCGGAACATTAAGCTTGATATTTTTAGTAAGTTGTGTTGATAAATCAATCATATTTGGTGTCACTTCTGAATATTGTGGCACTAACAAAACATCGTCAAATGTAATACCTTCACCAATTATTGTTCCCATTATATCCAATCCTTTCTATGATAATATTGTTGCTAATCATAGCAAATTGGGTTATAAAAGTCAATCAATTTTCATCAAGTTTATAACATTGTTTTGATACAATTTCTTTTATGCGCTCTATTATCCGCTCATTGGGTTCTAACAGTATTCGTTCCATCTCATTGTTATCATTATAAGTATATATAACAACAATATTTTCTTCATTTTCACGTGATGTATAATCATATGTTCTCAAATCTTTGTGTGCCATTCTAAGCGCTGCCTGTGAATCTTTTTTTGCAACCAGCTCTGCTTTTTCCAAACTATATCTGCCGCATCTTCTTCTGGAATTTCTAGCTGTTATCTTGTCAATTATCAATTCATTGTCAACAATCGCATATTCAATTTCTATCTTATAATGTCTAAATAACATTGCTGTAAATACAACAAGCAGACAAAGCACTAAAAATCCAAAGGATTGTGTTGATGGAATCGTAGTTGCTGCCAATATACATGCAATTATCATCACCACTTTAAATATAATAGAGTTATTGGACGCTTTTTGTTTAATAATCTGTTCTACTGAAATATCCGACATTTCCATAAAATCCCCCATTCCGAAGCGTAGCATAGGAATTGCGCAATAGAAAAAACTGATAAAGCAGCCGCGTAGGCGATTTCTATTGTCGCATCAAACCTTATTTGCTACACTTCAGCACAATTTTATTATTTATTATAATTATCTGTTATATTATGATTTTCGTCAAGATTTTTCACTTATTTATTTAAAGAAAATAAATTATACATTGCAACAAGATTGTCTATATACTATAATAAATATATAAATTAAAATTGAGAGTAATATAAATGCAACAAATATTTTACAGTCATGGTTATTCTTATAATGTACAATATTTTCATAGTGACAATGCAGATATGATTCGTTTTTATACTGCCAGCAATGAACTGCATTCTGATTTATTAAGTGATTTAGTGATTGTTGAACCTTCCTATGGATACTTACTGCTTCAATACATAGGCAATGATGCAGTTTTAAGCGGCAGTTTAAATAAAAAATATTTTTGTGAAGAGATGACCGAAGATATCATACAATTTTTAGAAGATTGTTTTCCTAAAATAAAGAATGTTTATATGCCATATCACATTGATTTTTTCTCCATAGATAAATATAACGAATATAATGGTGAGTATTAAATTAAATCATTCTAAAACGTATTCATATTGACAAGCAGTTCTATGGATATCTCCTGCCATTTATTATCTTAAATGTTTATGCCTATGCGTTGCTTGACATAAACCTATTTGGATAAAAATTCAACAAAAAGCAACGCAGAAATGGAGGTTTATTATGAAAAGAAAAATAATTGCATGTGTTGCCATCTTATTTTTATTATGTCTTGTATCTTGTGGAGGTGGTTCTTCTTCGGACAATAAAAATAATATGAATAACGCTGGTGCTTCTAATGAATCATCAGACTCAAAAGATAGCATATCAAAGTCTGAAATAGAAAACGACAAAAATACTTCTAATAACAATTCTGAAAACATGGCATTGTCCGAAGAAATGCTTGTATATTCCTGCAATATGGAAATTGATGTCATGGACTTTCAAAAAGCTGTATCAGACTTTAAAAGTACATTAAAAGAATACAATGGTTTTGTTGAATCTGAAAACTATACAGATAATGGTTCAAGAAGTCATTATCTCAACAATGACAAAACACTAATGCACACATACTCTGCAACAGTAAGAATCCCTAGCAGTAAATATGACAACTTTGTATCTGGTTTAGATTCCATAGGTACACTTCGATTTAAAACTGCAAAAGCTGAAAATATTAGTCAAGAATATAGTGATGCAAAAACGACTCTTGAAATTTATGAGGCAAAACGCGACCGCTATATAAAAATGCTTAGTACAATAACGGATGATGAACATGCCATAAACATTGAAAAAGAATTAACAAATATTGAGATTGAAATTAAAAAATTAAAAACTAATATGAATAAGATGAACAATGATGTTGCCTACTCTTATGTCAATATTGAATTAAATGAAGTTACAGAATATACTACACCTTATTCAGAAAAGACTTTCCTGCAAAAATTACAAGAAACGGTAAAGAAAAGCTGGGAATATTTCTTATATATATGTCAAACTATATTGTTTATATTTATATTCTTCCTTCCTTACATTGCAATTATTGCCATTATTATATTAATTATATTTAAAATAACAAAAAGTAAGAAGAAGAAAAAACCACAAGAATATCCAAATCCTAACATGAGAAACAATATAAATAACAATATTAGCAACCATATAAATAATACAATGAATAACTCCATTCATAATCCTATTAATAATACACCACATACTATGCCTGATAATTCTAATCAGCAAAAGCAACCAAATCAAGATAACAATCAGCCAAATTAAGATCATCTATAAAATATTTTGCGCTAACTTTTTTATAATTAAAAATTTCAAGATTAATATTTAAATAAAAGGTTGAAAGATTTTTAAAAAGTAGTATCATATAATTAATACTTGAAACATTGCTCATAAATTATGGATAACTTTTAACATCTATCATAAACGTAAGTGTCACAAAATAAAATTTCTATACAAGATGTTGATGTAAGTTAGTTAATATCAATATCTTGTATATTTTTTATTTTATGGCACTTTTATTTTTTTATAAACAATGAAGATAGTATTAAGAAACCAATGAAAGCAACGTAAAAGGTTAGAAATTAAAATTTTCAATCGCGAGATTTGTGTCTACGCGCTGCTTGTCACAAACTCGTAAGAACTTTTTGTTCTTTGTACAAAAAAACAGCGCAGAAATGAGGATAAAATGAAATTTAATGAAATGCGCATTAAAAAACGTCTAGTTACTGCTTTTACAATTATTGTAGTACTTTTTAGTTCTGTCTGCGCAATTGTAGGTATTGCTTTATTTTTTATGATAAATCAATACCAAAAAGTGCTTGACAATTATGCTTTTCCACAAGGAGATATTGGACGATTGATGAATGCAAGCGCGGAAATACGAAGTGCAACACGTGCAGTGATTGGATATGATAGTCAAGAATTGATTGATAAAGTTCTTGTTAAACATGACAGTTCAATTAATGAATTTGAAGAATATCTGCAAAAGATTCGTCCAACCATGATAACAGAAGAAGGTCATGCTTGTATGGACAAAATCGATGCTGCATGGAAAGCATACAAAGAAATTGATGCAACTGTAATAAAAATGGGTTCTACCACTAATTCTGCATCAACCCTTCAAGCACAACAAAAAATGATAAATGAAGTAGAACCTTTGTATAACGCACTAGATGAGGCAATGATTAGCTTAATGGATGTTAATGTAGAAAAAGGTGATTCTGCTAATAATATGTTATCTATATTAGCATTTGTTCTTATTGCCATTATAATAATTGCTATTATCACAGCTATTCTCATATCTACACGAATTGCTAAAAAAATTGCAAGAGGTATTGAAAAACCTTTAAAAGCTTTAGGAGAACGTTTTAAAACATTTGCACAAGGTGATTTTGATTCACCATTTCCTACTGTAGAAAGCAAAGATGAAATTGCTGATATGATAACGGAAGTTCTTAATATGGCAGAACATCTACAAAACATTATTAATGACACAAACATGGTATTAGATGAAATGGCACAAGGAAATTTTGTTGTTCAAATTCAACGTGAAGAAATCTATGTAGGAAAATTTGAACATATGCTTTCTTCCATAAAAGCTTTAATTAGAGAAATGACCGATATGCTCACTAATATTCACCAAGCGGCTGCTCAAGTAGCAATGGGTTCTGATAACTTGTCTGAAGCCGCACAAGTACTGGCTGAGGGAGCAACAGACCAAGCTGCTTCCGTTGAAGAAATGCAGGCAACCATTACAACTATTTCAGATGGCATTCAATCGACTGCTTCACAGCTTAAAGAATCTTATTTAAACGCAAAAAAATATTCAGAGCTTGCAGAGACAAGTAACGCTGATATGGCTGCCTTAATGGAATCGATGTCACGCATCAGTGCATCCACACAACAGATTGGAAATATTATTTCTGATATTGAAGATATTGCAAGCCAGACAAATCTGCTTTCTCTAAACGCTTCCATTGAAGCGGCAAGGGCAGGTGAAGCTGGAAAAGGATTTGCTGTTGTAGCTGACCAAATTCGTACATTAGCAGAGCAAAGTGCCAAATCTGCTGTTGATTCTAGGTCACTACTTGAAGATGTACTCCACGAAGTAGCAGGTGGAAATACTGTTACACAACGTACTTCTGAATCGTTAAAAGATGTTGTTGATGGTGTAGAAAATATTGCTTCGGCTTCTAAAGATTTAAGTGATATTTCTGCTGACCAATCCGTTGCTATGAATCAAGCTACAGAAGGCATCAATCGAATTTCTGAAATTGTACAGTCCAATGCTGCCACTGCACAAGAAACTTCTGCTACAAGCCAAGAGCTAACAGCAGAGGCAACTTGTATGGCTGACTTGGTATCAAAGTTTAATATAACTGCATAAAATAGTACATATCCTAATTTATATATTTTTCAAATTTTATACTATCTTTAAAAATATATATTACAATTACAATAACAAGGATGCTGCAAGACCATTTAAAAATGACCTTACAGCATCCTTGCATTTTTCTTTATTTAGTCAAATGTCTCATAATTACATCATGCCACCCATTCCGCCGCCTGCTGGCATAGGTGGAATATCCTCCTTAATAGTGCCGACAACAGACTCGGTTGTAAGAAGTGTAGAAGCAACACTTGTTGCATTTTGAAGCGCGCTTCTTGTAACTTTAGCAGGGTCAAGAATACCAGCATCAATCATATTAACATAGTTTTCTTTCAATGCGTCAAAACCTGTGCCTGCTTCCGATTCTTTTACCTTATTAATGATAACAGCACCTTCAAGACCTGCATTGTACACAATATGGAACAATGGCGCCTCAAGAGCTTTTAAGATAATCTTTGCACCAGTCTTTTCATCTCCCTGCAATTCCTCAATCAGTTTTTCAACATCCTTAGAAGCATGGATATATGCTGAGCCGCCGCCTGCGATAACGCCCTCCTCAACGGCTGCCTTTGTAGCAGCAAGCGCATCTTCAAGTCTTAACTTGCTCTCTTTCATCTCAGTCTCTGTTGCAGCGCCAACACGGATAACTGCTACACCGCCAGAAAGCTTTGCAAGTCTTTCCTGTAATTTTTCTTTGTCAAAATCAGAAGTAGTCTCTGTAAGCTGATTCTTAATCTGTGCAATTCTTGCCTCAATCTCTTGCTTTGAACCCTCACCGTCAACAATCACTGTATTTTCCTTCTGAACTTTAACCGATTTTGCTCTTCCAAGCATATCCATTGTTGTATCTTTTAAATCAAGACCAAGTTCTTCAGAAATCACTTCACCACCTGTAAGGATAGCTATATCTTTAAGCATCTCTTTTCTTCTATCACCATAACCTGGCGCTTTAACAGCAACTACATTAAATGTACCTCTAAGCTTGTTGACAATCAATGTTGTAAGAGCTTCACCCTCAACATCTTCAGCGATAATAAGAAGTTTTGCGCCACTTTGTACAATCTGCTCAAGCAATGGAAGAATCTCTTGAATATTAGAAATCTTCTTGTCTGTTATAAGGATATATGGATTGTCAAGAACAGCCTCCATCTTATCCATATCCGTTGCCATATATGCTGAAATATAGCCTCTGTCAAACTGCATACCTTCTACAAGGTCTAACTCGGTCTTCATCGTCTTTGACTCTTCAATTGTGATAACGCCGTCATTAGAAACCTTCTCCATAGCGTCTGCTACTAATGCGCCAACTTCTTCGTCACCCGCTGATATAGCAGCAACCTTAGAAATCTGCTCCTTGCCGTTTACCTTCTGGCTCATCTTAGCAATTGCTTCAACAGCACAGTCTGTTGCCTTTTTCATACCTCTTCTAAGGATAATAGGATTTGCGCCTGCTGCAATATTTTTCATACCCTCATTAATCATTGCCTGTGCCAAAACAGTTGCTGTTGTTGTGCCATCACCTGCAACATCATTTGTCTTTGTCGCTACTTCCTTAACAAGCTGTGCACCCATATTTTCAAATTTATCTTCAAGTTCAATTTCTTTTGCAATCGTCACGCCATCGTTTGTGATAAGCGGTGTTCCAAATGATTTGTCAAGAACAACATTTCTACCCTTAGGTCCCAATGTAACTCTTACTGTATCTGCTAATTGATTTACTCCAGACTCTAACGCTTTTCTCGCATCAATTCCGTACTTAATTTCCTTTGCCATAATAATTTTCATTCCTTTCTAAAATTATAATTTCCTATCATGAAACATTTACTCAATAACTGCCAAAATATCAGATTGTTTTACAATAATCAAATTTTCTTCCTCAAGTTCAACCTCTGTTCCAGAATATTTAGAATATATAATCTTATCTCCTGGTTTTACCTGCATAGTAACTTCTTTTCCATCAATCACTCCGCCTGGTCCAACAGCAACAACTTCTGCCTGCTGTGGCTTTTCCTTAGCTTGTCCTGGCAATACAATACCAGACTTGGTTGTCTCTTCAGCAACCAAAGCCTTAATTACAACTCTGTCTCCCAATGGTACTAATTTCATAAATGTATTCCTCCATTCTGTTGTTCCAATTAAACAACGCATTTTCCTATCTGTTAGCACTCTTTTAATTCGAGTGCTAACACCGATATGATTAAAATAGCACTGTCACAACTAAATGTCAACAGCTAATTTAATTATATTTAGAAAGTTTACAATATATTTATAATTATTTTATTGAATACACCATTAATAATACATTTGAACCCTTTATTATTCACTGTGATTTTTTATTATTTAACCCCATCTTCACTGTTTTTCTATAATAAAATAAATATTGCTGTGCATATCCTCCATAAACACCAAACTGTTTCTGACCAAATTGCTCAATCGTTTGCGTTGAACATTCCTTTCCATCAAAATAAAGATACTCAACAATTCTTTTTATCCATACATCAACAGGAAACGCCTCTCTGTGTCCTAATCCAAACAGACTGACACAATTTGCAACCTTATTGCCTACCCCCTTTATCTGTATAAGTTCATGAATACATTGTTTTATATCTGCATTCAACAAATTTTCATAAGAAACAATACCTTCTTTGACACACCTTGCCGCATCACATATATAAGGCGCACGAAATCCTGTCTTACATGCCCTTAATTCACCCTCTGTCAAATGGTACATCATATCAACATCAGGAAAAGAATAAAATTTAACATCGTTCATTTGACCGACAAATTTACCATACTTTTTTGAAACCTGCGTCACAATTTGTTTGATATGCGGAATCTGCTTATTTTGTGATATAATAAATGAAATTAAGACTTCAAAAAATTCCTGATTTAAAATATGTACGCCCCACATCATTTCAATGGCTTCTTTTAATTTTTTATCTTTTTTTAATAAATATTGTTTTATTTTACTATAATCCCTATCCAAATCAAAATAAGAACGCCACAAAGACTGATAATCATCAGCTGAAGTATCCTTTAATATCAATACATTTTCTTGTTGAACGGCATGTAAAAATTTGCCGTAAGCTACCAGCCCATAATCATTATGCCCTATCTTTGTAAAATGAAAACATTGACCACACTCTAATGTTTGTCCCAAATCAAAATCATTTAATTCTTTTATTATAATATCCTTACTATCAACTATAACTTTCATAACGTTTTTATTTTAGCAACAAATAATTATTCACACAACTATTAATTTGCGCATAACCTAAATTGAGTATAACTCAAGCCTTAATCAGGCAGAAGGAATTTTTATGGATTGTAATAATCGGACAACACAAGTCCAATCACCTGCAATGGCATATGTTCCATGGCAGCGCTGGGGGGATTTATATGAACCTTGTAAAGCATTTGCCAGAGGAACACTATTTGCTGTGCTTGATAAACCTTTTAAAGGAGGTAAATGTTAATGAATAATAACAATATGAATAACTCCTGTAACAATAATACGAATAACTCCTGTAACAACAATATGGTGAGGCAAGGCAATATGCGCCCTCGCGGACAAATGCCTATGAGAAATACTTACAATATGAATATGCCATGTAATGACACAAATATTCCTGAAAAATCTTGTTTTAATAAAAAAGAAATTTGTATGAATGTCTATGAATTAGGATTTGTTATGACTGAAATTTTACTTTATCTTGACACACATCCTAATGATTTAGAAGCTATTGAATATTATAATAAGATGAAGGAAAAATATAATAAGGCAGTAAAAGTTTATGAAGATAAAATAGGACCTTTAACTTTTATGGGTGTAGATTGCGATAACTATTGGACTTGGGTTGCAACACCAATGCCTTGGGAAATGGAGGGCTGTTAATATGTGGAATTATGAGAAAAGATTAGAATATCCTGTCAATATCAAACAGACCAATCCAACATTGGCAGCAATGATAATAAGTCAATATGGTGGTCTATACTTCCATAAGGGGCAAAAATTCTACTCAATAACAATCTGCACTCGGTCAATTGGCATACCAAAAACACCCGCATAACCATCTTGACCATTTCCTGTTTCATTATCATATTGCCAGTCAAAATATTCATCATTTACTGACGAGACACGATACACGGCTTTCTTATATCCAGTATTATTGATAATTTCATCTGGTGTGTAATAATAGATTTCCAATGCGTCAATCGGCTTGTTGTTGCCTGCATAACCATTTTGAAAATCATTAATATTTGTATTTCGTGTATCAATCATACCATACCATCCATTGGCATCATGTACTCGATACTGTGCATACCCTTTGGACACTTTGATAGCAATTCCAATAATTTCCATGCCAACCAGACCCGCATAATCATTTTGATTACGCACCTCTGAAAGCCATCTTTTCCCCTCATTTAGCTGAACTTGATAGTCAACGTAAATGTCTTGTTGTCCATTTTCTTGTGAACCTAATCGTTCATTAACCTTATTTGCTATATCGGGCATTCTGGATTCAAGAAAGGGTCCAGGACACGATGTTGCTTGAAACATTTTATGGATGTAAAGATTTCCAGAAAGGTCGCCTGTGTAGTTGAGTTCTTTTAAATTATTCCGCTGACAAATATCAACACACAAATCAATCAGCTTATTATACGCTGTATCGGATACAGACCATTCTCCACCTGTTTCATTATTAGATACTTCTATCGTAATCGTCTTATTATCATTTTCAGCATTTCCTGACGTCCATGGTCTATCTGCCTCATCTACATAAAGCCCGACCTTGCCATCACTGTCAATCCCATAGTTTGAAGATGCCTTTCTTGCAGGATTTGCAAAACTTTCACCACATTCTTCCACAGTTAATATATCTGCCATATGATGAATTGTAATTCCTTGAATCGTATTATTTCTTGGACTATCACAATTTGGCGATTTTATAACAACATCAACTAGACTACTATTACTCATAACGTTCTCCATTCCAAAGTCTTTATTTTGCTTTTACTACTTTAAATACTTGATTCACACCTGTACTTGTCAATCCTGACATAATCCCAATTGAGACAGCTGTTATAACATCGGTAGCAGGAAAATCAGGCATGATTTTTAAGGCTGGTATTGCAAGAATACCACCTGCTACACCTACAATAATTGGAATATATTTGTTTGGCACATGCTTGATAACCTTACATCCATAACCAATCAGATAACATATAATCACAATAGGTAAAACCGTTGCATAATTTGATAAATCCATATTTACATTTCTCCACTATATTTTTTATATTAATCAATTTATTCCTTTGGTTTCTTATAGGCGTTTTTCCCATTCTTTATTTTATATCCTGCTTCTTTTGCTGATGTTATTATTAACTCCCGCTTAAACTTCTCCTTCTCTTGCTCACTCATATCACTAAAAAGCCTTATATTGCTTAATATTCCATCAGACCTGCTGCAAGCATAATAAATAACATTCATAGTCAAACCATCCTTTTTATCTATAGTTAATTTATTCGATATTCCTTGTCCTTGTTCCTATCTAAAATCACACGATATTGTATTCTTATGAAATTTATCAATATGCTTTAAATATAATAATCATATAAAATTAAATTATAGGAAAGGGATATTATGAAAACAGCTTGTGCCTATATTCGCGTTAGCACAGACAAACAAGAAGAACTTTCTCCCAATGCACAAAAACGACTTATTCTTGATTATTGTAAGAAAAATAATTATCAAATAATGGATGAATATTTATTTATTGAAAATGGTATTTCTGGCAAAAAAGCCGATAAAAGACCTCAATTTCAAAAAATGATTCGCATGGCAAAATCAAAAGAGCATCCTTTTGATATTATATTAGTTTGGAAATTTAGTCGATTTGCCCGAAATCAAGAAGAATCCATTGTCTATAAATCCCTGTTGAAAAAATCACATGTAGAAGTTGTTAGTATATCTGAGCCACTTATTGACGGTCCATTTGGAAGCCTTATCGAACGTATTATTGAATGGATGGACGAATACTATTCTATTCGTCTGTCGGGTGAAGTGATGCGTGGTATGACTGAAAAGGCTCTGCATGGCGGATATCAAAGTTCACTCCCCTACGGTTATCGGTATGATAACAGTCATTCCTGTCCACAAATTTATGAACCAGAAGCAAAGATTGTCACAATTATATTTGACCTTTATAATAATGGAAAAAGTTTTCTTGAAATTGCGCGATACATCAATCTTCTTGGCTATAAAACAAAACGTGGCGCTGCATTTGAACATCGAACAATTCAATATATATTAGAAAATCCATTTTACAAAGGATATGTTCGTTGGAACCGTCAACATCATGAAGACCATACCATTAAAGAACAATCTGAATGGATTATTGCCAAAGGTCAACATAAAGCAATTATATCTGAATCTTTATTTGACCAAACACAATTGCAACTGCACAGACGCACCCTTCCCTATAAAGCAAAATCAGCAAATTCTATGTCTCATTGGTTGAGTGGCATTGTAAAATGTTCGTCATGCGGTGCTTCATTAGTAATAAAAAATAATCGTTATTATCAATGTGGTAAATATAATAAAGGGGCTTGTGCTGATAACCATTATATCTCAATTAAAATATTAGAAAATATAGTGTTCGATGCTTTAAAAAAAATATTTAACTCTAATGAATTTACTTTTATTTCAAATGATACTTATAAAACAGCCGATAACCATATCCAATTGCTCACTGTCCAACTGCAAAAAATGGAGGATAAAGAACAACGTATCAAACAAGCTTACCGTGATGGGATTGATTCATTAGAAGAATATAAAGAAAATAAATTGCTTTTGTCAAAAGAATATGATATATTGACTGCTGCTCTTAAAACAATAAATGAAGCCACAGCAAAAAAACAAGCTGCAAATGAAATTCACTCTGTTTATGATATTATAAAAGATGAATCTTTTGATACTGCCGTTCGAGCGTCGGCTTTAAGAAGTGTTGTTGACCATATGGTATATGATAAAAAGAAGGATACGTTAAAAATATTTTTATATCTATAATACAAATATGCCCCTTAATGAAGTATGGTGGTCCTGACGGAGAACTTGGAGCTTCTTTGAGATATATTTCTCAACGATATAGTATGCCTTATAGGGAAGTATCTGGTCTTTTAACCGATATAGGTAGCGAAGCTACAGAAATGTTCCGCCATCATTAAGTAGCTTGTCAAATCAATATTTATAATCCACTTTATGGCTCGCTTCTAATCTTATTTTCACTTTATGGTATTTTGTAAGATATTAAATAAAAATTATTAATATATATATACACAAGAATAATGACAAATACACTTTTTTATGTTAAAATTTGCTCAAAATATTGGGAGGATTATTTGCATGAACAAACATGAAATGGAGCATAGACTGATTGAACATATACTACCCATATTAGACACTGTACTTCTAAATAATTTGACAGAAGACTACATACAAACAGAATTATCTCCCTTTTCACCTTCACAAAATATAAGCATTGCGCATGAAATTATAAAATTTATGAATGAAATGCCGGGAGGCTTTTTTATTTATCGTGCAGATGATGATGAGCATATTATTTATGCCAATGATGCTTTGCTGCGCATTTTTGGCTGCACTACAAAAAAGGAATTTGTGGAATTAACTGGAAATTCTTTTAAAGGAATGGTTCATCCATGTGATTTAGATAAAATAGAACAAAGCATCCAAGAACAAATTTTTGACAGCCAATATGACTTAGACTATGTTGAATATCGAATTATCCGAAAAGATGGACAAATTCGTTGGATTGAGGATTATGGACATTTTATTCACACACAGCATTTAGGAGACGTCTTTTATGTTTTTTTAAGTGATGCAACGGAAAAAAGAAATCGTATGTTATTAGAAAATGCTTCATCTGAAGAAAAAAGTTTAAAAGAAGAACATCTACAAAATTTACTTGAAGAATATAACAAAGAAAAGAGCTTAATCACACAAGAATATCTACGGCGTCTTGAAGTTATAGAAGGTCTTAGCATCAATTATGAGTCCATTCTATACGCTGATTTGGATACTGATAAAATTCTTCCATACCGATTAAGCAGTCGAACACAACTCCAATTTGGTAAAAAATTTCAACCTCGTCGATTTATTTGGTATATTTCTGATTACATTAAAACTTGGGTTCACCCTGAAGACCGTGAACGGGTTTCTCAAACCACCTCTCCTGAGTATATTCGTAACCAATTATCAAATAATAAAACCTATTATGTAAATTATCGCATCATAAATGAAGGAGAAATTCAATATTTACAGCTTCGTATTGTAAATGTCGGAAATAAAAAAGACATTTCACAAATTGTTATGGGATATCGAAGAGTTGATGAAGAAATCCGACGTGAGATGGAACAAAAACAAATATTGGAAGAAGCCCTTGATAATGCAAAACTGGCAATTATCGCTAAAAATACATTTCTTTCCAATATGTCGCACGATATGCGTACACCGCTCAATGCCATTTTTGGTTTTACTTCTCTTGCAAAGCAACATATTGATGATACAGAAGCTGTTTGTACTTATCTTGATAAACTTGAAATAGCAGGCAGACAACTGTTAGACCTGATAGATAAAACATTAGAAATATCGTGGATGGAAACTAACAATATTCATCTTACAGAAAGTGAATGTAATATATGTGATATTATACAAAGTATATATAAAACATTATCGCCACAGGCAGAAGGAAAAAATATAACTTTTTCTGTTCACTGCTCCTCTTTGGAACATTGTGACGTTTATAGCGATAACACTAAACTAAGGCAATGCCTTTTATATTTAACTCAAAATGCTATAACCTATACGCCATATGGAGGTAAGGTAGATATAACAGCAATTGAACTAAAAGAATTACCAAACGATTATGCAATGTATCAATTTACTATTCAAGATACTGGTATCGGAATTAGTAAAGATTTTTTAAAGCATATCTATGAGCCATTTGAACGCGAAAATAATACAACGATTAGTGGTATTCATGGAACAGGACTAGGGCTTACCATTGTTAAAAACATTGTCGATATGATGGGCGGCGAAATAAGTGTAGACAGCACTGTTGACATAGGAACTACTTTTACAGTTACACTTCGTCTTCACATACAAAACCGCCCTCTGCCCTTTTCTACAGACAGTAAAGAAATTATTGCTCAATTACTCAATCAAAAAATACTATTGGCAGAAGACAATGAAATTAACTTAGAAATTGAAGTAGAATTGCTGCAAGAACTTGGATTTCTTATTGAAACTGCTGTTAATGGCAGCATTGCTGTTGAAAAAATTAAACATTCCAAACCTGGGGAATATGCTCTTATTTTAATGGATATTCAGATGCCTGTTATGGATGGTCGTCAGGCAACAGAAGCGATACGTAAACTAGATAACCCAGAATTGGCCAATATTCCAATTATTGCACTATCTGCCAATGCCTTTGAAAGCGACAAACAACTGTCCATTGAAAGCGGTATGGATGCACATTTGACTAAACCGATTGATGTTCCTTTACTGCTAGAATCCATTGCAAAAACAATACATAATCATAAATGTTCAAAAAAACATAAATAATTTATTAATTAAAAAATTCAAAATTTGTTTTTTATCATTCTACAAAAAATAATTCAACATAAATCATTGATTAGCAGAAATTTTTAAGCTATAACAAGGAGAAATCTTAAAAATTTCTGTTAATCAATCTTTTTTATAAACTGTCACCAAATAAATGTATTAACTCAACTATTTGAAAATTTGCAAAAATACATTATTTAACACTTTTCTTTAATGATATAATGCCATTTAAAAGAATTTCCCTTTAAATATACATCAATTGTATTCTGTTCATCCACAACCATTTTATCAAGCAAATCTGCATAAAATTCATCTTCATATAAAACACCATTTATTAATTCATCGACAATATTTTTTATATTTTCCATTAAATTTTTCTGCTTTTTCATTAAATCTGATTGCTTTTCGCTTTTTTCTATGTTTGATTTTAATTCCTTTATTTGCGCATAATATTTTTCCTTAAAAGCAATAAATTCCTTTCGGTCAATATCACCACTTGTATATAATTCAATTAAATTCATATATTTTTTCTTTGTTGTCTCTATTTGTTCTGCCCATATATTATGGCAATCTTCTCTATCCATTGAACAAACTTTATCAATTATTTTTATTAAAAGATACAATATTTTTTCTCGTTCTATATCTAATTGTTTACAGGTAAGATACATGATATAAAGAGCTTCTTCATTGTGGATACTGATTCCAGAACACCCTGTTTGATTTCCAGCTTTATCTATATGAGGACTGCCGTTTTTAACACGCGTAAGACAACTCCATGCCTTATACTTACTGCCATCTTTTCTGGTTTTATACCGTGCAACATAACTTGCACCACATATACCACATTTAATTTTTCCAGAAAATAAATAACGATTGCTATATTTTGCCTTTCCTTTTTGAGAATGCGATTTTTCATTTAAAATATCATTGGCTTTATCAAATAAATCACGTGGTATAATAGGCATATGATGGTCTTTTATAATCACAAACTCTTCCTCTCCATGATTCATTTTCTTTTCATGTGAAAGAAAATCAGGTGTATAAGTTTTTTTTTGCACTAAATCGCCACAATATTTTTCATTGCGGATAATCCGCAAAATAACGGTACTGTTCCACTCGTTTGCACGCATAGGTGCAATACCTGCTTCGCGAAGCTCACGCGCAATTACATAAGCGCCTTTCTTCTCATTTACAAATTTATGAAAAATAAGGCGGACAATCGTTGCCCCCTCCTCATTGATATACATTTTACCATTTTTTATATCATAGCCAAGCATACTCCGCCCAAACACAACGCCTTGTTCCATCTGCCGTTTCTGTCCCCATTTCACACGCTCCGAAGTCCTGCGGCTTTCTTCCTGTGCAATCGATGCCATAATAGACAACCGAAGCTCTGCATCACCATCTAATGTATTAATATTATCATTCATAAAAATAACGCCAACCCCATATTTTTTAAGGTCGCGTGTATAATAAATGCTGTCAAGCGTATTTCTTGCAAAACGGGAAATCTCTTTTGTGAGAATCAAATCTAATTGACCGCTTTTTGCACAGGCAATCATACGATTAAATTCTTTGCGTTTTTTGGTATTCGTGCCAGAAATCCCTGAGTCTGCAAATATCTCGTAAAGTTCCCAATCTGGATTATGTTCTATATACTGCTTAAAAAACAGACACTGGCTTTCAAATGAATTGACCTGATCTTCACATTCTGTAGAAACACGGCAATATGCAGCAACTCTTTTTTTCGCATGCTGCATTACTCGTTTTTGGTTAAGAGCTTTATATTTATCAATCGACATAACTTTTCCTTTCCTAATAAATTGCCACAATATTATAAATATAAAAAAACCAACTAGTTAAGCGGATATTCGCAATCCGCTACACTGCTTGCTCAAACCCACTAGCTGCTATTGCAGTGTTAATATTGTTATTATATTGTTTTTCTATTTCTTCTATACAATGTTCATATTGTAAATCTGTCAAAAGCTCTCTTTTTTTTAAAGAAGCCACAATTGATTTTTCAAATTGCAAATAAAAAGCTGTATATTCTTGTTCTGTCATTTTTAAAACAGACTCTCCATCATAAATAAACTCACGGCGTTTCAATTATCAATTTTCCTTATCCATCATTGATTATCTGTTATTGATATAATGTATTCATAAAAGCTCGTACAATATAACAATACAGACAAACCAAAGTTTTGCTTATTAACCTCAATTGGTATTAACTTTCCATCACACTGAATTACAAAATCAATTTTAGCACTACACCCAAACTCCAAAATAGAATAAGTCTTTCCAACTTGTCTTGCACCTTGTAAAATAAGAGATTTACGATATTTACTTTCCTTCCATTCTGTTAAAAAACACATTATTTTTCGATGCATTACTCTATTTTCTTTATAAAAAATTTTGTTTATAACTAATATCAGTTATAAAATAACATATATTCATGTAAATTTCGATGTACTTTATTTTAATTTTTACATTAAATAACACTAATATTTTTTGATTTTTTACATAATAAAACATTAATCTTTTTATTACAAACGCTTTTTACCATTCTTTATACACCATTTTCTTATCTTTTAATCTCTTATTTTATACACTATATATTTTACCTTGATGTAAGAAAATCTTTACTATTTATTAAGAAAATCTTAAAATAACCATTCTTTATTTTGATAAAATAACAGCAGATAAAAGAAAGGGCTTTAAAATAATGAAAGAAAAAATATTAATTATTGATGATGAGCGCGAAATTGCAGATCTTATCGAGTTATATCTTCAAAATGAAAATTATGAAGTCTTTAAATATTATAATGGTGCTGATGGGTTAAATTGTATTCAAAATACGATATTGGATTTAGCCATTTTAGATATTATGCTTCCAGATATAAACGGCTTTCAGCTATGTCAAAAAATTCGAGAAAACTATCATTATCCTGTTATTATGCTTACTGCAAAAAGTGAAGAAATTGACAAAATTACAGGGTTGACACTGGGAGCAGATGACTATATTACAAAACCTTTTCTGCCATTAGAGCTTGTTGCTCGGGTAAAAGCACAGCTTCGCCGTTATAAACGCTACAATCAAGATACCAGTCAAGAAAATGATATTCTTGTTCATTCTGGTTTGGTTTTAAATATCAAAAGTCATCAATGTACTTTAAATGAACAACCATTGTCACTAACGCCTATTGAATTTTCCATTTTAAGAATCTTATGTGAACAAAAAGGAAATGTTGTAAGCTCAGAAGAATTATTCCATCAAATATGGGGGGATGAATATTTTAATAAAAACAATAATACCATTACTGTCCATATTCGGCATCTGCGTGAAAAAATGGGCGACTCTTTTGAAGACCCTAAATATATAAAAACAGTCTGGGGGTGCGGATATAAAATTGAAAAATAATAGTAAAAAAACAAGTAAAAAATTATTAATATATATTGTCACCATCGTTATTTTATTAATATTATGTTTTAAGTTTTATTACTGGATAGATATAAATTGGAGTGCTACCATTCGTAACTGGTTCTCTGAAAATTTAATGGCTCACCGTGAAATTTCAACAGTTGATGAAATGTATAAAATAACTATTATTGAGCCACAATGGCATACGATTAAACAAATTTTTTTGATAACATTATGTATAATGGTCGTTTTATGGGCAACGAGTATATTTGTAGCAGCATGGCTTTACGCTGAAAAAAAAGTGAATCAAACCATTTCTAACGCCAACAAAATGGTACAGTTCTATATGATAGACAACATGGCTGTTCCTGATATATACAAAGAAGAAAATGCAGAGCTTTTTGCTCAAATGGTAGAAATTAAATCAACCATCCAACATCATGAACAAATGTTAAAAGAAGAGTCTACCCGAAAAAATGATTTGATTGTCTATCTAGCTCACGATTTAAAAACACCGCTTACTTCTATTATCGGTTATTTAAGTTTATTAAAGGAAATACCAGAAATGCCAATTGCACAACAATCCAACTATATCAATATTACATTAGATAAGGCGTTGCGTTTAGAAAAACTGATTAATGAATTTTTTGATATAACAAGATATAACCTTTCTCAAATTAGCTTAGAAAAGGAAAGTATCAATCTTTATTATATGCTTGTTCAATTGACGGATGAATTTTATCCTATTTTTCAAGCACACGGCAACACAATTTCCCTTCATGCAGACGAAAATTTAATTTTATATGGCGATTCTGAAAAGCTTGCAAGAGTATTTAATAATATCTTAAAAAATGCGGTTGCTTACAGTTATCCCAGCACTGAAATTCAAGTTTTTGCCAGCGGCAACGAAAAAGAAATCCATATTGATTTTCAAAACACAGGAAAAACCATTCCAAAACATAAACTAGAATCCATCTTTGAAAAATTCTTTCGCCTAGATGAATCACGTTCCGTCAATACGGGCTGTGCAGGTCTTGGACTGGCAATTTCAAAGGAAATTATTACATTGCATGGCGGAACTATCTGGGCAGAAAGCGAGCAGGAACAGACCAGTTTTCATATTATACTGCCATCTTAATTCTATAAAAATTTCAATGTTATATTTATATTTTCTTAATAATTAATCAATTTAATGTTAAATTACGAAAAGCTTTTGTTTGATAGAATTTCTATCAGATAAAAGCTTTTTTATTTATAAGCAATTCACTATATTGCTATTTCACCACATTTTTAAATAGGCAAGTTCAACGCTTACCTAAAGAAATTAATAGACATTTGTAAAACTCTAAAAAAATTAAATAAAAGGAGACTTTCTATTATGGCAAAATATTTATATGAAGGAAACTTAAATGAACCTGTTAATTATCGAAAAAAAGACTCTATTGAATACTATATTCGCGGTACAGTCAAAGCAAATGGTCATACTTATGAGCGTTATGGCATTAAGACACATTTTATTCAAGCTGGAGAAAATTATCTAAATTTAATGCAGCAATATATCGTTCCTTTTATAGAAAAAGGAGATATTGTCAGTGTCAGTGAAAAAGTTATCTCCATGTGTCAAAAAAATATTGTACACATGGAAGATATAAAATTACATCCGCTTACAAAGCTAATGAGCAAATTTGGAAAAAAGACAGACAGCGGAATTGGCATTACACAACCCTACAAACTTCAATTAATGATTGATATAAATGGTCTGGGCAACGTATTGTATGCTGGCATCATCGGTATTTTGGGAAAATTAATCGGAAAGCGAGGATTATTTTATAAAATTTTAGGTGAGGAAACTGCTGGAATTGATGGTTTTTACAATCATTCTGCCTTTGAGATATATCGAACCATAGCGACACTCAATCCGAAAGAACCAACAAAAGTGTGTAACGAAATTTATAAGCAATTCCATATTCCTATTATGATTGTGGATGCCAATGATATCCATGTCAATATTTTAGGAAAATGCACCCCATTAAATAATATTTCAAATAAAAATTTAGCGGCTCTTATTGAAGATAATCCTGCAGGGCAAGATGATGAGCAAACGCCTTTTATTATTATACGTGACATCACTACAAAAAAAGCAGAACCTTATATACCCAAAAAACCACTCTTTGCGCCCTCGCTTTAAATTTTTATGGCTATTTTTACATTTTTTGTATCCATGCAGAAAAGATGAGTTTATCTTACTCATGAGGTCAACTCATCTTATCCCATAATGATGCTCTTTCCAAACGTGTCATTTTCGTTGAAATTTGAGCATTGCGCTCTATTTTATTGACAATATTGTCAAATGTTGCATGGTCACAGCCAACGGAATTTAATTTTTTTTTGGCATCTTCTTTTTCTTTCAACAAGTCAGAAAAATTTTCTCCAACGGTCTTTGCATACCAAGACACCATATTTTCATAATCTTGAAATGTTTTCTCAATTTTAGCATTTAAAATGCAAATATCTTCCTCCCATACAGCAGTTTGACAATATGTAGATAATTCTTTAAACATATTTTTGAATATCGCTTTTTCTTCTTCTGTCATTTTTGACTCTACTGCAAAATGATTCAAGCCCAAATAATCAAGCTGTTTACTCAACAAATGACACTGAGCATTCATCTGGCACATATTCCAAAGTTCTTTTTGTGTTTGAGGCTGCTGCAAAAGATATGTACGCATATTAAATAAAGAATCAACATCTCCTCGCAAACTTGGACGAAATGTGTCAAATGGAGCATAGTAATCAGCTGCATCAATCTTCTTTTTATGAAAATATAATAAATCCTCCTCTTTTAAACAAACTTTTACTCCTGTAAGATTCATCAATTCACTTATAGCATTTGTGCAAGTGACTTCTGCCTGCATTCGCAGATTTTCTGACGGCTGCTCTAAATAAGTACTGATTTTTTGAAGTACTTGTTCAAATATGCTATTCTTTATATCCATTTGAGAAAATAATTTTATTAAATCATTCCACACATCCACAATCGCTCCTCCATTACAGACATATAACAATTTAGATACCTTTTAATATATATTTTATAAATAAACATATCATATATCAAAAACAATTCCAAATTCTGCCAGCTTATCAGAAGATTCTCTTAAAACCTGACGTTTAACAAGTAAAGTGCTTTCCGCCTCATTTATCCCCCTGTTTGAATATCTTGGGTCTAATACTTCTCGAATAACGGGAATATACATAAGTCCATCAAGCAATAATTTCTTTTCTTTTTCATTTAAAGCTAACAATACAAGTGAAATCTCTGCATAAATCCATTCTGTATACTGTATATAATAATTTTGTAATAGCTGTATAATCTGATGTTGATTTTGTATAGAATAACTGGAATCATGAGCAAAAAGTTTAGTCACAAACTGAGTACTACAAATTATATCTTTTTTATGTTTAACAGGCTGTTCAAATAATTCCTTCAAAATACTGCAAGGTATCTTATTTCCTGGTGTATCAAGCAATGAAAGCACATTTTCACAGTTCGAAATATTTATATCCAATATTGATAATTCACGAAAAACAATCATTGCCTCTGTTAAGATATCTATATTTGTTTTGTCCATACACTTTAAGAGATTTTGTTCTAACTGCAGCTCTTTTCCCATATAGCCAAGAATACGAATCAGTGTATTCATGGCATATTTTACAGTTTCATAACTTGGTATTCCTCCATTTGTATCTTTATTGATTATTCCAGTTCTATTTGAATTAAGAGGAATATCTGCAAAATTAGGCTGAGAAAATACAGTATAACACAAATCTACAGCAGCATTTGCAGCATTTTTTTGTCGCTGCTTTTTATCCTTGCTTTTTCCATACGCCCAATCACAAATTCCTTTTATCACAATCCATTCTTGAATACCTTGATTTGCTGCTGCTGAATAAATGCCAAATGACTCCATATCTCCGCCAATAGCATTGGGAAATTTAAAAAACAATTCATCTCTAAATGCTTTATTATCAACTAACTTTTCACCAGAAAGCAGTTCACCTGCATGTCTTTTTATCGTTGTTTGTTCAATCATATAATTCCATTCACAATGGATAAAGCGATTATATAAAATATTACCACTTTCAGGTATTGGAGAACGCTCTTCACTTCTGTCTTTTGCCCTTTTTTCCAATTCATAGTTTCTAACCGATTTTGCAATCAAAATATCACCTAACGTTTGCTTTTTTTTATCTCTGCCAAAAGCAATACCAACCATAACAATTCCATCTGGCTGCCATTGTAAAATGGCATCAGATACCGTCACAATCGCTGCACGTTTGCCAACAGCACCCATATCATCACATTGAATATGTACAATTGGATAGATTCCCAACATTCCAATATAATAGGTGTACATACCAACAGGACATTTAAAAATACGATTTCCAACAATAGGGGATATTTTTTGATGTAAAGCTTCACTTTCAATCTCTGTCGCTGTAACAAACAAAAATAAGGGTGAGTCTTTGATATATGCCCATATTGAGGCTTTTGTCATGATATCCACAGTAAATCCTTTCCTATAAAATTCATTATTTATCTAATTTTATATTTGTATTTTTCACTTTATACGCAACAATAATAATTTTACAATAAATATATTTTAAAATAATTATATCAAAAAATATATGAAATAGAAATGATTTCTTTATACTAATATAATCATTTTACCATTTACTTTTTATATATCACATATCTTAAAAAAGCGGAACATTTCTATTGCTTCTGTAGGTACAGAAGAACTAGGTCATTTTGAAATGATTAGTACAATGGTTCATCAATTAACTAGGAACCTTTCAATGGAACAGATAAAAGGAACGCCTTTTGAGGCATACTATGTCGACCATACTGCTGCTATATGGCCTCAGGCAGCAGGCGGTATTCCATTTAACGCATGTGAATTTCAGTCAAAAGGCGACCCTATCACAGACCTTTTTGAAGATATGGCAGCAGAGCAAAAAGCTAGAACCACATATGATAACCTTATAAGACTAACGGATGACCCTGATGTGTTAGACCCATTGAGATTCCTGCGTGAACGTGAAATCGTGCATTTTCAGCGTTTTGGTGAAGGACTTTCCATTGTTCAAGACAACTTAAATTCTAAAAACTATTACTATTTTAACCCTGCATTTAAATGTTAATATTTATTTTTTATATTTAAATTGCATTCCAAAATGCAATTTAAAAATAGCATAATATAAGTTTGCAAAGATAATTTTATTGTTATATTAATTATTTTTGTAATAATTTAACACAAATAAAAAAACTCCCTTTATATAAAGGCAAGTTTAATATTTTACTTGCCTTCATAAAGGGAGTTTTTTCCAATTTGCTTTATCAATAACTCATAACTTCATAACCTGTATTGGTCACCAACACCATTAATTCCCATTGTGCAGATGGCTTTTCATCATCCGTGTAAATTGTCCAACCATTTGTTTCATCAATATATACATCCGATGTTCCCATATTAATCATTGGCTCAATCGTAAACACCATACCTGGTGCCATAACCATACCTGTGCCTCTTTTGATAACATAGCTTACAAATGGAGTCTCATGGAACTCAAGCCCTATACCATGACCGCCAACTTGTTTGACAACTGAATAACCGTTTAATTTTGCATGGTCGCTGATTGCCTGCGCAACATCACCAAGATGTCCCCAAGGCTTTACTTTTTCTAATCCCAATTTAACACACTCTTTTGCCACTCTTACAAGCCGCCTTTTTTCCTCTGATACATTTCCAATCAAAAACATTCTGGAAGAATCGGAAAAATAGCCATTAAGAATGGTAGAACAATCCACATTGACAATATCCCCATCAATCAATTGAATATTGGAAGAAGGTATCCCATGACAAACTTGCTCATTGATAGATGTACAGACGCTTTTTGGAAATCCCTCATAATTAAGTGGCGCTGGAATGCCGCCCATAGCTGTTGTCTTTTCATATACCATCTGGTCTATTTCCTCTGTTGTCATGCCTTCATGAATATGCTCTGCCACATAATCAAGCACTGCAATATTAATCTTAGCACTATCCCTCATACCCTGTAATTGTTTTTCATTCTTGATAATATTTCTTGGTGGCACTTTATGAAACTTTTTTTTATACATTTCAAGTTTTTTATCAAATTCCATATGGCATGTTCCATACGTTTTACCGCTATTACACCAGCAAGGTTCTTCTCTTCTTAGCTTTTTCATATTTATTCCCATTTCTGCGCTGCTTTTATATAAAAATTTCATATTTTGTGTGAGCGGCGCGCAAACACAAAACATATCATTCCATTTTTTATTTACTGCTGCAATTCTTCCATAATTGCTGGCAACAACTGCTTTTTACGCGATACAACCCCCTTTAATGAGACAACATTACCATCAGACACTGTACTAAATGAATTGGTAATAATCTGTGTAGAATTGTTACCAAAACAGACGACTTCTGAAGATTCTGTTAAGACATTGGTTATCATAAAAAATGCCATATCAAGCCCCATTTTTGATATATCGCCTGAAAGATAATCTATCATTGGCTGGCGCACCATATCCGTCTCTTCCTTTGTCATACAATTTACCTGCCCCACTCCAATTACTATATCATTGACAGAAAATTTCTTAAAATCTCTGGCAAATAATTCTTCTGATGTTCTTCCTATAAGGTTACTTCCTGCCTTAAACATCTCACGTCCATAACTTTCAATATCAATACCTGCTATCTGTGCCATTTTTTTACATATATCAATATCTACTTGTGTACATGTTGGTGATTTTAAAATCAAAGTATCCGATATAATAGCTGAACAAAGAAGTGCCGCAATTGTCTTTTCTGGCGTTAATCCATTTTCTTCATACATCAATCCAATAATAGTTGACGTACAACCCAATGGCTGATTTCTAAAAAATACGGGCGTCATTGTCTGAATGGAACCCAAACGATGATGGTCAATAATTTCAAGGATTTCTGCTGTCTCAACTCCAAACACTGCTTGACTTTTTTCGTTATGGTCTACTAAAATTAATTTTTTCTTTCCATGTTTTAAAAGGTTACGTCTAGATATCATACCAATATATTTGCCATTTTCACCCAATATTGGAAAATCACGGAATCTTCTCTTTGCCATCGTATCCTCAATATCTTCAATATAATCGGTTATTTTAAATTTAATCATTTTTTCTTTAGGCGTCATATAAAATCGAATAGGAAGGCTTTGGTTAATAAGACGCGCCACTGTATAGGTATCATAATCTGTCGTTATAATCATACAGTTGTTTTCTTGTGCCACTTTAATAATTGTCTTTGACACATTCACGCCCTCACAGATAACAATACAGCGTGCATTCATCTCAACAGCGCACAGTTGTGCATCGTATCGGTTGCCTAAAATAATAATGTCGCCCTCCTCGATATACTGTTCCATCATATCTGGATTTGCTGTTGCAATCACGACTTTTCCTTTATCAACAATTTGCCTTACATCACCTGTTACTACTGTCGCGTCAAGTGTATCTACAATATTTTGCATACTAGTATGTGCCACTGATAGAATATTGCTGTCATAAACGTCAAAATATGATTTTGATATATCGCCAAGTGTAATAAGCCCTTCTAATTCACCATCGGACAATATAGGCAACGTGACGGTATTATTTTCTTTCATATAATGATAAGCAGCTTTCATTGATATGTCTTCACTAACACCCTCAATAATATGTATATCCACATCCTGAACTTGTGGTCTTACATCCTTAATATATTCAGGGATGCTCACTTCATTCCTATTTAGTACATATTGTGTTTCTTCATTTAAGTGACCTGCTCTCTTAGCAATATGTTCTTTGCCTGTCAATAAAGTCTTTAACCTAGCATAACAAATAGCTGAACAAATTGAATCGGTATCTGGATTTCTATGCCCAAATACATAAACTGGATTATCCATAAATCTTCCTCCACAAAAAAGTTAAAAACAAATAAACTCACAAAATTTGATATATCCAACAATACAATTTTCTATAAAATCAAGTACCCCGCTTAAAAAGCGGGGACTTTTCTGATAAAATAAATGTAAATAGTAATTATAACAATAACTATTTTTTATGATGTAGCTATTTAAAAATTAATTACGAAAGACAACAATTTTTGTCTTATCAGTGTACCCTAATGTCATTAACTTATCTTGCAATTTTCTAATCGCATCTCTATACACATAAAATGCATCATATGTCTTTTTAAAACATTCTTTTGCTTTTTCAGTATTTCCAGCATCTTTTGCTTTCCATGTTTCTGTTGCACATCTATGCAGTTCATTATGGGCATTTTTAACACCTGCAAACTCTTGACTTCCTGTAATTGCTGGATCTGTCTGCTTGCCTAACCAAACACCAAGCTTACAGCTTGTAGGATCATTAAGCTGTGTAATCTTAAGCTGTTCAAAACCAATTTCATGACTGTATACACGCCACATAAGAATAAAATGGTCTATTTCAAATATCTTTAGCCAATCTTGTGTTGTCACATTAGCAAAGCCTCGAACCATATCGCTTCTAGTTGTATCAATATAACGACTAATTTTATATACATGTGTTCCCTGTTCCATACAGTCCTTTGTCAATTCGTCATAACTTACGGCAATATTTTCAACTTGGCTAGAAAAATTCGCCGTAACCGTTGTTTGTTTATCAATCGCCTTAAATATATTATCAACTTTATCCTTGACAACTTCCATTTGATTCGTCATTCTATTAATATCATTCAACGAACCTTCTACTTTGCTGTTGCCTTCAGCTAACTTTGTCGTTGTATCATCCATTAATTGAGCAAGCTCTGTAATATCATTTCTTAACTCGTTTACATACTTTACAATATCTTCCGCAGATGATGAGGTATTGCTTGACAACTCTCTTACTTGATCGGCTACAACCGCAAAGCCTTTCCCTGCCTCCCCTGCTCTCGCTGCCTCAATTGAAGCATTTAATGCAAGAAGATTACTTTGACTTGCAACCGCCTTTACAATATCTACAATCTCTCCAATTTTTTGTATCTTATCTTGAAATTTTTGCATTTGCCCATTGATGTCACTGATTTTTTCAGAGGATTCATTGACAACTTGAATACTCTCATTCATGCCCACTGCACTTTTTTGTATAACATCAAGAATGTCATGTGTATTATCTCGAATATCCTCCATTGAAGTCGAAATATCATTGATGGATGTCTCAAGATGATGACTGGCTTCTTCCATATCATTAATGGACTCATACTGTGATTGAACTTGGTCAAATGTATTTTTAACATAAGAATTATCGCCAATTGATTCCATCGCTTCATTCAATCTCATAACAAAATTATTATTTGCCTTTTTAAAAGCTTGAATCATGCCATTAACCTTTTCCCCATATCGTTTGTCCACAAATAAAGATACATCAACGTCACTGAAATCCCCCTCAATAACCTTATCCATCATGGACATCATCAGCTCAATGTCATGGTTCGTATTTTGAACTTCACCCTTCTTCTTTCCAAACATAGTATTACCCCTCCATTCTTGTTCAGCCCACAGTTCTAGGCATAAGAACAAATGTATGTATGAAAAATTTATTTTTCATACGATTTCCCCTTCAATACCTTCATCCTTTCTATTTTAAAATTTCTAATTATATAGATATTATATCACATAAAAATTTGATTGAAAACTGTTTTGTGACACATTTGATATTATTTCATAGTATAATAAAAAATAATAAGGATTTAACCTAATGAAATCAACAATAAAAAAATTGTCCGTTTTACTATTGACATTTGTAATGTTGCTAACATTTTTTGGATGTTCAAAAAACAAATCAAATGAAGTTGAAGTTAATAAAGTTCAAAAAGTTACTTTAAATGAAGTTGCACATTCCATATTTTATGCACCACAATACGTAGCTATTGAAAAAGGATACTTTTTGGAGGAAGGTATTGAGTTAAACCTTGTTACTGGATTTGGCGCAGATAAAGTTATGACTTCACTGGTAAGCGGTGATGCCGATATTGGTTTTATGGGTTCTGAAGCCTCAATATATGTATATACTGGCGGTTCAGCAGACTATGCTGTCAACTTTGCACAGCTCACACAACGAGCTGGAAATTTCTTGGTATCAAGGCAGTCTTACAGCAATTTTACTTGGAATGATGTCAAAGGAAAAACTATTTTAGGCGGTAGAGCTGGTGGTATGCCTCAAATGCTTTTGGAATATATCCTTAAAAAACAGGGCATTGACCCTAAAAACGATGTAGAGATTATCCAAAATATTGACTTTGGTTCTACAGCGGCTGCCTATTCATCAGGCTTAGGCGACTTTACAGCCGAATTTGAACCAACTGCAACAACGATTGAAAATGAAGGCAGAGGATATGTCGTCGCTTCTATGGGGGTTGACAGCGGATATGTTCCTTATACTGCCTACTGTGCCAAAAAAAGTTATTTAGAAAAAAACCCTGAAATTATCCAATCTTTTACCAATGCCATTCAGAAAGGTCTTGACTATGTTAACAGCCATACCAGTAGTGAAATAGCAGAGGCAATTGCTCCTCAATTTCAAGAAACGGATATTGCAACACTTACAAAAATCGTAGAGCGATATAAGTCACAAGATACTTGGAAAGGTGATACGATATTTGAAAAAGAATCATTTGACCTTTTAAAAGACATTCTCACAGAAGCTGGCGAGTTGGATGCGGAAGCTCCATATGATAAACTTGTCACAACTGATTTTTCTAAAAAAGCAGCAAAAAAATAACTTGCTGACAAATTGAACTTTTCTGTAAAATCAAATATTATAGTGTCTGTTGGAGGCTATGATATTTGACTCTCATGGCATTTCACTGCTCACAGAAATAAAAAATTTCACACATAGATTGTATAAAATTACAACCTATGTGTGAAATAAATTATTTCAATGAAACAAATATTCTTTATCAACTTTGCTTCCTGCTTCTAATCTTTACTTTTTTGGCCATTCTTCATATTCGACTTTTTTTCCTATAACATTAAATATATAATAAACAACAACTGCAAATATTATCAATTTAAGTGCAAATAAAATAGCAATACTTGTAATTGAATTTATATCATAAATTTGAAATGTAATAACAGACACAGCATTGATAACAAAACAGATGCCATGAAACATTGACGGCAATGTTTTCTTTTCAATACCAAATGTTACCGTTGTTAAAGCCATCTGCAAAATCATATCAATCACTGTACTTACACCCATAAATAACCATAATACAACAGGAGCTACAAATAAATCGGATATGGATTGGTATGTCGCAACAAGTTCTTCACCTGATATTTCTGAAAGTGCCGCTTCTAAGCCGCTGCCTTCTATACCTATACACCACACAAAATATGAAACCACTGTAAAACCATATAATAAAGCATCACCAAATCCTAAACCAAGACCACCTAAATATATATCGCCTTTTCTTTCAAAACGTTCTTCCAACACTTTACAAAGTACAATTCGACCTGCTATATATCCTGTTGCACAAAGCAGGCAATCAACAATGGTAAGTGCTATTGGATTGTATGAAAATGCAACGTCAATACTAGGAATTAAAGCCAATGCCGATTCTGTGAGCATAACAAATATTCGGACAAATGCAAAAACAGTCAAGCCTAAAAAAAATGGCGTAACTCTTCCTTTCCATCTCTTTTTAATAACGATGAACATTACAAGAAATACAGAAACAGCCAAAAAACCACCTGCTTGCAGCATAAATGTTACACCTGACGGCAATGTCTGATTAAAATCAATCGTATCCATATCAATCCTCCCTGTCAAAGAGCCTATTGCTCAATCTTTTTGATTTGTACTTATAAAGCAACAGGACTGTCACAAAATGAATTTCCATACAATATACGGATATCAGCTAAACAACGCCTCATCACATCTTGCAGAATCTCTCATTTTGCAACAGCCCCACTCATAATCTGAATTGTAACAATATATCTTTTCAATAATAACCACTAACTCTTATATTTAAAAAGGCACACTGTAGCATATCCTGGATTATAATTTCGTTACGTTTGTAGCCTGTGGACGACCATTAGCCCCATCAGTAACGTCAAACTCAACACTAGCGCCTTCGTCTAACGACTTAAAGCCACTCATGTTAAGTCCTGAATAGTGTACGAAAACATCATTGCCATTCTCGTCATTAATGAATCCGTACCCTTTTTGATTGCTGAACCACTTTACTGTACCTTTCATTATAAGTACCTCCAAAAAAATATGTGGTATCTATGCGATGCCAGATACATCTTATCATTCAAGCTCAGTATTGTCAATAAATATTGCAAAAACCCTCTCTAATTTTCAGTTTTCTTTATATCTTTTAATTTATCAAGAAGGTCTCTTTGCTTATCTTTTAATTTTGACGATGCATTGATAGATTGAATAACATCATAGCCAAATCGCAACGCATTATCATACTCCTCATTTTTGTAGGACAACACAGACATCAAATAATTAAATGTACATTCATCCATACCACATATTGGAGGGTATTCTTTTAAAAGAGCTTCTACAAATCCTTCATAAGCTTCTTTTAAATAACTTTCCTCCTCACTTTTATATTTATCATATTTTACTTTTTCTTCTTCTGTTAAATCTTCCACTTCTTTATCCTGGATAATCTCTTCATACATCGAACGATTAAGCCATGCTATTTTTAGACGAAGATAAGAACACTCACTAATCTTAGAAGGCTTTTTAATTGCAATAAGCAACGCTCTTTTATATCTTGCAATTGCCATATCATAATCATAATAGCCAATATCCTCTGTTGGATTATTGATGCCAAACTGCTGATTGCACACCTCTGTTTTTAATAACAATCTTTGTTTTGGTGTAACATTGTCAAATTCTCTTGACACCGATGCATATCCACAATATGGACACATATATACATCATATTTAATTGTATCAAGATTGGAATATTTGGGTCTTAAATCTTCATCTGTTCCAAGAAACCTTGCCTTTCCAGTCTTAACTACCTTATTTTTAAATTCCTTGTCACATATTGCACAAGTCACTCTTTTATCAAAAAGATACTGTGCTTCTTTTGGTTGATTACTATCGCTCATTATTTATTTCCTGTTACTGAAAACTTATAAAAAGTTAATCAATTTATTTATAACCTATAAAACTTAGTTTTCATTTTATTATTTACATAGTTACTTCACGTTCTTATATTCGAGATTTTATGTTGAAGTTTTAATAATTTCTTTTCACTTTTTATAATGTTGCTCGTTTTCTTATAACATTCCCCTTTCTTGTTTCTTATATATTTTTTGGATATACTACGCTACAACCTGCGTTTTTCTTTTTTTGGTAAAATTTGATTACACTGGTAATTTAAAAGAACTTTTCAATGATACAATCCTGTTAAATACTGGTTTTCCCTCAATACTATCTTTCACATCTGCACAAAAGTATCCATTGCGAACAAACTGAAATTTATCCTGTGCATTTGCCTTTGCTAACGCTGGTTCTACATAACAATTTTTTACCACCTTTAACGAATTGGGATTAAGATTTATCTCGCCTGTCTCCTCATCATAAACGCCTTTTTCTTCATCAACTATATTTTCATATAATCTCGCCTCAACATTAACGCCCTCACTGACCGAAACCCAATGAATCGTTCCTTTTACCTTGCGTCCTGCAAAATTGCCGCCTTTTGTCTGTGGGTCATACGTACAATGAATTTCTGTAATATTACCATTGGCATCCTTTTTATAGTCAACACATGTCACAAAGTACGCATTCATCAACCGCACTTCATTGCCTGGAAACAACCTGAAATATTTTTTTGGCGGTTCCTCCATAAAATCCTCTCTCTCAATATATAATTCCTTTGTAAACGGAACTTTCCTTGTACCAAGCTCTGGATTTTCTTGATTATTCGGAACCTCCATATATTCAACCTGACCTTCTGGATAATTGTCAATAATCAGCTTTACAGGGTCTAAAACAGCCATCATTCGGCTTGCTTTTTGTTTTAAATCTTCTCTTATGCAATACTCTAACATAGGATATTCTACAGCGCCTTGACTTTTTGTGACCCCCACCAAATCAACAAACATCTTAATTGATTCTGGTGTAAAGCCTCTTCTTCGCAATGCGGCAATCGACACTAATCTTGGGTCATCCCATCCATCTACAATGCCGTCTTCTACCAATTTCTTAATATATCGCTTTCCTGTCACCACATTATTTAAGTATAATTTTGCAAACTCAATTTGCTTTGGCGGATTCTCATACTCTAATTCTTTTACAACCCAGTCATACAGCGGTCTGTGGTCTTCAAATTCCAATGTACATATAGAGTGTGATACCCCTTCAATAGCATCTTCAATTGGATGCGCAAAGTCATACATTGGATAAATACACCATGTATCCCCTGTTCTGTGATGTGTGATATGAGCAACACGATAAATAATAGGGTCTCTCATATTAATATTAGGCGATGCCATATCAATTTTTGCCCTCAATACCTTAGCGCCATCTTCATACACACCATTTTTCATATTTTCAAACAATTCAAGATTTTCTTCAACACTTCGATTTCGGTATGGACTTTCCTTACCTGGCTGTGTAAGTGTTCCTCTGTACTCTCTTATCTGTTCTGGCGTCAAATCACAGACATAGGCTTTCCCCTTTTTAATCAGCTTCACTGCTGCCTCATACATCTGTGTAAAATAACTGGATGCAAATAATACATCTCCATGCCATTTTGCGCCAAGCCACTCCACATCGCTTTTAATAGACTCTACAAATTCCTCTTTTTCTTTTGTTGGATTTGTATCATCAAAACGCAAATTAAACTGACCATGATATTTTTGAGATAATCCATAATTTAATAATATGGACTTCGCATGTCCTATATGAAGATAACCATTCGGTTCTGGCGGAAACCTTGTAATAACTTTTTTACAATGTCCATCTTCAATATCATTATCAATAATCTGCTCAATAAAATTTCTTGATACAACTTCGTTTTCCATTACATACTCCATTCTATTCTTATAATTTCATTGTTTTCTATATTTTAAAATTTTTCCCTATCGAAAGATACCACTATTTAGGTTTGTACACTATTTACCAAAAAGCCTATTCCATTTTTGATTTTGCACGCTTCGTTGCTTGCTCAAGCATCACTTTAAGCTCCTCTACATCAAATTGATAATGACTGTTGCAAAAATGGCAATTAACCTCAATCGGCTCATTATCTTCAATCATTGACATAAGTTCTTGTCTTCCTATACTGATAACAGCTTTGCTCACTTTTTCTTTTGAACAGTCACAATAAAATTTTGTTTCTATTTTTTCTAACACCTCAAAATTCATCCCCTCCAACACATGTGCAAGGATATCTTCTGGCGTCATTTGTTGTTCAAAAAAGTCGGTTACAGACTGAATTTTTGCAATCCTTTGTTCAAGTTTATCAAGAATTGCCGCATCGGCTCCTGGCATCAATTGAATAATAAATCCGCCTGCCTGCTGAACGGTATTATCTTTATTCATAAGAACACCAAGCGCCACAGATGATGGGATTTGCTCACTTGTTGCAAAATAATAAGTCAAGTCATCCCCAATTTCACTGGTCACTAAAATGGTATCTCCAACATAAGGTTCTTTCAAGCCAATATCTTTTATAACACTCAACACACCGATTCCTAAAGCGCCTGCAATATCAAGCTTTCCATGAACCAATGGAAGCATCACTTCAGGATGTGCCACAAATCCTTTAACATTGCCTTTAGGGTCTGCTGTCACAGTCATTGCGCCAATTGGTCCATTTGCCTTAATCTGTATTGTCATAAGGTCGGTGTCATTTTTCATCATGGTTCCCATCATAGCGCCGCCTGTAAGCAGCCTGCCAAGTGCCACTGTGGCTATTGGACTTGTATTATGCCTCCTTCTTGCCTCCTCAACAAGATTTTTCGTTGTTGCTGCAAATGCTCTAATTTGACCTTCGCAGGCAACCCCTCTTACAATATAATCATTCATTCTTTCCTCCATTCCGAAGCGTTCTGTGATTAAAAACGCAGCCAGAATCTTAAATTCTGCCTGCAATCAATAAAATTTACAGCAGTTTTTATGTTTTACTAACATATTTTTTTAACAATATAATATAATCGCTCACTATCCTTGTTTTGTTCGTTATGTGTAAATGCGTCATAGACTGCTATCATTTCTAATCCCGCCGCCTGTACTGCATTTTTCACCTCATCAATCTCAAATCCATGTTGAAAATGCTGTTCCTCAAATCGTTCAAAAAAACCATCTTCATTTTGAACAAATATTGCTAAATCATATATATTATTTCTTGTATCATTTTCATAATAATTATTCCATATAAAAGCAGATGTCTCTCTATTTTCCGCATACGTATTATCACTTAAAATATCTTTAAAAAAATGTATTGTCTTTAAATCAAAAATAAATACGCCTCCTAAAGTCAACCCTTTTTTTACAGACTCAAATACATTTTTTAAATCACCAACCGATATTATATAATTCATTGAATCGCCAATGCTAATCATCGCCGAAACCTCGTATGGAAGGCTAAACTCTCTCATATCCTGCAAACTATAAATAATTTCTTGTCCACTATCAATCGTTTTTTCAGAGGCAATCATCAGCATATCCTGTGACATATCAATTCCGATACAATCATAACCAGCTTTGTCAAGAATCCTTGTGACAGTTCCTGTGCCACAGCCTAAATCAACAATAGAATCCCCACTATTAATATGATATTCATGCAATAATTGAATCAGATATGCACACCATTCATCATATGGTATATTATCCATATATTCATCATAAACATATGCAAAATCGGTATACTCCCTCATATAGTCCTCCATTCCATAATCTTTAGCAAAACATAATGGAATTGTAACAAATAATGGGACTTAGGGCAAGCATAAAGCTCTTTTAAATGTTTTATAACTATAAAATGAATTTTTCACGCCAACTTGTACATAATGACTTGTAAATTTCACAATAATTTAATATACTAAATAGACAGACCTAATTTACTTTTAAAACAATTCATTAAGATAAAGAAATGCTAAAAACGAAATTTTCAAACTACTTAAATGGTAGCATAAGAATGGGGATTACTATGAATACGACTCGGCATAATATTAAATTTTATAAATACATTTTATATCACTTTATTTTTTCTATTATTTTCACAATATTTGCACTGATGATATGTTTTAAAATTAATATTATATCACATCTTTTCCCTTCTTACTATTCTTGTGATAACAATATTGATGATTTTTATAAAAATGATATAAGTTCTATTCATGGCACTGTCACAAATCTACATTATTCAGGTTATGATTACATTATCAATAATGTGGTAAAAGCTCACTATTATTATACGTTAAATAATAATACTTGCACTATATATCTTATATCTTCAAACAAACTTGAAAATCCTGATATTCCTCCTATCACCATTGAAACTCTTAACTTTACAGCAAACCTAGAACCCCACAATCAACAAATAAAATCTCTACTAAACTACATGGCATCCGATTTAAAATGGAATTATGATGGCTTGTCTAAATACACTCAACCAATTTTTATCAACGAATATAACTATCATATTGAAATCTATGTTATTATTGCAATCCTTACTATCTTAGGTTTTGTATTATCAATTATATTTGGTTTTATCATTATTCTTCAAGCAAGTTATATCCCACGTATTTATACCAAATCATAATAACATACTTCTTATCACAATCAAGTAGGGAAATTCCATCTTTCTCTACTCGTTGCGCGAGGTGTGTGCTGCAAAGCAGCAAATTTCCTCACACACCTCTACACATAAAAAATACCACCGACAATTATTAACGCCGATGGTACTTATAATTATTAATTTTTGCCACAGCAATGCTTATACTTTTTGCCACTCCCACATGGACATGGCTCATTACGTCCAATTTTTTTACCTTTTACTACTGTTCCTGAAGCCTTTTGTTCCTTATATAACTGCTTTCTTTTATCTTCTGAGAGTAAATTATCCCATACAGGTAATTCATACAACCAGTCCGCCTTACAAGCAACCATATTGTAATATAACTTTTCAACATCATAATCGAGATTAACAATAGTATCCTCATCCATACTCTCAATTGGATTAGGCTTTTTTAAACTATCATTAATACCATCAAGAAAACCTGTCATTATCAATATTTCAACTTCAAATTTTTCTGCAAGTTCCTTAACACTGCCTTTAACAGGGTCATTAGGAGCAGCTAAAATTTTTTCATAAATACCTTTTTCAAAATTAAAATAGGTTCCCCAAAACTCTCCTGCTTGTTTTTGGTTCATCTCTGTTTGATAAGCTAACTGTCTCCAAGTATCAAGTAATGCCATATTTTTATCTACCTTTCATTTTGTTTAATATAACAACAAATAAATTATTCAGAAAGACGCTGTATCATCTCCCACATAGCCTCAGCCGAATTGAAATTCTCTGGTATAATATCCACAGGTGTAATCTCAATATCAAATGTATCATTCAACTCCCCTACTATTGACACAATATCAAAAGAATCGAGAATCCCATCATCAACAAGCGTATCACAATTTTCAAAATCTACATCTGCATTTACCTCTGTTAAAATTTCCATTAACTGGTCCATAAAAAAACCTTGCCTTTCTATCATTTTTATTTTTTATATTGGTAATCCACAATTTACCAACTCTATCAAGTAAAATATAACATATTAGGTAGTTAGTCAAGAAGAATATTATTTATTCAATACAAAATTTCGCGAATTGATTATATCGGAATCGTAAAAGTCACGCACCACCTCAACCACGCCATTTGTATCATATGTAATAATTTTAGGAAGTGTTCTGCTAAGAAATAAATAGATTCCTTCTGTAACAGAGTATGCGCCTATATTATAAAAAATCAACATATCTCCCTTATTGGGCTGTCCAATTGGTAAATTTTTGACAAGAACGTCTGCCACTGTACACAATGAACCGCATATTGTCCATTTTGATTTTTCGTTGTCTATACTAGAATTTCTGTCATCTGTATTAACTTTTTCAATATCTGCACTTGATTTATTATCATTTCTATTAAGTTTTTTCGTATTGTCACGCAATTTTTCTAATAATCCATATGCTTTTACGATGGTGCCGTCTTTCTTTAAATACGCATATGCTGGAATTTTCATTGCCATAGTCTGTCCATAATAATTAATATGATTGATTCCTCCATCAATAATACAATATTGCTGCTCAGAATGAACTTTGATATCAACAACCTTTGACACATATATGCCGCATGTCGCAACAAGATAACGTCCCATCTCTAAGGTAATATGATAATTCTTTTTTACTTTTTCCAGCTCTGTCAAAAATTCCTGTAGCCTCTCATAATTATTGTTGTAAGCATCCTCCCCAAAATAGGACACCATAAATCCCGGACCATACTCCAATTCTTTTACTGTAAAATCATACATACTTTTTAATTGTTCACAAAATGCCTCAAGTTCCTGCAATTCTTTTATATTGATTTCTGCTTTCTTTTTTTGTGTTCCTGAATAATATTGTATTCCAATAATATCTATATAAGGATAATCGGCTCTGTTCTCAATAATTTTTTCAATTTCTACTGAATCCAGCCCAAATTGATTTTTACTGGTAAGCCTTAAAAGAACAGAAATTTTAATATTTCTTATTTGAACGCAACTGCAAAGCATATTCCATTGTTCCATTGATTCTATTGTATATACGCCAACACCGCCGCATTCGTCCATCACATACTCCATGTCGCTTTGTTTCTTATAAACACCTGATAATACAATGGATGACATATCTACATTTTCACGCCTGCATATAGCAAACTCTCCTGGCGAACAAACTTCAAACTTTGACACCAATGACTTGAGCGCGTCCACAAGAAATGGATTTGCTTTCATTGCATAACAAAGCGTAATATCTTCTCCCAGTATTTTTTGTATATCACCAATTCTTTTACAAAGTTCTTCTTTATCAAAAATGTACAGTGGTGTGCCATGCAGCTTTGCCAGTTCCTCTATTTTTTCCTCACGAATCATTCCTTTAGCCTCCAAATTGACATATCCATGCTACGTTTCATCATATTTTCCTATAAGCTGTTTTCTATCTATCTTGCCATTTTTTGTAACAGGCATAGATTCCACCTTTACAAAATCTTGAGGAAGCATAAACTTTGGCAATTTTGCTAAAAGCGTGTGTGTTATTGCCTTCTTATCAGCTTCCCCTTCATAAAAACCAATAATAAGCTGCTTTTTTTCATCATAGATACAACATGCTCTGACAACGCCGTCAGCGGCATTAATTGCCGTATCAATTTCTCCTAGTTCAATCCTATGCCCATTATGTTTAATCTGAAAATCCTTGCGTGATGAAAAACACAACTCTTTCTTCTCATTATAATATCCCAAATCGCCAGTTCTATATATAATTTCTATATATTTGTCATTAAGAGGATTCTGCACAAATGCCTCTTTTGTTTTTTCCGAATTATTATAATATCCCAGTGTAACGGATGTTCCAGAAACACATATCTCACCAATTTTATGACAATCCTGCTCTGTGATAAGCTCATCTTTTTCATCTAACAAAAATACACGCTCATTTGGAAAGGCTTTGCCTATTGGCAATGTCTCATCCAATTCAAATGCTCTGTCAACAACGTAATATGTACAGTTGCATGTTATCTCCGTAGGACCATAAACATTGACAAACATCGCATCTGGATAAGCCGCCCTCCACAAATTCAAATGCTTGATTGGCATCACTTCACCTGAAAAAATAACTTTGTTAATGCTGCTTGGCGTTTTGTAATCAAAACCATTTAGCGTTGTGACAATGCACAGCGCTGAAACTGCCCAAATAAGCGTTGTGACATGATTGTTATCCAGATAGTCAAGCAGTCTTGTTGGAAATGAAAACATCGACTTTGGTATAATTTGTATGGTTGCTCCACATTTTAAGCCTGAATAAATATCTTTAACCGACACATCAAAATCAAACGGCGCCTGATTTCCTATAATATCCTCTGATGAAATTCCAAACTGTTTTGTAAAGCAATCAATAAAATCCATAACACTGCGATGATTTACAATAACGCCTTTTGGGACTCCCGTTGAACCTGATGTGAAAATTGCATAAAGCGGGTCTATATCTAACGCTTGCTCTCGGATTTTTTTAAGCTGTATATATTCTTCTTTGGAAGCTGTATATTTTATAAATTCTTCTATTTTAAGGACATTTCCTTCAAACCCTAATTTTTCCTGCTTTTTTGCAGACTTTTCATCAACAATCAGCATATCCGCTCCCAATGTATGAATAATACTGTTAATTCGGTCAACTGGGTAAGATGGGTCTAATAAAACATAAAAGCAGCCTGCTGTCGCTATACCAAGAAAGGCAGCTAACGTTTTACAGCTTTTTTCCATATAAACGGGGACTGCATGTCTTTGTCTGGCATAGGGCAATAAGGCGGCGGCTATATTTTTAGAATAATAAAGCAATTCCTTGTAAGTCATTGACAATTTATCATCCGCAACCGCTGTTTTTTCTGGAAACAAGACAGCAGAATTTTCAAGGTATTCTATAACATTTTTTGACATAACTATCCTTTCTTATATAATTATAGTATAAATTTTTGGTATTTCTTATATATAAATTTATGGTATAATAACCACAGGAAGCTGTGGCATAAAAGGTTGATTCACAAATTTCTGGCTTTTCATTATGTATATACGATATAATATCCTCTATGAAACTATAATATAAAAATTTATTTCATAAACTTCTGGCTTTTTACTTTGTATATATAATATAATAATCATAGCATAAATGGAATTTTTAAATTTACAATGAATTTTGACTTACACAAAACGAAAGGACTTTATTTATGAACAATCATTCAAAAATCAAAAGACTTGGAGCTTTAACAGTCGTTATCCTGTGGATAAGTCTTTTAATTATAACCCTAATCGTATCCTTTATTGATACCGAAAATATGAAAAAATTATTTACTGGTTTAATTATAACGGATATTGGTCTTCCTATCGTTGCATATGCAATGATGTTAGCATACAAATATATGTCTGGTAAAAAATAAAAGAGGCTGTTGCAAAAAGAATTTTAAGTACTATATATAGTTTTAATTTACCCTTATAACTACTATATATAGAATCAAAGTTCTATTTTGCGACAGCCCCTTCTCATTAATATAAAGCGACTTGTAACAACCATTAAATAGACATTTAAAACCACAAAATTCCTTAAACAAAACAAAATTTATCTACACAATTCAACGGTATCTATTTCTTTTACAGGAAATGTTATTTTTACTAATCCTATTGAAATAAATTTTCCACTGATTTTTTTGAACTCATGTAAAAGCAAATTACTTGCTTTGTAAAACACGTTATCATCCTCTTCTTCTGTAAGTGCAAGTGTACAATGTGGTACCCAATTATCTGGAGAATACCATTTCCAGCCAGTGGTGTCAAACTCATTTAAACACTCATGCAATTCTTGATGAAATTGGTACATACTTTTATTCATTATCGGTGAAGCAAAAATTGTTTTGGTATCCGTAAACATTCCAATAGAACCAATATATGCAGGCAATATTTTATGATTTTGTGCAAATTTTTTTAATTGTTCTATACATTTTTTCTCATCCACATCATTAAAGCAAGCTAATGTAAGATGTGGTCTTGTTTTCCATTCCAAAAATTTTGTGCTTAAATGTTCGTCGGCTACTCTTTGTGCCAAATACAAAAGCTTCTTTTCCGTTTCTGCATCATAATATAATTCTACTGCATATTTCATTCTTTTCACCTTACTTATTTCCACTTTGCATATCTAAAAAATTCCACTCGCAATATAACTTTAACATCATAATTTTTTACTTACAATAAGCGCTTTTTCTATAAATAATCTCATGTCTTCCCGGTCCGTTTGAAACCATTGTAATTGGAGCTTCTATCTCTTGTTCAATGGCTTCAATATATGCCCTACACTCAACTGGCAAATCTTCATATTTTGTGATTCCTCTGATATCGGATTTCCAGCCCTTAAACGTTTTTAATACTGGTTTTGCTTTTTCAAGCTCTACTGTTGTAGGAAAATCTTTTGTAACTTTTCCATCAATTTCATATCCAACACACATTGGTATCTCGTCAAGATAACCCAATACATCAATAACGGTAAGCGCTACTTGTGTTGTTCCCTGCATCCGAACACCGTAACGGGTTGCCACCGCATCAAACCAGCCCATTCTTCTTGGTCTGCCTGTTGTAGCGCCAAACTCTCCGCCATCACCGCCGCGTTTTCTCAACTCATCAGCTTCTTCACCAAATATTTCACTGACAAATCCACCTGCTCCAACCGCAGAAGAATAGGCCTTGACAACTGTAATAACATCCGTAATCGCACTAGCTGGAATACCCGCGCCAACTGCACCATAGGAAGCAAGTGTTGATGAAGATGTAACCATCGGATAAATCCCATGGTCTGGGTCTTTCAATGAACCGAGTTGTCCTTCAAGAAGGATTCTTTTTCCTTCTTTTAATGCCTTATGTAAAAATGCTGATGTATCACATACATAAGGTTCCACCATTGCCTTATATTCCATCAATGTATTAAATATTTCATCTTCTTTTAAAAGTGGTTTATGATAAAGATGCTCTAATAGACAATTTTTAATCGTACAAATATTAGCAACTTTATCCTTTAAATCGGTCTCACTTCCAAAAAGCTCACTAACCTGAAACCCAATTTTAGCATACTTGTCTGAATAAAAAGGCGCAATACCAGACTTTGTAGAGCCAAACGACTTCCCTGCCAGTCTTGCCTCCTCATATGTATCAAAATCTACATGATATGGCATAAGAATCTGTGCTCTGTCAGATACAAGAATTTTAGGCATTGGAACATTTCGTTCTACAAGACTGTTAATCTCTTTCACTAGATATGGTATATTAAGTGCTACACCATTTCCTATAATACTTGTTGTGTGATTGTAAAACACACCTGATGGTAAAAGATGAAGTGCAAATTTACCATAATTATTAATAATTGTATGTCCTGCATTGCTTCCGCCTTGAAATCTTACTATAATATCGGATTCTTCTGCAAGCATATCTGTAATCTTGCCTTTGCCCTCATCACCCCAGTTGGCACCAACAATTGCTTTTACCATAAATTCCTCCATTCTGTTGCGTTTCATCATATATAAATACATAATTTGTCTTATACCAATCAAACACAACACTTAAATTTAAATCGATTATCGTTTTCTTTTCATATGATTGTTATTCAATCAAGACAACAACCATTTTATAGTATAATACCATAATATATAATTTGCAATCAAAGAATAATATTGATATATTAATTAATATTACTATATAAATGAATACTGCTATATGAATTGAATATCACCATATGAATAATACAGTATAATTGTATTTCTACTTCATCTATATAAGTAGTAAATGAATCAACAAAATTTATGAATAATACTGTATAATTGTATTTCTACTCACGAAAATGAAAGGGGTAAATTTATCAATTATGAAGAATATTGTACTTAAAAGAATATTGCTAATATCCTCTACTTTGGCTCTTATTGTTACGATTTATATATGTGTTGAAGAAGTCAAAAAAAGAAATACACCAACCGATTTTAAAGTATCTGTTATATCACAGCAGGAAACTTCTTCTGTTGATACATCAAAATATTCCAGCAATATCATTCTCACAACAGCAGCAGAAAATGATATTGCCTTTAACCAAGCTGTTGAACTTGATGTTCCCTTTGTCAATCAAAATCCAGAACTTCCTACAGGGTGTGAAATCACATCGCTTACCTCTGTTCTTCTTTACTTAGGATTTAATATTGATAAACAAACACTTGCTAAAAATTATCTCCCCATGAGCAATGAAACAGGTGATGGCATGTTTATTAACTATTTTTTTGGTTCTCCTTGGCAAACGAGTGGAATGGGATGTTTTGCGCCAACTATTGTGACAGCCGCCAACCATTTTTTAAAAGATAATCAATCCGACAAACAAGCTTACTCTATCAGTTATTCTTCTGTCAATACGCTTTTTTCTGAATTATCAAATGGAAATCCTGTAATTGTATGGACAAGCTTTAACTATGATGAAAAAGAAGTAACTTATAAAGATATTGCACAACCTGATGGAAACCATTTTTCATGGCCTTCCTATGAACATTGTGTTGTATTAAGCGGATATAACCTTGAAAATAACACGGTCATTCTTACGGACCCAACTTATGGTATTGTACAACGCAACCTAGATGATTTCACTTATTTTTATCAAAAATATTTTTATCAGGCAGTTGTGATAAAATAGACAAGACAAACTTTTGACCTTTAAACAGTATACTTTTCTAACAAGGTCAAATATATTTTTATGGCATCTAAAAAGTTACAAGTATCATAAAATGTTACTTGTAACTTTTAAATCATCCTTTTATTTACTCTCCAACAATTTGAATCTGGCACATTTTCATTGTCTCTAAAGCAGCTTTGTGCGTCTGTGGCGTCACACCTGCACAACAACTAGCGTCCACTGTAATCTCAACATCTGGAAACATTGCCTTTAAAATAAGCGCATTGCTGACTACACATATATCTGTACAAAGTCCAACCAATTCAATCGCTTCAAAATCTTTTATATCATTCCAGTGTGTCCATCCAAAAGTAGGTTTATTGATATACTCTGCACCTTCAATCTCCAAACCTTCTGCAATTTCCCAGCCTTTTGTACCAATAATACAATGCTTAACTGGCAATTTTTTGCCTTCAGGTGTCTCTAAATAATTTTCTTCATGCGTATCTCTTGTAAAAATAATCCGTTCTTTTGCATTGTGATATTGTCTAATCTTATTTTTTACTTTTTCAACAATCTGCTGTGCTTCCTTTGTCCCTAACGAACCATCAATAAAATCATTTTGCATATCCACTACAATCAGCGTTTTTTTCATAACAGCCCTCCAAAAAACACAAAAAGCTACTAACGGGAGTTGAACCCGTGACCTCAACATTACCAATGTTGCGCTCTACCTCCTGAGCTATAGTAGCAAATAATAAACGACCTTTATAAGCCATCTTTATATTAAACAATAGGGCAGTTTGAAATATTTTCCCTGCCCTTTCTGGTAAACTATATTATAAATTTTTGTTTTTGTCAAGAACCACAAAGCATCTTTTACTGTACTTTATAAATTAAGTAATTCAACTAGTATAAATTGTAACAATTCAACCTTTTTACCGAACCAATTACCACATCTTTTTAATGCGTTCATAATTTTCCTTTGTAATCAGCGCATCTTTTAAAATTCCATCAAACTTTACGATATAAGTCCATCGACCATAGGGTTCAATCCTTGAAATTTTCATCATATTGATAATATATGATTTATGACTTCTAAGATAAGTTGATGAATCAAGTTTTTCTTCTATCTCTGCCATTGACATCGAAGTTGTATAATCGCCCCCATCATCTGTAAAAATATGTGTTGCATTATTTTCACGTTCAATAAAAACAATCTTTGCTATATCAATAAAGCTTATGCTTTCCTTGCCTTTAATAATCAGTCGTTTGCTGTCGCTGTCATCTTTCTTTTTTGCTGCAATTCGCTCTAATGTATGTGTTATTCGTTCTATGTCAAACGGTTTTACAAGATAATCAAACGCATAAATTGAAAAGGCATCGGACATATATTCTGAATGAGCTGTTGCAAAGATTATTTTTGTATATGGTGCCATATCCATAATTACTTTGGCAAGGTCTACCCCACTGCTGCCTTTTAACTCAATATCAATAAACACAACCTGAGGCTTGTGTGCATTAAACTGCATCAAAGCCTCAGTCATATTATCACTTGTAGCAACAACCTCATATTCGCTGTTTTTTTCTATTACTCGCTGCAATATCATAATAATTCGCGGTTCATCGTCCACAATCATCACTTTAATCATGAATTTCCTCTTCTACGACGCCTTTTTCTCATCGATATAGGTTTTGACAATATCTCTGACATAATAACCATTTGTCTAAGCCGATTTCTTCTGTCACTGTCCGATATTATATCATTTTTTGATGTATTTGACAAAACTTGTTTCGATTGTTTGATGACAATATTATCCTTTTTATCCTGTGACCTATTGGATTTATCATTATCCACCGTTTTTGCAATCTTAGAACGAATATGAACATTCTTTTCCATCTGTGCTCTTTTCGCTCTCAATCGGTCTTTTGTCTCTTGTATACGAACGCTGTACGGAACTTCTAATCTCTTATTGTTCACTGCTATCACCCTCTAAAATACTTTTGGCATTGGTTTCTGTTCCCGCAATATTTTCACGCATCCTTGTGTCTGCCTTAACATTTTGCAAATCATAATAATCCATAATTCCCATCTTACCCTCTCTTAAAGCATAGGCAAGCGCTTTTGGCACTTCAGCTTCCGCCTCAACAACATACGCTCTCATTTCCTGCTCTTTGGCAACAGCCATCGCCCTTCGCTCCTCTGCCTTTGCCTGTGCAATATTCTTATCAGCTTCCGCCTGAAGACTTTGAAGCTGCGCTCCAATATTTCTGCCGATATCAATATCTGCAATATCAATGGAAAGAATTTCAAAAGCTGTACCTGCATCCAATCCTTTTGTCAATATTAATTTTGAAATATCGTCTGGATTTTCCAACACACTTTTGTGAGAATCTGCTGAACCTACCGTAGTGACAATACCTTCACCAATTCGTGCAATAATTGTTGATTCACCTGCACCACCGACAAGTCTTTCTAGATTTGTCCGAACAGTAACTCTAGCTTTTACCAAAAGTTCAATACCATCTTTTGCGACGGCTGAAATATTTGGTGTCTCAATTACTTTAGGATTAACGCTCATCTTTACTGCCTCTAATACATTTCGACCAGCAAGGTCAATAGCTGCTGCCTTCTCAAAGGTCAAATCAATTCCTGCTCTTGCTGAAGCTATCAATGCGTCAACCACCCCATCTACATTGCCGCCTGCAAGATAATGAGCCTCCAACTGGTTAACGCTAAGCGAAAGTCCCGCTTTTGTTGCTTTTACCAGAGGAAGTACAATACGCGATGGAACAACTCTTCTAAGTCTCATTCCAACTAAACTAAATATTTTAACTTTCACTCCAGCTGCTAAAGAAGATATCCATAATCCTACTGGTACAAACGTAAAAAATAATACCACAATTACTGCTATCACTGCCACAATTACAATAGGCGCTGCCAAACTGCTGCTTTCAACTTTCATTATAACCACCATACCTTTCTTTGTTTCTAATTGAGAAGATAATCTTTTCAATTATTTTATTTATATAGAATCCTTCTGCCTCACCACCAGCGAAGAATTGCTAACATTGTATATTTCGACTTGCGTTCCTTTACTTATAAATCGACTGTCTGATATAACGTCCAACTCCACATCGTCAACTTTGACTTTTCCTGATGGTCGTAAATCCGTTGTTGTTATTCCAGTCTTTCCTATAAGATATTGCAAATCTGCTCCACTTATGTATCCTTGTTCTTTATCCAGCTTATCTGTAAGCACAATAGGCGGCTTAATTTTTCCTGTTGCCAAGAATCGAAGCAATATAAAAATCATAATGACAAGCAAAACAAGCACAATTGCTGTTACAATAAGCGTTGTCTCAAATCCATCTGCTGTCAATAAAATTCCTGCTACAATACAACATATTCCAATAATTCCAGGTGCGCCAAAACCTGGCACAATCGTTTCTATTCCTATAAATACAAACCCTGCCACTAATAGTATGATTCCTAAAAATAGAAATATATTCATATTTTTACCACCTCTTTTCTAATCATCCATATCATATAAATCAATACGTTTCTCACTATGGTGTGTTTTATGAAACGTTTTATATAAAGACCTTATAATCAAAATATATACAACAATAATGGTTATGACACCCATTCCCCATATATAATTTTTGGGGATTTCTTCGTATGCTTCATAATTGTCTTCTGGATAATAAACATCCATGTTTGGAGAAACCTTATGTGCCACTCCGTTAGGTGTCCTAAACTCAAAGCCTCCATAAATATCGTCTTCAATAACTGCTTTCGTATAATGATTGATAACATATACATAGTGAAATACATCTCTCATAAAAAATACAGCAAACACACTTGTAACAATCAGCAGCACAATAGGAAGCGTTGAATTTTTAACTTTTTCCCTAAATTCAATATTTTCATCATATCTTCCATTACCTACTCCACTTCCCTCAAAATCATAACCATTTCTATTTTCCCTATCTGAAATAAACAAATTATTTTTAGTTCCTGATTTCATAAGTCTCCTCTCCTTTCATAAAAATTACTTTATTTTTTATAATCTTATTTTATACCATTCTTTTTTAATAGATATAGATACTTGATGAAATATACTTTTTCGCCTTTTAAATGTCAATTTTACAAGATGAAATAACATATCATTTTCACAATTATTTTAAACACTTCAGATTCTCTTATTTTTTAGGAAGCTTTACACAAAAACTAGTCTTATTTTCTTTTGATTCAACCTCAATACTTCCATTTGCTTCTACAATAATATCTTTTACAATTCCTAATCCAAATCCATGACCTTCGCCTTTTTTACTAGTATACCCTTTTTTAAATATAAGAGATTGTTTGTCCTTTGAAATCATTGGACCATTATTGTAAACAGTAAGATAAATAAAAGAAATATCCTCCCATAAGATGACATGAATATCTCTGCTTCCTATATTACCGCTTACTGCTGTTATCGCATTATCAATAAGATTTCCTATAATTTTACAAAAATCCCATTGCCTCATTTTTAAATTTTCTAAATTGGAATTAATTTCAATATATAAGGATGCATTGGCTAATTTTGACGCTTCTATTTTAGCGGCCAACAGAGCATTTACCGCCGGTTTGCTGGTTTTCAATGCCTTGTTAATCGTTGCAATATCTGTATACACTGGCTTGAGATACCGTCTTGCCTCCTCATACTCTTCTAATTCCAATAAACCATAAACCACTTGCATCTCATTAAGGTACTCATGCCTTTGAGTACGCAATCTTAAATTCAACTTTTCCAAATTATTCAGGATTTCATTAACCTCATTAAAATAAAATCGGTCTAATAAAACAATCGATAACAATATAATAATTTCACACAAGGTAAGCAATCCCATAAAAATATAAAATGCAGGACTGGATACCCAAAATATCCCAGCTCCTGCACATATCCAAAACAAAATGGTCAAAAAAAACATCACATAACATGCACCTTTTAACCGAACAAATATCTTTTTAATCCATTTACTCATTATTTTCTACTTACAATAATTCCTTTATTTTTTATTCTCTGTATAGCATTATCAACTGATTTTGGCGTTTTCCCTAATTTTTTTGCTATCTCTATATAATCAATTCCCTGCAAATACATTCCAAAAACAATCCGCTCATATCGGCTTAATACACTGTCTAGCTTCATTTTAAAGTTATCTGCACTTTCATTTTCTATATAAATGTCTTCTGGACTTTTTTCTCGCTGTGTTGTCATAATATCAACATAGTGCATATCACTATATTCATCTTCTGAATATAATGGCGTATTAAATGATACATAAGAATTGAGCGGCGAATTTTTTTTCCTGTTTGATATGGTAACGGCTGTCATTATCTGCCTATTGACACACATACTAGCAAATGAACTAAATGTAACATCTCTTGTCTCATCAAAATCTTTCACCGCTTTAAAAAGACCTAACATGCCTTCCTGTATAAGGTCGTCGCTGTCACCGCCTGCAATATACATTGCTTTTGCCTTTTTTCGCACCAGATATTTATACCGTTCAACAAGCACTTCAAACGCTGCTTCATTGCCAACTCTATACATCTCAATTAATGTTTCATCATCACAATTATCAAATCTCATTGTCAACGCCTCACCATCTCTGCCTAACAATCTCATAAGCCAACACACCTGCTGCAACAGACGCATTTAGGGAATCAATATTCCCCTTCATTGGAATGGAGGCAATAAAATCACACTTTTCTTTGACAAGCCTGCTTACCCCACTTCCTTCATTTCCAATAACCAGTGCAATAGGACCTTTTAAATCCAGATTATACATCACCGTTCCGTCCATATCTGCACATACAAACCATAACCCTTGCTCTTTTAATTCATCAATTGTTTTTGATATATTTGTCACCTTCGCAACAGGCGTATAATTAATCGCTCCTGCCGACGTTTTGGCAACGGTTGATGTAAGCCCTACTGCACGCCTCTTTGGTATAATCACACCATGCGCTCCCGCCAAATTTGCTGTTCTTATAATCGCTCCCAAATTATGTGGGTCTTCAATCTCATCAAGTATAAATAAAAAGGGCGGCTCGTTCTTTTCTTTTGCAGCAAAAAGAATATCCTCCACCTGCGCATATTCATAGGCAGCAGTATATGCAATTACACCTTGATGACGCCCTGTCTTTGACATTTTATCAAGACGTTCTTTGTCAATATAATGAATAACTGTATCTGCTTTTTTAGCCTCTTTAATTATCGTCCTGACAGGTGCGTCCTGACACTGTTCAAGAACAAATAGTTTATCCACTGTTTTTTTTGAACGAAATGCCTCCAACACTGCATTTCTTCCCTCTATTGTAAATTCTGTATATCGCATATATGCCTCACTTTCACAGCAAATATCTGCCTTATTGTATTTTTCTCTGCAAGCTTATTATACTGCAATCTTCTTTGTTGCTTGCTTTATCTCAATGCTGCTTTACTCACTTGATAAATCTAAACTATCTACACCTATTTTAATTATTTCCATCATTCTATCAAACTCATTTTTTAGGTACAGCCAGCCTAAAAGTGTCTCAAATCCAGTAGCCTTTCTGTACTCTGCCACACTGGCATTCTTAGCACATGTATAAGACTTTGCATTACGTCCTCTTTTATATACTGCTGCTTCTTCTTTTGACAAGATTGGCTCTATGTGAGCTATCATAGCAGACTGGGTTACGGCTTTTAAAAGATGACTGGCATAATGATTTAGCTTATTAACTGGCATATTTCCCTTTGTCTCTAAAAGATACGTTTTTATTACCAAATCATATATACTATCACCAATGTAAGCCAACACCAAAGGAGATAACTGCGTGGGCGAATCCATATGAATTTTAAATATCTCTTCCAATGATTTCGTTAAATTCTTTTCCATCTTACGCCTTCTCTAGTATCTTCTAGTACAATATTTTTTGACAATAATTCTTCTCTAATTTCATCTGCTCTTGCAAAATTCTTTTCTTTTCTTGCCTGCTGTCTTTGTAAAATCAATGCTTCAATATCACTGTCAAGGATTTCTTCCTTTTTCTCCACAATTAACCCTAATATATCAGTAAGTGTTATTATTCTTTTCAATAAACTTTCAATATATTCTTTTGTGTTATCACTGCTGCTGTTAGAATTTGCATACTTTACCAATTCAAATACGGCTGAAATGGCATCGGCTGTATTAAAATCATCATCCATTGCCTGCTCAAATTTATCACGAAACATATTTGTTTCATCTAACTTTTGCTGTTCTTCTTTCGTTATAGCTGATTCTTTTGCACTTTGAAGCAAATGTTTTAAATTTGATACCGATGTAATCATTCTATCCAGTCCATTTTTTGCAGACTCCATCAATTCGCGGCTAAAATTAATAGGATTTCTGTAATGCGCCGATAACATAAAAAATCGTAATACTTGTAAATCATATTCTCGACTTATATCACGCACTGTAAAAAAATTGCCTTCTGACTTTGACATTTTTTTATTATTAATATTTAAAAATGCGTTATGCATCCAATATTTTGCAAATGGTACACCGTTTGCTGCCTCAGATTGGGCAATTTCATTTTCATGGTGCGGAAAAATAAGGTCTTCCCCGCCTGCATGAATATCAATCTCATCCGCTAAATATTTTTTAGACATCACCGAACATTCAATATGCCAGCCTGGTCTTCCATCACTCCAAGCAGAATGCCATGAAGGTTCTCCTTCTTTTTTTGGTTTCCACAATACAAAATCAAGTGGGTCTTCCTTCTCATCTTCACCAGAAACTTTTAACTGGTGTGCCTCATCTCTATGCCCCGCCTCTAAATCATCAATATTTTTTCTTGAAAGTTTTCCATATCCTTCAAATTTTCTGGTTCTATAATATACTGTTCCATTTACATTATATGCGTATCCTTTATCAATAAGCGTATCAATCATGTCTATCATGCCATCAATTTCCTTTGTCGCCAAAGGATGTGTTGTGGCAGGCTTGATATTCATACCCTGCATATCTTTTTTACATTCCTCAATATATCGAGTCGATATCTCCTCAGCCGACACCCCTTCCTCAATTGCCTTTTTTATAATCTTGTCATCAACATCGGTAAAATTTGATACATAATTTACTTCATACCCTTTATATTCAAGGTATCTTCTAACCGTATCAAAACAAATCATTGGGCGGGCATTACCAATATGAATTAAATTATAGACGGTCGGTCCACACACATACATCTTTACTTTATTATCTTCTAAAGGAATAAAATCTTCTTTTTTTCTGGTAAGTGTATTATAAATTTTCATATCCATCCTCATTTCTGTTATTTTTCTTTATAAATTTTTATATTGATTCTAAGTTAAACAAATATTCGCAATCCCCTATACTGCTTGCTTAAACCACCTAGCTACTATTGTAGCTTTTAGCAAGTCCCCACTCCCACTTATACCTTTGTAGCATTAAAATAGGATACTTCCTTGATGAAATCAAAATATTTTTTACTTTAGCTTAAACTTTCTTTATCACAGCTCTTTTTATTACAGCCATTGCAGCAACTTGAAGCAGGTTCTTTATAAATATAATCAAGAACAGAAGAAATAGAACAGATTGCCTGTGATGATATACCTTCTCCATTTCCTGTAAAACCAAGCCCTTCCTCTGTGGTTGCCTTTATATTAATTTGACTTAATTCAATGCCAAGCGTCTTGGATATATTTTCTCTCATCATTTTAATATAAGGTGCCATCTTTGGCTTTTGTGCAACAATCGTAGCATCGATATTTTCAATAAAATAATTATGTTCTTCCAACAATTTTGCAACTTCACTTAAAAGTTTCACGCTTGAAATCCCTTTGTAAGCCTCATCGGTATCTGGAAAATGCTGACCTATATCGCCTAGTGAGGCCGCGCCAAGCAATGCATCCATAATAGCGTGTATCAATACATCTGCATCGGAGTGTCCCAATAATCCTTTTTCATAAGGAATCTCAACACCTCCAAGTATCAGTTTCCTATCTTCAACCAATCGATGAACATCATATCCAAGACCAACTCTCATATAATCCCTCCATTTTTATATTTAACTATGCAAAAAAGGAATCTGTCACCAGATTCCTTTTTTATAGTAGCGAGAGAGGGACTTGAACCCACGACAACACGGGTATGAACCGTGTGCTCTAGCCAGCTGAGCTATCTCGCCATATTATAACGAATGTCATGCTTTAAGCCATTCTTATATAAAATAAATGTATGTATGGGACCAATAGGGCTCGAACCTATGACCCTCTGCTTGTAAGGCAGATGCTCTCCCAGCTGAGCTATGATCCCATATTCCACTTACCTTAGGATAAATCCTTTGTTTCTTGCAATATACTTGCTACTGCAAATCACTTTGCTATTATAAAACTGGATTCCATACTTTGTCAAGTCTTTTTTACAAAAAATTATCTGTTTTGGAAAAAATTAGAGTTTCTGCCAAAACAGATAATTAATTATACCTAATTAATTTGTTCCTACATTTTGAACATCATCAAAATCTACTGTATCCACGCTGTTTGTCATAATATCTGCATCAGCATTAAATTTAACCATTTCTAACTGTGGTTCTTCATACATTCTTTTCATGTTATTTCCTCCTTGCATAAAAATATACCCATATAATTATTTATTTTGTATTTATCTTTGCTTCTATATTATTATAGCTTGTTACCACCTGGTCGCCATAATATGTTTCTCCATCAACTATAACATATGGTCTTGCAACAATTTGTGTATCTAATTGACCTTCTGGAATATTGATAAGTGCTGCAGCATATGTTAACGAAGCGTCTGTTTTTTCAATAAATGTACTACGTACAACTTTAACGCATGTTTTACCAGCATCACTTACAGTTATATTGTTTGTACCAACTGTATTCGCTAATCCAATTAAAGTACCACTTTCAGTAACATCACTTTCCTGAATATCAGCAAAACTTAATTCACCGCCAAATCGTATTCCTTTGCCCCAACTTTCTGTTTGAGTACGAATAGCTGCTCCCTTAACAGTTATAGGCGCTAATGTATTTGTTATTTCTATTGTTTCCAAATAACTGCCATCAACCATTTCAAGCACAATTTCACTGTCAGTAAGGCTATATGATGCCTCAATCACCTGTGCCTTTTCTGTTAATGTAACATCACCTAACGTCATCTTTGCTGGAAAATCCTTAGAAATAGTACATTTTACTGTTCCAATTCCAGTGACAGGAATGGCTATCTTTGTTCCTGCGTTAATTTGAAAAATTTTGTTGCCTTTTGCAAATTTTCCATTTCTTACATCTACTTTAAGTCCTTTGTAAAGGTAATACTCTACACTACCACCTTGCTTTGAAAAATTTGTCATATTGGCATCTCTAAAATCCCATATATTTGTTATATCGCTGTATTCTAATTCAAAATTTTTATCTGTTATAGAATCTTTATCCACTGTAAATGTCTTTGTTTTTAACACATCGCTTTTTAATATTGTTCTTCCTTCTGTTATAGCATTTGATTCAATGTCTATATAATATTGTGTACCATCACCCACAACATCTGTAACAACATAATCATATTGATTTTCAGTACCACTCTTTAACGTTAGTTTTCCTTCAGCTACCTCTTTTTCATTTAACAAACGAATTGTTCCATTCTCTAATGATACCTTAGAAGTAATTGTTCCTGATACAGTTACTTTTGTTTTTACCACTACTGGTACATCTGTTTCATTATCATATACTTTTACTTGAACTTTATATATTACAGCTTCATTTGTTTTCTTTTTAATCACATAAGAAGTTCCTGTTTCTCCTCCTGGATAAACGTCAGGTACAACCTGCTCTAATGGTTCTACATTACTTCCACGCTTTTTATTTTGCGCTATAATTTGCTCATGCTCTGTGCCAGCGCCTACTGTAAGCTTTGTAATATCGTCTCCATTTGATAATGCCCAAATAGTTATTGTTGCAAATTTGCCTGTTGGAACTGCAACTGTAAAAAATTGACCACTTCCTATTTTTGCTCCTTGAGTATAACCCTGTGCAGAACAACTTGTAGACAAATTTCCGCCACTTATTCCTGTCCCTGTAATTACATCTCCATCATATGTATTGTCATTTGCATTCCATTCATACACAGCTGGAGAAACTGCATCGGTATCCGCTGCTTTTACTATATTTTCCATTTGCGGAACCATAACCATAATTATTGCTAATGCTAAAAATATTGCACTAACCTTTTTCACTAGCTTCATAAAAATTTACCTCCTTGTACTGAATTGTTAAAAAATAATCAATTTATCTTTTTAATTTTACTTCTCACCTTATTATCTTGTCAATATTCATATAAATTGCATTTAATTTAATACAATTCATATTTCAAAACATTATGCCAGAAGTTTAAATTTCTCTGTTTCCTGCGTCTGTTTTTTACTCAATTCAACCAGCTTTACAGTATCTTTCTGGCATGATTCAATGGAATCTGAAAGAATCTGTAAACTTGCGCTTGTCTCCTGCATAGAAGCTGCATTTTCTTGAATAACACTGGCAAGCCCTGTTGTTGAATCCGATACAACCGTTCTAATTCCATCAAGAACTCTTGTCTGGTCATCAATCTTTTTAGCCATATCATCTACATTCTGAATCTCTCCATAAAGCAAATCAAACGATTGTTTTGTAATATCTAGTCTTTGTTTTTGCTGTTCTACTTCTTGATTGACTTCTTTCATCTTAAAAATAGAATTTTTAACATTATAGAGCAATTCTTTTACAACAATTTCAATTTCTTCTGCATTTTTAGCAGATTCTTCTGCTAAACCACGAATCTGCTCAGCAACAACCGCAAATCCACGACCTGCCTCGCCAGCTCTTGCCGACTCAATACTTGCATTTAATGATAAGAGATTCGTCTGTGCAGCAATTCCTTTAATAATCTCAACAGCTTTGCTGATACTTGAAGCGGAATCACTATTTTTCTCTGTCTGTTCAGATACAATAGAAATAGCATCAATCGTTGTCTCTGTAATTCGATACAATTCTTCAATACTTTCCATTGCTTTATCAGAATGTCCCTTCATAACATCAACAGATGTCGTTAAATTATCAACGCCATCTTTTTCAACATCAATAATATCACCAAGCTCAATAACCTTGTTATTTACAGTCTCTGTCTCATTTGCTTGATTTGTCGCACCTTCTGCAAGTTCTTCTACAGCAATATTAATATTTTTGATACTCTCTGTAATTTCAGAAAAATTTTCACCAAATCTTGTGCTGTCTTCTTTTAATTCAACACTTCCAGTTTGAACGGTTCCAATAATACCAGAAAGTTCTTCTTTAACCATTTCAAGCGACCTTGCAATATGTCCAATCTCGTCTGCTCTTGCAATAATATTCTCATCACCCGCAAATCCCAAATCGCCTTTTGCAACATTTCGGATATCCGAATCAATCTTTTTAATACTTTTTGATATAACAAGACCAAAGTACAGTGCGGCAAACATACCTACTACTACTACAGCCACAGCTACAGCTACATACATAAACACCATTCCTTGAAAGGAATCTTCAATGCCATCTCTTTTTGCCTGAAGCTGTGCATTCATATCATCAACATAATTTCCTGTGGCAACTGCCCAGCCCCATTCCTTAAATAATTCAGAATAAGCAATTTTAGGCGCAACCGTCACACCATCCGCCTTTGTAAAATGAAACTCATTATATCCGCCGCCTTCTTGCGCTGCTTTTACAACGTCCTGTGTAACCATAACACCATTTTTATCTTTTAAGTCACGTCTGTTTGTGCCTTCTTGTTCTGTGAGTACTGGATGCATAACAAGCGTATAGTCAACACCATCAATCCAAATATAACCTGAATCATCGTCTCGATATCTCATATTTCTTACAGCTTCAAGTGCATCTTGTTTTGCTTGTGCTTCAGTCTTAGCGCCGCTCTTATATAATTCATACTGTTTTTTAATAACGGAAATAGCCGATTGAACTTGAGCTTTTATCTCAGACTTATATCCAGTATTACTTGTTTCGATATAATTGTCAATGGATTCTGTAAACGACTTTTGCAAGGAAATAACCCCTACAACAGAAAGACAAAGTGCTTCTACCACTAATAACAATACTGCGAATAAAACTAATTTACTAGAAAAACTCTTTAATCCTTTCCTCTTTTTCTTGTTATGTACTTTGTTACTCATAAAAATCCTCATTTCTATGCTGCTTTTTGGTAACTTTGTGTCAAGCAGCACACAGGCACAAAGTGTTGATTACTTTTTATTAAACTTGTGAAATCATTTATTTTTCACATAAATCCCCCTTATGAATTTATTTTATAAAATTTTACACCCTCTCAAATAAAATTGTACCACTTTATAAAATTTTCGTAAATACAGTTCATTAAATTTTAATTATTTCTTTGTTCCACCATTCCAATATAAAAGAATGTCCCTAATTGTAATCTCTTATTCTTACTATCATAATCAAGATTACAATACGGAACATTCTCTTACTTACATTTTTATATTTTTATTACACATTAATTTCTGCTTTTATTCCAAGTATATCTGCATTTGCATCAAGAATTGGCTGGATGACTTCTGACAAATACTCCTCAACCTGCTCTTTGGAACGCCCCACATATTTTGAAGGTTCCAATTTTGCCTTGAGTTCATCTAAAGTAACACCAAACATAGACTCTTTTGCAATCAGTTCAAGCAAATTGTTATCAAGCCCTTCCTGCTTTACCCGTTTTCCTGCAATCATCGACAATTCGCGAATTTTCTCATGTAATTCTTGTCTGTCTCCTCCCGCTTTAACGGCATCCATCATAATATTTTCGGTAGCCATAAATGGAAGCTCCGACATCAATCGTTTCTCAATAACCTTTTCATAGACAACAAGACCATCCACAACATTTAAGTATAAATCAAGTATACCATCGACTGCTAAAAATCCCTCTGGAACAGAAAGTCTCTTGTTTGCCGAGTCATCTAATGTTCTTTCAAACCATTGTGTTGATGAGACAATGGCTGGATTGAGTGCATCACAAATCACATAATCAGCAAGAGATGCCATTCGTTCACTTCTCATAGGATTTCTTTTATAAGCCATAGCCGATGAGCCAATTTGTGATTTTTCAAATGGCTCCTCCACTTCTTTTAAATGCTGCAATAGACGAATATCATTAGAAAACTTATGAGCACTTGCTGCAATACCTGCAAGAATATTTAATACTCTTGTGTCTGTTTTTCTTGAATATGTCTGACCAGACACCGCAACACATGCTTCAAATCCCATTTTTTTAGCAATTTTTTTATCAATCTGTCGTATTTTTTCATGGTCTCCATTAAATAATTCAAGGAAAGAGGCTTGTGTGCCTGTTGTTCCTTTACACCCTAACAATTTCATGGTAGAGAGTACATAGTCTAAGTCTTCAAGGTCGATAACCAATTCATTAAGCCACAATGCTGCACGTTTTCCAACGGTTGTTGGCTGTGCTGGCTGAAAATGTGTAAAAGCAAGTGTTGGCTGTGCCTTATACTTATCAGCAAACGTTGCAAGTTCATTAATTACATTAACAAGTTTTTTACGAATAAGCTTTAATCCCTCTGTCATGATAATAATATCCGTATTGTCACCAACATAACATGAAGTTGCACCCAGATGAATAATTCCTTTCGCCTTAGGACATTGAAGTCCATATGCGTACACATGCGCCATTACGTCATGACGCACTTCTTTCTCACGCTTTTTTGCATCTTCATAATTAATATTGTCTGCATTTGCCTTTAACTCTGCAATCTGCTCATCTGTAATATCAAGTCCTAATTCTTTTTCGGTCTCTGCCAGTGCAATCCATAGCTTTCTCCATGTCTTAAACTTCATATCTGGAGAAAAAATATACTGCATTTCTTTACTGGCATATCGCTCACCAAGCGGTGTCTGATATCTGTCATTCATCTGCAAATTTGTTACTGAAAATTGATAAATACAATATTTTCTGTAACTATCCCCTTTCTTATCTTTTTATTTCTAATTTCTATATGAACAATCATTCATTTAACAATTTCTATTTATAGTCAAGCAAATATTCACAATTTGCTTTCTCCTTGCATATAATCTTGTCTTTTTATTTTTAGCCCATCTCGCCGCGTATATCCATTGTAGGTGGTTCAACAGGATAATTTCCTGTAAAACAAGCGTCACAAAAGCCTGTGCGACCACATATCATCTCACTTAATCGATCTACCTCTAAATACCCTAGCGAATCTGCACCTATAATTTTACAAACCTGTTCAACGGTATTGCCTGAAGCAATCAATTGTTCCTCAGATGGTATATCAGTGCCAAAGTAACAAGGATGTAAAAATGGAGGCGAGCTAATTCTTACATGAACTTCTTTTGCGCCTGCATTTTTAAGCAAACTGACAATTCTTGCACAGGTTGTTCCCCGCACAATCGAATCATCAATCATAATAACTCTCTTTCCCTCTATGGCTTCTTTCAATACATTTAATTTTACCATCACACTGGATTCTCTTTGTTCTTGTTTTGGCTTTATAAAGGTTCGACCAACATAATTATTTTTTATAAACGCATTGCCGTAAGGAATACCTGATTCCATTGAGTAACCCAATGCTGCTGGATTGCCAGACTCAGGAACGCCCACTACTACATCCGCCTCAACAGGGTGCGTTTTTGCAAGGATGCGCCCTGCATTAATTCTTGACTCATACACACCCATTCCATCAAATTTACTGTCTGGTCTTGCAAAATAAATATATTCAAATATACATTTTGCAGTTTCATTCCTCATCATAGAAGTATCGGATTCAATACCATCTTGTGTAATCGTAACAATCTCTCCGGGAAGAACATCTCTTATAAATGTAGCACCTACAGTATCAAGCGCACAAGTTTCTGATGAGAGAAAATAAGTATTATCTCTCTTTCCAATACAAAGAGGCTTAAACCCAAAAGGGTCTCTTGCACCAATCAATTTGCGCGGACTCATCACAATTAATGAATATGCTCCCTTAATTTTAAGCATCGCATTTTTTACAGCATCTTCAACCGTTCCCACTTTTAAACGTTCTCTTGCAATAAGATAAGCGATAACCTCTGAGTCAATCGTCGTCTGAAATATAGCGCCCGTATAGGAAAGCTCATCCCTTAATTCAACCGCATTTAACAAATTACCATTGTGAGCCATGCCAAGCGTTCCCTTTACATAATTTAAAACTAACGGCTGAGCATTTTCCCTCACACTGCTGCCAGCAGTTGAGTAACGCACATGTCCAATTCCTATATTTCCCTTTAATTTATCTAAAATTTCTGAATTAAAAACATCATTTACTAATCCCATGTCCTTATGGGAAATCACTTTTCCCTTTGGACCTTCAGTATCACTGACTGCAATTCCACAGCTTTCCTGACCTCTGTGTTGCAATGCAAATAATCCATAATATATGGTTGAAGACACATCTTTTCCATCAAAATCATAGACGCCAAACACGCCACATTCTTCATGCACACGGTCTTCATCATAAAAACTATCATTTACAGGATATTGCTTCATGTCATCTCCTCTTATTTCTATCTTTTAGCTTCTTGAAAAGGACTTGCCTGTAAGCAATTCATATGCTTCTTTATATTTTGCAATGGTCTTATCGACAACTTCATCTGGCAAAAGAAGATCATTATCTGGGTTTGCTTTAAGCCAATCCCTCACAAACTGCTTGTCAAAGGAAGGCTGTCCCTGTCCTGCCTTGTATCCTTCTAATGGCCAAAACCTTGAGCTGTCTGGTGTAAGTACTTCATCTGCCAACAAAATCTCACCATTTTCGTCCAATCCAAACTCAAATTTTGTATCGGCTATTATAATGCCTTTGCTCAAAGCATAATCAGCACATTTCTTGTAGAGAGTAATTGTTGCATCCTTTAATTTAATAGCATATTCCTGACCTTTTCCCGGATATTTTTTCTCAAGAACTTCAATACTTTTCTCAAATGAAATATTTTCATCATGGTCGCCTATCTCTGCCTTTGTGCTTGGTGTATAGATTGGCTCTGGAAGTTTATCGGACTCTTTCAGTCCTTCTGGAAGCTTGATTCCACATACTTCGCCGCATTTTTTATAACTTTCCCAACCACTGCCTGTTATATATCCTCTCACGATACATTCAATAGGGAGCATCTGCAATTTTTTACATTTCATGCTATTGCCAATATATTCCTTTTTATGAAAAAATGCAGGCATATCGTTAACATCAACCGATATCATATGATTTGGTATAATATCCTTTGTCAAATCAAACCAAAACTTTGACATTTGTGTCAATACAGCACCCTTGTCTGTTATTTTATTCTTTAAAATATTATCAAATGCTGATATTCGGTCTGTGGCAACCATAATCAGGCTGTCATTGTTATCATACACTTCTCTTACTTTTCCCTTGTAAAGCAACTTTAACTCTTCCATGAAATTGTACCTTTCTTTCTCTTAAATGTGATTATATCAATTTATAAATTATTCACATAACCTTTTGTAGTATATAACACTAAACTGCTAAAATCAATACAATCTCTTTTACCTTTTTCACTAAAAATGTTTTTATAGTAATACAATTGTTTTTTATCATATACTTGCATATTTATCTATGTAAGTGTATGATAAACTATACATTCGATACAAAGTCTAATTTTCTAATAAAAAGGGAGGATTATCATGTTAGAAAAACGCAAATTCAAACGTATACCAGCACATTTAACACTTACCATTTCATCTATATTTAAACAAAATAATATCAATGTTGACAATATTGATGCACCTATCACAGTAACTAATGTATCAAGAAGCGGAATCGGTTTTATTTCTAAAGGTGTATTTCCCGAAGGATTTTATTTTAATGCCGCCTTACAGCTTGGCAATTCTGAAGATGATATTCTCTATTGTGTTGTAAAAATTCTTCGGAGTCAAGTAACTGATGAGCCTGATGTATACTCATATGGCTGTGAATTTGTTGGTATGCCTTCTGTATTTAACTACATATTTGATGAATTTGAAGCTGCTGCAGAAGCCGCCGAACAGAGTAAATGAGTACATTTATTAAAGAATTCCTATATAATATAACTATGATTGTTGCTAAAATCCACGACTATATAATGAAGTTAAACAACAATCTTGCAAATCCATTTACCGATAAACAACTTCATTTTATTGTAATGGGTACTTTAGGGATGTTTATGGTTTTGATAATATATCCTCTTTTTAAATACCTAAGCAAAAAAAATATCATGTCCATTACATTTTTATATGTTGTCACATTTATGTTGATGCTGATATTTTCTATAGAAATTGGACAACAAGTTACAAACACTGGATTATTAGATTTTGAAGATATTGTATTCGGCATTTCTGGTTTTATTATCTTTTTTTTAATATTTATAAGTATCAAGACAATTTACTTATTTATAAGAAAAAATATTAAAAAATAAAATTTTTCTTTCTCCGATATAATAAAGAATCAACTATTGCCATATATTTCCGAATGTATTATAATAAAAAAAATATCTTTAAACATAAATAATGTAAATTTACTTATGATAAAATATTTATTTCTAGTATATATATTTAAAATTATTATAACAGAAGGGAGGATTTCTTATGAGTTCTATTTCAGGAATTTCAAATGCCGTAGCAAGAGGCTACGAAAGTCTCTCAAGTGGAAAACGAATCAACAAAAGTGCAGACGATGCAGCAGGTCTTGCTATTGCAGAAAAACAAGAGGCACAAATTAAAGGCTATGAAAAAGGAACCAATAATATGGCTTCTGCAAAAGACGCACTCAATATAGCAGACCAAGCACTAGGCAGCATCAATGACTATCTTCAAAGAATACGAGAATTGTCCGTTTCTGCAGCAAATACAGCGACCGTATCCGACAGCGACAGACAGGCTATGCAGTACGAAGTTGAACAGTTAATTGATGGAATTAAAGATGTAGCAAAAAACACCAACTACAATACTATTCCGCTTCTTGACGGCAGCAAATCAAAATTTCATCTAGCAACGGATGGCAATGGCAACAGCACTTCTATTGATATGGCAGATGCTACACTCGATGCACTTGGAATAAAAGGTTATGACCTTACAAAAGATTTTTCGATTGATACGATTGATAATGCAATATCTAAAGTAAACAGTGCGCGAAGCAGTATGGGCGCTCAGTCAAATGGACTTGACTATGCTATGAATTACAATAAAAGCGCTGCTTTTTACTCAACACAATCAAAGAGCAGAATTGAAGATTTAGATTTTCCTCAGGCAGTATCCGAACAAAAGAAAAATCAAGTTCTTCTTCAGTACTCTCTTTTAATGCAAAAGAAAAAAGTAGAAAATGAAGAAAAACGATTAGCAAAACTTTTTCAATAGTTTTCAATAAAATTCATAAATTATTACAAACATAGGGATTGTCAAAGAAACGTTCTATAAAAATGTTGATGTTTATCTTATAAAACGTATTCCTTTTGACAATCCCTTATATATTTAAAATTGTACTTTTTATCACCAAAATCCATTTTTTAACATCTAAAAATTATAATGCTCCCTTAGGACATATTTTTGTACACTCAAAACATAAAATACATTCAGTCCCATTTTCACGTTTTCTTGAATTATCTGTCATATCAACATTCATAGGACATACCTTTTTACACTTGCCACAAGAAACACATTTACTCTTATCACATTTGATGCGCAGCAAAGAAAAATAAGACATTGGCTTTAAAAATACAGTAATTGGACATATGTATTTACAAAAAGCACGATTGTCCTTTAATACAAATGCCAAAATAATTCCTACAATATAATACAAGCAGTTACCAATTAAAAATGCCCAGAACATAATCCTTTCCATATTTTTTACTTGGGCAAGAAATAAAGCACTGACAAAAATAAAAGACAATACAAAGGTAATATATCTTATCCAACCCCATTTTTTTCTGGGATTCTGTGGTATCTTATAAGGAAGCAAATCAAGAATCATGGCTGTCCAGCAAGCATATCCACACCATCCTCTCCCGAAAATAATTGGACCAAATAATTTTGCGACTGCATAATGAATCGTTGCTGCCTCAAATACACCTGTAAACAAATAATACCAAAACCCCTCAATCTGCATATTCTCATTGCAAAGCAATCCAAGATAGACAAGCATATAAGTTCCAACTAAAAATTGTGCAATTCTGCGTGCATGCTTATATCCAAGCTGAAACAAAAGAAAACCTATTGCTATTGATGTTCCAATATAACTAAAATTTAATAAATAAAACATATTCTGCATTGTAAGCCAAAGTGTAACTGCTATCGTTTCAAAAAGCAGCCACATAAAAGCAGGCAATATAAATTTTTTTATCTGTTTTAATTTTATCATAACAACTATATCTCCTTAATTCCTCAAATCCTAATTATGATTTTATATCTAATCTCCAAACTATAACTAATTTTTAAAACAGCTAATAACTTAATAATCATTTTTTATCGCTTCCAGTTTCTCAATACATCGTTTTGCCCATTCTATACAAATTTTAATAAAGCTATATCCAAAATCAGCCGTAAACTGCCAGTAAAGTGTTTGATAAGATTCTTTATTAGAACCATAATTTTCTATACTTTCAGGTATTGAGTCCATTTTTTTAAGATAAGCTTCACAATCGTCTTTAAATTGTCTCAACATATCAATACTTTGAGCAGGTGGCATATTTCCACTAAAAAAAACTTTCATAAGAAAAGTGCTTTTAAAATGTGTAACGTCTTCTTCATCTTCTTTGGCAAGCCAATTTATAAATTCCTTTCTTCCAATATCTGTAATAGAAAAAATTGTTTTATTAGGACGTTCGGATTGAATAACCGTTTTTCCAGAAATATAACCTTTCTTTTCCAGCTTTTTTAATTCCAGATAAATATGGCTGTTTTGAGCATGCCAAAAAAATTCTAATGATGATTCAAATGCTTTAACCAAATCATATCCACTCATAGGTTTATAATTTAAAAATCCTAAAATTCCAAAAGCTAAAGACATAATATCCCTCCATTTCGCTTTTACTAATATAATATTATACTATTATATAATTATACTATTGTCAACTATATATTTCTTATATCATAGTAGTATAGATTACCTTTTTATTTATATATCTGATTATTAATGATTATTTATTATACAAATACAGTTCCTATAAACATGCAATTTATAATATCTCTTAAATATTATAAAAAAATATTTTTAATAAAAAAGACCATTGCAAAATAGAAATCTTAAAATTTCCTTTTGCAACAGTCTTTTAATATTTTTTAAATTTCTTATTTTATTTTTTAATCAATTCATCATTACATCGTATCTGTTTTCACTCGCAGCAATTGTTGTTCTAGCTGCAATTCACTCTCAAATATATGAAGATATTTGCATACCTCTATCGCAAAATCAACAAATGCAAAACCTTGTGCTGTTATTACATTTCTATCAACTACGGTTCTTTCATTCAAATAATTTTCCCAACAAAATGGGTCGCTTACACCAAGTTGTGCTATTTTTTCTGCCGAACATGACGTTGTAAATTTATACCAAGTTAATACCCCTGATCTTCCTAAAAATTGAGGTGCAAAACAAATAGCTGCAACCAACTTTTTTTGTTTTATCAATTCTTGAATTAAATTACATATTCCATTTTGTTGATTGTTAATAGGACCTCCAGGAATAATCAATGCCTCCACATTTGATATATCCGTTATATCATCTATAGTCTTATCAGCAATATAAGTTAATCCAGATTGTGCCTTTATTAAATCCTTGTTATCTGAAATATATACACATGTCTTTTTTCCTGTATTCCTTAAACGATGCAGTAATAATGTAATTTCAAAATCAGCCATATTTTCATAAATGTAACATAAAATCATATTTAGCCCCCATGTTGCGAATATCATATTGCTTAACTTCTTACCTTACAATGACTTAATAATTTAACTTAATGCCATTACTTTGTCAAGAAATTCCAAAATTTTTTAAAGTCCCAATACCGTTCCAAATTACCAGCATCATACTGCATCTGCATCATATTTTTTAAAGGGACAAACCAATCCTTTTTATCAAATAATTTATTGTACCCCTCAAAATGAGAGATTCCCGAAAATGCACTCTGCGCCTCTTTACATTCGCCGCTATCTACCAAATGACTAGAATATGCAAACATATCAATAGTATCACAAGATTTAGGGTCAACTTTTGATATATCCACCATACGCTCTGTTACATTTCCATCTTCGTCCCATACTTTCACTCTATATACGGGATTAGCTGGGTCAAAATCGTTTGGCTTATAAACAGTAAATGAAGCATTTTCATTTGCCATTGAACCAATCGACTTGCCATCAGGGTCATTTTCCTTTGAGATATGAAGAGTAATCATTTTGCTTGGCTGATTCACGATTGCCCGATGATTTATAGAATCATTTTTTACTCTTCTATTTGCATATCCCATTATGTAACTTGTTGTTGTAATTCCATTAATACTCAATTTATTAATTCTCCTTTCGCAATCTGCAAATTATTCTGTCAACATACCTCTTATTGACAAAACCTGCGTTTTTAGGATTCTTCCGTCGTTTGGAACCCTTATGCTCTCCTTACGGTCCAAGCATATTGTTTTATTAAAATCTTAAATGCCACCTGCCATTACCACCTCCTTACAGCAGCTCATCAAGCAGATACTTACAATCTGTTTCACTGCCTACTAAAGTTAAATATAAATAAATCCTTCATTTTTTGCATATATTGTATACTTTTTTACAAAATCTTTATGCTTTTTCTTTGCAAGGATTAATTTATCGCCATTAGAAACCTTAACCATATCTGCACTATAAGCGGATATATTTTCCATATTGACTAAATAACAGCGATGACAACGATAAAATTCATCACCTAATAAATTTTCCAATTCATCCATTCTGCCATAACTTGCTATAATCCCATCTTTTGTATGAATTACAACTTTTTTATTATTACTTTCTATATAATAAATATCTTTAACAAAAATCTTATGTTGTACACCAAAACTCTTAACCATAATATATTTGTTGTTTCTCTCATTTATTATCATGGCATCTTTCCATGCTCGTTTTAACACATCTGCAAATTTCTCATTATCAATTGGTTTTAGTAAATAATGGTAAGCATTTACATCAAAAGCAGATTCCATATAGTCGCTATATTTTGTAATAAAAATAATGATACTTTTAGGACTTCCTTGTCTTTCTTGCTTTGCTCTAATTTTCTTTGCAACATCAATACCTGTCATTTTTTCCATTTCAATATCAATAAAGGAAATATCAAAATCTTCACCATAATCTATTAGTTCTTCACCTGATACAAAAGTAAAAATATTCACATCAGGAATATGTTTTTTTATCAAGTGAACAATGTCGTCTCTGACTGTTTTGTCATCATCACAGACTGCTATTTTCATTGCTCTACCACCTTTTTATTGTAGTTTTTTATTTTAGCTTAATTTTATATTGTATGTGTAAGCTACAACTGGTTTAAAATCTTTTTCTTTATAATATATCGTCATATATAGATATATTTTAGATTGCAAAGCGTGAAATACATTATTTTAGGTGCAAAATTATTTATTTATGTAAATAAATCCTTCTCTAAATCAAACAGATATTTGCAATCCATTTCACTATTTACCTGATAAAAGTTAAGTGGATATTCACAATCCACTACACTACTTGCTTGATGAGGTTAAATAAAAAATAGAACTGCCGCATTAAGAAAAAGCAATACAAGATATCATTATTTTTTAATATTATATACTATATCTTATATATTTTTTCTTTATGCGACAGCCCTATTATAATCAAATTACGATTAAAAATATAAAACTTGCCAGATAATAGCCAAGCAAATATTTGCAATCCGCTTTACTGCCTACTTATAACCTTATTATTAATCTAAATATTTTTCCAAAATTTGCATCAGTCGGTTTATATCTATTGGCTTTGCTATATGCTCATTCATACCACTGTCTAAACTGCGCTGAATATCTTCTGAAAATGCATCAGCTGTCATAGCAATAATTGGTAAATTAGCATCCTCACGCTGCAATGCTCGAATGCCTTTTGTAGCATCATAACCATTCATAATTGGCATACGAATATCCATCAAAACAGCATCATAAAATCCAATTTCAGACTGCTCAAATTTTTCTATACAAATCTGTCCATTTTCTGCTCGCTCTAACTCAAGACCTGCCTCTGTCAAAATGTCTTCTGCAATTTCCCAGTTTAGGTCGTTATCTTCTGCTAAGAGAATATGTCTGCCCACAAAACATTTTTTCTTTTCTTTTTCTTGTTTTTCACTTTCTTCACTATTTAACATATATGAACTAAGTCCCAAGAAAAGATTTGACTTAAATAACGGCTTAGAAATAAATCCTTGAATCCCTGCTTCTTTAGCTTCCATCTCAATATCGCTCCAATCATAAGCAGAAATAATAAGAATTGGTACATCGTCTCCCAAATGTTTACGCAATTCTTTTGTTGTTTCCAAACCATCCATATCAGGCATCTTCCAATCCAAAAGAATAATCTGATAATCATCTGCTTTCGCATGATGCTGTCTTGCCATCTGAACTGCCATTTTTCCGCCTGAAGCCCAATCAGCCGTAATACCGATTTCCTTTAATGACAAAATTGCACTCTTGCAAAGTTCTTCATCATCATCCACAACAAGCATTTTCCAAGGCGGCAACACCATATCAACCTCTTTTACAGTTGCCCGCTCAAAATCTAACGTAATATGAAACTCACTTCCCATACCTGGCGCACTCTTTAGTTCAATGGTACCTTTCATAGCATCGACAATCGCTTTTGTAATTGCCATTCCAAGCCCGCTGCCCTCTGTTTTATGTACTTGCTGATTCTGTTCTCTTGTAAAACGCTCAAAAATTGTTTTTTGAAATTCTGGCGTCATTCCAATTCCACTGTCTTTCACCTTAAAATGACATCGTATATAATCTTCTCCAAGTGGAGAATTTTCCTGTTCTAAATAGACATTAACCATTCCATTCTCAGGCGTAAACTTGATTGCATTAGACATTAAATTAAGCAAAACTTGATTTAATCGCACACTGTCACAATAAACATTTTCTGTCTGAATATTTTGAATAAAAATATCAAATCTTTGATGTTTTGCCTTTACCTGCGGCTGTGAAATATTTACAATACTGTCCATAGTCTCTCGAAGCGAAACCATATTATTATTTAATGATAACTTTCCGCTCTCAATTTTGGACATATCCAGCACGTCATTAATTAAACCAAGCAAATGTTTGCTGGACAGTGCAATTTTTGCCAGACAATGTGTCACTCTATCCGTATCATTAATATTAGCCTGCGCAATGGCAGTCATACCAACAATACCATTCATCGGTGTACGAATATCGTGGCTCATACTTGATAAAAATTCGCTCTTTGCCTGATTGGCTTTGGCGGCTTCCTGCTGAGCCTCAAATAAATCACGCAACTGTTTTTGAGTCATTCTATAATAAATAATAAATACAATAATAAAACCTAATAATATAATACCAGCGGATAAAAGCATTGTATATTGACGTGTAGCCTCTAAAGAAACAATAGCGCTATCCAATGCCCCATGCGGCATAACGGACAACAAAAACCAATTTGTATTATCAATACTAGAACAATAAATATTTCTATGCTGTCCCTCAATCATTACACATGCCGTATATGTTCTATTGGCAGCAATTGCATCTTTTAACTCTTGCTCATACTGGTCAGGTGTCTTTCCATTATGGCTCTCAAAAATGGCATGAATACGCTCAAAATAATTTTCTCGATACGCATCCCCGCTTCGCACCATAAAATCACCATCATTATCAATAATATGTGAAACTAAGATAGCTTCCTTTTCATCTGAATTTAATATTTCTCCCAAGAAATCCATCGGTACGCCAGCAACCAGCACATCACTTGCGGTCCCATCATCCATTGGATACTTTGCCTCTACTGCCAACAAAAAAAGTTTGTCGCCTCTAGGCGTAATACCACTGCTTACCTTTATTTCCTGTCTCAACATTTTTAAAAATTCATCTTGTTCAACAATTTCTATATTCTCTCCATAAAGAACTTGCCCTGTTCCATCTTTTTTATATAATGCTAAATAAGAAAAATCACGTACTTTAGCACATAGAGCCAATTCGTCCCACAATTCTTGTTTATTTTTAATATCTTCTTCACTAACTCTCCTTATAGTTCCATCTATCTGTCTAAACTGCTGTGAAATCAATGTCTCAAACTTTTTCACTAGCTGCTCATTCATTCCTGACATATATGTTTCGCTGACACTGTTTAATGTAGCTTCACTTTTTTCGCCCATCACTTCAGCCAGCACTAAAAAAACCATTGTGCTTAAAAGCACCAAGCAAATTGCACTTATCCACAAAAAACCTCTTGTTTTCCTCTCCATAATTAACATTCCCTTTCTTCTGTTATGTCAGCATTTTTGTTGCATGCCTTCATCTGGACAACACAATCGCATAACTTACCAGTATTTAATAAAATACTCCACAAGTATACCGAACCATTCCTAAAAAGTCAATTACTCTAAACCAAATATCAGACTTTTTCCAAACAGCCAAAATTGCCCATTGCTTATTTTTTATTTCCTGTATATAATCTATTGAAAAAAGCTGCCAGTCACTCAAAAAGACAAAAAGAGGTGAATAATAATTGATACAGATTGCCATATGTGATGATGAAACTTATATGATAGACGTATTAACAAAAAACATATCTACATTTTTCCATCAAGAAAAAATAGAAATAAATATTTCTTGTTTTTTAAGCAGCGTTGACTTATTAGCTAGTGACAAAATATTTCACATCATTTTTCTTGATGTTCAAATGGACAATCCTGACGGATTTGAAACGGCAAAAAGACTGCGAAGCAACGGCTTTGATGGTTTTCTTATCTTTGTCACCATTATGCGGGAACTCGTATTTAATGCCTTTGAGGTACAAGCGTTTGACTATCTTGTAAAACCTTTACAAGAAACGCATTTTAATCAAACTATGCAAAGATTATTAACTTCCATTCAAGACCAAAATAAAAAATGTTTACTGATACAAAAAAGAAACGAATGGGATATTGTTTTATTTGACCATATCATGTATTGTGAAATTATCAACAGAAAAGTTTATCTTCATTTAAAAAACAAATCCATTATTGATTATTATGATAAAATTGAAAATTTAGAAAAAAAGTTAGACAATCGCTTTTTCAAATGTCACCGAAGCTATCTTATTAATTTAAAGTATGTAAAAAATTATAAATCTTCTATTGCCTATTTAACGAATGGTGATACAATTCCTGTTTCCCGTTTACGTAAAGACGACTTTTCGGCAGCTATACTGCACTATATGAAACAACAGCGGTTGGGAGGCTAAAAATGTTTACTTTTCTTTTCTCTTATATAACAGGATTTATTGAAATATCCATTCAATTTTTATTTTTAAAAAAATGGCTACATATATCTGGAAAAAAATATCAAACCATTGCTTTTATCCTTTTAAGTCATATTGTCTGTCAATTACCGCTTTCCACTTTAATAAAACTAACCTTACTGGCAAGCGTATTGTTTCTGTATAGCATATGGATATTAAAAGCTACTATAAAGTTGAGTGTTTTATATATTTTACTTATAATAGAAATTATGCAGCTTTGCTATGGTGTATTTAATTCCACATCTATCATTGCATCCTTTTTTATTTATCATCTTAATCCTTCGTTATTTAGTCCTATTTTTATGGTAGCTGGGACCTTACTTTCTCTTGCTTTAGCGGTTTTATGCTATCAAATCATTAGTAAATATATAAATAATAAGCAAAACATACAAAATCAATATATATTAATGATTATAATTCCTTTATTAATGATTTTTGTAGTAAGCGGATATATTCATTTTACTTTTTATGAAAGTCCATCCTCTATTAAATCAACCTTCACCATTTTAAATAAAACGCACATCCCAATGCTTCTTATCCAAATATTAGGAATTGTTAGTGTTTTTAGTATCCTCTATGCTTATCAAAAATTAATGGACAGTTTTTTTCTACATACCAAACTATCTATGCTTACACAACAGACACATTTTCAAAGACAATACGTAAAGGAAGCTTGGACACATTATACCAATACAAAAGCACTTCGGCATGATATGAAAAATCATATCCTGATTATAAAGGGATTATTAGAAAAACAAGATTTTTTAAAAGCCAAAGCATATATTGATGAACTTAACATTGCCACATTAAACACCTCTTTCCCTTTTCCGACAAACAATCCTATTTTAGATATTTTATTAGAAAATAAAATTGCTTTGGCAGACAATAAAGGGATTCATATTAACAGTTCGCTTAACATTCCCTCTCCTTGTATTGTAACCGATATGGATTTTTGCATTATTCTGTCTAATGCTTTGGACAATGCAATCAATGCCTGTGAAAAATTAAGCACAAATCAAAGGAAATATATCCATGTATTAAGCCATCAACAAGAAGACTTTTTATTAATTGAAATTGAAAATAGTTTTGATGGAAACACCCATTTCAAAGAGGGAATAGGTATATCCAACATGAAGTGGACTGCGCAAAAATATGATGGTACTATTGAAATCACAACAACTGATACAACATTTTGTATAAGTGTATTACTTGTCATTTCACCACACTGACTAATCACTTCACATCAATTTTATTGAAATTTGTGGCAGTGCGATTAAAATAAAATCAGCTAACAAATTTAAATTTATAAATTGCACAAGAATGGAGGAATTATATATGCAACCAATTCAAAACAATACAGCCTATCCAACAACACAGGAAATCAATGAAGCTCAAAAACAAAAACCTGCTGCCAATACAGACGATAATACAACGCAAAAACAGCAAAATAAACCTATACAAGATGAGTATATCCCTTCTGATAAAGAGGCAAAACCTGCAACAGGTCTTTATCAATTAAAATATAGCGAAGACGGTACTCCAAAAATTTCATTTGATAATCCTAGAAAAAAAGCAGCGGATAATAAAGAGGCAAATCAGGAAGAAAAATGCACTGGCAACACAGATAAAGTTGAGCGAGAAATCAGAAAATTAAAAGAGGAAAAAAAGCAATTAGAACAGAAACTTCGCATGGCATCTGACCCGCAAAAAACAAAAGACTTAGAACAACAGATTGCTAATATTGAACAGGAATTACAACTAAAAGATACAGATATATACAGACGTCAACATACTGTTTTTTCTAAATAAATTTTTATTGATTATTGATTAAAGCAAATTCTTATGAATTATATATGATAAATAATTCGTAAACATTTAACGTTTGAATGCTCATAACCTCATAGCTACTATCACAGCTTTTCAGTGAGGAATATATGCCCCACTGAAACAAGCAAGTTCTCGCTTATATTTATACAATATTAAAATTATATTTTTGAAATATTGAAATAAAAAGAGACTTACTTGATGAGGTTAAAAAGTATGTCCATTATAAAAAATTATTATAACTTATAGATTAATTTCCATAGTAATTTAACATTTTTTCATAAAGAAAACGGCTTTGTTTTTCATCTCCATATGCTAATGGGTCATCTGCATAAGAGAGTGTCCAAAACGGTTCTTTATTTTGGATACAACTTGGAATACTTTTCCATAGAGAATACATTTTATTTGCAAATATATGAATGTCCAAACAATGATTATAATATTCTTTTAATTTACTCATTAAGGTTTTTCCAAACAACTCATAATTTAAATTTTGATAATCAATATTTGTTCTAAAGTAAAATTGTATTTTTTCAATATCGGTTTCCCATTCTAAATTTAAAAGAACTTCATTATTAGGATTTTCTATAAAAAGAGAATCTAATTTTTTCTGATATACATCATATGTTATTATTTTTTCATAAAACAAAATTAAATAGACAAATAATTCTTCCATAAAAATCCTCATTTCTGCGCTGCTTTCTTGCGCAAAAAACAAAATAAAAAACTTTGTTTTTGCAACCTTTAACTTTTTTATTATTTATCATAAGTTTTATTATTACATATTGGACAGCCTAGAAATGTAAGCAATGTATTACATTTTTTACAACGTGGAAATTCACAATGGATAGGGTCATTATCTTCTGCCGCCTCGAGCCATTCTCTAAGCGCATTATCATCAATATCATCTTCTGTCATTTTTTCAATATATTCTTTGAACTTCTTTAAATTGGGCAAAATAAGTTTAGGTGTATAATCGAGTTTTTCCCAGCCAAGTTTATTTTCAGCAGACTTAATTACATTTAATAAAAACAGTTTATCATTTGAAAAGGTTTCCCTTTTCCAAGGCATATCAACAATATGAAATCCAACTGTCCCTAAACCAACAAATTTTTGGTCTTTTTCGGACAACCATATAATGAACTGCTTTTCTTCCACTGTTTTTGCCAATATCGAACCGCTTAATGAAAGTACATTTAGAAAAACATCGGTTGCTGCATTTGACATACATATCCAATCGTCAACAGGCGTATTTTCATCAAAACATATTATATTTCCCATTATAATATTTTCTCCTAAACCGTTACTGAAAACTTATAAAAAGTTATAAACTCTTATGTTTCATTTCTACTTCAACGAGTATGCTTTTGTAATAAATAAATTCATATACTACTCACAAAGTTTAC